>NZ_JBQPEO010000001.1:0-1095548 GCF_052665285.1 Rossellomorea sp. DUT-2 | reverse complement strand
GTTATTGCCCCCGTTTGTTTAAGTACAATACTTCACAAAGTCGGAAAAAAATAAAAATCATTTATGATTGAACTCAAAGTGCTCTTCCTTTAACTTAACAAGTTTAATGTCTTTATCTAAATTCTGGAGTTTATTTGCTAGACTTTCTACACCGAATATCTCTGTAAAAGTGTGACTGCCAACTAAAAGATTAATCCCTACAAATTGAGCATATTGAATAGTGTACAAGGTTGCTTCTCCTGTTATATAGGTATCACAACCTTCTTCAACTGCTATTTTTAGATGGTTTGAAGAATGCCCTGCACCTGTTAACACTCCAACCTTCTTTACTTTCTTAACATTATTCCTCCAAGCTCTAACTGGCTCCTCTAACTCATCTCTCATTTTTTGAACAAGAAAGTTAAAATCAATAGGCTCGCTAAATTCTCCTATACCAGGAACATCCCCATTATCATAAACCGAGTATTTAATAATCTTATCTATACCAACAACATTCATAAGAGAAGTACAGGTGCCAAATTCACTAAAGTCTAAAGGACCGTGTATCCAGAAGTGACTAATATTATGCTCTTGTAATTTCTTTAGGCATTCCTTTCTTAATCCATAAATAAAATCCCAGGCATCGTGATGAGTAACCATCAAATCCACATTGTTCGACGCAGCTTTTTCAATTGTTTCGATAGATAAATTTGTAGAATATCCAATTGTTGAAATCGAATTATTCGACTTATTAGTAAAACCGTAATCGTCATCAAGTTCTTCTAATAACTCTTCATCAAAGAGTTTTTTAATATGCTGTTCGAACTGCTCTAAGTTCATTATTTTCCCCCTAAGTTAATTTTTTATTAAACTATCCTGCCCAATAATTGAATTAGGGCAAAAACCCTGATCTCTTTAACTGATCTTCTGTTATTGCCATCTATAACTGAATAACGTATTTCTGCATTTAGATTAATAGAATTAAAATGCTATTAGTGATTCTATTTACAAATTAGCAGAGCGTTGCATAGTATGTTCTTCAATCACTTTGATATTTCGTTTATCTAATGTATAGTTCTTTAATTGGTTTTGAATATTTGCATAAAGTTCTATTTTTTCTAATTCTGCTAGTGGTATCCACTTAACACCGGTCTGATTAGGGTCTGGATTTTCTGGTAGTTTAGGGAAAGACCCCTGTTTAATCACACACTCAAACATCATTACTAATGTATGAGTTTTCCCATATTTATTGTTATTGAGGTGCGGGACATATTCGTAAACAAAAGCTAATGGACCAACTTCTACGTTAATGCACGCCTCTTCCATTGATTCTCTTTTTACTGCTTCGCTAATAGATTCGTTCGGTTCCACTCCACCAGCAGGTAAATCATAAACAATTCCTCTTATCGGGTCATTATATTCAGTTAATAGAATCAAATCATCTTTAATAATTATTGCCCCTGCTCTTACCCTAATATGGGTTGACAAATCTCCCACTTCCCTTTGTTATTATAAATTTTCCAATAGTGTTACTAGAATTATCTATTGACCTTGTTCCATTAAACTGCCCTTTACTTGAATAAAGAAGCAGCTGACATTCAGGTAGCCAATTTTAAATATCGATCTATCTTACCCAAATACCTGAGCAGCAATTCCAAATAATTCACCATTTCTCTGGGGCATCTTAGTTGAATTAAACATCATAATTGGTGGATTACTCACGTTTACAAACCCCCATTTCTCTACGGCTTCCATAAACACTCCATTACCCGATGGTATGTCAATCCTTAATTTGCCTTGATGTTCAGTAGCCAGCTTATTTAGAATCAGTGATGCTATCTGAGCATCCGGTGCCACAATAGGACCTATTATTAGATTGATTGGTCCTATTATAGATAATCCAAACCCTATTATGTCCCCTATGTTATCTTTCACTACTAAACATTCCTCGGATTGATTGATTCTATGTTTAAGAAAGTTGCTTCTTTTATCTCCAAAAGCCGCTTCATCTAACTCAATTATTTTATGTAAGTCGTTTTCATTAAAATGTTCAATGGTAACTGTTCTATTGGTTAGATTAGAAGATGAATAGGTGTCGCATATGTACTTGTGCACACGCCCAACGATTTTAAACCCCATTTTTTCATAGAGAGGCTTCCCGTCTTCAGTCGAAATTAGCATGACTGCAATGTCACTTGTAAGTGAATTCATACATTGTTGTGTCGCTTCTTTTCCTAATCCCATCCCTCTATACTCTTTGTTGACTATTACCATGCCAATGGAGGCGAAACTGGCTTCATAGGGGATTATGGCGGCACTTGAAACAATTTCCCCTTCAGTATTCTTATGGCCGAATACTTTACCAGATGACATAATTGTACCAATCTCGTGTTTATCATAATCCCACCCAACTGATTCAGACAGTTCAATTAAACCCGGGATGTCTTTCTTGTCAAACTGGACTAAATTTAACTTTGACATCTTACTTGTAATCATAAAATTTTCTCCTTAATCGATTCCAAATTGAGAGTATTACTTTTTCACCCCCGCCGATCTTTCCATGATTGGAATATCCATTATTTTCAATGCTATCATATTTAAGCGATAGAGAGGGCGAAATCGAGGTTATTCAGAGTTATAAACGGCTGGTGTACATTTATCTTCCTAAAAAGTAGTTACAGTTGAACTGTTGACTAGATTGCTACAGTGATTGCCTTACCAAAATGAGAAATAGCAGGTCCAACTCATTTACGAGCAAGCCTGCTAATTCTAGAATATTTGTTATATTGTTGGTCTGTTTATTTTTCATATAACACTTCAATCGTACTATGATAATGTGGCTCACCGTGACCTATATCCAGCATGAAGGTCTCAGATGCCTTAATCTTTTCATATCCGTTAAAATAATGATCTAATTCTTTCTGTGTAAAAAAGTGAATGTAGGTATCTGACTTGGGGCGATAAAATGTATACTCACCTTTTTTTTGAGCACTTCTTACATTCTTTTCGTAACTTGGATCATTCACATCAAAGACATTGATATAAATGAGGCCCCCTGGTATTAATCCTTTTTTTGCTCTCTTAATGATTTCTTTTATCTCTTTATCGTTAAAAAAATTGAGGACATTTGCAAGAATGATTAAAGAATATGTATTTTCTTCTATTTGAAAGCTCGTCAAATCCTTTACTTCTGCTTTGATTGTTACTCCTATTTCTTTAGCCGCAGTTAATGAGCGCTTGATTGCGGTATCTGAAATGTCAATACCTACAACCTCATACCCTTTGTTGGCAAAGTAGAGAGCATTCCTTCCTTCACCTATTCCCAGGTCTAAGACCTTTCCTTCTTTTACTAATGCGGAGTAATCAACCAATGTTTGTATTGGCCTCAATCCCCATAAGTTATCTTCTATCTGATCATATTGTCTTTCCCATATACCTTTATTTCCTTTCATGATCATCTCACCTTTCAAATCTCATTCCTTAATTACTCCGGTCAACGTCTCTAATTTAAACGTTTCTTTTAAATCCTGATTGTTAATCCAGTCTAAGAAATGATTAATCCCCTCAATACCATCAACCAAAACAGCTCGGTATATAAATACAGAAGGATAGTTCAATCCCAATCTTACAAGGTGTTCCTTGATATCTAAGATTGATTTACGACTTTTATCTGTTATCACTTTATTCATAAACCCCACCAAGTCCCTAGATAGTGGACCGGTATGGTTGGAAGGAAATAGCCACATGTCTACATTCCAGAGGATTCCTTCAGTATTATCTGGATAACGATACGTTAATTTTGAATATAAACCTTTAAATGGAGAATTCATATAGTTATGAAACTTAATTTCTACCACACCACTATGGTTAGCCAAGTCTCCGAGTACTTTAAACACGTTTTGGGGACATGGGATGTCACAGAAAGTCTCTATATCAATATCATGATTTACCATGAGGTTATATGCTGTAGCTCCAACCAGATGGACTTCACCAACTTCTCCCCATTTTTCAATGAGGTCTAATTCGTTTAATATCTTTAGTGCAATTTTTTTTCTTTGAATAGATCGATAAATGAGTTCTTCCATTATTATTAAACCCTCTTTATAAAATTGTTGTAATTTTGCAAATTATAATATCGTAACGCTATTATCCAATAAATGCAAGAAGATCTGCTTTTTATTTTCAATGTAATATCTTTTCTACTTTATTCTCAATTCTACAAAATGGTGCCAATAGGTTAACTTTACTTAATGACTCTATTATACTTCTTCAGTTAAACTGCCCGTTAATGGAATACTTATATTTCTATTTTAACATCTAGATGTAAAAAAACAGGGAAGATCTTCACGGCAAAAAAATATATAGTCCTCCACTCAACTCAAAAAGAAAAAGCCGGAGACCTTTTGTCATCCGAGCTTCTTCTGTTCAATTTATAGTGCATATTAGTTGTCATAATACCCGTTATCAGCTGAGCCCTTTTTAGAATGAGTTCTATTGTTCTTCTGATGCTTTATCGTCCTTATCCACCTCATCATCATTCAATGTTTCACCTGAAGGATCTTCATTGAGCATACCTTCATTATCTTCTTCATCCGCTTTATCTTCATTCATAGAATCTTCGTTTTCTGATCCTTGATCCGTATTGCTTTCACCTTGTGAAGTGTCCTGCTGTTCCATATTATTGTCTTCCTCTTCGGCACCTTCATCATTTCCACAACCGGCTAAAACCAGTCCTGCACTCAGCGGTAATGTTAGTAATAAATTTCTTACTTTCATTATAACTCTCTCCCTTGTAAGTGTAGTCTGTAAGTACTTAGTTCTTGTTTACCACGAATATATAATGATAAACAAATGAGTGTTTTAAAAAAATAATTCCAGAGGTAACCAATGAAAAAGGCATGCATTTGCATAACGGGTTCTGTTTTGAAGTACAAACTTCTAATTAACAAACGAAATTTTAGAACTATTTGTAGCAGAAAAACAATCATATTTGCATAAAAATGGTCAGAAAATCGTGCCCCTGACCATTTTTTTTACTATTCAATTAATGCCCCCCTATACATGAATTTCACATTCCTTATCCTGGTTTGCTTTTTCCATCAGAAGTAAGAAAGTCGATCCAACGTGAATTCTTATTTCCATGACGGTATTGTATAATGATCTGGATACTGTTCGATTCTTCATTTGATTTTCAATGTAAGGTTGATTCTGTCAGTTGTTCAATAGCCTCTTCTACACATTTTTTAATGTGTTCAAATTGTTGCTTGATGACTTCTAAATAAGCAAATTGTGTACGATTCATAATGCAACCTCCCTAGCTACTTTTCTAATCCCTACTCCATTCCATATATATCCCAATTATTTCAAACCATTAAGAAACATGAAACAATTTTATGAACGATTTAGCATATTTCTTGGGTTATTGTCATGTGTTTGTTTTAATTGTAATGAAGTCAGAAATACAAATGGTGATTGAAATGAAGAAAAAAGTAAGGACGCAACGAGTGACCAGGACCTTTCTTCCTAAGCGGATGAGGATTCTATTTGTTACGGTTTTCATTCTGTTCAGTGCGTTGATCGTGAGATTGGGAGTGGTCCAGATTGCCAATGGCCAGTCCTATGAGAAAACCGTTGAGAAAAATGAAAGCCTGATGGTGAATTCTCCTGTGCCAAGAGGGAATATATATGATCGAAACGGGAAGCTGATTGTCGGTAATAAACCACAGAGAGCGATCACCTTTATCCGGACATCGGATTCGACTCAGAAAGAGCGATTAGAAGTATCAAGGAAGTTGGCCAACCTGATTGACGTGAACACCGAGTCAATTACCGAAAGGGATAAAAAGGATTATTGGATACGGATGAACCCTTCCAAGGCCGATCAGAAAGTATCCCCTTCAGAGATTGACCGTATCCAAAGCGAGCAGGGTGTATCAGTGAAGGAAGCCGATCAGAGGATTTATCAATTAACGTTGGACCGGATCAGTGAAAAGGAGTTCTCCTCTTTTTCGAAGGAAGAACTTGAAGCACTGGCCATCTATCAAAACATGTCAAGTGGGTATGCACTCTCCCCCCAAATGATAAAAAATAAAGGGGTCACCATCATGGAATATGCACAAGTGAGTGCTCATCTCGACGAAATGCCAGGAGTGAATGTCACAACGGATTGGACCAGGTCTTATCCATTGGATCATACTCTGCGTTCCGTGCTTGGTGACGTGTCTTCGACGAGGGCGGGACTTCCTAAAGACCTGCTTCATGAATATTTAGCTGAAGGCTACAATCGTAATGACCGTGTTGGAACCAGCTACCTGGAGCTTGAATATGAAGACCTGTTAAGAGGGCAGAAAAAGAAGGTGAAAAATGTCATCAAAGACGGGGAAGTCGTTGACACTAAGGTCATTCAACCAGGAGACAGCGGGAAAGACCTCGTGTTAAGCATCGATGTCGAACTGCAAAAAGCGATTGAAGAGATCATCCAGGAAGAGCTGACCAAACATATCGGGACAAAAGGATCTCCTTATTTAGATCGGGCATTCGTCGTCATGATGGATCCTTACACAGGGGAAATCGAAGCGATGGTCGGTCAAAAAATGGAGGAAATTCTTCCGAATGGGAAGATCAAGTTTCAGGATTATTCATTAGGGACCTTCACTTCTTCCTATGAGTCCGGATCTGTTGTCAAAGGTGCCACCCTTTTAACCGGTTATATGACGAATCATCTTAAGCCGGGGGAAAGGATTGTGGATGAACCTCTTTATATTAAAGGAACGCCTAAGAAATCATCCTGGTTCAACGAATGGGGCCAAAATTCGGAACCAATCAGTGATCTATACGCACTGGAGAAATCCTCCAACTCCTACATGTGGAAAGTCGCACTCCGGATTGCAGGAAACAGATATGTTCCAGAAGCACCGATTCAACTGAATGGTGAACCATTCCGAACATTCAGGGAACACTTTGCCCAAATGGGACTGGGTGTCCCGACAGGAATTGATCTCCCCGGGGAATCACCTGGATATGAAGGAACCGCCGAACATCCTGGTTTACTTCTAGACTTTGCGATCGGACAATACGATACCTACACACCCATGCAGCTGGTTCAGTACGTATCAGCCATCGCAAACGGTGGGGAACGCGTACAACCCCATCTGTTAAAAGAGGTTCGGGAACCTTCCAACCAATCCCCTGCCCTAGGAAGCATCGTTTATAAGAAGGAACCGGAAGTATTGAACCGGATCGATGCCACACAAGAGGAGATCCAGCATATTCAGAAAGGCTTCTACCGTGTCTTTCACGGTGCAGAAGGGACGGCAAACCTTTTCAAAGATGCACCGTATAATGCAGCCGGAAAGTCAGGAACAGCTGAGGCGTTTTACAAGGGACCGAATATGGAGAAGGCGAAACCAACCTACAACACTTCTCTGGTTGGATACGCACCGTTCGATCATCCTGAAATCGCCTTTTCCACCGTCGTACCATGGTCTCACCAGAAACACGACCCCTATATTAATAAGATCATTTCCAAACGGGTGATGGACAAATACTTTGAATTAAAAAAGCAGGATAAATAACAGAAAAGGGTCAGCCCCAAGTAGCACTGCATAATACTTGGGGCTGACCCATTTTAACATATATGGTCTATTCCTCTTGTTCACTCAACGTTAAAGTCGAGTTCACCTTTTCTCCATCTCGATAGTAAGTCACTTCAACCTTTGACCCTACTTCTTTTTCATTGTATAAATACTTTCTAAGGTCACTAACCTTTTCTACTTTTTCACCATCGATCATGGTGATGACATCATATTGCTGCAGACCGGCTTCTTCGGCAGGTGAACCCGGATCCGCTTGTCTCACAACGATTCCTTCCTTCACTTCTTCCGGAAGATTGAGAGGTGTATCATAGTATTGCGACGGAATTTCGGATAACGAAACAGGAACAATGCCGATGTAAGGACGCTTCACTTCCCCAAACTCCTTTAGATCTTTCAAAACCGGAATGGCGATGTCCACTGGAATGGCAAAGCCAATTCCTTCTACGTTTTCCATGGCGATTTTAGAAGAATTGATCCCGATCAATTCTCCATCCAAATTAATAAGGGCACCACCAGAGTTTCCAGGATTAATGGAAGCATCGGTTTGGATGACTTCAGACTGCCAGTCCACTACTCCATCCTTGTTCACATCCACGGGCATAGAACGGTCGGCGGCACTTATAACACCTGCCGTGACGGTACCTGCCAGGAACCCTAAAGGATTTCCGATCGCGATGGCACGTTGACCAGGCTCCAGGCTGGAGGATTCCCCTATGTCAATCACATGCTTCACTTTTTCTGCATCCACTTCAAGAACGGCCAGGTCCAAGAGAGCGTCCGAACCTAACAATTTTGCAGGAATCTTAGAACCATCGTTCAACGTTACTTCAAGCTGACTTGCTCCTTCTACCACGTGATGATTGGTGACAATATAAGCCTTACCGTCTTGTTTTTCATAAATCACCCCTGAACCAGAGCCAGCAGGCCTCGGATCAGACCCTTCAAACATATTACCACCTTCGAACTTCACAACACTGACAACCGACGAACGGCTCTTCTTCACTGCTTCTGCGATGGATCGATTATCGTCATTCCCTTCTGCGCTAACCTTCACGGCCTTTGGTTGAGATGAGGCCCCTTCAGATCCATTCATTTCAGACCCAATTGGAAAATTAAAACCTTCCACAACGAGAAACATGACCAACACACCTAATATAAAGGAGACAATCCCTGTTTTAAGAGGCGTGATCTTTTTCTTCCTATACTTTTTTTGATCATTTGATTCTTCCACCAATTATCAACCCTTTCTATTAGTCTTCTACCTTCCTCTGAACTAGGAAAATAGGATATAGTACTTCTATACCCTATTTGGGGGATGATAAAAGTAAGAAAACATTTAGGTTATCTAAAGGATGGACGAGGAACCTGACAGAGTCGGTGATCTGTTTGATAAATCTATTTGTGAACGGCGTATATTGACTACAGCATAGGCGATCAAAACCACAATCTGATGAACATCAACTATATGACCCTGTACAAAAATAAAGAGCCCCATCCCATACCAGGTCGAGGCTCTAATAGGTTAAAAATATTTACAATAGAAGTACTGTCGAAGCTTTCCATTAACTTTAGATCTTTATCGTCTCTCTTTTCTCATGTCCCGAAAGGCTTTGAATCAATTATAGAGGTGCTCCGTTATTAATAAGTTGAGTAGCTATCGGATCTATCTTCAGCTATTGCCCCCTTTAGCTGAATAAGAAAATTCATTCATTTAGACGTAAATACAATACTTCATTTGCATCAGGAGTTTTTAATAGCAGTTGATTGTATTTGGTTAAACATACTCCAATAAACTCTTCTTCATCGCTGGTATCAACTTTTAAATTGAATTCTTCAGGCAAGAACAATATATAATCACCAGCAATTCTTCCCCATAAATCCTGTAAATATTTCAATTCATCTTGGCTAATGGTTTTAGTATATGGTTTACTTATGTTTTTGCCATTAATGCAGTTTGGTTCATACCACCAAAGAATAGTGCATTTTTCGGAACCATAAATACTTGATATGTAGTCAAATAAGCTTATTAACAAATCTGTTTTTGGTTCTGCTAATGGAAATTCTATCAATACCTTTAAATCAGCTTTTTGTCTTATATCTTGATTTAAACCAATTTGATCTAGAAAACCTTCCCAAGACACTTCCATACTCATCTCCTTAGCTTGGTTAATAATTAGAAAATGTAATAGAACTATTCTACTCGTTAGAAAAAAGTGACTTCCCTTATTCAGCAATTGCCCCCGATAGTTGAATAAGTTATGCCTTGTTATTTTTTAACCAATTTGTAATGCTATGAAGTAACTTTTCTGAACTCCAACTTAAAGAAGATGAAGGCAAATTATCAATAATCACTATTATGTTTCTTTCTATGTTCTTTGCTTCCATCGGTTGAACATAATTAGGTACAAATTGATTTAACGCTTCATAATAAAGTCGGTGTGGTTCTACAATTTCTAAATGTTTTTCAAAATTCCCTCTTTTTCTTGTAACATCATTTTCCTTACGGTACTTTAGATTTGATTTGCTAGTGTATAAATAAAAATATTTATCTGGAAACTTTATTCTACCTGCTTTAATCTCCTTTAGATAAAAATCATAAATAAAATCCAAATTTTGATTAAATAGTTTAAAGTCAAAACACCAGTTGTAACTTATCGGTTGAAATATGTCACCATCGAGAATAACCGTATCATATTCTTTAAGTTTTTCTTGTGCAATATGCCAACGTTCTACTTGGCGTTCTAAATACCAAGTTTTTGATTCATTTTTAGGACGTTTGAATAAAAGATTTACCTCTGGAATAATATATGTATTCGTTTTTCTTGCAATTTCATTAGCCGTTGTTGTTTTCCCTACTGCACTTGCTCCTTCAAAACAAATTAGAGCCATTTTATCCCTCCTGTCTTCTTATATTAAAATACTTCTTCTTCCACTAAACTGCCCTTTAATTTAATACCAATCATTTCAAAAAAGAGCAGCTTACTCAAGGAAAGTTTTCATTAAAAGAGGAGCTTCCCCTGTTCTGGATAAGCCCCGTTAGTTCAACAAGATAACTTTAAACAAATAAAGCCATTAGTATTAAATCCTGATAACTGTTTTCTATCTTTACACCTTTTGTTTTTCTTCCTTCTTCAACAAATCCCATTGTTTTATATAATTTAATTGCCCCAATATTATCTTCCATTACTTCAAGACAAACTTTTTCAATTTTGCTATTATTTTTTGCCCAATTGATTAATGTTTCTAATAATGCTCTTCCAATACCATAATTACGGTACTCAGGGAGCACTGTCATTCCAAAAGCACCTTGATGGCTAATTTTCTCTTTGTCACCGTTTCTAAAATCGATAGCACCAACAAGTCTTCCATCAACTTCAGCAATAAATTGTACATAATTTGGATTTTTCACAATCATACTTAACACCTTCTCCATATCTTCAAGTGTTAACTTCTGTGTATCCTCAACGGTACTTAGCATATATGGAGCATCTACCAATGCTTTCGTAGCAGCAACCAACATTCTTTCTGCATCCAGTATCGTTGCTTGCCGAACAGTGACTGTTTTTCCATTATTTATATAATAAGAGTCAAAATTAGTTGATAAAATACTAAACACATCCTCACCATAAAAATAAAATATACATTGTATATATTACCATAAAAATCCAACAACCTTATTCAATTATCCTGCCCAATAATTGAATAAGAGTAATAGGCGGATCAAGTTAGCTGATTTTCCGTTATTGCCCCCGTATGTATAATAACTAGAAAAATAAATAATATGATATTACAAATAACAAAATTATGGAGATGATGGCTCTAATCCACGTAATCTTTTTGCTTACTCCAGCTTTTTCTTCAAGGAAATTAACATAGTTCATTGTAAATATAAAACCAAATAATACTATTAGATATCCACGGTTATTACCACTATTGAGTCCTTCTGCAATATATCTCATTGCTGCTAAAGCAACCAATAACAATCCAACTGAGCCAAAAATCATATTGAGATATAATCTTTGTTTCCCTTCCCTCATCTAATCCCTCCATTAATCAACGTTGTTCAACATTCCTGTCCTTTACTTGAACAAATGGCGGCTGCTTGTTCAGCAAAGGCCCCCGTTAATGGAATGATTATCTTCTATTAGCTGGCATATTTATATTGGTATAAATGAAAATCATTTAGCTGATTTCCATTTATACGCCCGTTTGCGGAAAATACAAAATATCTCCAATCCAAGGTAAAAAAGAAGTCCAATGGCCATTATGATATTTCCCCAAACCATCCACCCCATTCCAGTCCAACCTCTAATATAGACAATCCCTATAATAAAAGCGATGTAACCGAGAAGCATCACGACGAAGGGAGTAATTAACACTTTTTTAAACTTTGTAAACAAAAAGTGAACAAAAAACAAGATCACAATGGCACCTAAGACTTCCAAAGATGTTACCGCATCCCCCAATAAATCCCTCATACAACAATCTCCCCCTAATTATCCATTTAGCTTTTTATTACCTGAGAAAATTAAAGAAATTGTATTGACTCAACCGCCTATCCCCTTTGCTAATAATAAGAAAAATGCAAAAATAAGAACTGCTCCATTCGTCAATAAGCCTATAATCCCTGATAACCACTTTTTAGAAATGACAGCAAAAACGATTCCTAATACCGAAAGAATTCCCAAAATGGTAATCGCCAACGACAAATCAGCGTTTGGTCCTCTTAGTATCAGAAACACAGTTGCACTAATTAGTACCATTAATGCTGATAATAGACCGTATTTGTTCATCTTTTCATTCCCCCTCTTCAATTCTCTTGAGTTTTATCTTTGTTTTTCCTTTCTAAATTAGACGGAAGCCAAGTCACTTTGGATTCAAATTACTCCATTAAACTGCCCTTTAGCTGAATAAAGCAATTAGTACTTTTTGTTTTAAGAAGATATACTGTTCAGCATTAGTATCAGCAAATGCTTCTTCTCTAGTTGAAAGTAAGTCCTTATAAGCGATGACCTCTTTAAATTGATAAGCTGTTCGATCGTGTCGTTCCTTATTAATGAAGTTATAAAAATGCCATCCATCTGGTAGCTTGGTTTTCCTTATCTCCCCACCCAAGATATCTTGTACAACTAATGCAGTTACCCCACATTGTCCTTTGGCAGGATTGTCCTTACTCCAATTTGAACTTGACTCTAAAGACCAGGATTCAAACAAAACCTTCTTTACTTCTCCTACTTGTATCATTTTTTTCTCCATATATAGCCTTCTTTCCCAATAGGTTGATTCAAACTAAGTTATTAAGTTCCCTTTTGATGAATAAGGTTAAATTCTCATGAGTTATAGTATTAATTTTAAAATTTGCACTCCAAAGTTCTTGTTATTATATTCCTCTTGTAGAATTCCATAGACCGCACAATCCTTATATAGCCTTTTTGAATTGCGAACCATATCTCTAATGATTCCTTCTTGTTCCATACCGGCTTTACTCATTAATCTTCTGGATGCTGGATTATCTGTGTTATGTGCGGCTGAAATCTTATGAAGGTTCATATGTCTAAAGCCAAATTCTACAATTGCTCTCAATGCTTCAGTTCCATACCCCCTGTTCCACCACTCGTATCCTAGTGAATAACTCACTTCACAACTTTCGGTCATTTCATCAAAATCATACAAGTCTATTTCACCAATTAGTTCTCCACTATCTTTTAACTTTATAGCCCAGTAACAAAATTCTTCACTTTCATATCCCGTCACAATTTTGTTCACTCTCTCTATAGTTTCTGAGATTATTTTATGGGCTGCATTTATGCGGTTGTCTGCTATTCTTTCATCGGATAGCCAGTGATCAAAAACTTTTTGGGCATCGTTAAGCTGAAACTTCTCTAGTATTAATCTATCAGTTTCTATATGTGGGGTTCCAAAATACTTAATCACATTACACCTCATTAATATTTTTTGAACAGAACGTCTTTTCTTTTTTATGTAACGCTATATATGTAATCTGCATTTTCTGTTGGTTTTTCTTCATTAAGGTAGTAATCTTCAGCTAACCAATATCTTCTTTTATATTTTCCAAGCCTTGCTTGATAGTCACCAAGACTCATCTCGTCCTAAAACTCTCTTAAATCTCAATTGTTGAGTACAATCAAGAAAAATCTTAAAATCAAAGTAATTCCGCCATTCTTTTCTTTGTAAAAATACACCCTCGACAATAATAATTGCACTAGACGGCATCTTCACTTTTCTATCGAGTATAGTGTTACTAGAATTATCATAAAAAGGTAAAGTTAAAAAACTAATGTTACAATGCAACTTCTTGAACAATTCTGCTTGAATCAAATCAACATCCCATTGTAGTAATATTCGTACCATTCTTCATAGCCTGTTTGGTAACGGTTCTCTCTTTCAACAATATAATCATCGTTATGCAAAATTACAATTTCGCAATTAGCTGCCTTCAATTCATTTTTGAGCTGTAAGGCAAGTGTGGTCTTACCTGATCCACCTAGTCCATCAATACCCAGGATAAATGGCCGGTCTGGCGAATTTCGACTTTTATACTGAGATAACAAAGTTCTGGTTAACTTAACTATTTCCATATTCATTCCAAACTCTCCAGCTATTTTCTTCGAAATCTATTTAAGAAAATACACCCTTACTTCTTCCCAGTTATTCACACGAACATAATCGGTCTTATATTTGTTATGAGGGGCAGAGAATAGAACCCCTTGCCCCTTAAAGTCTTTAAAATGCCTTGGGCTGTCGTCAATTAAATAATCAGCGTTAATGATACTTTTGTTACCACAGAAAACAAAATTCAAGTCGGATAGGAACGGAAAATGTTCTTTGAGCCATTCATACTTTGCTGTAAAAGAATTCGGATGTTCCATTGCGGCGGTGGTAATGAAAATTTCATATGTTTTACTAAGCTCTTTTATTACTTCCTAGCTATACATATTCAATGTTTCTTATGAAAGTCAGCTATCACTTCATCCATATCTATAGCAATTCGTTTCAAAAAACCATCCTTTCTTTTATAACTCCTTTTTAATGGCTCTGTTAGTTTGTTTGCAAAACTTTATTTCTCCTTTACCTTTAAACCTGAGGCACTTCCAATTATTTCAAATACTCAGATTTTAATCAATCCTAATTTTCAAATAAAGGGCCCCGATCCAAGAGAAAGAGCCTCATACCCAATGAGGGCCGAAGCTTCGATATTTCAAAAATATTTGTAATAGAAGGCCTGGCACAGCTTCGCACTAAGTTGAGCATAGATTTTTGTCATATCACTTTCTCATTTCAAAAAGGCTTTCTATGGGTTCCAGAGGTGCACCGTTATTAATTAAATAAGTGACATAGCTATGTCTTAATTGATGAGGGTTAATGCTCTTCTTTATACCAGCTCGATTTAGAAACCCGTTTCATAATGTATCATTAGCTTATCTTCAGTTATTGCCCCCGTTTGTTGAATTACAATATCATCTTCTTATCATTTATTTCCTTTCATTTAGAACCGAAATTCTTAGCATTAAATAACTAATTGGAAGAGATAAAATCAAAGGTAAGGACGAACCTTCAAAATGCGGAATTGTATTGCTATTACTTCTATCTAACTCAAAATTTAAGAAATCAATATTAAATACAAAGCCAATTGAATACAGCACAATGGTACACACTAAAAAAGTAAATATAAATACTTTTAAACGTTTTAGAGTCATATTATCCCCCATTCTAATCCTCTAAATATATACGACCCTTTAATGAATAAGGTTTCATTCTACTTACAGTTATTGAAAAAAGTCTTCTTCAAAGAATTTAAAAACCCTTCTTCCACTAAACTGACCGTTAATGGAATAAACCATTTATCTATAAATTAACATAAAATTCCACAAAACCTTAAGGAAGTTCTCATAAATGAATAAAAAACGCACAGATAACCAATTACTGTGCGTTTTTTAGTGTGAATTTATTGAAAGTTATATACCTAATCAGATAGCGAATAGTGCTTTTATTTGGAGTTTTGTACTCCAAAACCGAACCCGTTAGGTTGTACCTCCACTTTTTTTAGTTCATTTTAATTTTCTTGATAAACTCAACGATTTTCTCATTGGCGAATGGTTTAATGGTTACTGTCTTTGTCTCTTTGGCTATCATTTCAGTGGATTTTTTTATATCGTTTTTATCCACCTTGGTGCCAAGTTTTTCATCCCAGCGTGCAGGTACTTTGTATACCTTAATCGTACCGTCTCCATTTCCGCTGTATGTGACGGCTCCGTCCACCACACGGGTACCCTTCAACATGACTACATCTTCGGGGTATGTGACGCTGACATCTTCGTGATTAGGGTTAATCGGAGCACCCGCAGGGATTTTTGTCACATACAATGTGTCTATCTGTTGATTTGGCCCCAGTTGATGCCAAACCCTTGCATATTCAATTTCTTCAGAAGAATAGTTGGATAAATCGACACCATCTTCCTTAGATCCATTATCATTATTAAGGGATAAGTCATCATTTGATTGATCGTCAGCTGATTCGCTTGAAGAATCATTGCTGGAATTATTTTGCTTCGAATTATCCGTTTCCTTTGAAGCCTCCGATTGACCCTCGACCTGATCCTCTGCATCTGTCTCTGACGAATTTTCATCCGTTTCAGAATCCACTGCGGATGTATCTTCTTCTTTATTTGCTTCTTTATCCCCAGAGCTGCACCCAGTGACTGCTAACACCATTAATAGCAGAGCTGCACAATAAAATAGCGCTCTAAATTTTTTCAAACCTACCCTTCCTTTCTCATCCTTAAAACTTTTATATCCTGAAACAATCTTGTTCATTCTCTCTCGGGTTTCTGAGAATGTTTTATGGGCTGCATTAACTCTGTTGTCTGCTATTCTTTAATCAGATAGCCAGTGATCAAAAACTTTTTGGATATCTTTGAGCTGAAATCTTTCTAGTATTAATCTATCAGTTTCTATATGTGAAGTTCCAAAATACTTAATCACTTAACACCTCATTATTTTTTTAAAAAAGCAATGCGTCTTTTTTTATATGATGCTAAATATGAAATCTGCATTATCTATTGGTTTTTCTTCATTAAGATAGAAATCTTCTGCTAACCAATATCTTCTTTTATATTTTTCAAGCCTTACTTGATAGTCACCCAGATACACATCTCGTCCTAAAACTCTCTTAAATCTCAATTCTTGAGTGCAATTAAGAAAAATCATAAAATCAAAGTAACTTCGCCATTCTTTTCTTTGTAAAAATACCCCCTCAAGAATCACAATTTCACTTGGCGGAACCGTCACTTTTTTATCAAACATAGTGTAAGTTGAATTATTATAAAAAGGTAAAGTTAAAAGATTAATATTACTATGCAACTTTTTGAACAATTCTGCTTGAATCAAATCAACATCCCATTGCAGATAATAATATTTGTACCATTATTGATGGCCGGTCTGGTAACGGTTCTCTCTTTCAACAATATAATCATCGATATGCAAAATTACAGTTTCACAATTAGCTACCTTTAATTCATTTTTGAGCTGTAAGGCAAGTGTGGTCTTCCCTGATTCACCTAATCCATCAATCCCTATGATAAACGGCCGGTCTTGCGAATATCGACATTTATACTGAGATATCAGAATTCTGATTAACTTAACTATTTCCATATTCATCCTCCCTAGGTTCTTTCAGTAACAACTCACTATTAGAAGAAAAATTTATCTCATTTCTCACCTATCCTCATTACCAATTGTTTCAAAAACATAGAGTTACAGCAACCCGATAAACTACTCTTATCATCAAATAAGGAGGGACAAGCATTATAGGAACTTACCAAAGGCTCTTAAAAACCCTTTAAAAAAGAAAATTTTTGTAGGAGAAACTCTTAGTGATTTTTCCACTATTTCTCCTTTATATTTAAAATAATTCCTAATTTGCTGCCTTCTGTTCGGTATCATATAAAACGGTAGTTTACGAGGATGAAACCACTTTACTTCTTCTGTTTCCGGGCCACCGTCAATCGGGGAACCACCTTCTAATTCCCCTAAAAATAAATGTTCCACATCGTTGTATTGGGGTTTATAATATTCCCCGATTTTCTGCTTAATAGAAATAATATAACCCGTTTCTTCTTCAGTTTCTCTAATAGCACAAATTGTTGTATCTTCACCTTTTTCTAGAGTCCCTCCAGGGAGATCCCATAGAGGATAATCTTTTCGCTTGGCTAACAAAATGTAGCCCTTTTGATTAATAACTATAGTAAAACATCCAGCAGTTTTAGACATAACACTTTTACCTGCTCTCTATTTATCAGTTGAATATCACTAATGATTACAAAATTCATTTTCCGTTAAAATATTTGAAATTTGTGTTTAACATTCATATATCCATTGTTTATTAACTATTAACGATAATCTTGTATCAACGTCACAGCGAATTCACCATCATAGGAAACCCAACTCACAGAATCAACATGAATATTATCATACGCTTCAGGCAGTTCAAGCATGATGTCTTCAGCGACCTCTTTCATGGCGATGGTTCGTTCATCATCCACAAAAGGGGAACCATTCTTAAAAACATCATCGATTTCTTCACCGTATTCTTTCGTATTAGGGAGTATATTGACTGTTAATTCCTTTCTTCCAATGTCTTCATTTTCCCAAGTACTCGTTTTATAATGAGCGTCACCAATCGGATAATTCTTATTCAAATAATTCGATACATCAAAACCTGTCTCATCATTTTCTGGTTCTCTCACTGTATCCAATTGATTATGAGAATTTTTGGAGGGTGTATTTTTATCCCCTTTAGATTCATGTATAGTAGGACTTTGATTTTTATTGGTTTCGGATTTATTTTCAGCTTTAGTTAACGGTTGAATTTTCTCATCCCTATACTCATTGTCATTTGTACTTTCTGATTGGTCTGGGTCAACTGCGTTTCTCTCTCCCTTATTAGTTGATACAGTAGATGACTTAACACTTTGATCAGAGTTTGAGCAAGCCCCTGACAGTACCACCAATACAGTCAGCAAAATACAAAAAGTTTTTTTGTTCATTATCAGCACTTCCTTCGAATACTTATTTGATGTCCCATAAATATCGGTAAATCACTCCGGTTATTGTAATCCAACAAACACTGGAGAAAGCTTACTTGCACCTAGAAACTATTTAAGAAAATATTCTCTTACTTCCTCCCAATTCTCCACACGAACATAACCAGTCTCATATTTATTATGAGGAGCAGAGAATAGAATACCTTCCCCCTTAAAATCCTTGAAATGCCTTGGGCTGTCATCTATCAAATAGTCTGCATGGATAATGCTTTTGTTCCCACAGAAGACAAAGTGCATTTCGGACAGAAATGGAAAATGTTCCTTTAGCCATTCATATTTTGCCGTGAAAGAATTCGGGTGTTCCATTGCAGCGGTCGTAATGAAAATTTCAAACGATTTACTAAGCTCTCTTATTACTTCCTGACTCCCTTTCATGACTTCCAAATCACGAAAAAATGCAGGGTCATCCACATAGCCAAGTATGTCATCAGCATCATTGGGACGAATTTCCCATAATCGTGTACCTGACAAATCGTCTTCAGTGAGGTTCTCATTGTACTCTACGTTATATAAATTTATATGTTTTTTATGGAAGTTAGCTATTACTTCATCCATGTCTATAGCGATTCGTTTCAATTAATATCTTCCTTTCTCACATCATAAAAAAGTAGCGTTACATATCTGATTAAACTACGAAAGTTCAATTGCAAGTAATTCAATTAATTCCTACACATGATTAACCGTTTCATCTGGTTGAACACTAAAATCTATTGTCTGGAAATTCGGTAACCATTGAACCCCTACAGTACGAACGTTTGCATTTTCACCGGCCATCTAATCGTTTATCCGCTTGTGGTTGATGATCAACTCAGGTTCCTTTAGGTCATTATTTAGTACAATCATATCCGCATATTTTTCAGGCTCACATTCTTCCAAGTACATGCGTGAAGCTGGATGATATCTTTCAAGGAAAATCTTCTTAGCACATTCCAATCCCCCTAAAGCATGTTGTTCCCTTAAGCTGCCTCTCTCCAGTGCGATGTCAAAGTCAGTCTTCACAAATATCATGAAATCAAGTTCTTCTCTCAAATCTTCCTTAAATAAAAACGTACCATCGATCATTAATACTGAGTTTTCTTGTGCGACTTTAAAAGACGTATCTACATATAAATCAGTAGACAAATCATGGGACTTTACACAGTATTGTCGATTTCCTCTTGGCCCCAAAGGCGCAAGAAGCTTCAAAAGTAAGGATTGATGATCATAAGCATCACCATAATATCCTTTAGCTGATCCTCTTCCATTTTGATATCGAATGGATTTTGGATTATGAAAATCATCCATCAGAGCTCTGATCACGTTCACGCCCTTCTGCTGTAATTGTTCAGTAAGTTCATTAGCCAAAGTAGTTTTGCCTGAAGAAGTAATACCGCTGATCCCGACTCTAAAAGGGAGACTCCCCTTTGTTGCGATAATTGTCTCTGTTATGGTATTCAAAACATCTCTTCTATTCATAAAAGCTCCTTTCAAAAAATTTTAATGATAGGTTTTGTTGTTTGTTTTGGTGGGGCAGAATACTTTTACCATCTATGCACACACACTGTACAATGTGATTCGACCCAATAAAACACTTTATGATAATATTTCACATTTCTGATTATTTAATATGCTAAATATGGATTGTTCATATCCAAAACGTTCGATGGTCCCCTCGAATCTCATACCTACCGAAACTAATAGCCTGCAAGATGCTTGATTCTGTGACTGTGTTTCAGCCACTACTTTATCTAATCCCATGGTCTGAAACCCATATCGCATTACCTCACTAACCACTTCTCTCGCAAACCCCTTCCCCCAGAACTCCGGTAAAAATTGATATCCGATTTCTGTTTGAACTCCATCATGATATGTATCAAGGAAAACCATCCCCATGAATTCCTGGGTGCTCTTATTGAAGATAGTCCAATAATGTTCCTTGTTAGGTGAATGTTGCATTTCTTCAAATCTATGTTTAAATGATTCTTCACTAACTGTTCCACCTAAATATTTTCGTACATGCTCATTGTCATATAATTTTTTAATACAGTAGGTATCACTATCATTTAATATGTGTAACTCGCATCTTTCTGTGAACACCATATTCACCATTCCTTTCTATATTCATATACGAATTAACTAGTTTAATCGGCCTGAATTAACCTTAAACTCTTATTCTCTTTTCTCATTATTGTTTTCCAAAGATTCGTATAAATTATATACTTTATGGTATTATCTGTATAATGAATAATTCAAATTGCAATAATCGGAGTTTCCGATAGTAAAGGAGTTGCTTGATATAGATAGAGAACAGATCCAGACATTTATCACTCTGGTTACATATAAAAATTTCACAAAGAGTGCTGAAATGCTGCACGTTGCCCAATCAACCATTTCAGCAAGACTCAAGAATCTAGAAACTGATATTGGCAAAACATTATTTAACAGAACTAATAGAGGCGTTCAGCTTACCACTGCTGGCCATACGTTTTTACCTTATGCAAAGAGATTGTATGAGTTGTTTGAGGAAAGTAAGAAGAAAGTATCGTCAAATGATCATTTCTCAGAACGATTAGTTGTGGGAGGACCATCCTCTGCTTGGAACTATATTTTCGGAGATGCACTATCTACTTTCACCTCTTTACATAGAGACGTGGCTTTAGAGCTAAAAACTCATTCTTCAGAAAACACAATCAGCAAAGTACTGGATGGAATTATTGATGTTGGAGTATCTTATACCAAGCCAACACACTTAAATTTACAAATTCATAAGCAAATTGAGGATAAATACATATTTGTATCCAAATGTAAGGATAGCGGTATCAAAACATTTGAAGATTTAGTCAGCAGGGATTTCATTTTAAACAATTGGGGAGAATCATTTATAGACTGGTTTATAAACTTTACCGGCGCTAACTATTCACCTGCAATTTTAATGAACCAGACCTCGATTATACTGAAAATGCTTCAAGATCATAACTATTTTACAATCATGCCCTCCAAGATAGCGGAACCTTCCATTCAGAACGGTCATCTGTACCCTATAGAGTATCAATTCGACTATGAACTGCCTTCCCACCAAATATATATATTTACATTAAAGAACCTTGAAAATCCTCATTCTGTAAAGAACATCTTATCCTTAATGTAGTTAACAGAGGGGGATTCCCAATCCATTCAAAAAGATATGTTGGCTCAGTAGTAGTTGTAAATAAGGAATCTAGCTGGATTAGTTCTTTTTGGCGAAAAGGTTAAAATGAGAGGGAATGCCACTCCCCTCTTTAAGAATGGGGCAAGATCTCTGTCCTTCAAGACATCCTGTACACTCAACCATCAACCTACACTTTTTTTTAAACTAGACCAATTGTATTGGTAACTGTGCTTTATAGGTTTCATTCAATTCAACATTGAAAGATCCATCTATTTTACTAGCATGTGAAAATTCCTCGACTTGCCCCCTAAATCAATCTTCAATTAACCTGGCCCTTTAATCGAATAAACGAAAAGCTGAAGATCAGTTGCCATTCTTCAGCTTTTGCCCCGTTAGTGGAAGAAAGTAAACTATTTAATTTATAAGTCGCATCTGTTTTATTTGTGTTTTAATTCTATCCAATCTTTTCTTGAATCTATTTCTGTTGTCATCGAGTAATTGAATGTCTAACAGGGATGCAATTGTTTCCACTACACTTTCAATTGTCAATTTGTCAGTTTCTATTCGATGTTTAAATATATCATTTGATAACCCTTGAATACATCTATCTATTTGTCTTTCTCCCCATGAATTTTTTCTCTCACCCCTGCTTCGTAATCTCTTTTGTAATGTGCCCTTAGAAGCCCAAAGTACAAAATGATTGACTATCACTCCATTTTCCCTTAGTTTCCCTACAATTTCTTCAAAATACTGTGGATTTACTAAGGTCATAGGAACAATGATAACCCCGTCATATGCACTATCTATGTATTTTAATGTAGTGTAATTTAACTCTCGCCAGATACAATAATCTTGGAAGTCTCCTTTTCTAATTTCTTTGGGTATATTCCTGTTAATAAAATAACCTATATTTTCCGGGTCATAGACAAGAGAATTAGGAATCCTTCTTTGTAATTCGTATGAAGTCTGAGTTTTTCCAGACCCAAATGCTCCATTCATCCAAATAATCACTATAATCACCCCTTTTCTATATTGAATAATTCCTCCTTATGAAACATAATTTCCTTCTTCAACAAAACTCCGTTTCGATGAAGAAGGCAGCAGCCGGAGATCGATTGGCTAATCTTTATTTCTTGTCCCTTTTAATGGATTAAGCAGCCGACACTTTTTGTTTTAAGAAGATATACTGTTCAGCATTTGTATGAGCAAATGCTTCTTCTCTAGTTGAAAGTAAATCCATAAATAATGAACGACACGATTTAACAGCTTCTCAATTTAATGAAATAATAAATAATAAATAGTTATAATAATGCAATCCCATCTAGAACTTGGGTTTTCCTTATTTCCCCTCCCAAAATATCTTGTACCACTAATGCAGTAACCCCACATTGTCCTTTTATAATGAATAATTCCGTTCATCATGCCAGGTGTATAATATTCACTCTAGAAAATCATGTATCAATCTCCTGTTTATCTCCATATCTAACTCTAATACTGCTCCAACACCTGAATATCTTTCATTGGTAAATGTATTATCATTGGGTATTCTCAATGTTTCTACATTCTTCCTTCCTTCGGTTATTGTAGAAGTGGCCAATGATAATAATAACTGTTTCTTAATATTTGTCTTCACATAATTTTGCGTGATCCCAATAGTTTTGGGAATTTTCAAAAGTCCATTAATATCTGTGTATTCATTAACTAATGATTGTAAAACTTCTTGTTGCCTCCGTACTCTTCCAAAATCACTTTCAATATCTTTTCTAAATCTTGAATAGCTTAACAACTGATCTCCATGTAAATTTTGAGGTCCAGCAGACAAAGGTGGGCTAATGCCTTTTGACATCGCTTTCTCTACATTGACCTCTACCCCCTTTGGAAATATCTCATCAACTACTTCAATAAATCCATTAAAATCTATCATGGCGTAATATTGTACATCAATGTCAAAATTGTACTTTATAGTCTTCCTTAATAGTTCTGGTCCTCCAAAAGCATATGCTGCATTAATTTTGTTATATCCATGTTGAGGTATTTTAACGTAAGAATCTCGCATAATAGACACTAATTTCGACTGACCCGTTTCCAGATTATGCTGAGCAAGCATAATGGTATCAGTTCTCGATGATGACTGATGCCCTCTTGCATCAACTCCAAGCAGTAAAACATTGGCTATTTTCAAGTCTGAGTTTACATCCGCTCCATTAAATTCTATTTCTTCACTTGAAAGGGTCGATTCGCCACTACTACTCCCAATTTGGTACTGTATAAGGATGTAAATTGAAACTGCAAGTATAATTATAAAAGAGATAAGGAAAGAAGAGACAAGGAATTTATTTGCTCTCTTCTTCTTTTTATTTTTCCTTAATTCAGTATATTCAAATCTGCTATAATTCATAAAAAATCACCTTTTTACTTATTATTAAATTCCTCCAAAACCATGATTCCATATTTTTCAGGTACAACCATTTATCATGAAAGGTACTCAGTCATTACAGGACCATATTCCTAGTAATAATGAATTTCCAGTAATACAATTCAGCCCCTCATTTAATAGTAGGTTCATTCTTTCCAATATGTTCGTTTAAAATATTTGATGTTTTCTCCAGTATTTCTTTTTTTATTTGTTTATAGTAAATTCCATTAATATTTTTTTCTTCAGTCCCAGCTTCTATATCTATCGCTCGTATAGATTCATGTCTATTTCCTAAAGGAGCCAAATAGTTTAAAGTTTCCTCGTCTAAATTGTTTTCTCCCTTTTCCATTAGAGTTTTAAATTGTTTAAAAGACACTTTCTCTAACGAAATTACAAGCTCTTTAGGAGAGATGAATTTTCCCTCATCATCTATGCTATGACCCATTACGTTATATATATCTTGTTTAGGAACAATCGAATAATAATCTATTGGTATCTTGAATAGATGAGATACGGTATTCAATACAGCTTCAGGATTAGAATTTACAGGTAAAGCATGAATAATCTTGTCTTTTTCAACAATATCTCCTTCTCCGTTAAATATATTGATATATAGGTCCGGAGGAAGTGGTACCAGTTTCATACTGTTATTATGGCTGTTAAATGTTAAAAGGATTGTGAGATTATTTCTGTGATTTGTTGAATCTTCCCCTATTAAAAGTGCCGAAAATGAGACTTCCTCCTTTGGAGAAGTTGCTGGTATAGTTGAATTCTCTTGGTTAGCCTCATTACTAACTTGAAGGTTAGGGGATAAAAGGATAGTTACTAAGACTATTATTAGTGATGTGCTTAAAATGGGCATTACTTTTCGTTTATAATTAAAAAAACGATTTTTGTTTTGTGTTCTATTCTTAATTTTTTTTAATGTTTTCTCCCTATCTTCTTTTGTATAAGTTAACTCTGAATCTTTCATATAAGAAAATGTTTTCTTATTAAACTTATTCAATTTGGTTTTCCTCCTCCATTCTTATTTTCAAACGAGTTTTAGCCCTAACTAACCTTGTTTTAATAGTATTAATATTATTTTCAGTTAGCTCTGAAATTTCGTTAATTGTTAAGGATTGATAATAATATAAATATATGACTTCTCGATACTTTGTAGGTAATGAAAAAATGATCTTCTTTATTGCCTCTTGTTTTTCCTGGTTGAGCACTTTCTCTTCTGGAGAGGGCAGAAGAGATTTAATAGAAGACCCTAAGTAATCTTTTATATAAACTTTTTTATAATTCCAACTCCTTAGGTAATCCTTGCTTTTGTTAATTGTAATTCTGTAAAGCCACGTTTTAATTGAAGATTCATACCGAAAAGCACCTAGATTTTCGTAACATTTAATAAATACCTCTTGGACCACATCCTTTGCTGCTTCCTTTTCTTTAACATAATGAAAAGCTAATCCTACCAATTCACTACCATACTTAATCATTATCTCTTCTAAAATAATTTCTTTTCTCCAGCTTTCCATAACTCGCCCTCTTTGCAAAAATATTCGCCTTTTAGACGGACAACAGTAATAAATTGTTTCAAAAAATAATATATTTTTAATTTTTTTATAATCTATAAGACACTCATGAATTCATTGTATAGTGATCTTTTTCTAAGTCTTAGGGATATTATTTTATCTTGAATTCTTTTTGGTGACTGTGTAGTACATGGAATATAAATAAAATGAGAAAACTTTAAGTTATAAAAATACAGGGTTTACTTATGAGGTGCCAAGCTACACATTACAGGTTAAATCTCAAAAGACAATACTCACCAAGACTTCCACACCACAATTCACACTATATATTCACAGTTAAAAAGGCTTAGAGATGAAGTTTCTCTAAACCTTTTTCAATTTCTGTTTCTTTATTAAACTAACGCCCCCGTTAGTTGAATAATCACCAATCCTGACTATATCTTTTACTACTAAAACAGAGACATTTTCACAGTTCTTAATGGAGTAAGTTTCATTGTCTTCCATTATAAAAACGCAAATAAATTATGAACATCTGTATGTATATGTAAACGTAAATGATTCCTAATCCTATGACGAACTCTTTTGGCACTTTAGACTTTTCCAAGGTATGGTCAATTCCTAGCCGAAACGCATATGAACTAGCTTTTCGCAAATGCCAAGGTGAGGTGACTATAACAGCTTTTTTCAGCCCTCTCTCATGCATGATTTCTCGCGATTTCACCAAATTTTCATAAGTGCCCCTCGCCTTTGTTTCTCGTATAATTTGGCTACCATCCACGCCTAATTCCACTAAGGCTCTTGCCATGATTTCTGCCTCAACATGGTTATTTGCGACAGATGCTCCCGAACAAATAACTACTTCAGCAATTCCAGTGTGATAGAGGTCCGCTGCTTTATTGATTCGTTCTCGTAAAATTGGATTCATTCTTCCATCCTTTTTTGCGGGATAACCAAGTACAATCATAGCATTTCTTTTTTGCCCATGATTATAACCCGCTTTGTTAAAATGCTTACGAATAAATATAACCCCTACCATAAGGCACATAAAAATTAAGCATAAAATATACAAGCCTATCATTTAACATATCTCCTCTGACATTCTCTCCTATCAATCGACAGATAATATACTTTGTATTGGGTGCACATCGGATTTAATAACAATCATTTGTTCAATTAAACTGCTAAATAATTGAAGAAGAACCGGATCTATAGCTGACCTTAAGTTGTGCCTCGTTACTTTAACAAAATTTTTCTAAGGGATTTTGTATTATCTTTATCTAACTCGCCATAACTCTGGTTCTCATTATTGCTGACAATCGTTGCTGTACCTGTATTTTCATTAAACCAAATTTCATATTCAACTAATCTTTCAGGCATGTTTTTATCATACTCATAAAACAATGTCGCTTTTACTTCTGGATTTCTAGCCATGTTAACCACTTGATCTTCCCATTTAATATCTTCAAATTTTTTCTTTAACAACTCAATCGATACATTATCTGTTATCATTAGAACTTCTTCGTAATCTCCTTCTTTAACAACCTTTTGAACATCCACTCTTGTTAGTTCTCCTTTTTCTTGTCCAGAACAAGCGGCTAAAAAGATGATTACAAAAAGCAAAATAATGCTCATTATTTTTTTCATATTTCTACACCTCCATAAAATTAGAAGTTTTCTCAATAGAATAGTTCTATTTTTATTAAACTATCCTGCCCGATTGTTGAATATAGAAAAAACAACACCTATTAGTTACGAATTGATTTATTTACCTCTTCTTTTAGAAACTCGAGTAGCACCAAAGACTATTATTATTAGAGAAATAGGAAGAGTGTACAAGTCATTTATAGGAGTTAAGTACCCAAAGAAGAATATAATAATTGCTGATATTATCAGACCAATACCCATATTTAAACTCCTTTTTAAGGAATAGTTTTCTTACATTACACTGCCCGATAACGGAATAAAGAAAAAAGCCGGAGATCTGCTGCCTTATCTTCAGATAACACACCCTATAATTAAAAATAGTTATTAGTGTGATACTAGGTTAGTTGCAAGGTAAATAGCCATAAATATACTAAAAGACCCTAATACAAAAAGAATTGTAAGGACTACTCTTCTACCTATTTCTCCAATGAAGTAGACATTCACTAAAATATAATAGGTTATAGCACTCCCACCAACAAATAGTGAAAATTCTTTGGTGTAATCGGATGAAGGGAGTGGATTTGTTAGATTAGTTAATGCTAATCCAGCGAAACTGAAAATGCCTATTACGTTTAGTAATTTCCTCATACTCATTTCTTCTTTGGTCACCACTCGAACGTTTGAGATGTTTGGACATTAATTTCCAAAATGACACCCCCTTGTGTAATACTTTAATAACTATACGGATTTTTCGAAATAAAGTTTCAATCCAATATGTTGTTTCTTCAATAAACCTGCCCGATTGTTGAATAAGCTTGTAACTGCAGTAACATGAGGTCAATGGCTGTACTTCATTTATTGTTGTAATTTAATTTCCTTTACAACCAAGTTCCCAAACGTTTGTATATCCTGTATGTAATCAAAATTTTTATTCTCATATGTATATAAACTGTTATACATTCTTACAGCAACAACATTAAATTGTGGAATGACAAGACAAGCACAACCAGAAGCGCCAAGTATTTGATAGCTCCCTTCTGGTAATTCTGATCCTAGTTCATTATAGTCACAGAAAACTTTATTATCTTTCAACCACCAAAAGAAACCAAACTTAGGCAGTTTCAGTTCAACTGATTCAGGACTTTGAGTTGTGGTAGAAAGGTAAAATACTTCTTTCGGCAAGATTTGTTTTCCATCCATAAACCCTTTATTCAAATGAAAACTCCCCCATAAAGCCAGTTCTCTACTACTAACATATAAATTTCTTTCATCCCCAATGTTTGACCCAATCCTAATAGAAGGATAACTGCCTGGAGTATGTATGTCACATACTAAAGAGCTTTTCCCCTCGGTCGCCCACTCTGTACTTTTCAAGCCCAAAGGTTTAAAAACCTTCTCAGTAAGTATTTGATTAACTGTTTTTCCGGTAGCTTGCCTGACGATTTTAGCTAATAAGTCAGGACGTTTCCCTTCAATGTTGGTTCCTAAATCAAATACCCTTTGAACCTGTTCATCCTTAATCTTTAAACCAGTACACCTGGTTATCAGATGTCTAACCGTCGTCTCACCTAAAACTTCTTTATCCAATTCATTAAAATAGTCACTGATTTTATCCTCAAGTTTTAAGAATCCTTCAAACACAGCTATTGCAGCTGCTAAACCTACGTATGTAACCCTAGTTGAATATACGTTAAATTGTGAGGAGCTATCTATATTCCTAGCTCCCGTTTCAAAATGATGGGTACCAGAATACCACTCGTGTACGATTTCGTTGTCCTTCATAATGACTAACCCTGCCCCAGACGCGTGCATCTTCTCTTTAATTTCTTCAGTATATTTAGTTATATTTTTAAAGGTCGTCTTATTGGATAATCCCTTCAAATTTACCACCTACTTCTTTTTATTCGTCCCTAAAATGTGCTACTTAACTATCTATTCAACAAAAAGATGCGTAAACCTGCGCGCCATATTAAACCAGTACTTTTTCCGATTAACCTGCCCAATAATTGAATAAGGACGATATCCGGATCAATTAACTAATCTTCATCCTTAAGTTAACGAAAGCTTACTTGTTATTTTTAAGCATACGTTTAATAGTTCTAATCTGGCCGCGGTGGTTGATTTCATCTTCAAATACGTGAAACCAGAGGTAATAATTATTATAAGGAACACCATCATCCCATTCCTTTTCCTTACATAACCAATCATCAGTTAAACCTTTGAATTGCGTTATTGTCTTCTCTCTGACTTTGGACATTTCCTCTATAAAATAATCCACTGAATTCTTTTTAATTGTTTGCCTTGCCCCTTGACCTAGTTCTAATGCAGTTTTCCATTGTTTAAGCTCCAACTCATTAATATCTCGGTTTTCAAAGGATATAACCTGATGAACAAATTCTATTGATGCGATATGAAGTAAAAGCGAACCAATAGAATTCGAACCTTCATCTACCAAATAATCTAATTCTTCTTGACTTAATTCCCTTATCTCTTCTAAAGTAACTGCTCTCGTATGTTCTAACATAGATGCAAGTTCACCAATCTTTGGTGAGAACTTTTCAATGGTTTTAATCCGATAATCAATCACGCAACTACCTCCTAACAAATATATTTTAAGGTTACCAATTAATTGAAATAAATAAAGACTGATATTATTTGGAAATTAATGTTACAATGTAATTAGATACAGAAAAGGCAGCCAAAGTTTATTGGCTGCCTTTTCCGTTATTCTGCCCAATATTTAAAAAGGGCAATAGCCGGATCAATTAGATGATCTTCAGTTATTGCCCCCTATAATTGAATAAAGCTGCTTACTGCTTCAAACATTCATCATATAATAACTCCATAGCTTCAATAATCTTACTGTCAGCAACTTGACTGTTAAATCTATTAGGTAAATTAATCGCACCTAATGCAAAGATATAAGGATTCTCATTAAAGTCACCCATTACTCCGATATCAACAGCAACATTCTCTAATCCACCAGTCATATGGTTCAGGCGATGTGCTGGTATATGTTTTATATCTCCCTTTTGTCTAACTAATCCATTAATAATAGGTGCCCATAACAGAGGTTGAGTTTTGTAACCTTGATAGATATGTATAATCAAATCGATCATTTCGTTTATTTGAGCCTTATTTTTAACATCCCTTGGGTTTTCAGTAACATTTATTGTAGGATAATAAGACTGAATGGACTGATTTAACTTTTCCCAGCCTCCACAAAAATTAACAATACATCTAGCTATATAGCTATCGTGACACGCAATCATTACTTCTACCGCCTCCCTCAAAGGAAGCGTACGTCTGTTTTGTAGATGAGGATAAAGTTCTTTGCTATCTTCTTCTGGATTAAATGATACTTCTTCAACAGTAGCGTCCCAATTAACCAAACCATCATCTACCCATTTTGCTACACAAAATGCTATTGCTACTTTTGCTACTGAGGCGAGGGGGCTTATTAGTTCACTATTTAAAGCGATAATTTGTTTCCTTTCTTTAGTGGAATATATAGTTATCCCTACTTCCCCAACATCTATTTCTTTAAGTTTTTCTATAACTTTATTCAATTTTTTCACCTACTTAGTATTTTCTTGACCTTTACACAAATATTCCATTAACCTGCCCTTTAACTGAACAAGATAAAATCACTGAAGATCAGTTGTCCAATCGATCTTTGGCTATAATCTTTGCTACTTTAAGTGAGATAACTCACAAACTGCTTATTTAGATGACTACTTAGCTGAATTCAATGTCACTTCAACAATTTCTGGACGATTAAAAATCCTGATAGGAATTATACTGTTTCCCAGTCCTCTATTGACAATCATTGTTGTATTCTCCGACTCATACTTACCAGATGTATATTTTGGAAATAAGCCTTGGTTTGGAGCAATTAAACCTCCGACGAAAGGAATTCTAAATTGTCCGCCGTGAGCGTGACCTGAAAAAACTACATCAAAACCATATTCACTATAAAGAGAAAGCATTTCGGGTCTATGCGATAATAGAATTTGAAAATGGTCATCTCCTTCTATTTCACCAATTGACTTTACGATATTCTCTTCCGATTTGGCTCTTTCCCCATAAGATTCTCCTATATTCGCTGGGTCATCAATTCCTATAATATTAATTTTGTCAGGGCCAACAATGATTTCTTCTAATGTATTTCTCATCACCTTTACACCAATGCTATTTAATCTTTCTTCTAATGGCTCAAATTTCCCAGACCACCATTCGTGATTACCAGTCACATAATAAACTGGTGCAATTTGAACCAATCTTTCCATCAATATTAGACTTGTCTCCTCGTCATACCTATCTGAATCTATTAAGTCACCTGTAAATACAATTAAATCTGGTTCTAAATTGTTTACTTTTTTTACTAAGTTGGTTTGGTTATTTCCAAAAGACTTATTGTGTAGGTCAGATAATTGAACAATTTTGTATTTATCAAAATTTTGCGGAATCTTTTCTGAGCTAATTGTATATTTACTTATTACAATAGAATTGTTTTGAAAATATGAAAAGTAAATTAACAAAGCGATTCCAATCAGAAAGTATAACCATTTCTTTTTAGTTTTTTTCTTCAACCTTTACCTCCAATTACATCCATCACTTAAGTATTGTATAACTTTTCTATCCCGTTACTTGAACAAATTGCGGCTGCTTATTAAGTAAACGCCCCTATAGTTGAAGAAGAATATTTACTAATTCAGATTGCATTTTACTTCCTTAAAGGAGACCCAAGTTAAAAAAGACTACAAATACTACTACAGTAAAAATAAATGCTAATAATGCAGATTTAAAAGTGTTCTTTTTTCTTACACTATTTCGGTAAAATGAATCATCTTTCTCCATAAGTGCTCCTAAAATAAGATAGAGTATTGGCGATATTGGAACGATTACAAATACTAATCTCACAATAAAGGATGAAATCAAAAGAGCTTCTGCAATTCCTCCACATACACCTAAAAATACATAATCCGAATTGGACCTCAACAGCCTATTTCTTTTCATCATATTCACCTCATTTAAAGGTATCTTGGAATTTGATTCGGTTGCCACTCGAATTTCTTAATTGTTCTACAATAAATAGTCTCATACCTTTAATTTGAAGTCGTTAATAACAACGATTTCTTCTTAAACTAACCTGCCCTTTAACTGAACATAGAAAAAACACTGAAGATCTGCTGCCCTATTGATCTTCAGCTATAGCCCCCCTTAGTTCAAAAAGTTTTTTTTATAAAAAATTATTTATTAATTGCTCTGTTGTCAGTATTGTTGCAAATTCATTGTGCAATGTAGCTAACGATATATTATGTATTGTTACTGCATCATAATATGTATCATTGTGATCCTTCATACCGAAGGCTGCTGTTGCATCTGAGATCAGGTATGTAGCGAATCCTAAATTACCACTCATTCTTGCTGTGGTTGATACACAGTGAGGTGTAGTTAAACCAGTTATAACAACTGTTGCTATTCCATTTACTTTTAAAAACTCTTCTAAATTTGTACCAATAAAACTGCTATTTACTTTCTTTGTTAAAATTACTTCTTCATCAATAGGTTCAACTATCTCTTTTATAGCAAACCCCTCATCCATTGAATAAAATACAGAATTAGGATCATCAGAAGTGTGTCGTATGTGTATTACTGACCAACCTTTTTCTCTCCATAGTTGAAGTATCTTACTAATATTCTCTTCTGCATTTAAGTTATTTCGTTCTCCCCATTTTTTATCATCAAATGCTTTTTGTACATCAACTATAATTAAACCCATTTTCTTTTCCGACATATGATTTCCCCCTAAATTTAAATTTCCTATTTATTACTACCTAGAAATTACTTTTTGTACAATTGCTATTGTTATTGATGTTTAACTAACCTGCTCAATAATTGAAGAAGGGCAATAACCGAATCCAGTTAGCTGACCTTCAGTTAATGCCGTCTTTACTATAATTACACAACTTCACATCACTAAAATGTAATATCTTTACTCGGATAAACGTCTGCAAACCAACGCAATACTCCGTTATGATGATTAATAATTTGCTGGGCAGTAATATCTTGTGAATCCCAAGTGCTGTGTGTATCAGAAGCTAAAGTAACCTTATATTCCATACTAAAAGCTCTTCTACAAGTTGTATCAACACACGCTTCTGTCTGAATTCCCCCAATTACTATATGTTCAACCCCTTGTTTTTTCAGTTCTTCATCTAAATTAGTATGAAAAAATGAATCAGGAGTAGTTTTTTGAATGATTACATCTTGAGCGTCAGGAGTAATTTCTGGATGAATCTCCCACCACTTTGTGCCATATTCTAATGGCTTACCAGTTGGTGCATTATGCTGTATATAAAAAATCGGCGTTTTACTAGATCGTGCCTGAGTAATTAAACCTTTTAAGTTTTGAAGTAAATCATCCCCCTTATGTACAACATTTCCTTCTTGAAACATACCATTTTGAACATCTATAACAAGTAGTGCTTTCTTCAATGTTCTCCCCCTCACAAAACATAAATGATAGCTAATCGATTGTCTTTATTAATAAGATTTTCTAATTAATTGAAATATATAACAAATTGACTTGAATTGCTCCCTCCCCATAAAAACATTATCTAGATTCCCTATACATAAATAGCTTAATTTCTCCATTTGTAAACTTCTCGAATAAGTATTTTCCACTTTTCACGAACATACATTCCTACTATATCATATTAAATATGGAAAATGTTACTAATTCAATAAAAACCTCTTATCTGATATTAATTTCATTAAAATCACTTAATAGAGAATCGTTAGCTAGAGTTTATTTTCACAAAGTCACCCAACTTAAGTTCTTAGTTTCGTAGTATAGGTCTACTCTGAAATTCAGAGTTATTCCATTAACTGGCCCTTTAATGGAAGATGAATATAGAGACTCATCCATAAAAAATGAAAAAAGCGGGAGTTTTCAACCATCATTATTACCACAATTTATTTGTTTATCAAAACTGGTAATATGTTTAATAAAGATTAAAACTGCTTAAACTAAATAAGGTTATGTTCACGTAAAAATTGAACATAACAGCCAAGGACGTAATCCAATAAACACCTATCCCATCCTTATAATTATAGGAACTAAATGTAATTTCGAACATCTGTAACTTCTAATATTTATTATCGGCACCTGAATGAAATAACTAATTTCAGTCTCGTATCACAAGTATACTGTTAACAATGAGACGGAAGAAAAAATGAGAGATAATTTACATCAATACTTAAATCTGGTTAATACTATTAATTTTTTTAGGTTTAATAATCAGATCCTGAAATTTAATTTGCTCATGATCCATTCAGTATATCAAATTTGATTTGGATTTGTAGATTTTAACGAATTTCCCATCTTATTATCTGATAATTTATTTAGTTGATTTTAACACGGTTTTGTTCCTTAATTCTTATAAGTATCTTTTCATACCATTTGTTTGCTGCTGCGTTCATAGTTGTTTATTAGTTTACATAACATTCCCTGATGAGACTTTTTGTCTGCCGTCTTTTTTTTCCTTTACTAAAATATTCAACCCAACTTACTTAACCCCGATCAAATTATACCTATCACTGCCCCTCTTCTTTATAAATGACTTCAGGATACATAAAGAAAAGGCATAAAGAGTTCAGATTAAACCTCTTTATGCCTAAGCACTATTTCAATAAATATTGTCTTGGTGTCCCGAAATAAAGCGTTTGCTGATATTCCGGGAATACAGATTCAAAGCAGATGATGATGGGTGCATCCAAAAGCCAGGGATAGTACGTGTAGAATCCTTTATCACCGTTCACCATTGCTGCTAATGCCAATGGCAACTCTTTTTTGAAGATCATAAACCGTACGTTGGAAAGCTGTTGATCAAATTCTCCCCCACTCACATACACGGTTCCTGCAAGAGTGTATTGACCAAGGTCTCTTCTCCATTCTCCTAACACTTCGTCCCTCATAGAGGCATTGATCTTCTCCAAATCAAAGTGACAACCAACGCTTAAAAATAGTTCACCCGTCGTATCAGAATGAGTTAATGTGTATTTTCGATTATCAATGGGATTGAAGATTGAAGCTGGTGGTAAATACGTGACAGTTAGCTTTTCAGGCTTGAATTCACTCATGTGTAAGCCTCCTTTACAAAAAATGGGCTTACAACAGAGTATGATAAAAGCCTAGAAACGGTTCCGCTACTTATTTGCTTTCCACTTGATCTTAATCAGGTTCCATTGATCATTTTCGTAATACCAATAAGATGTGGCCGTTCCGATTCCATCTGCCTTATAGGCACCGCTTATTTGCTGATAACCTTTTAATCCCTTACCAGGTTTGCCGATTATTTTCGTTGGCTCAAAAAATGCATACGGTAAAACCATTAATTCCATAGGTTCATTTAAGGTTCCGTCCGTGTATATCCCCAATCGATCATAGTCTTCTTTTCGGTCACGTAAATCGACTGTGTAGGATTGATTTGTATCCACAAATGAAATAGAAGCTTGGTAGTCATCTTCAAACTGAGCTTGAATCGTTAAGGGTTCAGGTAATCCAATATCAACCAGTTTATTATCTGCTAACGTATGGAGCGCTACATTATAGAGTCCACCGCTTCCTCCTGTAGCTGATGAGTACAGCATATCCTTTATTCCATCATGATTTAAATCAACGAATTGGATTTTCGGCTCATAGCCACCTTCATAATCAATTCGAATCTCACTGCCTTCAGACGTTTTAATATCCGCCCAAATTTGTTTCAGAAATAGGGCATCAGGAGAAAATGGAACCGCCTTAAGCGTAATCATATCCTTTTTACCATCGCCGGTTACATCTTTTTTATACACATTGACAGTCATTTCATTCACAGGCTGTTTTTCCAGTGGTTCAGTGGAAAAGTTTCCTGCAATGGCATTAAGGGACATAACAAAGAAAGCACCGAAAGCAAATAGTAATTCTTTTCTCATGATTCTCTCTCCTCGTTAGAAAAAATGATTCACTTTTATTTTCACCAAAGAAGGAAAATCTATGTAATGATTATCGATTCTTTTTTATCTTACTTAACATCAAACAAGTTAAAAAAGACCAACCCATCAAAAAGGTTGGTCCACTTTCCTATTATTTTGGTTCTGTTGTCGTTTCAGGTTTTGCTTCCCAGCTCTCAATTCCTTTTAACCCTTTAATAGAGTTGGAGTAGAAAACAGGATCCTTACCTTGTCTCTTTTGTTCTCGGTAATCTTTTAGTGCAGATATCGCGATTTTAGCTAATAACGTGATCGCAATTAAGTTGATGATTGCCATTAGACCCATAAATAAATCTGCCAGGCTCCATACAATATCCAGTTTGACAACCGCTCCGAAAATCACCATGCCGATAACGGCCATTCGGTAGATGAATAGAGTGATCGGGCTGTATTTGATAAACTCGATATTGGTTTCCCCGTAGTAGTAGTTTCCGATAATTGAACTGAAGGCGAATAAGAATATAGCGACAGCGACAAATGTATCTGCCCATTCCCCTACATGGAAACTTAAGGCTGCCTGCGTCAGCTGAATGCCATCGATCCCTGTTGTGTATTGGTCAGACAGGATGATCATGAAGGCAGTTGCTGTACAGATAAGCAGTGTATCAGTGAACACACCAAGAGTTTGAATAAGTCCTTGTTTAACGGGGTGAGTGACACCCGCAGATGCCGCTGCGTTTGGGGCACTACCCATACCGGCTTCATTTGAGAATAAACCGCGTTTGATACCCATCATGATGGCTGCCCCTACTCCGCCACTTGCCACTTCACGAATACCAAATGCATTTTCAAAAATGATCACAAACATATTTGGCAGCATGGTAATGTTCGTAATAAGAATAAAGAAGGCTAAAATCAAATAAAGAACGGCCATTACTGGAACGACAATTTGAGTTACACTGGCGATTCTTTTTACCCCACCGAAAATAACAAGTGCTGTTAGAACCGCTAGAATGATTCCTACTGTCATACGGTCAAATGAATACGCTTCTTCCATGGCAAGAGAAATCGTATTGGATTGGACCGAGTTAAATACAAGACCGAAACAGAATGTAATGATAACGGCAAACAGGATTCCCATCCAACGGGCATTCAATCCCTTTTCCATATAGTAAGCAGGGCCACCTCGGTAGCCGTCTTTTCCGTCTTTCACTTTATAGATTTGAGCAAGTGTACTCTCCACGAAGCTTGTCGCACCTCCTAGAAGGGCAATCAGCCACATCCAGAACACAGCCCCCGGTCCACCGCCGGCAATCGCTGTTGCAACCCCAGCCAGGTTACCTGTACCGACACGGGATGCGGTACTGATCGTGAAAGCCTGGAAGGAAGAAATGCCTCGTTTTCCTTCTGCTGAAATCGTGGTTTTATCTGTTAATAATCTTCCCATTTCTCCTAAGTAACGGAATTGTGCGAATTTAGTTCGTAATGAGAAATATAAACCAAGGCCGATAAGCGCCACAATCAGTATGTATGACCACATAAAATCATTCAAGCTGCCTATTATACTTGTGAATAAATCCATAATTGTTCCCCCTAGATGTTTGTATTTATGACAAATAATGTATGAATCTATGTATGTATACCCATTCAGACACTTTCTTAATCTATCAAAAAATAAATGCCTATTCAACTGATAAATTCACCTTTTTGAAATAATATTAATTGTTGTACAATTTTTCACGGGTATTGTACAACAATGTTGAATGAATATACATATATTATTCGTCTTCCGTAAATAAAAACGACCAGAAATGTTTCTGATCGTTTCTTTGAGTTGCTATTCTTTTGTTTCAGGTAGTAGTGATTCTGCCCACGTTTCACAAACAGATCCGCTAACTCCTTCATCAATTACAAATGATCCATTCGAGTAACGGTCATTTGGTCTAAGGTCTGAAAGGAGCACTTCTTCTGTTTTTCCCTTTTTCGTGATCAGGCCTACCTTATCTGTATCTTTAACCACTTCTATTCTTACCACACGATGTGGGTTTGATTTCAATTCCCGCAGCATGATGACTCCACGTTTGGCACGGGATGTCTTTTCAAATTCGGCTAATTTCATTTTCTTTACTGCCCCTCGCTGGGTTGCTAAGAAAATATAATCCTTCACTGGGTCTTTAATGATCTTACCAGATACAACATAATCTTCATCTTTAAGGTTAATCCCTTTTACACCAGCTGCACGTGGTCCGACGATGTTCACGTCTTCCTCGGAAAACCAAAGACCATAGCTTAGATTTGTAGCGATGAAAATGTCATAGGAACCATCGGTTAAGTGTACATCTACCAGCTGATCGTCTCCTTTTAAATTAATTCCTACAAGAGGACGGGAGTATCGTTGTGCTTTGTACTGGGGAAGCTCAGATCTCTTGATCATTCCATTCTTCGTTACAAATAATAAATAATGGGATGGATAAAATTCTCTAATCGGAATCGCTTTTAGAACCTGTTCATCGCGATCAATCGGCACGATGTTTCCAACGTGCTGACCAAGGTCTTTCCAGCGAATATCCGGAAGTTCATGTACAGGGCAATAAATGTAATTCCCTTTGTTCGTAAAGACTAACAGTACATCCGTCGTATTCATCTCATACTGACCTAGGAGCCTGTCTGTTTCTTTCATGGCGAGATCCTGCCCGTTTGAAGCAGAATACGAACGTAGACTTGTTCGTTTCATGTAACCATCACGGGTAACGGTAACCATGACATCCTCACTGGCGATCAGTACTTCAAGGTTGATTTTAATTTCTTCAATCTCATCCTCAATTTTAGTGCGGCGAGCATCAGAGAACTGCTTTTTAATGCCTTTTAATTCTTTTTTGATTACACTGTAAAGTTTGTTTTCACTTTCCAGGATAGCCGTTAACTCAGCAATCGTTTTCGCTAATTCTTCAGCTTCTGCCTGCAGTGCGGTAATGTCTGTATTCGTTAAGCGGTATAGTTGCAGGCTGACGATTGCTTCTGACTGTGCTTCAGTAAATTGAAATTGCTGAATTAAATTATCCTTCGCATCACGTTTGTCTTTCGAAGCACGAATCGTTGCTATCACTTGATCTAATATTGACAGAGCTTTCATTAAACCTTCGACAATATGCTGGCGATCCTTCGCCTTATTTAGATCATGTCTGGTACGGTTTGTCACTACTTCTTTTTGATGGTGAATATAAGCATCCAATAGTTCACGCAGTCCCATTAGTTTAGGACGACGGTTATGTATCGCAACCATATTAAAGTTATAGGCGATTTGAAGATCACTGTTTTTATAGAGGTAGTGTAAGACGCCAGTAGCATCTGCATCTTTCTTTAACTCAATGACAATGCGCATTCCATCGCGGTCTGTTTCATCACGAACTTCTGCAATTCCTTCCACTTTGCGATCTACACGGAATTCATCCATTTTCTTGACGAGGTTCGCTTTGTTTACCTCATAAGGAATTTCCGTTATGACGATCTGCTGTTTGCTTCCACGGATGTTTTCAATATCAGCTTTTCCACGAACAACCACTTTTCCTTTTCCGGTTTCGTAGGCTTTTTTGATGCCGTCTACCCCTTGAATGATGCCACCTGTTGGAAAATCAGGTCCTTTTATGACCGTCATTAATTCATCCACAGTGCTTTGTGGCTTTTCCATACGCATGATTGTCGCATCAATGACTTCATCAAGGTGATGAGGTGGAATGTCAGTTGCATATCCTGCTGAGATACCAGTGGATCCGTTGACTAGAAGGTTCGGAAAACGTGAAGGCAAAACAGTTGGTTCACTGGATGTATCATCAAAATTCGGGATAAAGTCCACGGTTTTTTTATCGATATCACGCAAGAGCTCCATGGAGATGGCAGAAAGACGAGCCTCTGTATAACGCATGGCAGCTGGCGGATCTCCGTCGATGCTTCCGTTATTTCCGTGCATCTCGACTAAATATTTACGCACTTTCCACGTTTGACTCATACGCACCATGGCATCATACACAGATGTATCACCATGTGGATGATAGTTACCAATAACATTACCCACGGTTTTCGCTGATTTCCGGAACCCTTTTTCCTGGGTGTTTCCATCCACGTACATGGCGTAAAGGATACGTCTTTGTACGGGCTTTAACCCGTCACGTGCATCAGGTAATGCACGCTCTTGGATAATGTATTTACTATAACGTCCAAATCGGTCGCCAAGTACCTCTTCCAGAGGTAAGTCTTGATATCTTTCTACAGTTGTCATGTATTACCCCTCCTCTGCGACCGTAATGTTTTCATTTTCAAGAATACTTCCTTCTTCTTCTAAACCAAAAGCTACATTGCTTTCAATCCATTTACGGCGCGGCTCTACTTTATCTCCCATAAGAGTCGTCACGCGACGCTCAGCCCGGGCAGCATCATCAATGCGGACACGGATCAGTGCACGTGTTTCAGGATCCATCGTCGTTTCCCACAGCTGATCGGCGTTCATTTCTCCAAGACCTTTATAGCGCTGGATCATATAGCCTTTACCAACTTTAGAAATGGCTCCTTGAAGCTCTTCATCCGTCCATGCGTATTCAAGCTTTTGTTTCTTTCCTGTCCCTTTGCTTACTTTGTAGAGAGGAGGAAGTGCAATATAAACTTTCCCTGCTTCTAATAATGGTTTCATGTAGCGATAGAAGAAGGTTAATAGCAGAACCTGGATATGGGCTCCATCCGTATCGGCATCGGTCATGATGACAATTTTGTCATAATTGATGTCGCCGACGTTGAATTCCGGACCGACTCCGCCACCGATCGCATGTATGATGGTGTTGATTTCTTCGTTTTTGAAGATATCCTGAAGCTTGGCTTTTTCCGTATTGATGACTTTCCCCCTAAGTGGAAGAATCGCTTGGAATTTACGATCACGACCTTGTTTCGCTGAACCTCCCGCAGAATCCCCCTCCACGAGATAGAGCTCGTTGCGCTGAGGATTTCTCGATTGAGCAGGTGTTAATTTACCAGATAGAACGGTTTCAGATCGCTTTCGTTTCTTTCCGTTACGCGCATCTTCCCTTGCCTTACGTGCCGCTTCCCTGGCTTGGGCGGCTTTAATGGATTTTTTAATAAGAAGGGAGCTTGTATCGGGATTTTCTTCTAAGAAATATAGAAGGTGCTCCGAAACAACTGCATCCACAGCTGAACGTGCTTCACTCGTACCAAGCTTTCCTTTCGTCTGCCCCTCAAATTGAAGGAGATGTTCTGGTATACGTACAGAAACGATACTGGCCAGCCCTTCACGAATGTCGGTCCCTTCAAGATTTTTGTCCCGATCTTTTAGAATCCCAACTTTTCGGGCGTACTCATTAAAGACACGGGTCATGGCTGTCTTTGCTCCGGCTTCGTGGGTACCTCCGTCTTTGGTACGAACATTGTTTACAAATGACAGTATGTTTTCAGAGAACCCGTCATTAAATTGAAAGGCGAACTCCACTTCGATTGTATGATTTTCACCTTCAAAGAAAGCTACATTATGAAGCGCATCTTTTTCTTCGTTTAAGTATTGAACAAAGGCCTGGATCCCGCTCTCAAAGTGAAAGACTTCCTTCTGATCATGACGCTCATCAATGATTTCTATTTTTAATCCTTTAAGAAGGAATGCAGATTCCCTTAGACGCTCACATATCGTTTCATAATTATAGAGGATATTACTGAAAATCTCCGGATCAGGTTTGAAATGGATACACGTTCCGGATTTTTTTGTTTTACCTATTTTCTCAAGAGTGGTTTCCGGTTTTCCACCTTTTGTGAAACGCTGTTCATACTTCGTTCCATCTCTTTCAATCGTCACCACAAGCCATTCAGATAGGGCATTTACGACTGAGGCACCTACACCATGCAATCCGCCACTGGTCTTGTACCCGCCTTGTCCGAATTTGCCTCCTGCGTGCAGCACAGTCAAGATGACTTCAGGAGTGGGCTTACCAAGCTTATGCATTCCAGTAGGCATCCCGCGTCCTTTATCCTGGACAGAGATGCTATTATCCTTATGTATTGTAACAATAATCTCATTTCCGAAGCCAGCTAATGCTTCATCCACCGAATTATCGACAATTTCGTATACTAAATGATGCAATCCTCTTGAATCTGTAGAACCTATATACATTCCAGGTCTCTTACGAACGGCTTCTAAGCCTTCTAATACTTGAATGGCATCATCATTGTAATCCATGGTCTTATTCTGGTTGGCCACGAACATTCCCCTTTCAAAACTTCTCTAACCGTATATAGTGCTTGTACGGTAGTATTGGTTATGTATATGTTAACTATAACACAAGAACATTTGTTCGTTTACCTGTTTTGATCATTTCTGAGGTAAACCACTATTGCTTATTGTAGCGTTTTATTTGATTTTCGCAAATGTAATTTCCTTGAACGGCTCTGATATCGGACTGTTTTCTTGTGTATGGACCGGATTTTTTAATAATGAAAGTAGACAAGCCCATCCAAAAAAAAACAAGCGGTAAGAGCCGCTTGTTACGAGTGAGAGTTATTTGGTTAAAGCATGTTCAACCTTAATACAGCGATCCATAATGACTGTATACCCACGTTCTTTCAAAAAGCGATAAGCCTCTTCATTCATTACACCTTGTTGCGCCCAAAACACGTTAGAATCGATTTCATCAAATTCCTCCGCGATCTGTGGCAAAAATTCTGAGCGGCGAAATACATTGACAATGTCAATCGGTCCTTCAATCTCCTTAAGAGAAGATACCGCTTTAACGCCCAATGCGGTGTCAATGGTTGGATTTACAGGAATAATCTCATAACCTTGATCCTGCATCGCTTTTGATACCATATAAGATGTTCGTGCAGGATTGTCACTTAATCCAATCACGGCAATGCGTTTTGATTGTTTAAGGATGCTTCCAATTTCTTGTCGGGATGGGTTTTCCATAGATGATTACAACTCCTTCATCGTTCCTTCATTCATTCTTTAAACTGTTCCTTAAGTCCTATTCTTCTTTTATACCATATTTCCCTCTAATTTATCAAAATTTTATAAATATACCTTAACAGAATGAAGTGTCAGATGGATAAGGGATGTTGCTACTCCTTTATCCATCTGACACTTCTTAAAAATTTTACTCTTCAATTAATCCCTTGGATAGGAGAAATTCACGCGCTACGTCTTTAGGATCTTGTTTATCCATATCCACCTTGGCATTCATCTCACTCATCTCTTCCTCAGAGATTTGTCCTGCTAATTCATTCAGGACTTCTTCTACTTCAGGATGCTCTTCCAGAACTTCTTGACGGATGATAGGAGCGGCATCATATGGTGGGAAGAATCCTTTGTCGTCGGTTGTCGTTTTCAGATTGTAACGTTGTATTCTTCCATCGGTTGTAAAGGCCGGAATAATATCTACATCTCCGTTCTTCACTGCTTCATACATAATGTTCGGGTCAAAGCTTTCTTTCGCTTTGAATTCGTAACCGTAGGCCTCGGCAAATGCATCGTACCCATCACCTTCACGTTCGTAGAATTGATGCGGCGCTCCAAAGCTTAAATCTTTCGAAAGGGGAACAAGGTCAGAGAACGTTTTGGCATCAAAGTCCTGATCTTGAGTATAAGCAAGGGTATACGTGTTCTCGAATCCCAGTGGCTTTAACCATGTCACATTGAACTTTTCTTCGTATCCTTTACGGACTTGAGATAGAATTTCTTCAGCTGTAGCCCCTTCCTTCGCCTGCTCTTTTAACACCGCTTCGAGTCCGGTTCCTGTGTACTCGATATATACGTCGATGTCGCCTTTTTCAAGAGCGGGTGTCAAAATCGATACTTCCCCCAGTCCTTCTTCCACTTTAACATCCAGGTCTGTTTTCTCTTTGAGAAGTTCAGCCATCATTTGTGTTAATATAAACTGTTCAGTCCACATCTTGCCTGAAACCGTAATGGTGTCTTTCCCCCCACCGTTTCCGCAACCTGCGATCACGAAGGATAGGGCAATTAATAATATAAATGGTTTTAATATCTTTTTCATTCTTACTCTCCTTTGAATGTGCTTTATTTCCGTGCTTTTAATCCTTTAGGTGTTGTCATTCTTTCAAGAAGCTTTAATAAAAAGTCGAAAGAAAGTGCAAGTAAGGCAGCAGGAATGGCCCCTGCAAGTACTAAAGAATTATTCCAGGTGGATAGCCCCCGGTAAATGAGATCACCTAGTCCCCCCGCGCCTACAAAGGTTGCAAGCGTCGCGACTCCCACCGTTAAGACAGTTGCGGTTCTGATACCCGCCATAATGAACGGCAGTGCGAGAGGAAGCTCCACTTTAAACAGCAGCTGTGAGTTTGTCATCCCCATCCCTCTGCCGGCTTCTATGACTCCCTCATCAACACCGATGATCCCTGTGTACGTGTTCCTGAGAATCGGTAAGAGTGCATATACGGTCAGGGCAATAATCGCTGTGATACTGCCTGTACCCAATAGGGGAATGAGGAAACCAAATAGTGCTAAGCTGGGGATGGTTTGGAAAATGGCTGTTATTCCGATGTAGAATTCAGCTGTTTGCTTTTTTCGTGATATGTATATACCCAGCGGCAAAGAGATGGCAATCGCTATGAAAATGGATACGAATGATAAGTACAGATGCTCAAATAATCCGTTTAAGATGGCGTCCGAGCGATTTGAAATGGTGTTGATAAACACTAGTGAAAATGTATTCATACCGAACGTGCCTCCTTTTTCCCTTCTGAGGCTACTGCACGAAGAATCCCGCTGGCCGTGACGCTTCCTAGCTTTTGGCCGTCTTTAGTCACCATGAGATAGGGTTTTCCAGCCTCAAGTATTACTCTTGCCGCTTCTTGGACCGTTGCGTCATAAGGGATTGAAGTATATTCCGATTCTTCATAGTGCACATAATTTGTGTTGTCTTCCATCATGTCGATTACTTGAATCTGAGTTTGTCGGGCGTTCAGGCGGTCCTCACCGATAAATGCCCGAACGAATTCATTTGCAGGTTGGGACAAAAGCTCTGATGGTGTAGCGATCTGTTCAATTTCTCCATCACGCATCACTGCAATCTCATCTGCGATCTTTAACGCTTCGTCAATATCATGTGTGACAAAGACAATCGTCTTATGTATCGTATTTTGTATGCTTTTCAATTCATCTTGAAGCTGCTCCCGGCTGATCGGGTCGAGGGCACTGAAGGGTTCATCCATTAGTATGATAGGTGGCTCAGCTGCCAGGGCACGAATGACGCCCACCCGTTGTTGTTGTCCTCCGCTGAGCTCAAGCGGGTATCGTTTACGATATACTTCAGGATCTAGTCCGACAAGATTTAGAAGCTCATCTACACGGCCTTCATATTGTTCCTTCTTCCATCCTTTTAAACGTGGAATCAGGCTGATATTCTCTTCAATTGTCATGTGGGGAAGCAATCCGATACGCTGTATGACATAGCCGATATTACGCCTGAGCTCCACTTCATCGGTTTTTGATGTATCATTACCATTAATCAGAATCGTTCCACTGGAAGGTGAAATGAGCTTATTGATCATTTTCATCGTGGTCGTTTTTCCACATCCGCTAGGCCCGATCAAGGCAACAAGCTTTCCTTTTGAAATCGTCAGGTTAATACCCTTTATGGCTTCTGTACCATCTTCGTAGACTTTCGTGACATTCTTAAATTCAATCATTTTTCCACCTGCTTTATGAACTGAGAAATTTTTCTAAACATAGAAGGGATACCCTCATTATACAAAAGGTAAACATGTTGTCCAGGGAATTGCCTTTGTGGCCTTAGTTTATGAATAATGTGGATTCCTCATACAAGATACTTCTTGGCTGTACAAGACATTAAAAAGCCGGCAAACTATTGTCTGCCGGCTTCAGGGTGTTGTTTGTTCTTTAACAGAATATATTGTTCTACGATGATTCCTGTGATGGTTCCGAGTATCAAACCGTTGTTTAAAATGGAGGCAACCACTACAGGCATGTCTTTAAAAGCGGACGGGGGCACAAACATGGCTCCTACCCCTACAATGAGAGAAATGCCGGCGACAAAATGGATTCTTTCGACGTTATCTTCTTTTCTGTACTCTCCGAGAGCAAGCCCGACCATTTTGATGAAGATGACCGTGGTAACGGCATAGCCAACTGGAGCCGGAAGACTTGCGAATAGATTCATCACTTTCGGGATCAAACTGATGATCATAATGAGCGCACTTCCAAGGATAAAGGGAATAATGGAATACATCCCTGTAGCGGTAACAAAACCGGCAGACCCGGAAATGGGTACAGAACCAATGGCTGAGAATACTCCACCGAACAGCTGATTCAATCCCGAAGCAAAGCCGCTCTTCGTATATCTTTCATATGTGGGCTGTCCCTTTGCCTTCATAACCTCTTCCATCACTCGAATGGAAGCAATCATATTGGTCGTTAACAAGAATGTAATGAAGATGGATGTCACAATGACTCCTGTATCGAATACAGGTGCTCCAAAGACGAACACATCCGGTAGTGAAAACCAGCTGTCAGAAACAGTCACGCTTTCACCCAATCCCATGAGAATGAAGACTAGCCACCCCGATAGTAGGGCAAGAATAATGGAGTATTGTTGGATCCACTTTCGTTTATGACCTGAAAAGTATAATGCCAAAAGGATGGTTAGGATACTTCCTAATAAGACAAACGGTTGAAGAGATTGTCCATCGTGTTGTATCCCGAACATCCCTTTGATAAAAGATCCGCTTAATTGGAGAATCAATAGCATTAAGTAAACAAATGTTATCGCGGGTGTAAATAAAGTTGATAACTTCTTTAATAGTCCTGTTGCAGACAGAATAAAGAAAATCACACCACTAACAATCATCCCCCCCTGTAAAACGGTCAGCACTTCTTCGTGACTGCTGTACAGGGTTCCTGAAAAACCTGCATAGATGGCGAAAACCCCCCACCACAGTCCGGCGGGTCCTTCATTAATGGGAAGTTTATGACCAGCCAATGCCTGGATAAGACTGGCGGCTCCTAACACAAAGATGGTCCTCTGAATGAACCCTGCCGTATCTGCCGGAGACAATTGAAACAGGTCAGCTATGGCAATAGGAGCTGCGATTGAGCCTGCAACCATAAAGGCCACCCATTGAAAGCCCGATAAAAATAATTGCATATGTGTACACCTTCATTTCAACTATGTAAAGTGTGTCTATTTTAACATACTTCCCTCCTTGTGAATCAGATTTATGAGGAATAAAAGATATTATCTACTTTTATGAACAGGTACTAATTTTTTCGTTTATTTTCTCCCCATCCTATGGAAAACATGTTAAAATAAGAACGGATTAGTTATTTTAAAAGGAGCAGTGATGATGATTTTTGCCCTTATACTTGTATTAGCTTATTTATTAGGCTCCATCCCTTCAGGATTACTGATTGGGAAGACGTTCTACGGAAAAGACATCCGTGAGCATGGAAGTGGAAACCTTGGCGGAACCAATACGTTCAGAACCTTGGGTGTGAAGGCCGGGATGATTGTCACAATCATGGATATTTTAAAAGGAACGATAGCCACTCTCTTACCATTGCTATTTGCAAGTGATGTACATATGTTATTGGCAGGCGTATTTGCTGTGATTGGTCATATGTATCCCGTGTTTGCAAACTTTAGAGGAGGAAAAGCAGTAGCAACCTCTGCGGGTGTTCTTCTAGGCTATAATTACATCTTATTTTTAATTTTATTGGCTGTCTTTTTCATTTGCTTGTATGCAACCAAGTATGTATCACTCTCTTCTATGATAGCAGCGGTGCTCGCCTTTACGTACTCGATCTTCACAGGAGATATTCCACTCATTATTGTCGTAGGAATCCTGACCATTTTCGTTGTTTACAGACATCGTGCGAATATTACCCGCATCAAAAATAAAACGGAACCTAAAATCAAGTGGCTCTAGTAAAAAAGCGACCTAAGCAACAGGCTCCTCCTTATTCTATAGGAGAGTTTCTGGCTGCAGAGGTGGCTTTTTTTTATGGCTTTAATTCAATCAAATAGGTATACCCTTCCATTCGTTTGAGAAAGATGATGGATATCAAAAGGTAAACAACATATTGATTAAACAAAATAGTTTATTATTCACAAAAATATGATAATATACTTCAGTATTTTCATAAATAAGCCCCGCTTTTCCCTTTTATTTTGTAAAATAGAGGTAGTGTAAATATAAAGGATGATGAATATGAATCAAAAGCGATTAATGACAGGAGTATTCCTATGTGTTCCTTTACTCTTAGTGATCGGGTTTCTTGTAAATAAGCAATACGCAGACTGGAACACCTCTGCTGAAGGAAAACAGAATGAGAAGCTCTACCCTTTGCTCCATACGACGAAAGAAGTTCAAGCCTCGGGGAAATCGATAAAGTCAAATGCAACACTTGCCGCCATCGGAGATATTCTTCTCCATGATACCGTATATAATGATGCGAAAGATGAAAACGGGTATAACTTCACCCCTATGTTTTCACCAATCAAGGACATGCTGGCTGCCCCTGATTTCCTGATTGCCAATCAGGAATCAACCCCGGCTGGTGTGGAACTTGGCGTTTCCAGTTACCCGCTCTTCAATAGTCCGAAAGAAATCGTGAAATCCTTACAGGACGTGGGAGTGGATGCAGTCACGACTGCCAATAATCACTCATTGGATCAAGGTGAAAAAGGTCTTCTGAGTGCAATCGACTATTATGAGAAGATATCCATGCCATATGTGGGTGCCTTTAAAAGTCAGGAAGACAAGGAGATAATTCGCACCTTCAATGTAAACGGTATCAAGTTTGCCCTGCTTTCATACACATATGGAACGAACGGGATCCCTGTGCCAAAGGGGAAAGACTACTTAGTCAATCTGATCGACGAGCAAAACATGATAGAAGAGGTCAAGAAAGCTAAAAGTATGAACATTGATTTAGTCGTATTGAGTTTGCATTGGGGAAATGAGTATCAACGCTTCCCTACTGAGGAACAGGAAAGACTGGCAAATGTGTTAACGGAAAATGGTGTTGATATCATTTTTGGCCATCATCCACACGTTCTGCAGCCAATCCAAACATATAAAACGAGCGATGGCCGTGATGCTGTAGTCATCTATTCATTAGGGAATTTTCTTTCAGGACAGAAAGATGATTTCAAAGATATTGGAGGAATGGTTACGGTTCAAGTAGAAAAAAGGATGAATCCGGGCGGTTCTAAAATTACGTACCCTTCCATTGAATTCCAGCCAACCTTTGTTTCAGAAAATCATTACAATAATTACCGAATCTACCCTCTTGAATTTGCTAAGAAGAATGGGCTGATTGGTTATTCAGAAGAAGAAATGGTTTCCCATATGGTGAATGGCCTGCCTGAATAATAAAATGCCGGCTGAAGCTGATTTACTAAAGCCATCTGCCCATGTATTATCCTGAATTTTCTAACGTATACAAAAACGAGCCTCCACTACGGGAAGCTCGTTTTTTTAATGTCCACCGAATAGCACTGAATTAAAGAAAATGCCTCCAAGTGCTAATACAGCCAATAAGGCATTGGCAATCAAGAAAGTTTTGCGGCTGCTCTTAAAGAATAGAGTGACCATCCCATAATAAATGAGGGCAGCAATGATAATAAAGGTGCCGGCTTCTATCTGATATTTCGCATCGTGTAATTGCAGGAAAGTCAATACACTTAATCCGGCAAATATAAATGCACCTATGTAATATAATAATGCTTGTGTATTCATCCATCTCATCCTTTATGCGTATTAGTAGATGTTCCTTCATTTCTATGTATATAATATGAAATGAAACCTTCTTTGTAAAGAAACATGAAACACTCTGGAGGAATACCTGTAGAGAAAGGAGTCTCATCAATGAAGATACATATTTCAAAAGAAGCTCTAACGTGGTTTAAGAACGAAATGCTTGTAGAGGAAGGCGATCAAGTTCGTTTTTATGTACGCTATGGAGGTTCCAGTCCTCTGCATGATAGTTTTTCATTAGGAGTGAACAAAGACGAACCGGTTGATCTCGGCGAACGAATTGAAATCGAGAAAAGGGAATTTTTTATTGAAGAGAGAGATTTATGGTTTTTTGATGGTCATGATTTATACGTCGAGTTTGACGATAAGCTTCAAGAACCTTCATATGAGTACAAAAAGTAAGGTAGCATGGGAAGCGGCTGGCATTCGCCAGCCTTTTCATTTTCGGTTTATAAAGCGTGAGATATGGTCGTGGAGCCCCTCTTTAAGAAGAATGTCATATTGAATATCTCCCAGTAGATCGAAATGAGGAAAACCGTCTTCCCTCTCATGAATCCATTCTTTCTTCAACCCGTACTTATCTCCCCACTGTGTTAATGTATCAAGGTCACAACAGCCCACTTTCGTGACAGATCGGGCATGAGGGAATCGATCATCAAGCCAATAATGAGTAAGAAATGCAATTTCTCCCCGTTTCACACACTGCTTCCATGCAAGTAATTCACGTTTGGTTAACCCGAATGCCATGGAGATTTTCCTTTCTGTCATGCTTCTGTAAAGTAGTTTTCAAGAGATATTTCAATATGTAGAAATTACTTTTTTACCTTCTCGTATGCTTCATGCCAATGAGGAAACATTTTACGTATAGAAATCGGACGGAAGTTTTCTTTCTTGACGCAAACGTGTTTCGATTGTCCCGTGATGGCCAGCTGGTTTTGACCATTATAAATTTCATAAGCATATGTAATGCGGAGACCATCATATTCTTCAACCCACGTTTTAATAAATGCTTTATCCCCGTAACGAACCGGTGATTTATAGCTGATATTCAGATCGATAACTGGAGAAAGAATCCCTTCTTTTTCAATATCAGCATACTTAAAGCCGAGATCTTCAATAAGCTGCGTTCTTCCTATTTCCATCCATACAAGATAATTCGCATGATACACAACACCCATTTGATCGGTTTCTGCGTATCGTACCTCTATGTTTTTTTCAGCAATATGCATCCTCTACACCCTCTTCATCTAGTCAGTATCCTTCCTCATTTTAACATAGATGGAGAAGGCATTGAATAAATAGGCTTAAGAGTGTGGAGCCTGCTAACCTATTATTGATGAAAGAACCCGAACAGTCAGGTACTCTAAAGAGCCTTGTCCGTTCGGGTTGCGGATTTATTGTTCTGTTTGATGTGCTTCATCTTTAATTTCATTACGGAAAGCTTCAAGGCTTTCTCTGCGACGCTCATTCTTCGCTTTAATAGACTGAAGCTGCTCTTCACTGTCTGTGAAAGCCATTGACTCCTCAGCCTTATCCATATTCTCAATCGTATGCTGTACCATACCTTGAAGCTTCTCTACATTATCACTGCGATCATCCGGATTCGGTTTATCCCATGCCATCCTTCATTCCTCCTGCTATTTGTAATGAGTGTAATGAGGGACGGACCTTAAGGCCGTTCCCTTTTCATTTTTTGTCACAAGCGTTATTCACCCTTTGTTTGGATGACTTGCGCATGCTTACCTGACTTATCTTGCATTTGTTTTCCCTTGTTTCCGCCTGCTGCTCTTGATTGAGTACCAATATGGTTTGGTGCAAAATGATTCGGACTTCCCTTTGAATTGCTCATTAACTTCCCCTCCTTATTAGTATCATTACCAAAATGGGAAGGAAGAAAAGGCGTAATAATTGGCAGAATTATTTCTGGGGCAAAAAAAATAAGCCTCGTAATTCCTTACTCGGCTTTGCTTATTGGGCGCTTAATTTCCAGTCTGGCATCGATTCGTTCTTCAATGGCATCAATGGCATCCTGATCCAGAAGAAGCTGCTTTTTGTTTTCTTTCACAAGGTCTGCAAATGATTTTTTTCTCGGTCTTCGCAATCCAATCCCCTCACTCTCAATTGTGGTTTGTTATAAATAGTATATCCAAATGTCAGATATTTTAAACAAAGGTCACAATAGTAGAGCTGTATTTCTGGACGGATTATGGGATTTGGACGATTGAATATCGAAAGCTCTGTATTAGTGAGGTCCGTCCCTCACTTGATTAGCGCGGTGAAGGATTCAAGGCTGGTGATGGCGCCTATTTGTTTATTGGTGATGATTCCTTGTTCGTTGATGATATAGGTGGTTGGGACTGTTAGGATGTCGTAGGCGTTGTTGATTTTGTCGTCTTTGTCTAATAGGATCGGGAATGTGAGTCCCATTGCTTTTTGGTATTCTTTTACGTTGTACTGGGGATCGATATTGATTGCCAGTATTTCAATGTCCTTACCGTATTTCGTGTAGAACTCCTGCATGATCGGCATTTCTTCTTTACACGGTGGACACCAGGTAGCCCAGAAATTGAGAATTACTTTCTTTCCCTTCAATTCAGATAAAGTGACGGATTCCCCGGATAAAGTATCCAATTTGAAGTCGATGGCCTTGTCCCCGACATTCGGACCAGGGTAGTTCTCTACAGGAGTAGTTTCCGACACCTCTCCTTCTTCTATATCGATTAATTGGTCATACTCCTCAGCTTGCCCGAACGTGCTTTCAGATATAGAAGTGGGCTCTGACTTATTCTCCATGTAGAACGTGAAGACTAATAAAGCCACAAGCAAAATGCCAAAGATAGATTTCAAAGGAGTGTGCTCCTCTCATAGGAATGATATTACTATCATCTTATGTTAGCTTGTCTCTATTTAGTCATGGAATTTCAAGTGAACTTTCGCCTTATTGGTTGCTAAAGAAAAATAAAAAAAGCCTCGGGAGGACCCGAGGCTAGCAGCCGGCATTACGCCTTTAATTTATTACGTAGAACCATTTGTAGAATTCCACCATGGCGGTAGTAGTCCACTTCTACATCTGAATCAAATCGAGCCAGTACTTCGAACTCTGTTTTGGTTCCATCTTCAGCTACAGCTGTAACTGTTAAGATATCACGAGGTTTAACATCGTTTGTCACATTGACAGAAATCGATTCTCTACCTGTTAAACCTAGAGATTCAGCGCTGTCACCCTTTTTGAATTGAAGTGGAAGCACTCCCATCATTACAAGGTTCGAACGGTGAATACGCTCATAGCTTTCTGCGATGACCGTTTTTATACCAAGAAGGTTTGTACCTTTTGCTGCCCAGTCACGTGAAGATCCCATACCGTAATCTTTTCCTGCCAGAACAACTAATCCGGTACCATCTTGTTGGTATTTCATACACGCATCATACATAGGCATAACTTCATTGTCAGGCCAGTACGTTGTGAAACCACCTTCTGTGCCTGGAGCAATTTGGTTACGAATACGAATGTTTGCAAACGTACCGCGCATCATGACTTCATGATTACCACGACGAGAGCCGTATGAATTGAAATCACGTGGCTCAACATTATTAGCACGCAGGTATTTACCAGCTGGCGTATCCTTACCGATAGCACCTGCAGGAGAAATGTGGTCAGTTGTTACTGAGTCACCAAATTTACCTACAACACGCAGTCCATTTAATCCTTGGATATCTTCTGGAGTAGTGGCTAATCCAGTGAAGAAAGATGGATTTTGGATATATGTTGATTGATCATCAAAGCTATAAAGTGGCTCATTACTTGTTTTGATTTGGTTCCAACGCTCGTTTTCAGAGAAAACATGCTCGTATTCTCTACGGAATAACTCTGGAGTAACAGTAGATTTCACAGCATCTTTGACTTCATCTTGAGAAGGCCAGATGTCTCTGAAGAATACATCATTTCCATCTTTATCTTTACCCAGAGAATCTTTTTGAAGATCAATGTCCACTGTACCAGCTAATGCATATGCAACAACCAGTGGTGGTGAAGCAAGATAGTTTGCTTTCACTAATGGATGAATACGACCTTCGAAATTACGATTTCCTGAAAGCACAGATGTTAAGAGTAAGTCAGCATCTGATACAGCCTTCTCAATCTCCGGACGTAGTGGTCCAGAGTTACCGATACAAGTCGTACAACCATACCCTACAAGGTTAAAGCCGATATCTTCAAGGTAAGATAGTAAGCCTGAATCTCTAAGGTAACCAGTTACAACTTTTGATCCTGGAGCCAGGGAAGTTTTTACGTAATCAGGAACGTTCATTCCGAGCTCCACTGCTTTTTTCGCTACTAAACCAGCACCTAGCATAACATATGGGTTAGATGTATTTGTACAAGATGTAATGGCAGCGATACCAATCGCTCCAGTAGGCATAACCACATCTTTACCATCTTCCGTTGAATACTTTGCCGTTTTATTAATTTCAGACGCATCTAAACCGAAGCCTTGAACGCCTTCTTTAGCTGTAATTGACTTATTGAAAGATTCTTTCATATCAGAAAGAGGAATTAAATCCTGTGGACGTTTAGGTCCAGAAAGGTTAGGTTCCACTACAGAAAGGTCAATTTCTACTACATCTGTATATGTTGGTTCTTCCTTTTCAGGTGTGAAGAACATATCATTTTTCTTTAAATATTCCTCAACCATTTTGATATGGTCTTCGTCACGACCAGTTAAACGAAGGTAATCTAATGATTCTGAATCAACCGGGAAGAACCCACAAGTAGCGCCATATTCAGGAGCCATATTGGCAATTGTTGCACGGTCGGCAAGTGGTAATGTTGCTACTCCTGTTCCGAAGTACTCAACAAATTTCCCTACTACACCTTTTTGACGCAATACTTGTGTAACTTTAAGAGCTAAGTCAGTAGCTGTTGCTCCATTTGGAAGTTCACCTGTCATTTTTACCCCGATAACTTCAGGTATTGGGAAGTATGAAGGTTGACCAAGCATTCCTGCTTCTGCTTCGATTCCACCTACGCCCCAGCCTAACACGCCGATACCGTTGATCATAGTAGTATGAGAGTCAGTACCGACCAGTGTATCTGGATATGTTTCAAAATCGCCATCTGTTGTTTCAACAGCGTGAACGACATTCGCTAAATACTCTAAGTTAACTTGGTGTACGATACCCGTTGCTGGTGGTACAGCACGATAGTTTTCAAATGCTTTTTGAGCCCAGCTAAGGAACTGATAACGCTCAGCGTTTCGTTCGAATTCAAGATCCATATTTGCTTGCAGGGCCCCAACTGTACCATATTTATCTACTTGTACGGAGTGGTCAATAACAAGATCAACTGGAATTTCAGGATTGATCTTTTGTGGATCTCCACCAATATCAGCCATTGCTTTACGTAAAGACGCTAAGTCAACTACTGCTGGTACTCCAGTAAAATCTTGAAGGATGACACGGGAAGGTTTGAATGGAACTTCCGCATCTTTCACTTCAGTTGAGCCCCAGTTTGCTAAATTTTCAACGTGGTCTTTGTTGATCACGCGTCCGTCAAACTGACGAAGTACAGACTCCAGCAATACCTTTACACTGTAAGGTAAGCGATTAATTTTTGTTACTCCTGCTTCTTCAAGCGCTTTTAAACGATAGTAATGATAACGTTTTCCTTCTAGTTCGAAAGAAGATCGTGCATTAAATACATCGTTCTTTGCCATTTCGATTCCCCCTCTAAACTACATCACACAATAAGTCGAAAAGTTTTCGTTCTAAAAACTAACGAACTTTTCTCACATTTACATCTTAATACAAGCGATTACATAAGTAAATAACAATAAAGTTATTGTTTTTGATAAGTTTTTCTTATCTAAAATAATAAACTCCTTTAAGTTTCTAGAAAAATATTGGTATAACAACATTTTCCCCCATGTCAAAACGTGTCAGTTGCATGAAATTATTATCGTGAGAAAATAAATCTGCTAGCCTTTCCCTCTTATAAAGGCTTGATGATGGTGGCATTCTATCCTTATGGAGGTGTTCTACAATGGCTAAACGTAAAGCAAACCATGTAATTAACGGGATGAATGCAGCGAAGGCACAAGGAAAAGGTGCCGGTTACAATGAAGAGTATTCAAATGAACCGTTAACTGAAGCTCAACGTCAATTTAACAAAAAACGTAAAACCAATCAGTAATTGAAATGATGTGTGATTGACCAATCGAGGCTCATGAAAATACTCAGTTTGGTTTAGTCACCTCATTTATGTAAAATATCTTCATCTCTTTTCTCCTACCCTGTTTGTTCAAAAATAAAACCCGCTCTGCGAATGTATAGCAGAACGGGTTTTATTTCTTCTTATTCCTTACGATTGCCCATTTACTTCACTGACGATTGAAGAAAGGTCTGATTTGAATTGTTGGAGCTGCGCCCTTTGTGTCTCAGATGCCACTTCAAGTGCATTTTCAATTTGTTGATACGCTTCGTTCACTTCATTCTTCAAGTGAGCCAGTTGTGAACCGTAACTTGCTCCATCTAAAACAAGTTCATTGATTGTATTCTGTATTTCAGTAACACTTTGCTCAGCAGCTTGGTAAGCTTGTTGTTTGTTCTTATGGTAAGACATGGATAATCTCTCCTTATTCTGAAATTAGCTTTTTTAGTATGGTCAGATCGGCTGAAAATTATACCCATGTATAAACTGTTTCAGAGCAAAGCATTCTAAGAACAGGAGGGATGCCATATGAACAAAAATGATAGCAAAGATATGCGTAAAAATGCTCCGAAGCAGTCTGGGCAACAGGAGCCTTTAAGTGGATCACATAAAGTGAAGAATCGCAATCACACCCGACAAAAACAACATAGCCATCACGATATGTAAGCGAACAATATGGGAGTGCGGGAAATGTGATATCACATTTCCCGCACTCCCTCTATTTGTCTGACAAGTTGTTTCAGAATGAAACCCATTTATTCTTTATACTGATTATAACACCCTCACCAATTAAATTAGAAAGAATACAATGTGTAAAAGAATAAGTTGGGGGTCAGGTGTAAATGAGCAAGGAAAGGGAGGGTTTCTATTTAGAGAACTGGGAGGAGAATATGAAGGATTGGCTATTGGATCCTGCTACGGTTCAATTGGATGAACAAGAATTTAGAGTCGACTTCCTCGATACAACGGAATCGTTCATCGTAGAAATTGAAACAGCAGATATTCATCCAGAGGAATTAATCATTAAGAAAAATGACACACAATTGGTAGTATCGATACTGATGAAAGACGAAATCAAGGTGAGAAACCGAACCATTCGTTTTCCCTTTTGTTTAAAGCAACGGGCAATCACCTATTCAATCGAGCATCATACCATCGAAATCAATGTCCCTAAAAAGGAATGTCCCTCCCCCACTTCCTTCGTCATCCGGGTCCAGGGGTTATCTAATGAGTAATCATCCTCTCTAAATAGATGAAAAGGTCTGAGTTTTCACTTCAGACCTTTAAACATGTTTATAGGGGGTCAATCGATGTTACAAGAAACTCACGACTTTCGGTTTATCGTTTTACATCATGCAAAATAATCGAGTCTCTTTTTTCTGCTGTTATTATGCCTAACCTATTTAAGAGAGCTACTAATCTTCAAAGGCCCCCCGCTTATTTTTCTTCGATCATTTTGAGGAATTGGCCAGTGATCCTCTTTGATAAAATCCTCACATGATAAGGAAATCGGTTTCTTTCTTTGGAAAAAGAATTGAACCAGATGACTTTTTCATCTAACGCGATGAATGGAATATCCGTTGTTGCTTTTCCTATTTTGATCCTGTTTCCCGGTTGCGAAGCTCTGCTGTCTTTACATTGAAGTATGACGTTTTTCTCACTGGATACTGTGTGTAATATGCTCAATATCTCTTCAGGGATATCTGTCACAAGTCCCACGTTCACTATGATTTTTTGTTTGGCTGCCTTAAAATCTTTCGCGAGTCTGGTTAGTTCACTCACATCCATCCACTTCATTTTCTTGGTCGAGAAAGGGGTGAGTGATGAACTTGTTTCCTTATGCCCTTCCTGTTGAAGATGACGTATGAATTGATGAATGGGTTGGGAAGAATGGGTCTTCTCCTGAATAAATTGATCGTTCGCAATAAGAACGAACTTTCCCCTCGCTCGCGTAATCGCTACATTCAGTAGCCTATCGCTTCCTTTCCGAGTAAGTAGTGCCCCTGGTTTCCCATGGGAAGTTCCATCAACAAGATCAAATAGAATCATGTCATTTTCCGATCCTTGAAAGCCATGAACCGTAGCGGCATATAAATTCGTTTGCGGATGTGTGGTCTTTACCAACTCGGTCAGTAAAAGGTTATACCATTTCGCTTGCACACGGTAGGGGGTCACGATCCCAATTGATTGAATACCATCCTCGATTGCTTCGGAAATAAGGTTGATCGTCGCTAAGCTGGATAGGACATTCCAACGGGAGCCTTTTTGCGTCTCTGCCCATTCCGTACCTTCTTTGAGTGAAAATAACACCGCTCCATAAGAAGGGAAAGGCATTTTATTCGTAATCTCCGCTCTCATCTGTCCTACTGAATGGTGATCGCCAACCTTCGAATGGTAAATAAAGTGATTGGTAAATGCCGAAATACTTGGATGCATTCGCCGCTGTTCTGGAAGTAATAATAATTGAGGGTGGTCCTTGCTTTCATCAACGGCGTTTGCTACCTGTGCCGAATGAAAGATGTCTTCCCTCAGCCATTTGGTTACCATCGGATGAAAGGACGTAGAAATAGGCGGGAGCTGTTTGAAATCTCCGCAAATAATGATCTTTTTTCCAAGGGAGGCAGCAAATGCTACCTGAGGTATATACGCCATACTTGCCTCATCCACGATAACAAGGTCAAACTCTTCCTCATAAAGAATGCCATCAATCGCAGCTTTAGAGAGAGTCGTACCGATGACCCTTGCGTCTGTGACAAGTTCACCTTCTCTTCGTTTAAACTTTTCTTTGATTTTTTGATAATGAACCTCAAGTTGAGACAACCGATCTGAATCATAACTTGAATACGTTTTAGCCAGTTTATTTTTTAACCTTCTCCGGTAGGTTTCGACCTTTCCTTTTTCCTCTGCAAGACTGGGATCAAGTTGTTCTAATAATTGAAGCACGCTTAAATCTGTGACACCTTCACTATACGCTTTCCGGCTGGTACCATAGCGGATGACTTCCCCTCTCTTCCACCGATTGTGGCTGCTGAGAAAGTGATGCATTTCTTCTATTAAGACATCGACTGCAGCATTACTATGGGAAAGAAGCAGCACTTTTTTTCCTTCAGAATAATGATAAGCGGCGACTCTGGCAAGCGTATAGGTTTTTCCTGTTCCAGGTGGTCCCCATAGGTACGTGACAGGATTATACTTACTGCGCACATATGCTTCGTGTAAAGGGTTCTTAAACGTAGTCTTAGGATGCCTTGTTTCTTTCATTGGATTCAACACATGGTGAATACGCTGTGTTTTTCCGTGGCGCTCTTTTGCTTCCTCTAATCTTTCTATTAACTTCTCTAATATTTCCCATGGTTCATGCAATATTTGACCATAAGAAATGGTATCTCCTATGAACTGATCGAATTCAATCATGCACTCCCGGTCCTCTGAACTGATCACCACCCCTGTGATCCTTGTTTGCTTCCTTTTATAAACTACGCCTCCTCCTTCTGGTAAAGACGCAGGATAACTAAGGGTGAACCAATAAATATAGGCATTTTCTTCTTTTCGGATACATCTGCCTTCTTCTATCAAAACTCCAGATGTTTCCCGTTTTTTTAGTTGGAGAATTTCCATGTCCAGAGCGGTTTGCCACTCTTCTATCATTTTTGTCGTTTTCATCTGAATCACCTTTGCCATACGTAAAAAATCAAGAACCTTATCATAACAATTTATTACGTGAGTGTATATGGTAAATGGATTGGATTTTCGGGAAATTCTTATTGGGGATAGTTAGAGTTCAGGTGATGTTGTTCCCAGTTTGCATAATTTTCGAATAAGGAATAGCAAGCGTATAAAATCACACTAAATGTAAAAAAGAACCGATCTATGCAATCGGTTCTTGCGCTTATTATAGTTCAGATGTTAAACGATTTAATTGCTCTGCAGATATCGTTAATTGAGAAATGGCTTTTGATATCTCATCCACAGCTAAGGAAATTTCTTTCATTTCTACTTCAACTTGTTCACTTTGGCTTTTAGACGAGCCAATGGATTCTACTATTTCCTCAAAGAAGATATGGGCTTTATTTGTTGAGCCCATACCATTTTTAGCAAGTTCTTCAACTGAAATGATATAAGCGGAAATTTTATCAACTTGCTGTTTCGTGCCTGAAATTAGACTTGATACATTGGTGACCGAACTTTTCGTTTGATCTGAAAGCTTCCGAACCTCTTCTGCCACTATAGCAAATCCCTTTCCATGTTCTCCGGCGCGTGCTGCCTCTATACTTGCGTTAAGAGATAGTAAATTTGTTTGCTCTGCAATGGTTTGAACGATGGCAACAATATCAAAAATCTGATTCGAAATTTGTTGCAATTGATAGATTTCCTTCAGCATTTCTCTCATATCTGAAAGAATTTTACTCATATGTTCTTTTTGAACACCCATCTTATCTTTTCCTTCAGTAGAGAAATGACTGATTTTTTCGATAGATTGAGTTCCTTTTGTAGTTAAAATACTAACTTCGCTCATTCGATCATTAATTGAATCTAAAGAAGCCATCGACTCTTCTGAAATAGCAGATAAACTTGTCGATGCTTCATGAACCCTTTCCGTCATCTTTTCTTTTAAACGCAGTGAGGTGGCTCTGATTTCTTCTATTTCTTCTTCATATGCCTCTAAAACTAATTGCTGTTCAAGGTTTAGAATCTTAGTGAATGCATTGATGACGTTGTTGTAATCTTCCATATGGGTAACGTGTCGGTACATTACTTTAAAAAGGGTGGTTTGAAGATTTTGGAATGAAGCAATATACCATTTTGTAGGTAAGCCTATATGGATATGCATAGTTGCAATTTTTCTTCGTTTTTCTATAAACGGCGTATCAATGATTCCGTTCGTCATTTCAGCAATATGGACGGCAAGTGTTTGTTTTAATCTGTCGATGGAGCTGTATCTTTCGATAATTGCTAGTAGGACTGGGTTATTTTCGATTGGATGGTAGAAACCATCGATAATTTCTTGTATATTCTCCTCTAAATACCGTTTCGTTGAACGTAACACAGCTAAATCTGCTTCTGACAATTGGATCATTTCTAGTTGTTTTTTTACACCCGGTGAAACTGTTATGCTTACTTCAGGCAATCTCGATTCTTCGTTTAATCTGTTAACGTTCTCTTGTTTTGATTTCCTCTTTAATAGCAGCATGGTTACCCCTCTTTGTTATTTTCTAAGAAAAAAATTCCTTTTTTGGTAATGATACTTTACTACCATAACAAAAAAACACCCTGGTGAGTATGGGTGTTTTAGAGATTTAGTGACAATATTAAGAATACACATAGCCCTGCTTGACTACTCTTCTTCATCTTCTACAAATCGCTCTGCATAGTACAAAACATCTTCTACATATTTTTCGCTATGATTGTAGGCAAATACGGCTTGTTCGATTTTTCCATCTGCTGCTCCATTTCGTTCCAAATAGTTTGCAGCACTATACACGGCATCCTCAATTTGAAATGGATCGGCTATTCCATCTCCATTTGCATCGACACCATATCCACCATACTTTTCAATGACGTCAGGGTCTGTTTTTTGGTTTTGCGGGATACTCCCCTTCCCTAAGCCTGAGCAACTGGGGTGTGACCAGCCGACAAATGTACATGGCATGAATTGCATGTGTCCCTCAGCTCCCACAGGAGACACAAGAGTCCTCATGGTGGAGAACTTCGTTTCGACCCGGTGATGGGCAGCCAGTAAATACCATGGTACCCCGTATTCCTCTTCAGCTGCTTTATAAATGGGAATATATTCGGGAGGTACCTCCTCTTTACCGAATGAGGACAGGGTATAAGTGGCTTCTCCATTATTTACGGCATAATAAATAGCTAGAACGATGATGGGTATAAGGACGATCGTAAATGGTGATGACCGTTTTTTCTTACTGGGACGCTTTTTTGTGGCGGATTTTTTAGTCATCGAGGCTCGATCCTTTACAAGAATATTGATTCCTCTTGTATTCTAATACGAGAACCACTCTGTGACAATCATTATGTATAAAAAAAGATGACCCCTGTAGTCGGTTCTTCCTTCACCGGATATTGGTGGAGGAATCATTGACTTTGGTTTGAGGTCATCTAACCATTATTTATTTATTTTTAACAAACAAACGCTGCTCCAACGATAATTAATAGGATGAATAAAACTACGATTAACGCAAAGCCACCAGCGTAACCACCACCGCAGCCATATCCATATCCAGGGTATCCATACATCATCAGTCACCTCCAGTTATCTTACTACGATATTAATGTATGTAGTGGACAAATTGTAGGTTAATTAAAATCAGCATTTACTTTTTGACTATGAAATACATCTGCAGCAGATTACCTATGAACAGTGGGTTTTGCATATCATGGAGGAGGGAAAAATGAGTAAAATGTCTAGATAGGAAGTGCTCGATATGCAAAAAAAAACGCCTGGAAAAATTCCAGGCGCTAAACCGATTCTTACATATGTCCTTTCGGTTCTTTCGGTTTTCTTGGCTTAGGTTTGATGTATAATCCAAGCTCTTTTTTCTCTTGATTCAGTGATTTATACAGAGACACCATCATCAGGGCCATAATGACCGAGAATGGTAAAGCCGCAACAATCAATGCATTCTGTAAGGCCTGTAATCCTCCACTATAGAGTAGGATTAATGCAACAGTAGACTGAGCAATCCCCCAAGTTAACTTCACATAGTTAGGTGGAGTTAATGATCCATAGGTTGTTTGCATTCCCAGAACGAATGTAGCTGAGTCAGCAGACGTTATAAAGAAGGTTCCGATTAACGTGATGGCAATGACTGAAAGGATCGTTGACCATTCAAAACCGTTAAATATAGCAAATAATACCTCTTCTGTATTCAAACTTGATAAATCTGTTCCTGCTTGTTGAATTTCAATGGCAGATGTACCAAAAGTAGCGAACCAAATGAAACTGACTAAAGCAGGCAGCAGGAGTACACCGATTAAGAATTCACGAATGGTTCTGCCTCGCGATACACGTGCGATGAAGATTCCAACGAATGGAGACCAGGAAATCCACCATGCCCAATAGAAAATCGTCCAGCCATTGATCCACCCGCGATGCTCTTCATTTAATGGTGCAATCCGGAAACTCATGGCAGCGATATTTTGAATATAAGCACCGATTGTATCAGTGAACATATTCAGGATGAGCAATGTAGGTCCGATAAAGAACATTAACACGAACAGTCCAATTGCCAGTACCATATTCGTATTAGATAAGTATTTAATTCCCTTACTTAATCCAGACCATGCAGATATCATAAATAAGACGGTTACAACCGCAATGATAATGAACTGAACGGTGAAATTATTTGGAACTCCCAGTAAGTATGAAAGTCCTCCGTTAATTTGCGCTGCACCGAAACCAAGGGTTGTGGCAACACCGACAACAGTGGCGAATACAGCAAGTACATCAATGATCGTTCCCAGTGGACCGTTCACTTTATCTCCAAAGATCGGTTTCAATGTAGCTGAGATTAAGCCGGGCTCATCTTTACGGAACTTATAATAAGCAAGTGCTAGAGCGACAATCGCATAGATCGCCCACGCATGTATTCCCCAGTGGAAGAACGTATAGCGCATTGATTCTTTAATCGCCTGATTTGTTCCACCTTCAGCAAGTGGAGGCGTCAAATAGTGTGACAGCGGCTCGGCTGCCCCCCAGAATACTAAACCGATTCCCATCCCTGCACTAAACAACATGGCGAACCATGTTCCTTTCGTGTACTCAGGTTTCTCGTCTGGCTTTCCTAATCTTATCGTTCCGATTGGACTAAAGATCAAGAATACGCAGAAAATAACAATCACTGTGACTAAAATAAGATAATACCAACCGAATGTTGAGGTAATAAAGCTTTGCATATCAGCTGTTACACTTTCGAATGACTTTGGCGCGATGACACCGTAGGCAACACAAGCTGCAACTAATGCAATGGTAATCCAGAAAACATTTGATATCCTCTTCATAAAATTCTCCTTTCCATTTTCAATGTATTTTTTGCTCTTTTCTGTTATGAAGGTAACGACAGCCGGATTGAGGGTGTTTATATTGGTATGTACACCAGCGGCAATCATCTTCAATTTGAAAGAGTCTCAGTTAATGCAGATGGGAATATGTGCATTCTGAGGATTGTGGAGGAATAATTACTTATTACCTATTCCCTCACCACACTCTCATAAAACCAACATTTGTTACCCTATCAGAAAAAAGTTTAACTTTGCAAGTGATAACCATTATATTTTTTTATAGTGTTTGTCATTTAACCGTTTTCATTCCTATTCTTTTTTTTTGACCTGAAAGTCCATTTAGGGATTTTTCAGCATGAGAAATTGGAAATGAATACGCATTATAACCCCGGTAAGTTAAATATAATTGACAGTCATGATTAAACTTTTATATAGGAAGAACAGGAATTTTGATGGATAGAATACAAGGTGTCTTCTAAATTTACTTGAAGCTTTAACTGGAAATACTGGGTGAAGTTCTTGTAGTAATTTTCATGTATCGGTGAATGTTAAGAAAAGAATGTATGGGAGGAGGTCTAGTCATGAAAAATAAACAAAACAAATCGCAACATGAAACAGCTGAAAAATTAGCTCAACAACAAATGGGTGAGGAAATTGAGATAAAATCCGTAGCTCCTTCTGCTAGAGAAGGTTCAAAAGTTCAAGGAGAATAGTTTTTTGATACAAAAAGGACGCCTAAATCGGCGTCCTGACAATTGGTTACTCTTCAATAATTTTCACTTTGACATCTTGTACACCATATTTAAGGGCATCTTTTTCTTTTTCCATATAAATGTCGATGCGTTTTCCTTTAATGGCCCCTCCTGTATCTTCCGCACGGGCATAACCGTATCCTTCAACATATACCTTAGATCCCAGTGGAATGACACTTGGATCGACGGCAATGACTCTGGCATCAGGGTTCTCGATTAAGTCCACCCCCGTCTTTGTAATGCCGATACAGCCCTCACAATAAGCTGTATACGCAGTAGCGGTTACGTTAACCTCTTTCACAACGTTGTCCTCGGAAGTTTCTGTATCAGCGGATTTAACAGCTTGTTCTTCTTCTTGTCCGTTATTCACAGTATAACCTTCTTCTAAAAGTTGTTGGCGTGTACCAACCTCATCTATCGAAACATGATATCGATTTGCAATCTCCCAAAGAATATCGCCTTGTTCTATATTATGATAATCATTCATTGCAGTATCGTCTGATTCTGCAGAGGCAGAAGTAAGTCCGATTGTTAGAAAAACTGTGAAGGAAAAAATAGAAAATAATACTTTTTTCATCTTGTGAAATTCCTCCTTTTATGTTCGGTCTATGAAACCAACAGTTGAAATAGTAACATAGACTTACCTCAGATACATAACAAAGTGTTTATAAACCGTTAACAATTAGATGACAAGCGTGTAATATTTATTCTTTTCTGTCGATTCTACTGGAAGTGTTACTAACTCTTTCATTTGAAGGGAAATGTTAGTTGAAAAGCGTGGATGAATAGAAAATAAAGGGGTAACGAAGAGACTATTAAGAAAATTATTCCATTTGCATCTATAAGCTAATAAAAATGTATGGAAGAATAAAAAACCACTGAGAATGACATCTCAGTGGTTCCAATCTATTATTTACTTTCAAGAATTTTTACGTTAACTGATTTTCTGCCCCAATCAACTGCTTGGTCTTTTGATGGGATGAATACATCGATTCGATTACCTTTAATCGCTCCACCTGTATCTTCAGCAGTTGCATAGCCGTACCCTTCAACATATACTTTAGATCCCAGTGGAATTACATTCGGGTCTACTGCAATCACTTTAGCATCTGGATTTTCTAAAAGGTTAACACCAGTGGCTGTTGTACCTGAGCAACCTTCACAACTTGCTGTGTAAGCAGTTGCTTCTACTGTGATTTCCTTTACAGCTTCCTCTTGTGCAGCTGGTTCTTCTGCTGCAGGCTGTGCCTCAGCCGGTTCTGTTGCAGGCTCTTCAGCTTCTGGAGCTACTTCTGCTGTTTCTTCTTGAGCAGGAGCTGCTGCTTGCTCAGAAGTATTTGCAGTAGCTGAAGGTGCTTTTTTATCTTCTAAATTAAGGACTAATTCTTGTCCAGGGACAATCAGATCACTTTCAAGAGCGTTCCAGCTTATTAAACTGTCGACGGAAACTCCATATTGTGAAGAGATTCCCCAGAGTGTGTCACCTTTTTTTACTGTATAGTACTCTTTGGATGATACCGTGAGTTCTTGGTCAGGATAGATTAAGTGTGAATTTAAATTGTTCCATTTCATGAGTTGATCAACGGATGTACCGTATTCCTGGGCAATTCCCCATAAAGTGTCACCTTTTTTAACTTCGATGTCTTGTGCTGAAGCGCTAGCTCCACCAGACACTGCAAGTGTAGTAAATGCAGCCACAGAAATAATCGATTTTTTTAGTTTCATAGAAAAATTCCTCCTTATGTAGCTAGCGGTTTATTTATTTTTGCTAACAGGGAAAATACTAACATAGTAAAATCTCAATTCAATAACAGGAACTTTAATATCGTGCGTCAAGAATATTTCACGACTGTAATAGAAAGCGATTTCCTGTATAAACTATCATGTAGATGAATATTATGGTAATAATAGATGAAAATAATAGGTATAAAGGATATTTATGGATAAAAAGTTAAAGGGCTTTATTCTATTTTGACACCGATTTTAGAGATTAAGTGGTCTTTTTCGTAGGTGAATAATTAGGGAATGCTCTTTATATCGTTAAATTAAACAAGTTTTAATCTTAAAAAAGAAGGAAGTTTAATCTTAACAAGCTGGAAGATTCCTACTATACTATAAGGAGGAATGGTTGAACTGGAGGATGACAAGGTTGGATAATCAGGAAGAAAATATCGTACTTTATAAAGATGATCCCGACGAACACAGTGGTCGCTGCGAATGTGGGAACAATATTTTTAAATCACGTGTATTAGATGGAAAGTTTTATCGAAAGTGTCAAGAGTGTGGTAAAACGAAAATCGTTTAATAGAAAAAAGGGAAACCGGTTTTTGATGCCGGTTTCCCTTTTTTCTATTTATTCATTTTATGAATGATCGTAGAAGCAAACTGAACCAATTCATCAGTTGTATGATTAATTTGCCTGATGGCTTCCACAATATGATTTAATTCAGTTTGATTTCGTTTGAACATACCCATATAGTTTTCCATTTCCATTTGAACGGTCATAATGCCGTTTTGTACATTCCCGATTTCTTTGCGGGAGTTCTCCGTTAAGTCAGTCATGTTAAGAACTCGGTTTGAAACAACTCCGATTTGCTTGTTGCTTTCATTCACGAGCTGATGGATGGAGTGGCTCAGTTCCTTTGAGTCTTCGGCAAGCTTTCGCACTTCAGAAGCAACAACTGCAAAGCCCCTGCCCTCATTACCGGCCCGAGCTGCTTCAATCGAAGCATTTAGTGCAAGAAGATTTGTCTGCTCAGCTATTTGCTGAATCGAATTAGAAAGAGGTGTAATCTGTTCGGCTATTGTCTTTACCCCTTGGATCTCGTTTAATAGCGTTTTGATTTGCTCAGTTATGATACCAAAGCTGTCGATCATATTATCTGTTTGATCTTTGTTCATTTTGGAAAGCTGAAGGAGATTTTTGCTGCTCTTTTCTGTGTTTTCGGATTCTGCACGGATACGTTCCGCTTTCGTAGCGGTCTCATTTAGACTTTTTTCTGTTTGGCTTAATGAAGAGCCGAGTTCTGTATTCATGTTGAGCATTTCTACTTGCAGGGCCTGGTTTTCCTGATGAAGTTTCTCGAGCTCATCCATTCTGCTTTGGATATAGTATTCAGATACAATACTTGCGTCTAAATGAATACCATGGTCAATAGCGACCAGTACGGAAGCGAGTTTAGATGGGTCGTTTTGATAAAGTTCTACAATCTTAGGAATCAATAAATGCTGAATGGTTGTGTAGGTGGAAATAAACCAATCAATTGTAACGCCATTCCGGTTATGGGTTTTCCCCATCCTCTCCCTCATGGAGAAATATTCTTCATTTAATTCACCAGAGAATAGAGAACGAAAGTAATCATGGAAAACCTTCTTTAATCGCTCTCGGCTGGAATGATTCACAGCAATCTCTACTAAACTCGGATGTTTGTAGAGATGATCCAATACCTTATCAAGCAAGGAATCGGATAACTGCTCATATACGGGGAGAACTTCTTTTAATTCGTTCAAATGGTGTTCCTGAAATTGCATATAATGCAATCTTTCATTCAGTTTCTTGTCTTGCAGGACAATGATGTTGGATGTAGGGACGATTACAGGTTCAGTCTTGGGTTTTCTTGAAAACAAAACAGCCATGGGGGGTTCCTCCGATAAATAATGAAAATTTTAATGTTATATGTATAAACTTTGTATAACTTTAATATATCTACTTTACCCCAACTTTTTTCCTATGACAATCATTTTGTTTGTAAAATTTAAATAATTCAATGAAGCATGGCCCTGTTAGTTCTACAAGCGAACAATGCCCAAAGTCCAGGTCCCCCCCTCCCATTCCTCATATGTATCGTAGTCGTATTTAGTTGTACAAAACATATACAAAAAAAGGGACGGACCTTTGATCCTAGGAGCTACTCCTAGGAATCAAGGTCCGTCCCTCAATACTTTATTGTGTTAAAATGATTGGTTCGTCTTTGGTTATGATGATGGTGTGTTCGATTTGGGCAACGAAGCTGTTGTCGGGTGTGATGTAGGTCCATCCGTCGCCCTTTTCGATTACGTTTTGTGCTTTGGTTGAGATGAAGGGTTCAAATGCGATGACCATCCCTTCTTTTAACAGTGCATTATCCCATGGATCGAAATAATTTAAGATGTGGTCAGGTTTCTCATGAAGAGACCGTCCTACACCGTGGCCGGTTAAGTTCATAATCACCGTATAACCATTTTTTCGCGCTTCATTATTAACCGCTTTGCCGATACCGTTTTGTTTAGATCCTGCTCTCGCTTTCAGGAGTCCTGCTTGGAATGAATTTAATGCCGCCTCGCATAAATCTGTAAGCTTCGGGTCTCCCTCCCCAACAACAAATGAGATTCCTGTATCGGCATAGTAGCCATCTTTAGATCCGGATACGTCAATATTGACAAGGTCTCCCTCCTTGATCATACGGTCACCGGGTATCCCGTGAGCCACTTCTTCATTCACACTGATACATGTGAAACCAGGAAAATCATATTCTCCTTTAGGTCCTGAAATGGCTCCGTTTTCTTCAAACAGTCTCCCAGCAATATCGTCAAGCTCTTTAGTTGTTACTCCAGGCTTTGTCAGAGAGCGTAATTCATCACGGATCATTGCCACAATGCGGCCGATTTCTTTTAACGCTTTTAAATCTTCATCAGTTTTGACAATCATATTATCTTCCTTCTCTTTTGAAATTTTACCTTCCCTTACTATACCGAAACACACTCTGTTTTTAAAGGGAAAGCTGTTGTTTAGTATGGTGGTTAATTATTATGGGATTCGCTTCCTTCAATTACTCTATCAAACAAAAAGAAATAGGATGGGGATGACAAAGGACATGATCGTGGCGGTTAATGCCATGGCGGCACCACTTACTGCCCCTTCCCTTTCGCCCTCTTTGATAGCCTGTGCCGTCCCTACTCCATGGGAAATCACTCCAAATGGAAGTCCTTTTGCGATGGGGTGCTTTACATGCAGCCACTTTAAAATAGATGGTATGATCATAGCTCCGAACATACCCGTCACAATGACGACCGTGGGAATGACTTCTATATTCGCCTCAATCACCTTCCCTATATCAACTGCTACCGGAGTTGTAATGGTTTTAATAAGCAAGGAGCGGCTCCACTCAGATGGGATCCCCAACCACATACTGAAGAAATAAGAAATAAGCATAGACATTCCACTTCCGGACAGAATACCGAAAAGTATAGGCTGTACATGCTGTACTAATAACTTTCGGTGCTGATAAAGGGGGTACGCAAGGGCCACAGTAGCAGGTCCAAGTAAATACGTTATGAACGAAGTGAAGTCTGCATACTGTTCATAAGGCATATCGATGATCAATAATGTGACAATGAGAGCTATCGTACTAATAAATATAGGAATGGTTACGGGGTTTGGCCAAAGTCGGTGAATCTTTACGCCAAAGATAAAATACAATACTGTAATGCCTAATGCCATCAGTGAACTAATGAGATGGATCATGATTTCGTTTCTCCTTCAATCTTATTAAACTCTCTGCTGATATGGCGGTCGCTACAAATCCGGTTATCCCGCTAATAACCAGAATGACAATGAGTTTCCAGCCAAATTCTATAAAATATGGCCCCAGAACCATTGCGCTAACAGACAATGGAAGAAAAAAGAAGGAAAAATGTCTTAGAAAGAATCCTGTACCGTCCATTAATAATCTTTCTTTTACTACTCCCGTTAATAGTAGTAGAAACAAAAAAAGCATCCCGATAATGCTTCCGGGAATGGGTAAATGAAAGAAGTCTGTACACCACTTTCCAATCTCGAAAAATAAGCATAGAATGGCAATTTGAATGATGATCCGAACAACCTGCATAATTTTCTCCTCGCTTTATAGTCTTCTCACGATTTTATCACAAATGGCAGGTCAATAGAGAATAGTGTTGAACTCAAAAAAAGAGCACGAGGTTCTCACCCCATGCTCATTTAGAAAGAATAGTATGGATTGGCTCCTTAAAGAGCTTCTTTTCATTCAATCATTTATTTTAAATTATTTTAACGAACGCTTCTGCAGTTGACTGACTGGATTGTGGATTCTGCCCAGTCACGAATTTCCCATCGGTGATGACATGGTCACTCCATGCTTCAGATTTTTCAAATTGAGCTCCTTGCTCTCTTAATTTTGTTTCTAATAAGAAAGGCATTAATGAATCGAGGCCCGTTTGCTGCTCTTCTTCGTTGGTGAATCCTGTCATGCTTTTTCCTTCAACCAGCCATTTTCCATTTGACAATTTCGTTCCAACAAATCCAGCAGGACCGTGGCATACAGATCCAATGGCTTTGTTGTTTTCAGCAAAGTGAGCCAGTGCTTGTTGAAGTTCCGGACTGTCAGGGAGATCAAACATCGTTCCGTGTCCGCCTGGTAAGAAAATCCCTGAATATTCGTTAACGTTCAATTGTGAAAGGACCATCGTTTGATCCAATTCTTTGGTGACACCCTTCCACTTTTCCACCTGTTCATCATCAAGGCTGTTAGGATCTAAAGGAATACGGCCTCCTTTTAAGCTAGCCACATCTACATCGAATCCCTGATTCTTAAATTCTTCATATGGCTCAGCGAACTCCGATAACCAAAGACCTGTTTCGTGTTCATCATCAATTTTGCTTTCATTCGTTAACACCATTAATATCTTTTTCAATGTGTACCCTCCATTTTTATATATCAGTTATCCTACTCTTTTGTTTTATCCTCTTATCTTGAAATTAAACTTATGTATTACAATTATTTTTCTTTTGCAAGGTTGTAAGGATAAAAAAACGACTCCCTAATGAGAGTCGTTTCGATGGGTTAATGTATATCAAATACGAATTGAATTTTCTTTTCAACAGGATCCCAACTAAGGTAAGCTGAAAACTCTTTTTCTCCTTTTTTGAAACCGTCGATGCGTTCGGATTTTCCATCTGCGAGAACTTTTTTCACGATTGCCTGGGTCATACGCTTTGAGAGAATGGTCTTAGAAATGGTGAAGCTGCACTTTGTTTTTTGATAATTGGAGCATCCGTAGAATTTTCCTTTGTCAACCACTTTTCCGCCACACTTCAAGCATGTGCCGACGCTGGTTTTCGATATTCTTTTACCTTTGCTCCCTTTCGACCGTTGGATGGAATCAGTATCAAGATCTTCGAAATTCCATGTGTTTGCCTCTTGAAGAGCGTTTTGAACAAGTTTATCGCTTAATTTCTTCACTTGCTCCATAAACTCTGGTGCGGACGCATACCCTTTTCCTATTTCCTGAAGTCGCTGCTCCCATTTTGCTGTCATTTCAGCTGATGCCAAGACATTTTCACCAATTGCCCGAATCAAAACTTTTGCTTTATCGGTTGGATAGACAATGTTCTTTTGGATGTCAATGTAGTTCCGATCTTTAAGCATGGTTATGATTCCAGCACGTGTTGCCTCGGTACCGAGACCTTCTGTTTGCTTTAACACTTTCTCGAGCTCATCATTATCCATGTATTTACCCGCTGTCTTCATTAAGGTAATCAGTTGACCTTCTGTGTAACGCTTAGGTGGCTGGGTTTTTCCTTCCTTGGTATGGACACTCTTGACAATGCCCTTGTCGCTTTCCTTAACAGGTGGCAGGAGCGGTTCGTCATCCTTTTCATTCTGCATCAGAACCTGTCTCCATCCTTCTTGGAGAATTTGCTTTCCTTTAGAAATGAATTCAGCCCGTTCGTCCACGACGGTAGTGATAGTAGTGTAATTGATCACAGCTTTGTTGTGATGTGCAGCGATAAAACGTTTAACCACTACATCATATATTTTCCTTTCGTCTCCTGATAGCGATTGAGGGTCGGTTACTTGTTCAGTTGGAATAATCGCATAGTGATCAGAAACCCTCGCTTCATTTACAAAACGTTTGTTATTCAGCAGGCTCTTATGAGGAGTGGGGATCCAGCTATTGTAAGGACTGTATTCCTGAAGCTTAGACAATATTTCCGGGAAGGTTTCTGCTTCCCCTTTGGTTACATATTGTGAATCTGACCTTGGGTAAGAAACAATTCCCTTTTGATAAAGCTTCTGCAGGACATCCAATGTTTTTTTAGGTGAAAATTTATACATTTTGTTAATCGTTGCCTGAAGAGCTGATAGATTAAAAAGTAATGGAGGAGCAAATTCTTTTCTTTCTGTTTTCATCTCTAGTACGCTTGCAGCCTTCCCTTGGCAGAACGAAGCAATCTTCTCTGCCAGTTCCTTTGTTTGAATTCGAGATTCTCCATCTTTTTGCCAAACTCCTTCGTACATGTGTTCTCCCATTTGAAAGGCTGCTTTCACTTCCCAGAAGGGTTCGCTTTTGAATTGCTCTATTTCTTCATCTCTTTTCACAATCAATGCAAGAGTCGGAGTTTGTACCCTGCCTGCAGAGAAAACATCCGACATGCCTTGCTGCTTTAGTAGAATGCTATACGCTCTCGATGCATTCATTCCCACAAGCCAGTCGGCACAAGCGCGGGAATAGGCTTCATAATAAAGGCTCCGCATTTCCGTTTCTTCTTTTAAACTGGTGAACCCTTGAATGATGGCTTTCTCTGTCAGGGATGAAATCCATAATCTTTTCATGGGTTTTTGCACCCGGGACATTGAAATAATATTCCGGATGATCAACTCACCTTCACGCCCGGCATCCCCTGCATGGATGATTTCTGTGACTTCCCTTTTTTTTAGAAGGTCTTTGATGACTGCGAATTGTTTCGCTTTTGCCCGTTGAAGCTCATATTGAAATCGTTGAGGAATGATGGGGAGGTCTTCCAACGTCCACTTCTTCCATTTGCTTTCATATTTTTCAGGGGCTTGAAGTTGAAAAAGATGACCTACAGCCCATGTGATATAAGCCCCATTGGGGAACACATCATTAGAATGTACTTCAATGTATCCTTGGCGTTTTCGATGAGGAAAAGGTTTAGCGAGGGTAGCTCCTTGATCGGGTTTTTCGGCAATAACAACTTTCATATCATTCTCCTGTCCAGCTTTATGATTCCTTTATTATAGCATGTTTTTCAGAACTCTTGTTCTATGTATGTGGAGAAATCATACTTGTTTTTTATCAGTCATATTCGAAACTAGTTTAATACAAATCTACTTGATAGAATAGGGTTGATTTTTTTTTTTGCGGTACCAAGGGTGGGCGTGAATGTACGAAGAGTGATCGTGGGTGGTGTAATGTTATAGTGAAATGGTGTTACAGATTAGAAGCCATATCTGTAACACCATTTCCTTATTGACCTAAATTTTCCAGATTCCCTTTAATCTCTTGTAGCTGATTAAAGGTGTTTACGATCTCAAGGTTTTGTAACTCTGAAATTTGGACTTCTCCCTTATCAATTTCAACTAAGGCACGATCAATTCCTTCCAGCGCTTGTTCATTATACCCTTCCACTTTTTTGTGGATGCTTTCTGCCAGCTGAGGCGGGGTCAGATCATTGATCTCTTGTATTTCTGTTTTCATGTCTTTTAATCTTGTTTCAAGTGCCGGTATGTTGGATGAATCTGCCGCTGCATTTTCCACTAATCCAGGAAAATCGTTTGCGAATTGCTCTGCTTCATTTAAATAATCGGTCATTTCCTCAACATAGGTCAAACTGTTATTTGCTTCCTCGAGGATTCCGCAGCCTGTCAGCATAAAAAAGCTGAGTAATATGATTAATTTTTTCATTGAATTTCATCCTTCCCTAGCTTTCTCTCCCTATATATACGAATGACCTTCGTATTGGTTTCATTTCATTTCATAAAAAGAAGGCTAACACACCGTTAGCCTTCTCCATGTCTTATTTAATGATTTGCAGTTCTTTAGGGAATTTGGTCAATGTTTCGTAACCATCCTTCGTTATTAGTACATCATCTTCAATTCTTACGCCGCCAATTTCCGGAACGTAAATTCCCGGCTCGATGGTGTAGGTCATTCCTTCTTTTAATATCCCATTATTTAAATGGCTCATTGATGGGAATTCATGTACGTTGATCCCAAGTCCGTGACCGATCCGATGGGGGAAATAGTCTCCATACCCTGCTTCTGTAATGATATCCCTTGCGATTTGATCCAGGTCACCAATACGGTTTCCGGGCTTACTTGCACCCAGGGATGCCAGTTCTGCTTTTAAAACGGTATTGTAGATTTCTTTTTGCTTGTCTGAAACCGATTTATAAGCGAATGTACGGGTGATGTCAGAGGTATATCCTTCAAGGACAACACCAAGATCAAACAAGACTAAATCTCCTGCCTTCAGCTTCCGGTCTCCTGGGTTTCCGTGCGGATCTCCAGCTTTTTCGCCAAAGAGCACCATCGTAGAGAAAGACATTTCACGAATGCCTTTTTTCTTTAATTCATACTCGATCTTTGCAAGAACTTCCATCTCCGTAATGCCTTCTTGGAGTGCACTTATACCTACTTCAACCCCGAAGTCTGCCATTTCAGCTGCACGGCGCATGATGGCGATTTCACCCTCATCCTTTACTAGACGCATCTCATTTAATTTATCTTCAACATTCACTATATTCGGTGAGTTGAACATGTTAATAAATGCCTGACTGCGGCCATACGTTACGACTTCATTTTCGAAAGCCACCTTGCGTCCATCAATTCCTCGTTTTTGAATGGCTTGTTGAATGAATTCCCATGGATTTTCGTGATCAGAGTAGCCGATCACTTCGTTATCCCAACCGGCATCCTTCACTTGACGTGCTTCCATTCCAGGTACCACCACAAATGGATCGGCATCTGGAAATACAAACAGTCCCATCAACCGCTCATGTGGATCCGTGTGGAAATTCGTTAAGTAAAATACATTTTCAGTTGAATTGATGAATGCGGCATCGATATTTTCTTCTTTTAACCAATTTTTCAGCATTTCTATACGTTGTTTCATCGTTAGTTCCTCCTCGAATTTCGTGATGTTATGTAATCGATTAATATGAGCATATCTATGCTATCACATTTTGAAGAAAGTTTGAAATAATCGTATTGAATCGGAAGGTACTTAATGGGGTTGTTTGTTTTTTTGATAGGGGTAAGCTTTTCCTACCTCTTGCCTATAAAGTACGGGCGGGGTTTGTGATATAATTTGAAGCATACAGTGAATGTAGGGTGGGAGTGGCCACTTCCTTATAGAAGGAGGTGGTGCTTATAGTGACAACGTATGAGGCGTTAACGCTAATGATTACCTTTGGCTCTTTAATTGTCTCCATCATTGCCATAGTTATTTCAAACGACAAAAAGAAATAACCCCACCCTCATGAAGCGCCTAAACTTTGAAGGGTAGAGTTATGTTCCTTTCTCTATTGGGCCACTGCTTTCCTTGCAGTTTGCTGTGTAGCAAGAGACATTGGTTGCCGCCAGTGTCTCTTGTTTTATCATTATGCTCTACTTTTAAGATAGTATAAATCCAGTCGGAAAGCAAGATGGGTACAAGCAAAACTTCACGAAAAATATAGCCTGGAGAAGAAATTCTCTAAATGCTTTATTAATACACAGGGTCTGTTTTCTTAGGCTTGCGAACAAGTGCCATGATTCCTGCGATCAGGAACAGAAGGCCTGGTACGAAACCAAATCCTATCGTGCCAAGTCCGATGACTAGGGCAGCGATGATAAACATGATTCCGGACAATACCGGTTTTTTATTTTTCACAATGGTCACTACAGCAATAATCCCCAGGATGGACGCAATGATTCCTAAGATAACAAGGTACGATCCAGTTGATTCAGCAGCGTTGATAATGGAACTTAAATCTCCTGCAGTCATCTCTGCATTTTGTATATTTGGATCACTCTCCATACCTTCTTCGAGTTGGGACATGACCTCAGGATTACTCATCCCCATATTAAGTACGATTCCGATTATGGAAAATAATGCGGATAAGATAATTCCGATTACTCCCATCACTACTTCTCCTGTTCGTTTCACCATTCTACTCTCTCCTTTATAGATAAATACTTTATAATATATTGTGCTAAAACGATACTATTCCTTTAAAAGGATAGTGTGTTTAGCTTCTTACTCATGTAGGCTTCCAGGATGGAATGATCTTCTGGAAATCCCAGGGGCAGGTTCTTTAACTCTTGAAGTGAAAACCATTCGATATTATGTATTAATTGATCAGGGTCCTGTATGGTGGCCGCACCTCCCAGGAGCTGGACTTCATAGTAATGAATTCTTATAGAAATACTTCCTTCATTCCCCCACTTTGTATACAAATGATTTCCTACTTCAACATCATAGCCTGTTTCTTCCCAAACTTCACGTCTGCAGCACTCCTGAAGGGATTCGCCCGATTCCATCCCCCCTGATGGAACAGACCACCGTTTCTCTTCTTCTTCTTTCCCTTGTAATACCATCAATAAACGACCTTCATGCATGCAAAGAGCGGATGCACCAATCCATTCATTCAATTAATCACCTCATTTCGTGTGGAAGCATTCAAGCTCATTCAATTATTTAATGAATGAGCTTATGTCTCCTTTAGCATATTCTCTCTTTTGACAAAATTCTCCTTCTACATAATTAAATTCTTTATATTCAGACATTTTCCGATCGTGCTATAAGGTCCGTCCCTCTTTGGTCTTTCTCATTCCGAGTTTCTTTAAGATGATGTTTTCCATTATGCTCCATGGAAGGACTGCTTTTAGTAATAGGGTTAATCGCACTCCTTTGCCTATGGGAATTCTAAATGATTTTTTCTTGTTTAGTGCTATTTCCCGTACGATCGAGGCAACTTCCCTTGGATCTCCAAGTGTATCTGCACCAGCTTGAATTTCCGAGTTGATGGCTTTCATGTAACGAAAGTAAGGAGAGTTTTCTTGCATCGAAAGTGGAGTGATTTTCTTACCTGATGTCCAGATATTCGTTTGATACGAACCGGGTTCGATCAGATGCACAGATATGCCAATGGGTTTAAGCTCCAATCTCAGACTTTCCGTGTATCCTTCTAATGCATGCTTAGAAGATACATAAGGACTAAGTCCAGGAAAGCCGAATCTGCCGCTAATGCTACTCATATTGATGATCTTCCCTTCTCCTTGCTTTCTCATATAAGGGAGAACAATTTGAGTCATTCTCATGGCACCAAAAACATTCGTTTCAAATTGTTCACGAAACTCATCGATTGTAACTTCTTCTGCAAATCCCGCACCGGCAAACCCAGCATTATTCAGGAGGATGTGCACCTTGCCCAAATCATTAAGGGCGGTAGAGAATTCCTTGATGGATGCTTCCGACGTTACATCCAATGGAAGCACTTTCACTAAATCCCCCACCTTTAGTTCCTCAGCCCGTTGTAGCAATGCCCTTCCTTTTTGTGGGTCTCTCATGGAGGCGATTACTTTATATCCAAGTTGTGCAAGCTCCAGCGTCGAGAGAAAACCAAACCCGCTATTCGCCCCCGTCACCACTGCTATTTTATGATTCATCCCAGCTTCCTCCCCATTTTTTCTTTCTATCAGTATAGCAATTATGATTCTGATCCACTGAGCTTTTTATCAAAAAAATGCAAAAAAAGGGTGGCTTCATCCCATTGAAGCCACCCTTTTAACGAGGAAGTCGTGTCAATTTCTATTCTTAATCTACAGCAACCCCATAGTATATTCAACATCTCTAAGAAGGGATGAACAGTTCTCTCGGGAAACGAATAGTCATCTATGGTCAATTTCATCAACTATTCATATATTTATATAATTGTAAGCATATTTATGGATCATTATTTTGCCTGCGTGAATCCAACTATTTTTCCATCACTAGAATAAAAGTTCACTTGAGGAACATGGAGCATACCCTCGTAAGGTTGGATGTGAATGAAGTAGTCATTCTCTTCAAGCTCTATACGTTTAAACTGGATATTTTCCCGGTATGTAAAGTAGTCAGCACCCATTTCGTCGCGGTCACCGTAAACAATAAACTGATAAGTATGAAGAAATTCTGTTCCGGCAGATAATAGAGGAGAATCATTAATACTGTACAGTTCATAAAGGGGTAGAACATTCATTTTTTTATAAATGGCCAGTCCGATCTGTTTTTCCCCGTCCTTATTCATATAGGTATAGAGAAGGAGGTATTGCTGCCCGGATTCTTTTTCTGAAACAACTTTCAGATCATGGTAAGTGCCCTTAAACTCTAATTGTTCAAGGTGTTGCCTAAATGCACCCTTTCTTGTGATAAATTCACCTTTTTCAAAATAGAGAGTGATTGCAAAGGCAATTAGTGAAGACACTAACAGTGATAGGAGGAACCTTCCCCTGGTATTCTTTTTTTCTTCCAACCAGCATCCCTCCGAAAAATTAACATATTTATCCTGATTTTATCATGATTCTTACATAAATTCCTCATGTATACAAACAAACCGGCAGAAAATTCATTCTGCCGGTTTCCTGCTTACGACTGCAAATCTACCGGGACTACTGCACTCTTAAGCTCACTATTTAATTCTGCTCTATATTGCTGTTCCTGCTCTGTATTCCACTTCAGAAGCTTCGTCATTATCTCGATTACAGGCTCCTTCCATTTCTCCACCCACTCACGATCGAAGAATAAAGCACCAGTCCGTCTAATAAAGAAATCAACCGGCGTCGCGGCCATCTCCTCCTGAATCGCATAAATCAGTTGCGCATATAAATAAGGAGGGACGGACCTTTCATCACTTGTTCCACTATAAGCATGAGCAAGCTTATAGAGCTGATCCACGTTTGAACCGTACATGGCTGCAAGCTTTCTTCCCTCTTCCTCTGTTAATCCAAATTGATGCGCCTCATCTGCTTTTTGATCAATAAATGCTCGGAAGTTTTTCGATCCTCCTACATGACCTCCAGAGATCGGCATATGCTTCGTAGAAGAAGCGGGAAACTTCTTCTTGTTCTCTTCTTTTAATCTTTTTGATACAAGGTCAACCACTGTTTCCCCCATTTTACGGTAACCAGTAAGCTTTCCCCCGGCAATAGTGATGAGTCCACTTTCTGCTTCCCAAAGTTCATCTTTACGGGATATTTCAGAAGGGTCCTTCCCTTTTTCAAAAATTAAGGGTCGTACACCTGCCCAGCTCGATTCCACATCCTCTTTCCCTACAGATACATCGGGAAACATAAAATGAATCGCATCCAGGATATAATCCCGGTCCTCAGATGTCATATGAGGAGATGATTTTTCCTGATCGAAAAATGTGTCAGTTGTTCCGACATAAGCTTTGCCATCTCGGGGAATCGCGAATACCATTCTTTTATCAGGAGTATCAAAGTAAACCGCCTGCTGAAGCGGGAATTTGCTTTGATCAATGACAAGATGAACACCCTTAGTTAAGCGAAGCTGTTTGTTATTCGTACTGTAATCCTTTCCGCGTACATCATCTACCCAAGGACCTGCGGCGTTGACGAATTTTGAACCGCGGATTTCGATCGTATCCCCCGTTACCAGATCTTCAGCTTCAATTCCGACTACTTTCTTATTTTCATAGAGGAATCGCTGGGATTTCATATAGTTTAAAGCCGTTGCTCCATGAGCGACTGCTTCCTTCATGACTTCGATGGTTAAACGTGCATCGTCTGTACGGTATTCTACATAGTAACCTCCGCCTTTCAAACCATCTTTTTTGACGAGGGGCTCTTTCGTTAACGTTTCAGATACCGATAGCATGGATCGTCTTTCACTTCTCTTAACACCAGCGAGATAGTCATATACCTTCAAGCCAATCGAGGTGCTGAATTTACCGAATGTTCCTCCTTTATGAAGGGGTAATAGCATCCATTCAGGTGTGGTGACATGAGGTCCGTTTTCGTATACGATTTCCCGTTCTTTTCCTACTTCTGCAACCATTTTCACTTCGAATTGTTTTAAATAACGTAAGCCTCCGTGGACTAATTTTGTTGAACGGCTGGACGTACCCGCCGCAAAATCCTGCATCTCGACCAGGGCAACCTTCATCCCCCGTTTGGATGCATCGAGGGCGATTCCTGCACCGGTAATTCCTCCTCCGATTACAATCAGGTCGAATTGGTTCGATGACAATGTATGTTTCACTTCTTGTCGGGCAGTACTTGAAAATGTCATAGTTGGTTCCTCCTAGGATTAAAGAAATAATTCAAACTCTCACTCTACTGTTTAACCATAAAAAAAGAGACCGAAACAAACATCATGGGTGTAGTGTGCCATAATGCAAGTTTGGTCTCTCTTGGTCTCTAACCGTTTTATTAACTTGTGCTCATTATATCATATGTTTCTTTTATTTAAAAGCCATAGCTGCTTTCACAGCTTTTTTCCAGCCGTTGTATAGTTCTTCCTGTGTCTCAGTGGCCATATCCGGTTCGAATTGTTTGTCTTTATTCCATTGCTTGGAGATTTCTTCGCGATCTTTCCAGAACCCGACAGCAAGTCCTGCAAGGTAGGCAGCACCAAGAGCGGTTGTTTCATTGACGACCGGACGTTCGACCGGTACGGATAGCAGATCGCTCTGGAACTGCATTAAGAAATCATTTTTGACCGCCCCTCCATCGACTCGAAGTTTCTTAAGGGAGATTCCGGAATCCGCTTCCATGGCAGTCAAGACATCTTTCGTCTGATAGGCAAGTGATTCCAATGTGGCTCTTACAAAATGCTCTTTCGAAGTGCCTCGGGTCAAACCAAACACAGCACCGCGAACATCACTGTCCCAATAAGGAGTTCCCAATCCTACAAAGGCAGGGACAACATACACTCCATCGGTTGAGTCCACTTTTTCTGCGTAGCCCTGGCTGTCCTTTGCATCCTTCAGCATACGCAGTCCATCGCGAAGCCACTGAATCGCAGAACCGGCTACGAAAATGCTGCCTTCAAGAGCATATTCGACCTTTCCGTCGATTCCCCAGGCAAGTGTCGTTAATAGTCCATTATCAGACTTCACTGCTTTTTCACCCGTATTCATAAGCATAAAGCAGCCTGTTCCATACGTATTCTTAGCCATGCCTTTCTCATAACAGGCCTGTCCAAACATTGCGGCCTGCTGATCCCCCGCTGCACCTGCGATCGGTATCTCTCTCCCAAAAAAATGATACGGAACCGTTTTTCCATACACTTCCGATGAGGGACGGACCTCTGGAAGCATACTTGCTGGTACACCAAGAATATCTAGCAGCTCTTCATCCCATTTCAGGTCATGGATATTATACATAAGTGTCCGTGATGCGTTAGAGTAATCTGTTACGTGTGCGGTTCCACCAGTCATTTTCCAGATTAACCAGGTGTCAATCGTTCCGAACAGAAGCTTTCCTTCTTCCGCTTTTTTCTTTACTCCTTCGACGTTGTCCAGAATCCATTTGACTTTCGTACCGGAGAAATAAGCATCAATCAGTAATCCGGTTTTATCACGGAAGGTTTCGTTTAATCCTTGTGATTTTAAATCATCACAAATTCCGGCAGTTTGACGGGATTGCCACACGATCGCATTGTAAACCGGGTCACCGGTCTCCTTATCCCACACGACGGTTGTTTCACGTTGATTGGTGATTCCGATACCTTCTATTTGTTCAGGTTTCACACTTGATTCCGATAAAACACTTGCAATGACGGCCAGAACGGATCCCCAAATTTCATTTGCGCTGTGCTCTACCCAGCCCGGTTTAGGAAAATGCTGAGTAAACTCTTTTTGTGCAGTATGAACGATTTCCCCTTGTTTATTAAAAAGGATGGCTCTTGAGCTTGTTGTTCCTTGATCCAAAGATAAAATGTACTTTTCCATTGATAACCCCTCCAAAGATTAATTTTCAGTTGATAATTGATGTACTTTTTGGGCTAAACTGTTCTTTCTGTCACTCAAATGGGCAAGTCCAAGAACAGCAAGTGTGATAACCAGGACGACCCAGAAGCTTGTCGTGACTTGTCCAAGGAAAACCGCTTTATAAAAAACGCCTCCAAATGATCCGCCTAACACTGGGCCGACTACAGGAATCCATGAATATCCCCAGTTGGATGGACCCTTTCCCGGAATCGGAAGCAGGAAGTGTGCGATCCGCGGTCCAAGATCACGAGCTGGATTGATGGCATAGCCGGTTGTTCCACCAAGTGAGATCCCGATTGCAATAATAAGGAAACCGACAATAAATGGATTCAATCCGTCTGTAAAGGTATTCGCCCCTATGGATAATAATCCTACTACTAAAACAAAAGTTCCAATGATTTCACTCAATAAATTAGAAAAATAATGTGGAATGGCCGGACCCGTAGCAAAAACCCCTAATTTTACACCGGGATCCTTTGTTGCGTGCCAGTGGGGTAAAAAGTGTAAATAAGTAACCGTGGCCCCAATGATTGCTCCAATCATTTGAGCCAGGATATACTCAGGTACATTGCTCCATGGGAAGTCCCCATTGAATGCAAGTCCTAATGTGACAGCCGGATTTAAGTGAGCCCCGCTAAACTGCCCAACGGCGTATACGCTCATGGCGACACCCAACCCCCATCCGAATGTGATGACGATCCATCCGGCGTTATAAGCGAATGACTTCTTGAGATTCACATTGGCACAAACCCCCGCACCGAAAATGATGAGCAATGCTGTCCCTACCACTTCTCCTAAAAATGCATTCATGTTTCATCCCTCATTTCAATTTGATTTTGCTTTGTTTTCCTATGCTGCTGAACGTTAACAAACATGTGTGTAACACCTGTCCTTAAAAAGAGAACTTGCGGCACTACCCATTTTCTGGTTTTTACGGGGCTTTTTAGCTCGTTTACCCCATAAATGCCAGTGGTAATCTTGTTAATCGATCGATAACAGAGCCTGTGGAAAAAAATAAAAAAACTCACGGAATATGCCCATCAATAGCAGGCAATTCACGTGAGTCTCTTCATCTCTTTCACAACGTATTAACTTGTGAACTATATTACTTCACAATGAAAGCGGTGTCAATGAATTTTTGTGATTTTTCATCTGTCAAAATGTTTCCAGAGTACCCGATCAGAAGTCGTAATCGCCGTTGCGCCTGCCTCGATTGCTGCTTCCACTTCCTCCACTGTGTCAATCAGTCCTCCTGCAAATATGGGCTTGCCCGTCTTTTCACCTATTTCTTTTATAATTTTAGGAACCACACCAGGCAGCACTTCAATAAAGTCGGGATCTGTCTTATGTATAAGTTCAATGCTCCGATTCATGGCACTTGAGTCAATCACGAACATTCGTTGAGTGGCAAAAACACCTTTTTGTCTTGCTTTTTTTATCACATTTCCTTTAGTGGATATAATGCCATAGGGTTTGATTTCCTGACAGACATATTCCGCAGCATACTCATCACTTGATAAGCCGTGAATTAAATCTAAATGTAAAAACATCTTTCGATTCTGGTTTCGCGCATAGTCGAAGACGCTCTTCAGCATCCCGACATGGAGATCGAGAAACACACCATATTGAAAAGAGGTTTCAAGCATTTTATCAAAGTCCTTCATAGAGCGGATGGCAGGCATTATCTTTTGACCTTCAAAACTCATTATTTTACCCCCTTATTGATGTAGCATGTATGTTTTCACAAGGAGAAATTATACCATAAATGATACAGTATGTTTTAAATAGTAGCAGCCATATTGATTTTACCACAATATTACATTTTATGGGACTGGCATATTCATCAGGCGTAAAGTTAGATTCCGTTAAAGGTGAGAGATATAATCATCTGTAAAATACATTAAAGGAGTGTTCAAAATGAGTTCACCATATACTCTACTATTTTCAAAAGGAAACCTCGGAGCCAGCTTAACTAAGAATCGTTATATAGTTGCACCCATGACCCGGGTGAGTGCAGAAGAAAACGGCGTGGCAAATGAAACGATGGAAAAGTATTATGAACGCTTTGCAAAAGGCGGTTTCGGTGTCATCATCTCAGAAGGAATATACACAGATAATCAATACAGTCAGGGATACTTCAACCAGCCGGGCATTGTCAATAAAGAGCAAATAGAAGCATGGAGAAAAATTGTTCAAACGGTTCACGACCACGAATCCTTGATGATCGCTCAGCTTATGCACGCAGGAGGACAAAGTCAAGGTAATGCCTATAAAGACAATACTAAAGCACCTTCTGCCATTGCACCTAAGGGTGATCAACTCGGATTCTACGGAGGGTCCGGCCCCTTCCCTGTGCCGGAAGAAATGACGGTGGACGATATTGAAGCTGTCAAAAAGTCCTTCGTAGAAAGTGCTGTTAATGCCAAAGAAGCAGGATTTGAAGGTGTAGAAATTCATGGTGCCAATGGATATTTACTAGATCAGTTCTTGACGGATTATTTAAATAAACGAGAAGATGAATACGGTGGCTCACTTGAAAATCGACTTCGTCTACTAACCGAGATCATCCACGATGTCCGGAGTGCTGTCGGCGATGACTTTGTGGTAGGGATTCGTATTTCTCAAGGGAAAGTGGCAGATCAAAGTTATAAATGGCCAGAAGGACAAGCTGCCGCTCAGACAATCTTCACCACTTTAGGAAAAACAGAACTTGATTATATTCATACAACTGACGGAGATGGTGCACAACCTTCCTTCGGTGAGAACAGTCAGACACTTGCCGAGGCTGCTACTTCCTTTAGTCGATTACCGGTAATAGCCAATGGTCAACTCGGTGATCCTTCTAAAGCAGAAGTACTTCTACAAAAAGAACAGGCTGAGTTTATCAGCTTAGGTACAAGTGCCCTTGCGAACCCGGATCTTCCGAATAAGGTTGAAAAAGACTTGGATTTTGAGGAGTTCGACTTTGAAAAAATCTTGCTTCCTCAAGCATATGTGAAAAAACATGAGCTTGAGATGAAAATTGTAGAATAAGTATTATGCAAAAGAAGAACCCTTCACTGACATGAAGGGTTCTTCTTTTCGTGATATAAGTCGGAAGTAAGTTAATAATTTTACACCAATAGGATCTGCAAGCCTTGTCTTCTTTTAAATCAAATAGGTTGATGGAATTGTTCCTGCTTTTCCATGTATTATACGTTGTATTGCAGGATCTTGATAGCGGGACCTTATTTTTCATTTCCTAAAAGGGACTGGATACGAGCTTGCATTTCAGTTTTACTGTGATACTCGAACATACCGATTCCATTCCCCCATGGATCCTGAAAGGTTGCCCACTTGACTGGAACTTCCTCTCTTTCATGGATGTCAAAGTACTTTGTACCTAAAAGGGATGACAGTCTTTCCCGTTCTCTGCTAATATCTTCAACACCCAAACGGATGGGACCGGAATTAGGCGTTGGTGTGCCCTCTGCTACCTGTAGCCAACAGCCGGGAATGAGTTCCCATTCTGCAAATCCTTCGTGAGGAATGAAATCAGGAGTGCGGTTTAATAGAGTTTCATACCATTTTTGCCCTTTTTGCATATCAGTTACCCGGACTTGTACCGTCATTTCATAAATCATAGAATCTCTCCTTTTTTTTAAGCAGGGTGATTTAATCATCTATTTCCTTTTAGGGAAGAGTGCTTTAGGGTGATTTGATTTAGCAATACAACAACTGACCAAGACTAATAAATATTAAATCAGATAGCCCAGTTCCCATTACGGAAAATAGCGATCTTTCTTCCATCATGGCACACTCCATCTATATTCATATGTTCTGAACCAATCATGAAATCTTCGTGAACCACACTTTCATTGAGTCCTTTTTCTTCCCGTTCTTCATCGGATAAGATGTCTCCATCCTTTATACAAGTCGGGTAAGAGGAACCGATCGCTAAATGATTTGATGCATTCTCATCGAATAAGGTGTTAAAGAATAGAACGCCAGAATCTGAGATAGGAGACTGATGTGGGACAAGGGCCACCTCTCCAAGGTAGGCCGCTCCATCGTCTGTCAGGATCAATTTTTTCAGGATTTCCTCCCCTTCTCTGGCTGTGATTTTCTTAATTTCCCCATCTTCAAACGTAAGGGTGAAATCGTCGATCACGTTCCCATTGTAAGCGAGTGGTTTGGTACTTGAAACTATGCCATTGACTCCGGTTTTTACAGGGACAGTATATACTTCTTCTGTCGGCATATTGGCAATAAAATGGGTTCCATCTGGTGTTTTACTTGCTCCTGTCAGCCATAAGTGATCTTCATGGAGTTCAACGGTAAGGTCCGTCCCTTCCGATTGGTAGTGCAAGGATTTGAGCTTTAGGTGATTGAGTTCGCTTGCTTTGTTGGTCAGGGTTTCGATATGTGTTTGCCAAGCGAGGACTGGATCTTCATGATTAATACGAACGGATGTGAAGATACGGTCCCAAAGACTTGGGATTCTTTCTTTCTCTGGTAAGTCAGGAAAAACCTTGTCTGCCCATTTTTGTGAAGGGATAGCCACGATAGACCAGCTGATCTGATCCTTTTCAATCGCTTCATAGAAACGGTCCAGGGCATCTCCACTTGCTTTTTCAAAATTAAGGATTCGGTCTGGATCGATTCCTTTCAACAGGTCCGGATCATTAGCTTCTATTTGAAGAAAGGCTCCTTTATTGTCCACAACCCATTCATGCGCAACAGCCAGCCAGCTTGGGAATTCGTAGAAAGTGTCATCCGGGGCCAGTTCATAATGTGTTCTCATGATTTCCTCGTCGTACCATTGAACATGCACGTTTCTTGCTCCGGCAAGATATGCTTCTTTTACAACAATGCGTACGAATTTTTCAGTTCCGAGTGGTGCAGAAATCCAAAGGGGCTGATCAGGCTGAACATTTACTCCCACTTTAATCGCGAGCTCTGCGTATTGAATTATTTTTTGGTCGAAATCTTTATGTATTGTCATTTTGTTAACTCCTATTCTAGTAGTCTATTAATGCAAGCAATCATCTTTTCTTGAGTTTCTTCCAGTGATTCACTGTGTTGTTCAACCTCAGCCTCTCCATAAAACAGTTCGCCGAATCGATCTGCCTCTTCATTTCGCGGAATAACGTGCATATGATAATGCGTTAACTCGTTGTAGATGCCCCCATTCTGGCAGATGGTAATCCCGTTGGGTTTATATAGAGCCTGAACGGCTTGTGCAACGAGTTGTGAAGCCTTCATTATGGAGAGACTTTCTTCTTCACTGAATTCCGTTACTTCCACGTTGTGTCGTTTAGGGAGAATCAGGGTATGTCCGGGGTGATGCGGTACATGGTCCAAAAAGCAGGCCACATGATCATTTTCGTATATGATAAATACTCTCTCTTTTTCATTTGCAAGGCGGCAGCCGAGACAATCTTCCATACATATACCTCCAATTTAAAGGGATTCCATCAATAATGTCGAATTCTGTTTGAATAGCTAAAATAAAATAAAAGCTCCTCTCATCATATCATGGAACAGAAAGAAGGTCAGAAAATAATGGAAATTCAATTACTCAATGAAAAACATGCTGAAGCTTATTGGCAGCTTCGTTTGGAAATGTTGCAGCAGAGTCCTTCAAGCTTCGGAAGCAGCTATGAAGAAGCCATTGCCCGTACCAATCCAATTGAAGTGACAGCCGAGAGACTTGCGAAAAATGGCAGCTACACGTTTGGTTACTTTGATGACGGGAAACTAGTCGGAGCGGTGACCCTCGTACGTGAAGGAGCATTAAAAATGAAGCATAAAGCTTCTATCTTTGCCATGTATGTTTCCCCTGCCCATCGTGGGAAAGGATTCGCAAGAGGGCTGCTTCAAGCTGCCATCACTCAAGCAAAAGCTGAAGATGGCATTGAACAAGTTATGATTACTGTTGTGACAACCAATGAAACAGCGAAGGGCCTCTATCACTCTTGTGGATTCAAGCCATACGGGACAGAAAAGCGGGCATTGAAATATAACGATGAATATTTCGATGAAGAACTGATGGTTTTGTTCTTATAAAACTCTTTTCACATTGTAAAACGGTGAGTCCCAAGATGTGGATTCACCGTTTTTTATAGTACATGATAATCAAAGCTAATAAGTAAAAACGCAATGACAAAGACTGAAACCATCAATGCCCGAACCGGGTTTTTGAAGTGAAGGCGCAGCATGGGAAACATAATAAAATAAAACAGGAGGGTCCACCAAAGATTCCAGCCTTCAAAATATTCAATGGAATCCATTCTCCACGCTGCCCATTCAATCAAGATGGCAACACCTATGTACTTAAAATAATAGAAGATTTTCATTCTGATCTCCTCTGGATAGTGGCTCAAAAAGAGAACCACAAGGCAAGGATAAGCGATCATCGTGTAAAGTGAATCCGTCACAAACATATTGATGAAAAAGCCATCTAGTTCCCAAACCGCCTTCATGGTGTAGCTGATATACTGATAAAACATATTGAAAAAACTAAAATAATAGATCGTGGGAAGAAATTCTCTCCATCTATTCCAGGAACCCCATTTCAAGGAACTGAGAATAATCACTACTATGACTACAATATGAAACATGGGATCCCCCCATAGACCGACTCATAATATAGATATTAGTGTTACCAAATATTTGGTAATTCATTCTCCGTTCTATTGGAGTGCACCATTCTTCATGAAAATAGATCTGCCACTTTGTTACTAAACTCCCGTAAATAATAAAGGTATTGGTCTCCCCCATAGTTGTATCGCTTGTTATACATTTTTGACACCACCACATTATAAGCAGGTATGACAAGAATCGTTGGGCCGGTGACACCTAAAATTTGATAAGATCCTGAAGGTACCCTCTCCCCCAATTCACTTTTATCCCTTGGAACATCTTGAACGTACCAAAACAGACCGTTCTCAGGAAGGGTGGAGTCAGAATACGAAACATTTTGAATGGAAGTGGCAGTCTCAATTACTTTAGAGGGAACGATTTGTCTTCCATTCATCATGCCTTTCTGAACATGTAGCTGCCCCCAGAGAGCAAATTCCCTGGTAGATGCAAATAAATTCTTCTCCGTTCCATCTGAAGCTGACCCCAGTCCAGGTAGCGCAGGTTTATCGATGTGGCCGATGATAGGTACAAGATTTTCACCTGATTCCGTTCTCCATCCCGTTTCACTAAACCCCAAGGGAGTAAAAACCCTCTCGTTTAAAAGCTGTGGGAACCCTTTTCCATACAGTCGGTGAATTAATTTTGTCATAATGTCCACACCCACGTTACGGTATGCCCAGCTGCTACCGGGCTTGAATTCCCGAAACATGTATCCTTTTTCGTCGGTATCGAGTCCGTGGGAATGAGTTACAAGATGACGGATCGCTGTGCCTTCAAACAAATCCTTATCAAACTCAGGGAAATACTGAGTGATGGGATCGTCCAGACTCGATATATATTTATCATGTAAAGCGTAGGCAATCGTAAGGCCTAAATAGCTTTTACGGGCAGAGGCAACATTAAATTGAGACTTTTTTGTGATTTGAGCTGCATTTTTTTCATGGGAGTACCTGCCGCTATAATGCTCCAAAACGACCTGGTCATCTTTTATAATATAAAGGGATGCAGCTGAACTCCCGTTTTTATGTTTAATGTCTTCAACCCAGGAGATCAATTCCTTTAATGGTTCTTGGACGGTCTGTTTCAAGACTTCTTCCACTCGTCTGCAAGCATCCCATATACAATATGATCCACAAAATGATCGTAAATCCATTCTCTTTGCCTCAGCTTCCCTTCTTCCTTGAAACCAAGACGCTCGGGTATCGCTCGACTGCGATGGTTGAATTCTGCAGCGGTTATTTCGACTTTATTCATTTTATAGTATTCAAATGCGTATTTAGTGAGTCCCTTTGCCACTGTCGTCATAATTCCTTTTCCTTGGTAGCCTTCACCTAACCAGTAGCCGATGTACGCCACTTTGTTTGACCAATCAAGTACGTTGAATCCTGCTACCCCTACTATTTCATTTTGATAAATGATGCCGGTAGCTAAGCTCTTATTATTCGCGAAGCCTAAACGTGTACTTTTAATAAATTCCTTTGAATCCTCAACCGTTTTTGAGTAATCCACCCATGGGAGCCACTCACGTAAATACGATCTGGACTGATCAGTCAATTCGTGGATTCGTTCAGCATCCTGTATATCGAGAAGTCTTAATTCTAATTCGCCGTTTAGTTTATAAGTAAACATGTTGATTGCTCCTTTATCCTTTTTGGATGATGACTTTGTCTTGATATGAATCGAGGATTTGCATGACGATCGGCTTTTCTTTCCTCTCGTAGTGACGACTCCATCCATACATTTTTCTTAGCATCGTGAAGGTTTGCTTGTAGTTCCCTTCTTTGAATCCATATTTCTCTTCTACGTAGCGTTTGAGTATCCTGTAGTTCCGCTTCCATTTTGGTGTATCAAGAAAAATGATAAGCTCTGCCTCTTCAAGACATTTGTACATCCATTCTTGATAATGTACGCCTTCGATGATCCATGATTCTCGATTTAGTATTGAGATAAGTATGTCTCTTCGTTGGGCTTCCGTATTTCTACTATCACCATCGGGGTGTATTCTCCACATCACATGATCAAGCTCATAATAGGGGATCCCTCTTTCGCTTGAAAGCTGGCGAGCGAGTGTGGATTTTCCGCTTGCGACGGAGCCTATGATGTGAATTTTTTTAGCTGTGTTCATGAGAATTGCCGGTCTTTGACTAATAGATAATCCAAGATCACCTGTTTAAAGCAGTCGGCTTCCTCGTAATGGGGGGTATGACCACTATGTTTAAAATGAACGATCTCCCCATTTGCTGCATCTCTCTTAAATATTTCTACATGTTTTTCACATGTAACGGGATCGTATTCTCCTGTAAGAAGAAGCATCGGTGTTTCTATTAGCTTGATTCTATCTAGCAAACTGGTGAAAATGACTCCCTCTTCCCGGAGAAGATGATAGTGATGATCTGAACGGTCGTATAAGGTGTCCCATTCTTCGTCTGTGTAAGTAGCATAATAATCAGTAGGGTTATCAAAATTATGTGTATAGATTTGCATGCGGTGTTCTCCAAGTTCATCACTCAGCTTCATATAAATTTCTGTAAAATCTCTTGGAGAAAGGTGTTCCTCTGCCAATTTCATGGCCTTCCCTTGTAACTCATATCGATTGTATTTTCCGAATAATCGAGCGGTTTTTCTTAGTAGTCCCTTAGATGTCAGGGTGAAATCGAAGGTGGGACATTCGAAAATGACTTTCTCGATGGATTCAGGATACTGGGAGACGTATGCAAGAGCCAGAAACCCTCCAAAGGAATGCCCTATTACAGACCATTTATCGATTCCTAATTCTTTTCTGAGTGCTTCACAATCCTCGACCAGATCTTGAAAACCAAACTCTTCATTTTCTTGAATGGCTTCTGAACGGCAAACACCTCTTTGATCGATCGCAATAAGATAAAAATGTTTCCCTAATCGTTCACTTTGATGAAACGAGAAATCATAACAACTTTCACCGGGGCCACCATGCAAGTAGAGTAAGGCGGGATTCTCCTTAGAACCATGGGTTTCGACATAGATCCCTTTTTTTCGAATGGTCATTACATTTGCTTTCATTAATAAAAACTCCTTAACGAATTCTGTTCTTCATTAGTCTTCTAGAAGATGGAGGGGTTTTCCTTTATTATGTTGGAATATGTTGGTCCATGTCGGAATTGGTTTGATATAATACAGAAGATTGGGGGCGCAGAAATGGAAAAAATAAAACAAAATAAACTTATATATATCATGTTCTCCTTCACTTCTTTGATTAATTTTCTAGTGTTTTGGTTAGATCCGCAATCTTACATGTATTTGGTCATCAGTCTTATCTTTTTTCTGAATGCCTGTGTTTTCTTTATCAATAGCAGGGAGCCGGATGGCACCTACTGGAGACGTTGGGATACCATTCGGGAAAAGGGGAAGTGGTTCTTTTCAGTTGTATATGGGTCGTTGATTACTGGATTGGTATTTTCAGTGATTCTGTATGTAGTGATTAGAGACTACCTTCCCTTTTTAATCGTATGCTGTTTAGCAGGCGGATGGGTATGGGGATACATCATGTGGATGTTAAATGAAAAGCGGTATAATGTTTCAAAGAAATAAGCAGAAAAAACGTCCTGGGAGTAGGACGTTTTTTTATTGATTATTTGAATGTTTGAATGACCTTTCCTTTTCCACCTGAGACTTCTACCTCTCCATGTGCTCCATTGATAAAAGTAACTTGAGGAGGCTGATGCCCACAGTCAATATCATACACGATTGGAATCTGCATCTCGTCTGACAGCTCTTGATAGACATCTTCAATCGTATAATCACCAACAGGCGTGTTGGCGGCACTTCTTCCAAACAGAATACCGGAAGAATGGTCGAACCAGCCGGCTAATTTCATCTGTACAAGTGAACGGCGCAGATCAGCTGTCGTTAATTCACAGTTTTCAAAATACCAGAGGATGGGTTCATTCTTTATATGCTCCTCTCTAAAATCTGCTATATTTCCGTAAGGCGTTCCGACCAAGTGCCTGATGACATCTATGCAGCCTCCGAGTAGACGGCCATTGACCTTTACATCTTGATTTCCTACAGTTTTCCAAATAGTTGGCTCATTCAAATGAAAGACTGTTGGAGAAGGCTGGTCGTGATTCCATTCTTTTTGATAGTGTAGGGATGAATATTGACTTACAGATGATCCTACTTTCGCTGAGAGAACGGATTCCCATTGTGCCGTCGTTGGATCGGAGTATTCACCTCTTAAATCAACAAGATTGGTTCCATGTGCAGTGGCGATTCCGGTTTTTAATGTGAGTGCCAGTAAAAGCACACTGATGTCGGAATAACCCAGCACCCATTTCGTTTTGATATTTTCATAATCAATGAGGTCCAGGATTTCTATGAGAAGTTGACCGCCCCATGGTGGGATGATAAGGGAGATTTTTTCGTCCTGCAGCATTTGGTTCAATTCTGTGGCCCTTTTTTGAGCTGAGGAAGATTTAGCTTTATTCTGCGTCCACACGGTCTCTCCGCATTTTACGGAGTAACCTTTACTCTCCATTTTTACAATGGATTGCTTGACCATACCATGTAGTTCTTCAGGAACTCCCGATGAAGGAGCGGTCACGCCTATGGTTGCGTCATTTTTCAATAGTGGGTATGTAATCATAATCTTTCCCTCCAAACAGTTTAAATGATTTTACCAGATTAGAAGGTTTGAAACAAGAATTATTTTCCTATTTTTAATAGAGGGACGGACCTCATCCTATCACATCCCCCAATAAAATTAAGGATTCTCAAAAAAGTAAGGTCCGTCCCTCATTTTGACAATAATATGAACGATTTGAAAAGGTTGTGTTGATTTGGGGTGTTTGGGAGGCTTGTATGGTAAAATAATTTGGTTGCGTAAAATTGTTTTTTGGAGGTACTGATTTGAAAAAGAATACGGTAAAGCAAAGCCTGTCGGTTTTGATGATATCCCTTATGGCTATGACGCCTTTTCAACAAACGGCGCATGGTAAGATGAAATTAGATATAAATGCAGATGCTGCGATTTTAGTGGAAGCAGATACAGGTAAGATTGTGTATAAAGAACATGAAGATCAGCTCCTCGGGATTGCCAGCATGACGAAAATGATGACTGAATACCTTGTGTTAGAAGCCATTGAAGAAGGAAAGATTAATTGGGATCAAACGTATAAAGTAAGTGACAAAGTCTATCAATTAGCGAATGCACCAGGACTGAGCAATGTTCCCCTGCGAGCGGACGAAGAGTATACGGTAAAAGAACTGTATGATGCCATGGTAATCAAATCAGGAAATGGTGCAGCGATTGCTCTTTCAGAAGTGGTGGCAGGTACTGAAGGTGAATTTGTAAAGCAGATGAATGCCAAAGCAAAAGAACTTGGATTTGAGAATTTTCAATTTGTTAATTCTTCAGGGCTTAGTAACTACGATATGCTCGGCATGTTTCCAAAAGGAACCGATGTGAATGATGAAAACATGGTATCTGCTGAAGATATGGCTACTTTAGCATATTACCTCATTCATGATTTTCCTGAAGTATTAGAGACTTCGGGTCTCTCTTCCAAAATTTTTAGGCCGGGTACAGAGGAGGAACTCCTCATGAAGAATACAAACGGCCTATTAAAAGATAAATCTTATTTTTATAAAGGGGCAGATGGATTAAAGACAGGTACGACACCCTTTGCAGGTTCGACTTTTACAGGGACTGCAGAGCGGGATGGAGTCCGATATATTTCAGTCATTTTAGATGCCAAAGATGAATATGGTCAGCCCAGCAGTGCAGAGCGTTTTATTCAAACGACAGAACTTCTTGATTATGGATTTGATGAGTTTGAGACGGTAAAGTACAGCTTGAATGATATTGAAAAGAAAAAGGAACACACGTTAGACGTTCCAGACGGTAAGGAACAATCGGTTGCCGTCAAGATAGACAAGCCTTTATCTATTCGAGTAACAAAAGAAGAGAAGGATAAAGTGAAAGCTTCAGTCAAATTGGATGAAGATAAGCTTAACGACGATGGTACTCTTCAAGCTCCAATTGAAAAGGGTGAAAAAATTGGAGAAATGATGATCGAAACCCCGGAGAAGAACGAGTATATTTTTGATAAAAAACAACCTCCCTATAAAGTGGACATTTACGCAGCTGAGTCAGTAGAGAAGGCTAGCTGGCTAGTACGAAGTGCACGAAGCATTCAAGGATTTTTTGGGAATTTGTTTTAATTGAGCTGGCTCCAATAAAGATTTGATGTTGATTTTCTATCCAGTTCGTGTCAAGCTTACTAAGTTAAAGGATTTAGAAAGAAGGTGGCATAATGATCGAAGTGAAAATATCGTCCCTTAGTGACGGTGATCTTAATCGTGGCGTTTTTGCAAAAAGAGATATAGCCAAAGGAGAGCTGGTTCATGAAGCACCAGTCATCCCCTATCCCAATGAGGAACATGAACATATTGAGAAAACGTTCCTGGCGGATTATGTATTTGAATACGGAATCAACCATACAGCACTTCTATTAGGTTATGGAATGTTGTTTAATCATTCGTATACACCTAATACAACTTATGAAATAAATTTTGATAATCATACCTTCGACTTTTTTGCCTATAAAGACATTCAAGCTGGCGAAGAATTGCTGATTAATTATAATGGCGAAGTGGATAATGATGAACCACTTTGGTTTAATAAAGATAAGAACGAAGAAGAATAATATGAAAGGGACTTCCAACTGGAGGTCCCTTTTGTTTTACTGACGAATGATTCTCAGGAATTCAAGTTCTGGTTTCATTAACTTTGGCTCCCTATCTGATATTAAATACAAATAAGAGGGACGGACCTCTGATCTGCATTCATCATTTATAAAGATTGATATTTAGTCTTTTCTCCAGAAAAATTAAATTTCAGAGGTCCGTCCCTCTTCCAGCTTCTCCAGGATTCTTCTTTTACGGTAGAGCATACGGCCGGTTTCTCCTATGTCTGAGATCATGGATTTGTTGATGAAGGAGCCGAACAGGATGCCTGCGATGGGAATCATTTGGAATAGTTTTTTCCAGCCGAAGTTGTCGCGGAAGCTGACCATCACTTCCCTCCATCCTTGAAGCTGTGAAAGGGTTTGTTCTCTTCTCTCCATATCCTTTTTGTTGAAGTCCGAAAGCTCTTGAAGGATTGCTTGCTTCCCTACAATATCTGAAGAAACGAACTGTAGACATTTAATAATGAAAATACGCTCCTGCTGATCATTTGGGTCGTACCCATAACTTATGGCGATTTCCTGAAGAGTCTTAAGTGATATGCCCAGGATGAAAGGTATATCAATACTTAGAGTCAGGAACCCACCGATTCCCGTAGTCGCCCCCTGGGTCATCGCAACTTTCTTTCTCATACCCACGATCCCTTCACTTACTTCATCCATATCTGAAATGGCCAGCTTGGCGATGTCCTCTACAGTTAAATGAGGATTGTCTGTTCTCTTAGTAAATCGCTTAACTACTTCTTTCTCACTGGTAAGGTAGCTTCCACCTTTTTGTATATAGCTCCCTATTTCATCCAGTGCTTGTCCAATCTTGTTATGCACCATTTGAGGAGTGATCCGGTCTAGAATCATAAATGGAATACGGCCGAGCTTCTCCCAAAACCATAACCCTTTTTGATCATCTGCCCATTTATTTACAACTTCAAGTTCCCGTAAAAGAGCTTCCCTTGTTTCTGATTCGTGCATATAAAAGCACCCTCCTTCCATCATTTGTAAACCAAAAAAATAACAGGCAATGAAGAGCCTGTTATTTCATATTTATTGAACAATATCTTCGGTTTTTTCTTCTAGTATTTCAACTTTAATCGTGCGTACCCGACGATTATCAACTTCTTCTACGCTCACTTTTAAGTTTTCATAGTCGAAGCTGTCACCTTCTGATGGAAGATCTTCAAAGCTTTCAACGACCCAGCCGCCAATTGTATGGTAAGAACTTTCAGGCTCTGGTACATCGAGTAACTCTGTAAATTCATCCAACTGATATTGCGAATCGAATCGATATTCTTTATCGCTGATTTTTCTCATGGAATGTGTTTTTTCATCTTGCTCATCCCAGATTTCCCCTACAATTTCTTCCAAGATATCTTCAAGGGTGATGATTCCGGTTGTTCCGCCAAACTCATCCACTACAATGGCCATATGCACATTGTTCTTTTGAAGCTTAGTAAGAAGTGAAGAGATTTTGGCAGACTCAAATATAAACATTGGTTCCCGAATCAATTCCCGGATGTTTACTTCACCGAATTTGATTAAATGAGTGAAAAACTCTTTCTCTGAAAGAATTCCGATCACATTATCAATATAATCCTCGTAAACCGGAATTCTTGAAAATCGCTCTTCAAAGAACATTTCCTTAATTTCTTCAATCGGTTGATTCACCTCAACTGCCTTGACATCGATCCGGGGTGTCAGGACCTCGGTTGCAAGGATATCATCAAAGTCCATCGAGCGGTGAATCAATTCTCTTTCTTCTCTATCAATGACTCCTTCTTCTTCACTAATATCCAGCATCACTTTTAACTCTTCCTCTGTGACTGACGGCATCTCGTGATTTTTTGAGAAGAACTTCGATACCAACTCTTTTAATTTGATAAAAAAGAAGTTGATCGGTGTAAGAACTTTAATTAAGAAAAAGAGAACGCCTGATATGGTCAAGGAATAGGTTTCAGCATTTTCTTTTGCCAATGATTTCGGCAGGATTTCACCGAAAATCAGAATTAATAATGTCATAACAAAAGTACTGATGACAAGCCCTGTGTTTCCTCCGAAAATATCTGTCGCAAGTTTTGCTGAAATACTGGCTGCGGCGATGTTCACGATATTGTTTCCAATTAATATCGTGGACAATGCTTTATCAAAGTTTTCAGCAATATAATGAGCTTTAATGCTCCCTCTTCTTCCTTCACTTACAAAATTCTTAAGTCTAATCTTATTCACGCTTGAGTAAGCCGTTTCTGCCGATGAAAAAAAGGCAGATAAAAGAATTAATGCTCCTAATAATACTAATGAATTCAGTGGTATATCGTCCAAAAAAAAGTCACTCTCCTGTAGTTGTTTATCTATTATGCTGGATTAACCAGAAAAAACCATTAATGTTTGAAATAAGGCCAAAGCCTGTGGGGATACCTGCTTTAACATTCGTTTGCGCTCATCATCCCCGAGCGTTTCCATCGCGTGTAAAACCTCATGTAATTCGTTATGCAAGTGATTCATTTCATTTCGAATATGGTCTACTTGTTTTTCAAGAATCGATGGATCTACTTCCAAGGATTTCATTACCGTTAATCGATCTTTAATTTCATGTAACGTCATGTTCATCTGCTGACATTGTTCGATCATCTTTAAGTCAGCTAACGCTTCTTCGTGATAGTACCGGTAATTATTGTGTGATCGATCGCAATCCAGTAATCCTATTTTTGTATAATAATCAATCGTCCTTTTGGACACTTGACTTTGCTTAGATAGTTCTCCTATTCGATACAACTTCCCAAGGACATCACCTCTAGAGTAGTATACTTTATTTAAGGTAAACCGTACAGTTAAACGTTATGGTTTTATGTAAAAGGTATAAAGAGAACCTACCCCTTATTATGCTTGTCTGGATTGCCCCTTCATTCGTAAAGATGGAGAAAAGTGAAAAAGAGAGGCGAGAATGATTAGAAGAATCCCTATTAAGATAAATAGCCAAAAAAGAATGTTCCCACCTGTTGTGGGGGAGGACGCGATAAATGCACTCATCAAAAGATGCATCACTCCAAACAGAGTTAGAAATAATGGAAATCCCCGATGTTTAAGAATTCTGTATCCCAGTAGAACTAAAAGGTAACTGAGGCTCATCACCATAACGCTTGGAAACAGTGGTGAATACTTCACAGCGTACACAAAAAAATCAAGATCCACTATCTGCTCCCGGGTTAAGACGCTGCCGTGAATCATCTCACTGAACGGAGTTGAATACTTCCATTCCCAGGGATTATCCAACAACGCACTCCCTTCATACCAAGAAAACAATGCCGTGAACCCAAAGACCAACAAACCAACACCTATCTGAGACCAATACTTAATTGACATTAATATTCTCCTTTCTCATTTAAGAGGGACGGACCTCAAATTATTTCTATATTCAAATGAGGGATCCTGTGTTCAATGTATTTTAATTCAGAAAACAGATTGAAAAGAGGTCCGTCCCTCTTTTAACTAATTTCACCATAGTGAGAAGCTGAAAATCTCTCTTTTCCTTCAATTATATTAGCTGAATGGTTGTTTTCATAAAAGAAATGTCAGGAGGATCCCCCTGACATTTCTTCTTAATGACCACCTGTGAACCAGCTGCCAGCTTTCACACGTTCTTCTTCCTGTATTTGTCTTTCGTTTTCATTTCCTGCTTCAAAGGAATTCTTTGAAAACTTCCTTTTTAGAAGCCCATTGAGTACTCCGAATCCCACGGCAATACCGATGATCCACCATAGCATACGCTTCCCTCCCATTAAATGAGGATGTCTTTATATAGATTTCTTTATATATATGTACGTTTGAAAAATGGATAAGTTTCGTCTTTACTCAATTTGGGATTCCAACAAAAATCTTGGCGGTTCATTCCAAACAACTTAGCTTAATATAAAAGTAAGTACAAGAGGTCTTAAATCAGAAACGCAACCCTTTAGTACAAAGGATTGCGTTTCTGATTATTCCCCTTCTGATTCTTGTTCTGCTGTATCTTCAAGTTGATCGGCATTACGCACTTCTTCTTCAGTCGATGAGTCAAAGTATCCGTCTTTTTCGTATTGCTTCTTCAACTCGAAGTATTTGTCCATTGCCCGTTTGGCGATGGTTTTGTTTACGTAAGGATCTTTGTTCTGGTGTGAATAGGGTAACACGACTGAAAAGGCTACTTCCGGGTTGTTGTATGGTGCATAGCCGATTAGAGTGGTGTTGAATGTTTCATATTGTCTTTTTTCTTCCGGGCTATAATAGAAAGCTTCTGCGGTTCCTGATTTTGCTGCAGCGTCGTAAGGTGCATTTCTAAAGTTAGTCGCAGTACCATTACTTCCATGAGTGACTTGATAAAACCCTCTTTGTACTTGTTGTATTTCTCTTTCCGTTGCATCAATTCGGTTTAATACTTGAGATTGGTTTTCATATAAAAGGGGACCTACTTTTCCCCTTTCTTGGCTAGGTTCACGAATTTCTTTCATAATATGGGGCTGCATCCGGTAACCCCCATTTGCAATGGTTGAAGCATATTGCACTAGCTGTAACGGTGTGTACAAATCGTACTGACCAATGGCAAAGTCCATGAGTTTACCCGGTTCTATTTCGTTTCCCTTTAGCCCTTCTACTTCACCAGGGAGATCGATTCCCGTTTTAACTCCTAAACCAAACTGACTGTAATAATTTCTCATAATATCAAATGCTTCCGGGTTCATATCTATTGGTTGATCTCTCCGGTAGGTAGCACCAGCAATTTCAATTGCTGTTTTAAACATATAAACGTTAGAGGAGATTTCTAGTGCTTGTATATCACTTAAATACCTTGAACCGCTAAACCAAGATTTCTTAAGATCAGTTCCTTTTATCTTGATCGGCTCATCATAAAGCACATCTCCAACATTCAACGCTCCAGCCATATACCCCGTCAAAACAGTAGCCCCCTTAACAGCAGACCCTACCCCATACTCAGATGTGAATGTCCCTAAAGCATAATCCTGCATCTCCGTCTTTCCATCTGCATCCTTGCCATACTTCTTTCCGACCATGGAAAGGATTTCCCCTGTATGGGGATCCATCATGACAACAAATGCACGATCCAGGAATGGGGATTCCCAATATTGAGATGCCTGTTTGCTTAGCTCTTCTTCCACGATTTTTTCGATTTCTTTTTGAAGTTGAAGGTCGATGGTCAATACGACATCCTTCCCACTGTGACCCTCGCTGACGAGTTGTGTATCAAGAACGCTTCCGTTTTTTGTGATGTATTCGATTTCTTCCTTTTGACCTTTTAGGACGTTTTCATACTGGGATTCGAAATAACTCGTTCCAACGCGGTCGTTCAGGGCATATCCTTGAGCTTTGAATTCGTTGACAAGCTCACTCGGCAGACCTTGCTGTGAGGAGGAAACTCTGCCGAGTATAGTTCTCAACGTGCTATCATTCACATATTTTCTTTCCCAGTCCGTTGTAACATTCACGCCAGGTAACTCTGACAGGCGTTCGCTGACTCTGGCCATTTCTTCCATGGAAACATCTTTGTTTTTGATGATTTGAGGAGTAAGGGCGTACCCTGTGTTAAATTCGCGGAATATCGCCAGAACTTCCTCTTCTTGTTTATTAAAAGAACTGATGTCCTTTTTGGTTATTCTTTCGAGCTGCATCTCATAAACCTTTTTGTTTACATCATCTTTTGTAAGATCTTCATCATCTTCGAGTTTCTTCAATTCATCCTCTGACACCAGCTTTTCTGCTTTATCAGGATGACTCAGAAGCCAGAAATCCTGCCGATCCCGATCTGTAATTTTGTCTGGTTTCATTTCGATCAACTCTGCCAGATTTCTTGCTACTTTCAGCATATCCTCGGGCTTCGTCGTTTGTGTTCTGGTATAGGTGATTGCGTTTAATGGTACGTTGTCCACGATTACATTCCGATACCGATCATAGACTTTTCCCCTAGGTGGTGTTCCATTATGAGATTTGACATTTTCCGTTCTTGCCACTTCCGCTTCATAATGGTTCCCCTGCACGATTTGTACAATCCCAAGACGAAGAATCAGAAGGGAGAATAGAAAAAAGACCGAAATAAAAAGTAAATTCATTCTCAATGGGACATGGGTTTTTTTCTTTTTCTTCTTTTCCTTCAATTGAATGACCCCTTCTTAAGCTAGTATTTTACCAAAATATGATAATGTTCTAGTTCTATTTTATAGAAATTCAGACTATATTTCTACCTCTTTATGGAATAATTCCCAATTAACATACTCATATGGGGTATATTTCATAATCTAAAGAATAATGTGTGGGGGTCGGACATTGGGAAATATCATATGGATAATAAGGTTCGCGAAATATGTCGAAGAAGGCTTATAGACAAGAGGGCTTCTTTTCTTTTAGAATATAGTCGTAGAAAAGGTGTATAAAAGTGAAACCAAAGCTCTCCTTATTGCGTAGAATTGGTAACTAGATGAATGAGAGGTTGAATGGCTGTTATGTTTAGTAAACTGATGTGCAGGTTCGGTATTGGTGCAACAAAGATTGATTTGGTATTGAATAAAAAAGAGTTTTGCCCAGGAGACGTCATTAAAGGGGAATATGAACTTACTGGCGGACGAGTGGAGCAGAAATTAAAAAGGATCGAGACCGACCTTTTACAGTATGATCAGAATAGTGACCGCTCATCTGTTCTTCATCACAATACTATATTAAGCTCATCAACGATGAAAGCAAACGAACAACGCACCATTCACTTTTCGTGCAGACTTTCAGATTCTTTTCCACCGAGTAGTGACAATGTTTCTTATAAGTTCGTCACCCGACTGGTATTCGACGATGGTGTAAACAGTGTCGATCATGATGAGTTTCAGATAGTAGTATAATGTCAGAATTGAAATGAAGCCCTTTTTTATGAAGGGCTTTTATATTTTATTTTTCCCTAAAGAAAATCCCTCGAACAATCGTCCTCCGTGTGGTTCCAATACAGAGTCCACCAATCTTACAATGGTTTGTTTGTTCCCTTTTTGATAAAACAGGTCGAAAGCTTCCACAAAATCTTCTGCAAAGCTTTCATCATATTCCTTCAATGCCCGTGTTATCCATTTCGAGGCACCGATCCAATGACCTTGGGTTCTGAGAACAAACTCATGAAGGGATTCCCCAATAGAGCCCGCGATAAAGATGCTTTCTCCTCTTTCCTTTGATCCAATAAAATCATCCAATGCATCAGTAAGGAAATATCTCTTCATATCAATCGTCTGCCTGTTCCATTTGGGAGGTCCGTCCCTCAAAAGTTTATTTGCTTCTTCTTTGAGGCGTGGAATGATGGGGTGATCAATGATAGGGATTCCTTCTGATACCATTCTTGGCAATGAAGGCCGGGCTCTTTGGCAGTCTTTTTTGAAATAGACTTGAATTGTTTGTCTATTGTGGACGAAGGCTTCAATTGGCCATCCATGTAAGTTGAAAGATTCCCGGTATTCTGAACGGAGGCTCTCGTCAATGATGACAATATCTAAATCGGATGTACTTGTTTCTTCTCCCCTGACAACACTGCCACTAAGAAGTGCTGCTTGACATGTTGGAAATGTTTCTAATATAAATCTCTTGGCTGCTTCCATTGCAGGCAGTCTATTCATTTTTATCCCACTTTCATTATTAATTCTTTCAAATTTAAGAGACAGTTTAGTGAATAATCCGGCCATTCTTGGGGACAACAACAACCATAAATAAACAATCCCATTCGGTTCCATCTCCTACCGAACCATTCACTCTCTTTTAACCGATTCTGTAAATTCTTCTTTTTCCTTTCTGCGCCCGATGCTGTACCCAATAACAATACCGATAATAAGAATGAATAAATAATCCGTTTCAAACCCATTGGTGAAAAAGCCGGTGACCCCCCATCCTAGTAGTGCACCTACAATAACAAAAATAAGTGATTTCATATGTATGCGCCTTCCTTTCTAATAGAATCCAATCATGGTGAGCAGCCCCACTCCAATTACGGTTGTTAAACCACCTGTTACGATGGCAATGAACAATATTCGTTTTTGTCTGGTTTCATACCAGATACTACATGCAACCACGAGGGTGAGGATTATACCAAAGAACACTGCAGCGTATGGGTTAGATGGTGCTAAAAAGTCATTCCAGTTTAACCAGCTCATCTTGTCATCTCCTAAATTGTTAATTTTGTTAACATATACTGGACAGATTCCGGCAAGAACTTTTAATAGGAAGTGGCTCTATTTTTTCTGGGCGTGATGTCCTCCACTCCATGCTTTTCTAGCAGTGTTAAAATTCGATCCAATTGATCATGATCTCTAATCACTACAAATTGTGGTTGAATCCATTTGTTCTTTACCTTAACCCCTAATTTGTAGCCTTGATTGATTTTGTCATCCAGTCCGTACAGCTCGTGCCACTTAATAATCTTTTCTACTTTATATCCTTTAACCCTGCTCCAATGAACATAATAGCCATTCAGTATAAGGCCTTCCGCTAACAAATAAAAATTCCCGCGGTGTTTAATGGAGCTGATCAAAATGAAAAAAAGATAGACAATGCTAAAAATAGATTGATGAAGCATATCGGTCCAGTATACAACCGCTAATAGGGCAGTTAACAGGGTAATGACACCCACCGTCCCCCATTTCACCCACCGGTAAGATCTTGTTCCCTTTGTTAAAGGCTGCATCACCTTGAACTCGCTTGGAATCACAATACTGTTCATATCCTTTTCATTGGTTGGATACAGGGCATTGCCTGCTTTTTCGGCGGAAAATTTTAGGTTTAATCGAAACCGTATGAGATACACGATGCCGATGATGAAGATAGCGCTGAAGAATAAGTTGATCCACATAATGATGGCCCCTTTGTAGTGAAAGTAAAAAATAAGGATCGATATTTTGATTTATTCCTTTTCTATTTTACGATCAAATGTAGTATATAGTTTCATTTTTTTCCATAATCTTGACTTCGTTCTCATTTTGATTTTGTTTCAAAGAATATTTTTTCGATTGATTGCACTTCTAATAGTAACTATTTTCCATTATACAGAAAAACGACGGTAATTTGGTGTTTAATGAGGTCTGAATATATAGTCACCATTTTTTACTTAGAAAATATCCTAGTAATATTTACTAGATGTTAGTTTTATGGGATTAGTGGAAAGGTGGTAACAACTACCTGTTTCAAAATTAACAGAATTATATTTCAATAGAACTATGAAAACTTTAAAACTTTTATCTATCTTATTGTTGTCTGTCACTTTTGTCATTGGTTTTGGTCAAGCTTCTCAGGTTTCCGCAGCAGGTACGTATACTGTGAGCTATGGAGACACAATGTGGAAGATTGCCGTAAAGCATCAGGTTGGTGTATCAGAGTTGATATCGGCGAACCCGAATGTCAGCAACCCGAATATGATTTATCCTGGACAAACCCTTAACATACCAGGAGCAAACCACACTGCTGAAAGTTATACATACGAAGTGGTGAAGCTGGTAAACCAGGAACGATCAAAAGTTGGTTTACCTCCACTGAAGGAAAATTGGGAATTATCACGTGTGGCACGTTACAAGTCAGAAGACATGATTGCGAAGAACTATTTCAGCCACACATCCCCAACTTACGGCTCTCCTTTCCAAATGATGAAGGATTTCGGAATTTCCTATCAAGCAGCAGGTGAAAACATTGCCGCAGGGCAAAGGACACCTGCTGAAGTAGTTGAAGCCTGGATGAACAGCGAAGGACACAGAAAAAATATCCTTTCTCCGACATATACAGAAATCGGAGTAGGTTATGTGAAGGGTGGGTCGTACGGTCATTATTGGACGCAAATGTTTATAAAGAGATAAAGCAAGGAGACCCTCGATAGTCGAGGGTCTCTCTCTATTTTTTACAACTTTTCAGCAGAGCAATACGATGAAGTTCTCACAGATAAAATTAATAGATTTCCTGAACGACTTCTAAAATAACCGTGAAACATGTGTCCCCTAATGGAATGACATTTTGAATGAAAACATTGTGAGAGCCCGTTTCAGTTCTTTTGGTATCAACAAGGTTTTGTAAGGTTGCTGATAATGAATCAGTAACCTCAATATCGATAAAAAATTGTTCTTTCATTCTTTTTCCTCCTCTATTCTTACTTCTATATGCTCTCATACGAATTTAAAGGGAATATAGTTTCATTTTTAAAAGAAATAAAAAAGAGCCAACCGCAGTCGACTCTTTCTTACTATTAGAAAGTTTGTGCTAAATCCTTTGCTCTTGCAATCGCATTTGCTTTGATTTCTTCAGCTTTGTCAGGCATTGCTGCATGTCCTTCAACGAATAAGCCTTCGAATGAAGGAACTCCATAGAATTGCATCATCACATCAAGATAGCGGTGCCCCATTTCCATTGCTGCAGCTGGGCCTTCAGAGTAAATGCCTCCGCGAGCTTGAATATGAAGAGCTTTTTTGTCAGTTAATAGCCCAACAGGTCCCTGTTCTGTATATTTAAATGCTTTTCCGGCAACGGACACAGAATCAATATATGCCTTCATTGCTGGAGGGAAGGAGAAGTTCCATAATGGAGTAACGAAGATATATTTATCAGCTTCAACAAATTGATCTGATAATTCACCAAGTCGGCCAACTTTTGCCTGTTCTTCTTGTGAAAGTTCTTCAAATCCTTGCCCGGATTGCAATTTTCCCCAGCCACTGAATACGTCAGCGTCAATTTGTGGAATGTTTTCTTTGTATAAGTCTACATTCACAACTTCGTGAGTTGGATTTGACACTTTATATGTGTCAATAAATGCTTTTCCTACTGCCATGCTGTAGGATTGTGTATCATCATGCGGATGTGCTGTAATGTATAAAACCTTTGTCATGTTGAATCGTCCCTTTCTGATTGTGAATTTCTTCATCCAGTTCAATGATACCAACTTGATTGCCTCGAACTGAAATATTTTTAATTCGAGATTAATATTATAGGATATTTTCTTTAATATCAAATATAAAGCTTCAACAAAAAAAAATAAGGAATTAGTCATAGAAATTAGACTAATTCCTCCTTATTATCCTCATTAAGGATTGGGATATGTTTTTTGAAGAAAGTTCACAGATTGATTAATCAACTGTTTCAACACGTCTTGATCGATATCTGCTACTTTGTTTATGTACACGCAAGCTTTTCCTGTTGTATGTTTACCGAATGAATCCAATACCTTTTCCCTCTCTGGGTCCCCTGGGGCAAAATATAGACTTGTTTTCGCTTTCCTCGGTGAAAATCCGACTAACGGTGCATCCCCTTCGTGCCCGGTTTTATATTTGTAATGATAAGAACCGAACCCGATAATACTCGGTCCCCACATTTTCGCTTCAAACCCCGTCGTCTCTGTGAAAATATCCAGCAATTTGTAGGCATCCTCGCGTTTTTTTTCGTTCTCTAATGCTTCGATAAATTCAATCACACTACTGTCATTTTGTCTTGTTTTCAATTCATACATTCGACTGCCCCTTTCTGATTATCATATTTTATTCTACCCACATAGTTCTCTATTTTACAGCTTGATTCCTGCGTTAAGTTAAGAATATATCATGCACGGGATTGGATAAGTAAAAAAGGAATTCATTAGACAATACTTCTTTTATCGACTAGATAATCACCAAATAATTGAAACCATTCCAATAAATAATCGTAAATATACTATTAATAAACTGAGTGGAGGTACGAGCATGGGAATCCTGATTGGGATTCAACTAATTGTAATAGTTCTTTTTTCATTATTAGGGTGGGCAATTCGAATTAAAAAAAATTATGGGCTTATTTCGGGGTTTGCGGCGCGAAGTATGACAGAACAAGAAGAGTTGATCAAAAATGGTTATCCTCAAAAGACAGGATCCCTATTGATTTATACAGCTGTCGGAATGCTTATCCTTCTTCCCCTTGCTTTCACCTCTTTTCCATTTGTAATTGAAGTTCAATTTGTCTTTATGCTTGTCTTTTTAATGGGTGGTTTCATATATCTATCTAAATATGAGGTTTCAGGGAAAAGTAAAAGAAGTTTTTGGATTAGTTCTACATTGTTTGTGGTCGTTTTAGGATTTGTGAGTGTGCTCACTTATCTCGGGTATGAAAAATATGTTCTGATTGTTAAGGATGAGGAATTTGAGGTCACTGGTTTGTATGGAGAAGAGTGGCCACTTGAAGAGGTTGAAGAGGTTGAGTTAATGGAAGATATGCCTGAAGTCACCTGGAAAATCAACGGATTCGGTCTTTCCACCATGTCTAAAGGACAATTCAAAGTGAAAGGTTATGGGAAAAGCTTGTTGTTTATACACAAGGAAGCTCCTTATATTTATATCCGTGTAAATGATCAACATATCTTTTTGAATGGTGGAAACCCTGGGGAAACCAAGGAGTGGTATGAAGAGTTGAGTAAAAACATTGACTAGGTAAGGGGACATAAAATTTCGCGACTTCACCCCGACATCCAAATTCATTGACAACTCTCCACCCATCGATTATGATAGTCTCATAATTTAATATTCTCCTAAAGGGGAGTAGCTGTAACAGTAAAGTCGTCATTACAGAGTGATTCACTCTCGGCTTTATTGACAACCATGTTGTTAGCGAGACCTTTACCAGTTGGTGAAGGTTTATATATGTCTAAAAAGACCTTTACCAATTCCGGTAAAGGTCTTTTTCTATATCACTCTAATTTGAAAGGAAGAAATCAACAATGAAAAAATTAAAAACAAACCTCTCTCAACTAATAGAACAGAACAAAAATGAAATTTTAAACGATAAAAAAGAGATGAACAAAATCGAAGCTAAAATAGATAATAAATATACTTCATCAAAAAAGGAGAATGCCTAATGATTTTACGTAAATATATGTCTCTCTTTGGTATAGGATCTGCCAAGATTGATCTAGTTTTACCTAAAAACTCGTTCAAGCAAGGAGAACTTTTACAAGGATACTTCTTTTTAGAAGGGGGTATTATCGAACAAAAGCTGAGGCGGGTGGAATGTGACTTGGTGATGCTTGATAATAACGGAAAGGAAGAAAAAATCATTGATTCAACTACGGTTTTAAAATCAGATAGCATTAAGGCTGAGGAACGAAACAAATTATCCTTCACCTACCGGATTCCTAAATCTCTGCCATACTCTGAAGAAAACGGGGTTCGCTACCTTTTTAAAACGAAGCTGACGTTCGATCAGGGTGTAGAAAGCCTGGATGAGGATTACATTACAATCGATTGAAGCCAGGCTCCTTATTAGGGAGCCTTCCTCCATATGTATTATTTATTCTTGATTTCCTCGAGAAGCTTGATAATTCTCTCATTTTGCTCAATCATGGTTTGATTTTGCTTTCTGAATTTGGTGAAATCAAATGAAAAGATTAATAGAAAAATGGCTAAAATGATAACCACACCATGACCTCCCTTTCTTATCTTCTTTGTTTATAGTAAACAATCTCCGGGTCCCCTGGGTCCAGGTTTTCGATCTTTCCACTTTGAGAATAGCCGTTTACTTGAAAGGTTTTTTGCATATGCCGATTTGATTGATTAGTGGACGAGAAAATTTTATTTGACGGAGAAATTTCTTCAACATGTTTCAATAGTAAAGAGGCATTGCCCTTCCTTCTTTCCTCTGGTGAAACAATGATGAGAGAAACGAAAGTGTTTCCGAAAAAGTGGTTGTTGAATATAAGAAACCCGGCAGTAGTCTCTCCTTCTCTAACGACTAAACATCTTTTTTCTACTATTGCCTCCTGGATTTGTTCATACCTGCTTTCGTTTCCCATCACTTGACAATCTATTTGTATAAGTGATTCCAAATCGTCTATTTGTGCATATCCTACGATTCTCATAGGGCTCCTACTTTCTTTTCTTTAAAAATATGGAATGGAATACGATGATCAGGATTAGTACAACCATTCCAATGATTAGTATTCCTGTATTTCCTATTGAAAAATAACTGTCATAATAACTGTATTTTTCACTTGATGCAGTCAAATTGCATGTCCTCCTTTTCATAGAAAAAGGCACCGGATTGGAGTGGTGCCCTTTGTTTGAACTTAAAGAGTCTTAGACATTAAGACATTAGTCACTTCGAACCCTGTATTCTGGTATAAGGAAAGAGCGACTTTGTTATGACCAAAAACATGCAGGGATATTTTTGATATATCTTTTTCCCTCGCATAAGAGTCCAGGGACTTTAAGGCTTCTTTTCCATACCCCCTCCCTCTTTTGCTTTCATGAATCTTAATATCATAAATGAATGCTTCTTTACCATCCTCCTGTACATTAATCCATAATGTCCCTACGTCTTCCTGGTTTTCACCATCAATTAAAGTAAATAAATAATGATCCTTTGACTTCAGTCCATCCGGCAGTAATTGATTAAATTCTTTTTCGGCTTGCTCTAATGAAGTTTCTTTTTGGAAGTTACCGGCTTTCGTCTTTTCCTCTGCGTACTCTTTAATGGATTCTTGGATCCAAAGAGTATATTCGTAGTCTTGCATTGGTTGTAATCGAATCATTGATTGAGTGCCTCCTCTTTTTTTCTATTTCCAGCGGTTCCTGATTTCCCTCACTACAGTCTCAGGACGGTCCCAATGCAGTAGATGAGTGGTTTCGGGAATCGACTTTACCTCACCCCTGGTTTTTTCCTTGAAAATGGCCGCGGTCTTATTTCGGCTTTCCTCCATGCTTTGAGGAAGAGTAGCTTTTAATAATAAAATGGAACTGTCTAGCATATGATAGATGTCCTCTGTTTCATCCTTGTGCATGGCCCTTATGATGTGACCGGAAGTACTACCACGTGCATGCCAATAATATCGGTTATCTTTATAAAGACATAGATCTTTCGCAGCCTCCATCTTAATGGGGTTCCAGTTTAATGTTTCACTTTTGACGAGGGCCAGGAAGTCTTCCCATGATTCCCAAACCTGTTCAAAGTCTTTGTTATAAAAATCGACTTCCTCTTCTACGGTTTGGTTCGAATGACGTTTCCCCTGGTAGCCTCCATCAATTAATATGATATCGCGTACCCTTTTGGGGTATTTTGCAGCGTAGTAAAGAGCGACAAAGCTCCCCCATGAATGAGATAAGAAGTAAAAAGAATCTATTTCAAGAAGTTCAATTACTTCATTTATCCAATCTGCCATTTTAGCCATTTCATAGTCTTCACCTTTATCAAAAGGAGGGGTTTTACCATGGCCAGGTGCATCAATTGAAATGATCCTGTAATCCTCTTTTAATTCCTCTGCCGCTTCCATAAAACTGAGACTGGTACTTCCAAGTCCATGCAGGCAAAAGATTACGGGATCAGTAGTGGCTCCCCATTCTGTAATATGAATGTCCAGGTTCCGGTGCTGAATAAAATAACGCTTCAAAGGTGTTCATCTCCTATGTGTTGCGAATGTCGTCACGAGCAAAAAAACAGAAGGAAGCGAGTTATTCGCCTCCTCCTCCACCTCCACAATCCCCACCGCCAAACCCGGTGTCGCAGCTGCCTGCTGAATCATGCCCTCCGTCATAAGGACCATAATAGCCCCCATCCCCACTTCTGTAGCCTCTTTTTGACGAATCGGAAAGATTTAAAGCAATGATTGTAAAGACAATTGGGATTAGTATAATGAATAATATTCCTGTCAAGTTCATCACCTCTTGCTATTGTATACGGTTTTGATTTACAGAAGGTTTCAGATTATTTAGAATTGATTTGGGGTGGACTTTGAATGAACAAATGGGAACAGCGTTTATCCAGCTCAGATAAAAAAAGCTCCTTTTCCCGAGGTGATATCTTAACACTCCCCCATAACCCGGTTCGGTAATAGATCTCAAGGGCATCCCTGGAAGACAAGACTCTGTATCCAGTGGAAATATCCCGGGTAGCTCTCACTCTGGTAAGATCACCATAGAAAATTCGGCTCCTGAACGGACCTCCTTTAATATATAGGAAGTCTTCGCACATCTCATAATGCTGAAAGAATCCTGTCCATATTATGATGCCTGCTGAAATAGCAAATAAGCTTACAACGACTATGATGTTTAATATGGTGGGACGACCTAATAAAATAAGTGGAATCAAATACACAATAGAGATAAGAAGCAATGATATGAAAATCACAGAAATAAAAAATCGATCAATCTTAGAACGAAATTTCATTATATGTTCATCTCCTTATTTACTGTTTTTTGACTTTCAGCATAATGACCTGCATGATTGGAAAATCCAAATTGGTTCACCCTGGGAATCCAAAGAGAATACGAATATGCCAGAATTTAATCTGATTGCCGGCATAGAATGTACTACTCTTCTAGTTTACCATTATCATCCAATACTTTCATGTAATACTAAAGTATTTTATCAGAAAGCAAGAACCCTCCTCATAGAAATTCTTTGTGAAGGGATCTTGCTTTTATTAAGAGGAAGCCGTTACATTCTCATCTGCCAAGCCTACTTCCTCTGGATTAAGCATTGAGGTGTGTGGAAGGGAACGTAATGTTTTGTTTAAGATCCATACGAGCGAAATAAATAAAATCCCCCCAGCACTCCCGATGTATACAGACGTGCTACTGAATATTTCAGCAAGATAGCCGCCAATAAGGGATCCGAACGGCATGGCCATTGCCCCTAAAGATGATGTGACAGAGAAAATTCTTCCGAGCAGATGCTGTGGAACGATTGATTGAAGAGCGGCCCCTATGATGACATTGGTGGCACCAATGGGAATCCATGACAAGCCGAATAATATAATACTTAAGCTATTCATAGGAATTAAACCTGAAATCATCCAAGTAGTGCCACCCAAGAAGAATAATACAATCGTAAGCTTTCCTAATGGATAGCGCTCAAACCAGGTTGCTCCAATGGCTCCGATCAACGCACCTCCTGATATGGCTGCTAAATAAAGACCATATAATTCTGAGCCACCTCTGTCATCAGCAAATGCCGGCAAAATGGCATAGATGGACCCGATGGCAAAATTTGCTACGATTGACCCCAATAAAAATTTTGCGAGATGGGATTTGAATACGATTGAAAAACCTTCTATTAGATCTTTCTTGTATTCTGCATAGGCTACGCCTACAGTTTGTTTTTCTTTTGATTTCGTTTCGGATTTCATTTGGAGAAGACTGAACAATATGGCTGCTGCAATAAACGTGACAACGTCGATCATATAGAGTGTAATGGCGCCAAATATGGTGATGAGGATTCCGGCAAGGGCATTGAAGGCAAGATCCACCCCCTGAAAAGCAAAGGAAAACAGGGAATTACTTTTGACAAGTTGATCTTTTCTGACGATTCTTGGAAGGATGGCTGCCTGCCCAGGGTAGGTGAATTGGTTAAGAGCAGAAATGATCGGCATGATGATGAGTATGAACGAAACAGTTAAAAGCCCCATAAAATGTGTCAATGGAATTAACATAACCAGGAATGCTTGAATGATTTGGGTTCTGACCAGCATTTTCTGAATCGGCCATTTATCAACCAGAGGACCTACAAGAAACTGTAATGTTCCGGGCAATAAGGTAAGGAATCCGGCTAACCCTGTGTAAAAGACACTTCCTCCCAGCTCATAAACAAGCCACATGGCAGCCACATAATAGATACTATCCCCCATATTCGTCACCAATCTCCCAAAAAACAATGAGGCAAAATTACGGTTTTTCATTAATAATTCTTTCATACTAATTCTCTCCTTCAGACTGTAAATTTTTTTTAACCGCCTAAGCAAAAAATATTCCTAATCAGTAAAATTAATTTTACCGTTAGTCTAAAAAAAAACCATTAACGGTCTTTTTCTTCTTTCATTACTCTCTTTTCAAACTCAGATTCATCAACTTGGAATCCAAAAGCTGTGAGATAATAATAGTTGGCATCAGGATTCGATTTATTATCTTTTGCGATGATTTGATAATCTTTTATTAGTTTCAAATATCCATGAATAAAAGACTTAAATTGTTCTTCTGTCACTTTTAGTTCTAAGGAAGTAGCAAGAATATTCCATTCAGACGGATCTTCGGGACCTGCTTGCTCAAAGGCTTCTGGTGGTGCTGATAATACCCTTGCCATTGTTCTGTCAAGCATTCCATACATTAAATGCCTCTTCGTTTCGGTAATTTCTTCTTTATGCGGAAGCATGCTTGAATCCGGATAAAAACCACTGGCAACGGACTGATAAAATTTTTGGACGATACCGTTCTTTTCTTCCGTTTTAACAATTTCAATCAAACCGAGCTTCTCTAATTCTTTTAGATGATAATGAATGCGAGCTCTGGAGAGATCGAGAATTTCTGATAATTGTTGACCGGTATAGGGCTTTTCAACTAATCGAATCATAAGTTTGACTCGAAACGGATCGCTGAGTGCTTTGAGTTGATCATATTCTTTAATGATGAACATTGGTTTCATTTTGTATCACCTGTTATGTGGATTCACACGGTAAAATTATTTTTACCGTGTGAATGAATTTTAACATCAATTGGTTATTTTATGCAATAGGTGTTTTACCTAATTTTCAAATTAATTGGATTTTTTCTGTTTGGGAAATGTATTTTTAGCCGGACAGACTCAACTGGATTTTAGATTCTCAATTGGTGATTACTAATTCATCCAGGAGTTTTTAATTGCAACTTATAAATAACATAAGTAAATCCTTCTACCTTTTAATTCGGCTCCACATGTACATGCACATCGTACACTTCATGCTTCTTCATCAATTCTTCCTCTACAACGCTTGAAATGTCATGTGCCTGTTTAATATCAAGTGTTGACCTTACTAAAATAACCACATCCACGACAGTGTTGTTACCGTAGTTTCTCGCGCGAATATCCTTAACCCCTTTTACACCCTGTATGGTTTGAATGGTCTCTTCGTAGGCTTGAATCAATTGTTCATCAAATCCGTCTGTTAAATAGTGTGAAGCTTCCCGGAAAATATTCCATGCGGTTTTACAAATTAAGAGACCTACAAAAACGGCCGTCAGAGGGTCTAACCAGGGAAGGTAGAATTGAGCCCCAAGAATTCCGACTACTGTTCCGATACTCACCCATGCATCTGAAAGGTTATCCTTTGCAGCAGCCATAAGGGATTGGCTGTTTATTTTTTCAGCCAATCTTTTGTTATAGCGATAAACCAGGTACATGACGATAGCTGCACCTACCCCAGTCCATGCTGAAAGAAGGTCAGGTGATTGAGTTTTTCCATCAAATACAGACTGTATAGCATTATATAGTACTTGAAGCCCTACAATCATCATGATGAGTGAGGCAATTAGAGACGCTACGCTTTCTGCTTTCCAGTGACCATAAGGATGATCCTGATCTGCAGGCTTTCTGGAATATTTCAGTCCAATAAGTACAGCGACAGAAGCCACAATGTCTGTTGCGTTGTTCAAGCCGTCTGCCTGCAATGCTTCTGAATGGGCCGTGGTGCCAATGATAAACTTTATTATGGATAATACGATGTATGCAAGGATACTGATGATAGCTCCGCGTTCACCTAATTTTAACTGTTCATATTTTTCTTGATCCACTGGTTAAATCCTCCACACTTTAATTGTGTTTATCATATCAATCCACATTCATGTGGGTCTATAGCAACCTTCTTTAGTTCAGCTATCTTATTGTGAACAGGTTAAAAATGTTTTGTTGAGCAAACTTTTATGAACCCATAAAAAATAGGACAGCGAGTGCTGTCCTTTTTGGTCTTGAAATTGTTTTGCCTATGAATCTTTCGTTATTAATCTACAATATCCGCTGAAAAACTAGGCTTCGTTAAGCCTGCTTCTTCATAAACTGCGGCCATTTTTTCTTCAAACGCAGCGAATTGTTCATCTGATTCTGTATATTCCGCGTTTGCTTCATCTGAAAGGTTAGCAGCTCTAGTTTCATAAGATTTTGCAAGATCATCCAAAGCCCCTTGGATTTCTTCATTTTTAGCATCAAGTGCAGCAGGAACTTCAAGAGCATGAACGTCTTCTGCTACGGTTTTAGCTGCAGCTTCTGCATCAGTTTTAAGTTTTGCAATTTCTTCATCAGAAGGTTTATCTTCTTCCTTTGCTTTAGCAGCTTCAAAGGCATAAATAGCCGAATCATTCGCATTTACTGTGTTGATGATCTCCATTTGATAATCTAATAGAGCGCTTTTCATTTCCATCTCATCTGATTTAGTTGTTTCTTCTGTTGCTTCAGTGTTCGTTTCATTGTCTGTTTCCTCTGTACTACCTTCATCACTGTTGCAGGCAGCAATAAATAAACTCATAGATAACAAGATAAATGGTAACAATAATTTTTTCATCGACATTTCCTCCCCTTTTTTTATGAGTCACTCCAATTACATATATTACCTTAATTAATTTAATATGTAAACATATGGATATTAAATTGTATTATTTGTAAATAACTCAATTATTGTCAGAATGATTAGTTACCATAACAATAGTATAGTGAGTTATTTCAATCTATGATCTAATTTATAGTAAGAGATAAAGAGATAACCTGATTTACATAAAATATCTAAAACTCATTCTAAATTCACCCTATTCCCAACCTGAATGTATTAATATTAAATTTTTGGTTACGATGATTATTAACAAAAGTCATATCGGGGGTGCTTTTCTTGGTTAAAAAAGAGTGTTCATGTGAACGCTGCACATGCAAGACGAAAAAAGAATGTGATTGTCCCTGCTGTTGCGAAAAATAATATAAGCCCCTAAACTCCAACCGAGCTTAGGGGCCAATTATTTGTTACACTCTTACACTTACACCAACAATTTCATCGAAATATTGTACTGATTTCATTTCCTCATCAATCCATTCGGTTTGTTTCCATGTATGCTCGATAAACACTTCAGCGATCATTCGCTTCCTACCTCCACCCATTGTATGGGCATCCTTAAGTGCGATGACACTTTCGAATATATTGGCCATTAACACAGCGATTCGTTTTGAATGATACGTTTGCGTGTCGATATCTCCCACTGCTACTTTTTCCAACAATTGTTCTAGTTTTTCGATACCTTCTGTAACTGGGGTGCTAAACAACAGGAGCTCATCTGGCAAATTGGATAACTCTTCTTTCATTTTGACCAAAAAGTACTCATGAGCCCGGTGCTTATTCATTAATCTTAGTACTTCGAGTCCTAGAATATTTGCTGTTCCTTCCCACACCGTCAATACCTGGGCATCCCTAAGTAAGCGAGGCAAAACAAAATCCTCGATATAACCATTTCCTCCGTGCATTTCAATGGCTTCGTGTGAGAAATGAATCGCTTGTTCTGCTGATTCCTTTTTCAAAATTGCAATAAGTAATCTGTTTAGGATCATTTCTTCTTCTGACGTCGGGGTATCGTCTGAAACGACACGATCGAACAGGTGGACGAGATGAAATACTGCACTTGTTTCTACCTCTTGCTTGGCTGCAAGACGAGACAGTGTCTCTTTGATCATCGGATATTGAGTCAATGGCTGCCCAAATGCTTCCCGATAGAAAGCATAATTCCGAGCTTCCATGTAGGCTCTCCTCATAATGCCAATCGATGCAATCGCATTACAGACACGGGATAAATTGAGGGCTTCCATCATATAGTAGATGCCCCGGTTCGGTTCTCCTACAAGATAAGCCTCTGCTCCTTCAAATTCTACTTCAGCTGACGGCACCGCACGGACACCTAATTTATCTTTCAATCTTCGAATACGAATTCCGTTCAGTGAGCCATTATTTTTTCTCCATGGAACCGCAAATAAGCTGAGTCCTTTTGTTCCGTTGCCAGCCCCTTCTATTCGGGCAAGCACCATGGTCACTCCGCACATTCCTGAGTTAGAGGCAAAGTACTTTTCACCCCAGAGCTGATAGGAATCACCATTTTTAATCGCTTTTGTATCATTTGCGCCAACATCTGACCCTCCTTGCCGTTCCGTTAAGAATGTAGCTCCCTCATATAATTCCACTTCTCCTGTTGAGAGCACATGGGGCAGAAATCTTTTTTTTACCTGATCCGAACCATACTTTTCAAGAAGCAAAGCAGTAGCCATGGATAAAGTGACCGGACAATAAAATCCAGGCTCTGTTTGAGATAAGAGATAGCCTTGTGCATAGGAATACACATAGTTCCCTTTGTGACCGAGTGCCGGAATGTCTTTATGGATATATCCGACAATCCCCCTGTTATATGTTTGTTCAACCGTTTTCTTATAGCCTTCATTCACCCAGATTTCAGAGATTTCTTCTCCTAATCGGTTGTATTTGATGAGCCTTGGCTGTCCTTCACGATCAGTGTGTACGGCTCGATCATCAATTTCCCCTGCACACAATTCACCGAAAGCGTCCAGCTCTTGGTCAGCCCAGCCGAAAAAATCTTTGTCCAGATAATGCTTCATGAGTTCGTTGAAATGAGGGTCTTCACGATAGAAGTTTTCAATTTTTTTCATGATTTCACCTCCTGTATTTCATCGCGCAATACTTGTTTCAAAATCTTACCTGTTGCATTACGCGGTAGTGTTGTAATTCCTTCATACAGTTTAGGAATTTTGTAGCTTGCCAGTTTTCCAGCTAGATAAGCTTTACATTCCTGGGCAAGTTTGTCTCCATCCAGGGAACTTACAACATATGCTTTTACGGTCTCCCCCCACTCTGGATGAGGGACACCGACTACTGCCACCTCTGAAATAGCTGGATGCTGGACCAATTGCTCTTCAATCTCTTTAGGATAGACATTAACGCCACCTGAAATAATCATGTCCTTCTTCCGGTCGACCACCCAGATGTATCCGTCTTCATCCATCTTTGCGAGATCACCCGTTTTCAGCCAGCCGTTCATGTAAGTCTCTTTTGTCTTTTCCGGGTCTTTGTAATATTCTTTCATATTTCCTTCCCCGTAAAGGAGTATTTCACCTACCTCATTGACCCCGGCCGGTTCTCCATTTTCATTGGCGATGATGATGTCGGTCCCCAGGGCTCCTCTCTTGCCGATGCTTCCCCCTTTTTCAAGGTGTTCATCCGCGGTTAATAAAGTCCCGCTGGGGCCAGCTTCAGTTAGTCCGTATACACAATTGAGGAAGTCCGTCCCTAATTTTTCTTTAATAATATTTATCTCTTCGGATGATACGGGGGCTCCTCCGTAGACCCAGTATTTCATTGAGGTGAGGTTATGGGTGTTGATGTTTGGTATTTTGGCAGTGAATAGGTAGGCAACCGGTGCTCCGAAGAAGTGGGTAATCCGCTCTTGATCGACAAGCTTGAGCAAGCTCTCTGGTGTGAAGGTTGGTGATAGGATATGGGTACTTCCCACATATGTGCCTGCAACTAGGAAAAGGTGAAGTGGTGCAGAGTGACTGAGAGGCATCATATGAAGTATTCTACTCTCTGGCTTCATTTCAAATTCAACACACATCATCGTGGATACAGTAAGTATGTTTCGATACGTGAACAGGACGCCTTTGGGCTGACCCGTAGTGCCTGATGTATAAAGGATTGTCGCTTCATCATCTTCAGTTAATCGACAATCGATTTCATCTGTTCTTCCTTCTTTTAATAAGGTTTCAAAGGATTTCCAAGAGTCTTGGGCATTTCCTGTTTTCACGCACAATAGCTCATCGGTTTTTAGATCCCTACAGGTCTCCCACAACCATTCATGAACGAGAATGGCTTTCGCATCGCTGTGATCCACTATATACCCCAGTTCTTCCAGTGTCAGCTTCGCGTTGACAGGGACAATGATCGCGCCTAGACGGAGAACGGCAAAATAACTGATTACAAATTCCTTCGTGTTTGGCATAAATAACACCACTTTATCTCCAAGGCCGATGCCGCGATGATGTAAACTAGAAGCAAATTGATTAACTGCTTCATTGAGTTCTTGGTACGTCATCACTTCTCCCTCTGTTACTATGGCTTGATGTGTTGGATATTTACGGGCATTTCGTGACAATAAACGTGAAATATTCAATCTTAAGTCTCCCCTGTCTCATTTAATTTTTTGATAAACTCATTCCTTAGTTCTTCCATTTCCGTTCTCATGGCTTCAAGCTCTTCAATAAAGGTTGTCACCTCCTCGATTCGTTTGGTTCCATATTCAATCGTGCGTTCTAACTGCTTCCTTCCGGTTCTGTCCTGATCAAATAATAGGACCATTTCTTTGATTTCATCCAAAGAGAAGCCGAAGCGTTTTCCCCTGAAAATCAATTTCAGTTTCGTGATATCACTCTTGAAATAGATTCTCCTCCCTGACTCGCTCCTTGCCGGTTGCAATAGATTGAGTTCCTCATAGTACCTTATCGTGCGGGTCGTTACGTTAAATTCCTTAGCCAGCTGAGTTATCGTGTATGTCATAGTGATCATCTCTTTATTAGAAAATTTTGATACTTCAAGTTTACCATTGACGTTAACGTAAAGTTCAACCTATTTTATAAATGTTTTTGGTTCTTTTGTAGGGGTCCCTTTACACATAACTTGAATACTTTTTTCCATATACTAGTAATACATATTGAAAAGGTGGTGAGTGAATCCTGCAGAAGGTATTGTTATTTGCGGATATAGGAATCGATGATACCATTGCCTTGATCTATTCTTATCTGAGTGAAGAGATTGAACTGGTCGGGGTAGTAGCTGATTATGGAAATGTCCCAAGATCCCGTGCTGTGGCAAGTGTTCACTACCTTATGAAATTGTTGAACCTTAAAGATCAGATACCCATTATTGGTGGGGCAGAGGTTCCGATGACAGCAGAGCAGCCTAAATTCTATCCTGAAATACACGGAGAATATGGACTAGGGCCAATTAAGCCTGGTCTGTATGAAGGAATTATTGAAAATTTCTTTGAGATTATTAGATTGATTGAGATATATGGGGATGAACTGATCATTGTAAATGTTGGAAGGCTGACGTCCCTTGCGAATATGTTTATCTTATACCAGACTCTTATGAACAAAGTTAAAAAGATTTATATTATGGGCGGAGCGTTCTGGGTGCCGGGAAATGTAACGGCGGTATCTGAAGCAAACTTTCACTCTGATCCGATTGCCGTTAAGATTGTTCTGACATATGCGAGTAACCTTACCATCATCCCTCTAAATGTCACTGACCATGCCATAGTAACACCTGAAATGGTTGATTACATCGAGTATAAAGGCCGGTCGAAGCTTGTTAAGCCCCTTTTGGACTATTACTATGATTTTTATAAGAAGCGAAATCCACTGATTAAAGGAAGCCCAGTACATGATGCGATCACCCTCATGTCAGCAGTCCATGAAGACATGTTTACGTTTCGAAATCTACCCGTTCACGTAGTGACTTCGAGCACTGGAATCCACCGCGGACAAAGCATTGCTGATATCAGACCGTATATTCAGTTTGAAGAAACAGCCAAAAAGCATCGGATTGCCTTTTCGTTCGAGTATGGGATGTTTTTCGAACGATTTATGACTGTGATGACCGGGGAATCATTTGAAAGAGAAAAGGAATGATCTCTGCAATGAGGATTGCCTCCACTTTGTTGGGTTGGTTAGAATAGAATAGTCCGTCCCGGAAGAAAGCAAACTTTTATACCAGGGACCAGTTTGAATAACCCCATAATAAAGCGCAATGGAGAAATTTCTCCATTGCGCTTTATTGGTGTATCCCTTCAGAAAGTCTTTCTTTCCTAGTAATTAACCAGAAATCAACCCTGCAGATGGTGCAGTTTAATCCATTAATGATTTTGAATAAACGATCGGAGCGTCTATGCAATCCTTTGAATCATCAACTAATTCAATTAAAGCAATACCAGTTATCTTCGCTTTAATGGTGTCTCCTCTTTCTAAACAATGCTTAAAGCCCTGAGATAATTTTTCCGGCGAAAGCTTATTGGCTAAAGTGCAGTGTGGAATCCATTTGTCAGGAAGATAGAGTGGATTAGCTGATTCATTGAAATCGTGAAAGAAATCATGATGATCCGAATGAAAGTTTAGTAATTCTCTTGTGATGGTCGGGGAGAAAAATAGAGTTCCGAAGTTTAGAAATGAACCTACAGTGTTAAAGGTGATATCGATAGGTTTTTTATGTTCATAATACTCCTCTAATGCTTTTATGTATTTTTGCTTATCTAATTCGTTATAACTTCCTATTGTGATATGGGGACGTGCATCGTTGATTTCTTCCTCATAGTAAGAAATATCTTTAACGGTTAGTTCCTTCCATATTTCTTGTATCAGCTCTTCAGTCTTTTCATCGAACAGAGCGATTACCCAGTACATGGCTTAACCACCTCTCCTAATATACGGATTAATTCAAAAGCCCTTCTTCCTTATACTGTAACATAGTCTCTCTTTCAGTGGGTTCATAAACTCTTAATTGCAAACGCTTAAATACTTGTTAGATCAAGTCTTTGTGCTAAGATCTAAAGCCTTTCTTCATAAAATGATAAAAATCTTTGACATTGATAAGAAAATGATGTAAATTACCTTATGGACGAACAATTATAAAACAACCAAACTTTAATATTCGTGTTTAGGGGTGTAATAATGGAAAATGTATTTGATTACGAAGATATTCAATTAATTCCTGCAAAATGTGTGGTTAATAGTCGTTCTGAATGTGATACGAGTGTTACCCTGGGTGGACATACATTTAAGTTGCCTGTCGTACCTGCCAATATGCAAACCATTATTGATGAAAAAATCGCTGTATATTTAGCTGAAAATAATTATTTCTATATCATGCATCGCTTCGAGCCTGAAAAAAGAATTTCTTTTATTAAAGATATGAAGTCCCGCGGCCTGATTTCTTCTATTTCTGTAGGTGTCAAGGATGAAGAGTATGCATTTGTAGAGCAATTAGCTGAAGAAAAGCTGATACCTGAATTTATAACAATCGATATTGCCCATGGTCATTCAAATGCGGTAATCAGCATGATCCAACATATTAAAAAACACGTACCTGAGAGCTTTGTGATTGCCGGAAACGTCGGTACTCCAGAAGCTGTAAGAGAATTGGAACATGCGGGTGCTGATGCTACAAAGGTGGGAATCGGACCAGGAAAAGTATGTATTACGAAAATCAAAACCGGTTTTGGCACAGGTGGATGGCAGCTGGCTGCACTACGCTGGTGTGCAAAAGCCGCTACAAAACCAATCATCGCTGATGGTGGTATCCGTACACACGGAGATATTGCAAAATCCATTCGTTTCGGTGCGTCCATGGTGATGATCGGGTCCCTATTTGCTGGCCATGAAGAGTCTCCAGGAGATACAATTGAAAAAGACGGCAAACTCTTCAAAGAATACTTTGGTTCAGCTTCAGAGTTCCAAAAAGGCGAAAAGAAAAATGTAGAAGGTAAAAAAATGTTTGTTGAACATAAAGGATCACTGGAACATACACTGACCGAAATGGAACAAGACCTTCAATCCTCTATCTCCTATGCTGGTGGTACGAAGCTTGAAGCGATCCGAACAGTGGATTATGTAGTAGTAAAGAATTCAATCTTTAATGGTGATAAAGTATATTAATAGTGAAATGTTGAAAAGGTGGGCAATTGATGCTCACCTTTTTTTGTGTGGAAATATTCATTTCATAATGGAGTAGTATGAGAAATACCTTTGCCTTCAGAAACCATTTTTGTGTGAGGGATACGAAGGCTTAATTCATCAAGCAATTGTTGGGGCTCTTTAAGATTGCTTTTTACAATATTGTATTGTGGATACCCCATTTTCACATTGACCTTAGACATGTGTTTTAACTTATCCGGCATTTTCTCGCGGTAGTTCTCTTCATTGGAAAGAATCAGCCCAATAAAAGCATTCCGGTAAATCTCATAAGGAATATAGCTTTCAATATCTTCCCAGCTGATGTGAACGGGATGTTCCGGTAGCACATATAAAATAAGATATTCCTCTGTCAGGCTTACATGGGGCACATTATAGGTGAGCTTTTTAAAGATCTGAATCAAGCAAAAGAGAAAAAACAACCCTCCTAACGCACCAACGGTCCCCATAAAGTAGTTAACATCAACAAAGAAGAATTCAAACGATAAATACAAACACACAAGGACAAATAATATACAACCAATCGCTAACAAACTTAACCTTTTCTTAGATTCATAAAAATGAACAGCCTTCTCTTCCATCTCCAACCCCCTTCCATAAATATACATATTCAATCTCCTATACCCGCTAAAACAAAAGCTAAACTCTCTTGAGGGACGGACCTCAAAAAGGTGAAAATCACGCTCCGTGTCCATTCCTTTATAGGTATAGGTCCGTCCCTCTTAATTTGTTATAGACACCGGGGGAAATTAAGCTATAATTAGTTTTAATATTGTCTTGGGAGGTGAAGTGACTGTGATGAGATTGTTGTTATTGATGGTATTGAGCATGGTGTTAGGGACAGTTCCTGTTCAACAACAGAATCAAAGCCCGGTATTCTTAAGTTTTGATGATGTAGCTACTATTTCTGACCATGTGTTTTTAACCGATGCAGACATGATTCTCGACGTGGTCCCTTCACTGGTTCAGAAACAAGATGGTATGCCTTCTAATAAAACTTCCATTCTTCCAACATTACACTTCAAATTAATCCCTTTGTCTGGATGTCTATTTAGCACTGAGATTTTTCCAGATTCACTGGGCTTTCTTGAAGTAGTCATGTCCTATTCAAATTACCTCTGATTCCTTATACTCATAAACAACATGTGACGTAAACCCTTTTTTCTCTTGCAGTTAAGAGTTTTTTTGCAGTGCCTATTTAAAATAAACATTGGTCATTGAAAATTCTATTAAACTGAGGTGCATTCATATGAAAAATTATGAATATCGTAAGGAATCTTTTGCTTGTTATGTCTTCTGTTCTCATTCCTTCTTAGCTTTGTTGGAACGATACTTGTATCTGGAGAAATGAGCGGAAATAGCATCATCTCATCCGTCCCTCGATTCTCTTGGGATATGATGATTAAGTGGAAAGATATAGTTGAAATATTCGACTTAAAAGCAAGTTAAAGCAAAGTTACGTACTGAAACTACTTCTATAATAAAGCGAGGAAATAAAAATGAATCTGGGTTTCGGTGAAATAGCGATTATCTTGTTCGTAGCACTCCTATTCTTTGGACCAAGCAAACTTCCAGAGCTCGGAAAAGCTGCCGGTGTTTCTTTGAGAGAATTTAAACAGGCGGTCAGTGGATTGATGGAGGATGAGGATACCAAACATAAGGGTGAAAAGAATATCAAGCAAGATCAATAGTATGGCTTAACAGTTGGGGACGGACCTCCAACAGACCGAATCTCTCAATTTGGCGCAATTGGAGGTCCGTCCCTCCCAATTAAAAACACGAACCTACGACAGAGGCAGGTTCGCGGAGTTTTTAGGTGAATCGAATGTTTTGTAGTGGCTTGATTGCTTGTGCTGATCGAGTTTCACCATGGAATAGAATGGTTGGTTCAATTACGATGGTTTCTCCCGTTGCTGCAGACCACTCGTTTGTTGATGCTACTAGAAGAACATCTTGATTTAAGTATGCTTCTGACCGTTTTTTGGTACTTGGGTGAACAAATGTCACAGATTCTGGGTGATCATCCGATCCAACCGTAATAAATGGTGTATCTCTCAATACAAATTCTTCAACACCTGCATAGTATTTATGGACCATCCCTTGTGTTGGAAGTTTAACGAAACTGGATGTTAACGTTTCACCAGTCTTGAAGAAAGCCTCCACATCCACTAATTCGTTCGTATACGTTCTTCCTGAATCCTGCTGAATCTCTGCGAATAAAGCCAGGACCGGCACTTCTGGAAGTGTTAACGCATATTGACGAAGAACAACCCCCTTCATCTTTTCATGCTCCTTAAATTCTGTTGTCAAACAAATCCCTGCCCACTGATGACCGTGTTGATCCAACTTTGTTACAGATCCGATGGCCGTTTTCTCTTTCAACATTGAATAGGAACTAACGGATTGGAAAGAGTATCTGATACCTCCACCCCACGGATTCCACCATGCCCGTGGACCCGGGTTTGGATATTGATGATCCAACGTTTCCTTCCCGTCAATCGATAAGGAATAGATACCAGGATAATAAACAGATGACGCTTTAAACGAAATGAAGCCATTATCTACAGACCAGACATCTTCGTTCCTCTCAACCTTTACTTCTCTCTTAGACTTTACAAGTTGCATAACTTCTACTTTTCCGAAGTGACTTTTGGACTCGAATTCCCCTTCTATCCATTTGACACCTGGTGAAGAATGCTCTAATCCAAGATTCAAACGGGTTACTGACTCAGCTTTATCCACTTCTTTAACCAACTTTTCATTTTCTGAATGAACGGTTAATTTACCATGAATATAAGGAGTAAGCATGGATTGGAATGAATAGTCTTCCCTTTCACCAACAGAAGAAATAATATCTCCTCCTGTTTTATCCAAAGTATAGAGGGGCAGCTCTTTCATGTTCCCTTCTTCACCTAACACCAACTCCCGCCACTTAGACCAGTGGTTGGAAGTATTGATCCCGACCTGGATGGGACCTAAACATATTTCTTCCTGGGACTGTACCAGGTCGATCTCATATTCAAGAGCCATTCGCCAATCATCTTTTCTTCCAAGAGCTTCCTCCGGCCAAGCGAGACCGAGAGTATCTCCAATTGAAGACCTTGTGAATATCCAACGTTCAGCCATATCTTTATCATTAATATACTCCATGAAAGGAACCAGTGACTCATTCCCGATTAAGACCCCATTCCTTTGTGGGATAGCCATTCCTTCAAAGTTAATGAAAACAGGCTGAATTAGGGAAAGATGCTTCCTGTCATCTTCTCCGGGGTTCACGACTTCATGTTTGATTTCCACTAAGCCATCACCGTAAATCTTAAAATAGGTGTTCAGAAGCATGGAGGAAAATGCATCCGACTTTAGTGTTGTTTTCATCACAAAAGCTTCAGGAAGCTCAATATATTCTACAGAAGATGCTTCTTTCTTAGAAAATTCCTCACTATAGGGTTTTCCGAATTTAGGAGTGAAGAAAGTTATCGGATCTTGGATTGAATGGATAGAGCCTACTTTAACGATATGGTTTCGTTTTTCAATTTCTACGTAGTGGGGACCGTTAAACCCGATCCAATGCTCTTCTGTCTCGCCACCAAATTTCGCCCCAAATCCCGGTAGAGCCAATGACAGCCTAGTGGAAAAAGTAGTCACGTCCCCATTTTTCCGTTGAACCTCTACATTCACCTCTTCTGACAAAAAGCCATTTTTCAATAGCTGGATCGGAAGTGGAATCGAAATTCTCTTTTTACCTTCGATTTTTGCCATCATTTCTGAAGTTTCCCACTTTACTACCTTATTTACAGGCAGTTTGATCGTCCAGGTAGTTTCTTCTTCTAATTGGCTTTCCAAATCAAGATAGAGCATTCCTTTACCATGGGATCTCCAATTCTTTATTACCGATCTTAAATGAAGCTTCCCCGCTTGTTTAGGAAACACCCCTAGTGCAAATGGGATTGAATGACCGTCCACCTCAACTGTCACCCCGACAGTCGGGTGAGTCTTCCAGGGACTTGGTTGACTAGTTGGCATGTCGACACTGACAGGGAATTCTCCAATCCAGTTCTTCCCCACTAAAACAGTCTCATGGAATTCATGCTTTACTTGAGAAGATGATATTCCTCTTAGGGCGATTTCAACCGGATTCTCTTTGCGATTCTCTACATGATAAGTCACGTCGTGTTCTTTTTTCTCGAGCAACTTAAAGTCAGGCAGCCTCATTTCCGCTAAAAAATCCTGCGTTTCAATTAAGCGAATGCCTCTCCCCGTTCGTTCGAATTGAATACGGACGAACTCATTTCCTGCTTCCCATTTGTATTCATAATAAGTATGATCTCGTTCTTTCAGGCCATCTGGTTTGATTTCAATTGAACGCTGACTCGTTGTATACCAATCATGCTTCTCAAAAAACGGCTTCAGCCAGTCAATTTGGAGCACCATCGGAATGAAATTCATCAGATGAACCGTGTCATCGCGCTCTTCCCAGAAGAATCCGCATTTTTTGTATAGAGGTACGGCTTTTGTATTACCTGCCCACGTAAATAAATCCAGTCTTGGCCATTTTAATTCCACAGTCTTCTCTACCGCTTTCAGTACGAGTTGTTTGCCGATCTTTAAGCCCTGATACTTGGGGTGCACATTCAGAAGAGGAATATAGAGGGCACCTTCGTCCTCACGGTATTCAGACAATCCGCAGTAGCCTGCCACTTCATCTCCCACCATTGCCAAAAAAAGATGGAGATTTGTGGAGTTAGCTTCCTTATCTTTTACATCTTGTTCAGTGGTGACAACGGAATCTCCACCCCAGTTTTCACGGCTTTCATTCCACATTTTCGCGATTCCTTTTGCTAGACTTTCATGATATTCTACGATTTTCACTTGCTCTACAGTAGTCTTCATAATGTCCTCCTACGCTAGGTTTTAATATATATAACCTCATACTTATTGATTTTTTGCTTTGCATCGACGATTTTAATCATCGTCATCGCCTCCTTTCATTTAGTTGGAAAGATTTTCTTCCTCATCCACAGTTTAAGATTTTATGATGAGTAAGTAAAGAATATTCTAACTAAAAAAAAGATTTCATTTACTCCTTTAATTGTAAGTTGAATGGAAAATGCAGAATAATTTCAGCAAGACTAGACAAACCTACAAGGTAAAAAGAAGGATATGGTATTGAAAATGAAACGACATATTCCAATTGTTCTATGCATGATTTTTATTGCCAACGCGGCACTAGTTGACCAGAAACCCGTACACGCTCAACAAGAGATTCCCTCCAATGCGAAATGGGGAAGTCTGGCAGTGAAAAAGACTAAAGAAAAATATCCTGATGCGGCGATCGTTGACTATCTTCATATCGGAAAGGAAAACGGATCGAAAGTATCGACTGAGAAGTTTAAGCTCTGGTTAAAACGTGGCGGGAAAGAATTTGGTGTGTTTGTGGACATTCAGTTTGAGTCGGAAACTGAAAAGCTGATTGATATCAAATTCACGGAAACGGATCGGTAAATAATAGGTTTTGAACAATAAAAAGAGATCAAAGGATTTTAACTCCCTTTGATCTCTTTTTAGTTGGCTCTTTTCGCAAAGATTGTTGTTTTCTAGCATAGAATCTGCCAGGGCTCTGTCAACCATGTTTATGCTGGATGGTGAGGGGAACTGCTCCGCTTGCAGCTAGCGTTCGGCCGAGCCTCCTCAGCTTATCCGAACGGGGTCTCGGCACGACCAAAATCCGCCGGAGTCTGCGCAGTTCCCCTCACCATCTTTACAGTTTTTTTCATGACAGAGCTTCAAGGTGTGCAAGAAAACAATATAAATAGAAAAAAATAATTCTACTTCCTTAAAAGGAAATTCAAACTTTACTCACCTTTAATAAGATTGTTTGCTAAAAAGCTTGTTTAAATTGTTTTCGATTTAGGATTCATGCTCAGAAAGTTGATTGGAGCGGAAGGAGGCTCGACTCCTGCGGGAATAGCTGGACAGGTGAGACCCCGGAGGCGCAGCCGAGGAGGCTCACCGCCAGCCCCGCGGAAAGCGAGCATCCTGGAGCGGAAATCAACTATTACTTTCTCCTCTACAATAGCAACAAACTATACGAAAAGAGCCTTTTAGTTTAAAACTTCACTCTCTGCAAACGCAATGCATTTAAGACAACTGACACAGAACTAAATGCCATTGCAGCTCCGGCAAGCCATGGTGCTAAGAATCCCATTGCGGCAATGGGAATGCCGAGTGAGTTATAGGCGAGGGCCCAAAACAGGTTTTGTTTAATATTACGAATGGTTTTCTTACTCATGAAGATAGCATCGGCAATGCTGTTCAAGTCACCCCGGATGAGGGTGATATCGGCAGCTTCCATGGCTACGTCTGTACCTGTTCCGATCGCCATTCCGATATCCGCCATGGCAATTGCAGGGGCATCATTGATTCCATCTCCCACCATTGCGACTTTCTTTCCTACCTTCTGCAGTTTTTGAACTTCCTTTGCTTTTCCTTCAGGTAATACTTCCGCAATTACATGATGGATTTGAGCTTCTTTTGCAATTGATTCAGCGGTCCGCTGATTGTCACCAGTGATCATGATGACTTCTAAGCCCATATCATATAATCTCTGAATGACTTGTTTAGAAGTATCTTTTATAGTGTCCGCTACAGCGACTAGGCCGGCATAGCTTCCATTAATTGAAACGAGCATAACCGTCTTTCCTTCAGTCTCAAGGGTTTGTTTGGTTTCTAACACATGATTCATCGGGACACCATTTTGTTCCATAAGTTTCGTGGTACCGATGACCACTTCATTATTTCGAACTTTTGCTTTTACACCATACCCTGGTATAGCATCAAATTCTTCATTACCCCATATAGTAATTCCTTTTTCTTTGATCCCTTTCACAATCGAAATCGCTAGTGGATGCTCCGAAGACCGTTCCACCGCTCCAACCAAAGCGAGGAAATCTTCTTCATCAAAACCAGCTTCCACTTTTACATCTGTTAATACCGGCTCACCGTTTGTAACAGTACCCGTTTTGTCGAGTACAACGGTTGTAATTCCATGGGTCGATTCCAAATGTTCTCCGCCTTTAAAGAGAATCCCGAATTCTGCTGCACGACCCGATCCTGCCATTATCGAAGTCGGAGTCGCTAACCCAAGGGCACATGGACAGGCAATCACAAGAACGGCAATCAGTTTCTCAAGTGCTTCGGCAAAATTACCCGGTTCAACCCAAATGTACCAGACAAGAAATGTGAGGACTGCAATTCCTACCACAATAGGAACAAATATACCTGATATTGTATCCGCTAATCGTTGAATAGGAGCCTTGGAACCTTGAGCATCCTCCACCACTTTGATAATCTGTGCCAGGGCGGTATCCTTTCCTACCTTTGTAGCTTTCATTTTAAGGAATCCGTTTTTATTCATTGTGGCACCGATCAGTGTATCACCTATAGATTTATCCACCGGAACGCTTTCGCCTGTAATCATCGATTCATCAAGTGCTGAACGACCTTCGATGACTTCTCCATCTACAGGAACTTTTTCACCTGGTTTGATGTACACGATGTCTCCTGTTATAACATCTTCTAAAGGAACCTCTACAACATTTCCATCTCTTTCTACCGTTGCGGTTTTAGCCTGTAGTCCCATAAGCTTCTTTATGGCTTCAGAAGAACGACCCTTTGCCTTGGCTTCAAACAATTTTCCGAGAATAATGAGTGTGATTAAGATAGCACTTGTTTCAAAATACAGCTCAACCATATGCATTCCAGAACCAATGGACTGATAGGCAAGAAACACACTGTAAAAGTAAGCAGCAGATGTACCAAGTGCGACCAAAACATCCATATTGGCACTCTTATTTATTAATGCTTTATAAGCACCTACGTAAAATTGTTTCCCAATAATAAACTGTACAGGTGTTGCTAATGACATTTGCACCCAAGGGTTCATTAGGATATCCGGTAATGGGATGAACGATGTAAATTCAAAATGACTGACCATTGACCACAATAGGGGGAGCGATAATAATAGTGACCATATGAATTTACGTTTTTGCTTCTGGATCTCTTGAAGTTTATGATCGGTTTGTTCTTCTTGATTCTCATCATTTTTCACTGTTGCACCGTAGCCAATTGAATCAACCTTTTTAATGATTTGATCTGTCGAGATTGTGCCAGGGGCATACTCAATGGTTGCCTTTTCTAATGCCAAGTTAACCGTTGCATGTTGTATTCCCTCTTGCTTATTCAATACTTTCTCGATTCTTGCAGAACAAGCAGCACAGGTCATCCCGGTAATATCAAACTCGGTTTTTTCGAGTTGTATGTCATAACCTAGATCCCGGATTCTTTTTTGAAGATCAATTGGCTTCACTACTTCCGAATTGTATTTTACTGCTGCTTTCTCCAAAGCGAAGTTGACCGCTGCCTTTTCTACACCGTCCATTTTATTTAAACCCTTTTCGATTCGATTCGCACAAGCAGCGCAAGTCATTCCTGTTATTTCTATATTGATTTCTTTATGCTGAACCATTTATCAGCCCTCCATACCTATACGGGGTATCCTTTATTGTAAAAGAAAACCGTGCTGAGAAAGCACAGTATCCTTACACGACATCATATCCCTGATCATCGATTGTTTCTTTGATGTCATCAATCTTCACTTGTGAATCATCATATTCAACTTCTACTTTCTTGTCTTCCAAACTTACTTGCACCGATTTCACACCGTCTAATTTCCCAACACTGCCTTCAATTGCCTTAACACAATGTCCGCAAGACATACCTTCCACTGTTAACGATTCTTTTTGCATCTGTAAACACTCCTTTATTTTTTCATAAGTTTTTGAATGGTAACCATGACTTCATCTAATACTTCTGTGTCACCTTCTTGAATCCGATCAAGAACACATGTTTTCATATGACCCTCTAATAGAATTTTGGCTACGCTGTTGAGGGCGGATTGAGTGGCGGATATTTGTGTAATAACATCATCACAATACGTATCTCGCTCAATCAAGCCTTTAATTCCTCTTATTTGACCTTCAATCCGATTTAATCGAGTTACAAGGTTTTTCTTAACATTATCAGAATGATGGCTTTTCCGAACTTCTTCGTCTGAGCATGCAACATGATCCATAACACGCTCTTCCTCTTGAATCACAGATGGGTTAATCTCAGGTTCTTTTTCATTCTTTTCAGTGGTCATCTTCCCACCTCCACGCTCTTAATATACTATACCCCATTATGGTATGTAAAGAAATTTGATTTGATAAAAAAAAGCGTATTTCCTCATTGGGATGCACGCCTTTTGTATCGATTCATTTATTATGGATGCTTGTTGAGCCCATCTTTAGGGTTGGAGATATGTATTTCAGTAGAAGCAGTGGCGACACCGATAAGGGAGCCTTCTTCATTTAACAAGGGGTGGGCGTATACATTATAGGAAATCGTTCCTGTTTTTAAAGGAATCGAGATCACTCGATTGATGGGTGCCTTTTCTTCTAATACTTCCTCTTTCAATTTCATTAATGCCCTATTCCCTTCATTATTATCAAGCTCTATGTCGGTTTTTCCAATATGATCGTCTGGAACAAGATCAGGAGTATTGAAGATCCAGGTATAGCGTAATTGAGTATCACAATGTGCGAGTACGACAGGTGCATTCTTTAAAGCAATCGAGAATGGATTTTCCTCGAGATTAAAGCTGGATGCGTGGAAGTCCAATACTTCACCCAACTTTACAGTGACCTCACTGCTCGGTTTGCGGATGCCATTCTCGATTTGGGCATAGTAGGACCTTTCAATGAAAGCTTTCGAAGCTACTTCCTGTTGGGTCATCTTTTTCATTTTTCTCAACTTAATAAGCCAAGTTCTTTTATTCAATCCTAAGTACCCCTTTCTGAACCTTAATGGCAGAAAAGCAATGTATAAACTCTATTAGAGGGTGGCTAAACAGAAACACTCCCAAATGGTATTATTCGATATAATAGAATGGTAGGAAAGTATTCAAATGACCTACTCTTTAATCTTCATCATGTTGTGAATCTTCTTATTGTAGAGTGATCTCTTCGTGAGACTCTATACGTCCTCATTTAGTATCATTGCTTATGTACTCCTTATTGAAAAGCATAACATAATATCCAGTGTTTCCTCTATCCTTTTTCCAAATATATTTACATAATTGTGAAACTCGCAGTTTTGATCCAGTAGGAGGTTATCAGATGTCGATGAACGCAATTCATGACGAAAACAAGTATCTTGAATTCATTCACACTATAATAGATTCTAAAGTGAAATTGATTCAAGAAAGAACAAACGAAAATACTCCTTACCCTAATATTGTAAATGTACCCCTGAGAAAATGGAGAGGAGAATCGATTGAGCTTTTAGCCGAGTCCCTGCGTTCTCATGATATTCAACAATCTATTGAAGGATGGGCATGTTCTTCTGTTACTTTATTTAAGCAGTTGGAAATTTCACTTGAAGTAGCGCTGGAAGATCTTCATTACTTTCGGCATGAAATTGGAAAAATAATAAAAACTAATGCAATAAAGAATGAACTGTCCTTAGAAACGTTTTATGATATTCTTTCCCTTTTTCATTCTGGAGTGGATCGAGCCATTTCTCGGCTTACGGTTTCCTATTCTCATTCCCTTGCAGGAACGGTCAGCTCTGAGGTTTCTATACCGATTGTGAAAGTGACAAAGACGATCGCCATTCTTCCTCTTATAGGAGATATAAATTCAGGACGTGCGAAGGATTTAATGGAAAGGGCACTATCAGAGGGAGCTTCATTGGAGCTGCATTATCTGATTATTGATTTGTCCGGAGTGTCGGTTGTGGATACAATGGTAGCCGATCAACTCATCAAAGTGGTAGCTGCGCTTAAATTAGCTGGAATTCAAGCAATCCTAACAGGCATTAGGCCACAAATCGCTCAAACCATGGTCAACCTGGGCATCGTAATGAAGCATATTCCAATGTTCGCCAGTCTTCATACAGCCCTTATACATTTGCAAAAGTCAAAAAGCATCCAGAAGTTTTAGGATGCTTTTCTTATGGTAATGGTTTTTGAGGAATAAAGAAAATTCAAATCAGGTTAAGCCGCTTTTTAAAAAATCAGGTTTAGTTAAATAATCATATAGAAGCTTACCGATTTCCGCAATGGTGCCTCGCGCAGATTCGTTTTTCCCAAGACCATCAATTAATACAGCTATGTAGGCAGTTTTTTCATTACATCGAACAATGGCACAATCATGATCAATCCCGGGTAATTCCCCTGTTTTGTTTGCTATAAAGACTCTTTCCCTGTCCATTCTTGCCGGCAGCTTGGTATCAAATTGCTGCTGATGCAAAATTGATAGCATCTTTTCACGGCTCTGCTCACTGAATAGTGGGCTCTGGTCCAGTATCCGCAAGCAGGTGATGATATCAGAAGCAGAAGTCAAATTGTCATACCCTTGTTCCTTTGATTGAAAATCCATCAATTTCCGACTAAGCCTAGTGTGTTTTAATGCCAAAGAATTACAAAGGTTATTGATTGCTTCTGCCCCTATACGATCGATCATGAGATTCGTCGCCGTGTTATCCGACACAATGATCATGAGTGTGAGGAGGTCTTCTACCGTCAACGACATATTTTTGGAGAGTGCTGACAACACTCCTGCTCCTCCCACTCTATCCTCTATGGGGACTAGTACAATTTCATTTAAGTCGATTCCCCCCTGCTCTGCCTGACGAAAACCTTCAAGTAAGATCGGAACCTTGATTAAACTTGCGGCAGGATATGGAGTATCATCATTGATTTGGATGGAGCGTGATGGCAGGTCAATGGCTACACTGACCCTGCCCATACATTTATCAATAGCGTCCAGAATTTTTACCTCTAATAATTTTCCATTCATCCACTATTCATCCTTTACTTTGTGACCGCTACTTCGTCATGATCCTTGGTGATTTCATTGTCGTACAAGTGACAAGCAACAAAGTGCTGTTCTTCTACTTCCTTCCATTTAGGTTTCAGGCTGGCGCACGCTTCCATGGCTACAGGACAACGGGTTCTGAATACACAGCCACTTGGTGGATTTATCGGGCTGGGGATTTCCCCTTGAATGATCATTCGTTCACGCTCATCCTCTACATCGGGATCAGGGATGGGGATAGCTGAAAGTAAGGCTTGGGTATATGGGTGAAGAGGTTTTTTATAAAGCTCCTTACTCTCGGTTAATTCAACCATATGTCCCAGATACATCACTCCGATGCGGTTACTGATATGCTTGACCATGGAAAGATCATGAGCAATGAATAAAAAGGTCAAACCCTTTTCTTTTTGAAGCTTTTTCAATAGGTTTACGATTTGAGCTTGAACGGAAACATCCAGAGCAGAAATTGGTTCATCGGCGATTATGAAATCCGGACTAAGGGCAAGAGCTCGTGCTATGCCAATACGCTGACGCTGTCCGCCACTGAATTCGTGGGGATAGCGATTAGCATGATCCCGATTCAGCCCGACATCTTCCAGCAGCTGATAAATACGTTCCATCTGCTCTTTTTTATCCCGGTATAAATTGTGGGCCTCCATCGGTTCTGCAATAATTTCACGTACCGTTGAACGGGGATTAAGTGAAGCGTACGGATCCTGGAAAATCATCTGCATACTTCGATAAAAGGACAGCTTTTGTTTTTCAGAGAGTGTATGAACATTCTTCCCGTCATATAGGACTTCCCCATCTGTGCTGTCATACAAACCGATAATGGTGCGGCCTGTAGTCGACTTCCCGCAACCCGATTCCCCTACTAGACCGAAAGTCTCACCTTTATAGATATCAAATGAAATACGATCCACTGCCTTTAAGGTTTTACCTTTTTCAAGCTGAAAATATTTTTTTAATTCCTTAACTTCCAGTAGCTTGTGATTCGTCATGATGATTCCTCCGTTTCCTCCCAGTAACGTCTTGCCATACATAGCTCTTTCACGTAGTAGGTGCCTTTCAGGGAAAGAATTTCAATGGTTTTCCCAGTATTGGGAGAGTGGATCATCTTTCCGTCACCATGATAGATTCCAACGTGATGAACGCTCCCCTTCCCTTCTTCATAAGCAAAAAATAAAAGATCACCAGGCTCTAATTGATCCAGCGCTACTTCTTTTCCGGCTCTTGCCTGGTCATTTGCATCTCGGGGAATCAGATAACCATTTGCCTTGCACATGGTATAGCTGAAGCCTGAGCAATCAAACCCATAGCTCGTCATCCCTCCCCATAAATAAGGAAGATCAAGAAATATTTTTCCGGAATTGACGATGTCTTGGCCGCTACCCTTTTGATCGTTAACCTTTGTGGTTGAGATGATCACATCTTTCTGTTTTAAGAAGCGTGTACCTAACGGAGTCATAACTTCGATAACATGATCATGCTCTTTCACCACGGGTAAAATCGTTTGGAAACTGAGTGCCAATTCCACCTTATTCTCTTCGTTGATTAAATTCGTGAATTTGCTAGTGACTATGGCATATGTATCCGTTTGAGGTAACTCCCCAAGTGAAAGCTGAGTGCTGGGGAGCCAACCAGGGTATCCTTGATCGTCTTTCGATGTAGCCTGGTCCGGAATGATCACATGAGACCAACCGTCCTTCTCTTCCATCACCAATACTTCCTGGCCGAATAAAGCTTGAGATTGTATACGGTTTTCATCGCAAAGAGCCAACCGGGTTTCATGTGTCAAAGAATCTAACCATTCGTTGATTTGCACGGGATTGGAAACGGCAGGTGAATCCAAATCACGGGCTGAATCCTTGGATGTCCAAACGGTTGAAACGGGTACTGCTATTATCGCTTTTGTCGTCATATTAATTCCCCCTCGTAGTTATTTAAACTAGAACTCTCTCTATCCCTAATCCAGGTTGGGGGGGCATCGTTATCATTCGACCGTTATATTCAATGCCTCCCACTACTATTTCTTTTGCCAACATAAGAGGGGCGTCGAAATCAAATCGGGTGACATTTTTCTTGCTTGCTGCAAAATGAGCTGCGGCCGTAATCCCGAGGCGGGTTTCAATCATGCTCCCTACCATACATTCGACACCACAAACCTCCGCGAGGTCGTTAATTTTCTGAGCGTAATAAATGCCCCCGGCTTTCATGAGTTTAATATTGATCAGGTCTGCGCTGCGGGTTTTTAACACCTCAAATGCTTGATATGGTGTAAAAACACTCTCATCTGCCATAATCAGTGTATCCACTCCATCAGTGACTCTCTTCAGCCCTTCAATGTCATGAGCAGGTACTGGCTGCTCGACTAATTCAATATTAAGATCAAGGTCTTCCAGTTTACGAATCGCTTTGACAGCCGCTTTCGATTCCCAGCCTTGATTAGCATCCAGTCGAATTTTGATATCGTACCCGATTCGTTGGCGTATCTCATGAATTCTTTTAATATCCGTCTCGATATCATCTTTTCCCACTTTGACTTTCAGTACGTTAAAGCCTTGCTTCACATAGGCTTCTGCATCCTCACCCATTTCCTTTGGGCTATTAACGCTCACAGTATAATCGGTCTCCAGCTCATGACGGTACCCGCCTAGAAATTGGTAGAGTGGAAGATTGCAATGCTGTGAAAGGCAATCATATAAAGCCATATCTACAGCGGCCTTTGCGCTTGAATTACGTACAAGTAGAGAATGTAATTGTTGAAAAAGCTGTTCATAATTTAAGAGACTCTTCCCTAGGATGGCCGGCTTGATCACTTGTTGTATGGCCCATTCAATGCTTGATAGGCTATCCCCTGTGATCACGACTGTCGGGGGAGCTTCTCCCCATCCAACAGTCCCGTCATCACACGTTAATTTCACAACGATGCCTTCTGCCACTTCAACGGTGCGTAACGCCGTTTTAAAAGGGGTATGCAACGGGACAGCTGTTCGGTAGGTTTCCAGTTGATGGATCTTCACTTAATCTCATCCTCTCTTATGCCAGTTTCTACGATGAATGTTTGGTTATACGTATTCATTCGTCCCATGCTTCCTAATGGTATGGCGATACTTGGGGAAGAATGACCGATATGAAATCCTTTTAATGCCGGTTTGCCTGCATCTGAAATATGTTCTTTGAGCACCTCATCGAGAGTCAGGGATTGTTCGCGTTTTTCTGGCACACAGTTTTTGAAATCCCCGATGATGATTCCGGATGCGTCATGAAATTTCCCCGCCATTTTCAGCTGATTCATCATTCGGTCCACTTTATAAGGTTCTTCATCGATATCCTCGATAAATAGGATTTTGCCTTTTGTATCCACTTCAAAAGGAGTACCTAATGTGCTTACCAATAAGGTAAGGTTTCCACCTATTACAGGTCCGCTTGCTGCGCCTTCTACAACCGTTTCCAACATGGAAAGTTTGTTTGTATATTCGATGTCTTCCGGACGAAACAACTGTTGGAAGGAATTCTTCGTTAATGCATGTACATCCGAAAGACCGATATCTGAACTTAACATAGGACCATGAAACGTAACGAGTCCTGTTTGTTGATGAATAGCTGTATGTAAAAAAGTGATATCACTATATCCCCAAAAGATTTTCGGGTTTTCCCCTATTAAGTTGTAATCCAATCGGGATACGATCCGTCCTGTGCCAAAACCGCCGCAAGCACAAATGATGGCTTTAACGTCACGGTCTCTGAACATCATATGGATATCTTCTATTCGTTCTTGATCATAACCTGCCAGGTACCCATATTTCTTATGAACGGATTTCCCCAGTTTTATGTCCAAACCTAATTCTTCAAGAAAGGAAAAGGCTTTTTTTAATGGTTCAGATTTCGGAGGGCTTGCAGGAGCAATGACTCCTATTGTATCCCCTTTTTTGAGTCTTAACGGTTTTATCACCACACGCTGTCTACCCCTTTCGTAGAAAAAGAGGGAGCAAACGCAAGGCTTCAAACAGCCTTGCGTCTTCTCCACTCACTCTTAGTTTAAGCACCTATTTCTTGTCTGCCCATTTTAATTCCATATATCCAACTGGATGGCGAACGATGCCGGATACTTCTTCATTTTGTAAATAAACGTGGTTGTAGAAGTGGATTGGAATGATCGGCATTTCATCCATTAAGATTTTCTCTGCTTCATACATTAATTCGAAGCGTTTCGCTTCATCTGCTTCATTCATGGCTTGTTTGATTAAGCTGTCAAACTTTTCGTTGCTCCAACCTGTTCGGTTCATGGAATGCCCTGTTTGGAAGTTCTCCAGGAAGTTGATCGGGTCTGCGTAGTCTGCCAGGAATGAGCTTCGTGATAATTGGAACTTCAATGCTTTTTGTTCGTCCTGGAATACGTTCCATTCCATATTGGCCAATTTAACGTCTACCTCTAAATGTTCCTTGAACATTTGTTGAAGGGCTTCAGCGATTTTCTGATGTGTATCACTAGTGCTGTACGTTAAGGTTACTTCAGGTAGTTTATCGTATCCTTCTTCTTCCATTCCTTTTTTCAGAAGGGCTTTCGCTTCTTCGATATCTGTATTCACTAAATCTCCATTTGCTTCCCGGAAGTCTTTTCCTGAAGGATCTTTAAAACCTTTTGATACGAAGCCGTATGCTGCTTTTTCTTTGTTCTTTGTCACGTAGTCGACCATTTGCTGTTGATCTACCGCCATGGCAAATGCTTTACGGATGTTTTGGTTTTGGAAAGGCTCTTTTTCTAAATTGAAACGGTAGAAGTAGGTTCCTGCTTGATCTTCTACATTGACTTTACCTTCTTCGAATAACTGTTTACTTAAATCAGCCGGTACATCGGCTGTATCCAACTCACCTGTTTTGAATAATTGATAATCGGTGTTTGTATCGTTCACCATTGCCCAGTGGACTTTATCCAATTTTACTGAATCTTTATCCCAATATTGATCATTCTTCTCCATAACAAAGTGGCTGTCATGCTCCCATTCAGTCAGCTTAAACGGCCCATTTGCTACGAATGTATCAGCTTCTGCAAACCACTCAGGGTTTTCAGTAGCAACCTTCTCATTGATTGGGAAGAACGCTGGATTCGCAATGACGCTTAAGAAATACGCTTGTGGACTGGTTAGAGTGACCTCAAATGTTTTCTCGTCCTTCGCCGCTACCTTCACTTCATCAGCGGACCCTTTACCCGTATTGAAGGCTTCTCCACCTTCAATGAAATAACCTAAGAAGGCAGCCGGTGATCCCGTTTCCGGATTCAACAGACGTTTCCAAGCAAAAACGAAGTCTCCAGCGGTTACATCATCGCCATTAGACCATTTGGCATTATCACGAATGTGGAATGTGTATACTTTTCCGTCTTCAGACACATCCCATTTTTCTGCCATTGCCGCTTCTGGTTCATGATTGGCGTTTAAACGCGTCATCCCTTCCATTAAATTGTTTAATGCTGTCCAGGAATAGGAGTCGAATCCAATAGGAGGATCAAAAGACGTTGGTTCAGCACCATTATTCAAGTGAAGAACCTTTCCTGCATTTTCTTTCTTACTGTCTCCACTGCTTGACTCACTGCCTGCATCCTTTGTAGCTGTACAAGCTGCCAACACAAACAAGAGCATTCCTACTAAAAAAACTGATAATAGCTTCTTCATGTTCTTCCCCCTTTTATTCTTTTTATCTATCAAACAATTAACTTAACGGAAGGTTAAGCTAATCGATGAAAGCATCTTTTTGGCGCGTTTATCCTGAAGCCAGCAGTCAACGTGGTGATCGTTTGATAGTTGTGTTTTCGCTGGGTATACACGTTCGCACACTTCCATCGCCTTTTCACACCGGGGAACGAAAGGACATCCTACTGGTGGTGAAAATAAATCAGGAGGTGAACCGGGTATCGGGATCAGCTCTTCCCCATCAAGGTCAAGCCTTGGAACTGATTTTAGTAACCCTTGAGTATACGGATGTTGAGGGTGATAGAAAATCTCTCTTCTGTTTCCTTCCTCTACAATTTTACCGGCATACATGACGGCAATACGATCAGCAACTTGAGCTACTACACCCAAATCATGGGTAATCAAAATAATCGAGACCCCGGTTTTCTGCTGTATTTCTTTGAATAATTCCAAAATCTGCGCTTGAATGGTTACATCGAGAGCTGTTGTTGGCTCATCTGCGATTATTACGTCTGGTTCGCATACGAGTGACATGGCAATAACAATCCGCTGCCTCATTCCCCCACTAAATTGATGAGGGTATTGCTTTAATCGTTCTTCAGGGTTTGGAATACTGACAAGTGTCAGCATCTCAATCGCTTTTTGTCTGGCCTGTTTCTTGGAAACATCGTTATGTTGCAGAATTCCTTCTATTATTTGCTCCCCGATTGTCAGGGTCGGATTCAGAGCTGTCATGGGATCCTGAAAGATCATCGAGATATCGGCCCCTCGAATCTTTCGCATTTGCGGTTCGGTTACATTTAAAAGGTCTTTTCCTTTAAATAGTATCCTGCCGTTCGTCACCTTCCCGGGAGGACTCGGGATTAACCTCATAATGCTTTGAGACGTTACACTCTTTCCGCATCCAGATTCGCCGACAATGGCAAGTGTCTCCCCTTTATGTAAATCAAAGTTCACTCCCCGTACCGCTTTGACTTCTCCCCCATATGTCGAGAAATGTACATGTAAATCTTGTACAGATAATACTTGCTTCATGATGATTACCTCCTTAGCTTCGGATCAAGTGCATCTTGCAGTCCGTCACCTAAAACGTTGAATGAGAACATAGTTAGTGAAATAAATAAAGCCGGGAAAAATAATCGCCACCAATATCCTGATAGAATCGTAGATAAGCCGTCATTAGCCATGACTCCCCAACTCGCATACGGAGCTTGAATGCCCAATCCAAGGAAGCTTAGGAATGCTTCCGCAAAAATAGCGCTGGGTACGGTCAGTGTCATCTGTACGATAATCGGTCCCATCGTATTAGGCAGGAGATTCTTCCGAATGATACGGGCTGTTTTCGTACCAAACGTTTTGGAAGCAAGAATGAACTCATAGTTTTTAATTTGAAGCACTTGTCCCCTTACGATTCTGGCCATGCCGATCCAGCCCGTCACGGTTAAGGCAACGATAATAGTGAGCAGGCCCGGTCCCATCACGACCATTAATAAAATCACAACTAATAGGTAAGGTAATCCGTATAGAATTTCAACAATACGCATCATAACGTTATCGGTTTTACCACCTTTATAACCTGCTATGCCTCCATATACAATTCCGATAACAAAATCAATGAGTGCTGCCATAAAGCCAACAAACAAGGATATGCGTGCACCGTACCACGTACGGGTAAATACATCTCGTCCCATATCGTCGGTACCAAACCAGTGATCACCGGAAGGCGGCAGGTTTTGGTTCGAAAGTGTTTGCTTCGTTACGTCATGGGGAGAAATGATGGGGCCTATGACTGCCATCACAATTAATCCGATTAAAAAAACAAAGCCAAGCATTGCCAGCTTATTTTTCACAAGACGCTTCCACGCATCCTGCCAATAAGAAAGACTCGGTCGGACCACCGCTTCGGCATCATCTTTATTCCTCTTCTTGGGTGTAAACCACTCATCCAGTACATCTGGAGTCACATTTGGTTCTTGGTGCTTTGGAACTCCCATTATTTCGCCTCCTTCTTATGTAACTTAATACGGGGATCCAGGAAGCCATAAGCTAAATCTACTAAAAACAGCATAAGTATGAGAAATGCACTGTAAAATACAGTTGTTCCCATTATGACGGGATAATCACGCTGATTGATGCTTTCCACGAAATACTTCCCCATTCCCGGAATCGCAAAGATTTGTTCAATGACGAATGTTCCTGTTAATATTCCTGCTGCTAGAGTACCCAGTACAGTTACAACCGGAAGTAAGGCATTTCGCAGGGCATGCTTAAACACAATCTTGATTGGTGACAACCCTTTGGCACGGGCTGTTCGAATATAATCCTGGGTTAACACTTCCAACATACTCGAACGAGTCAGACGGGCAATGATGGCCATTGGCCCTGTCGCTAATGCCAAGGTCGGAAGAACCATGTGATGCCAGCTCGTCCATGTGGCTACAGGGAAGATTCCCCTGTTTACAGCCAATTCCTGAATAAGTAATGTCGCCATCACAAAGTTTGGAATCGAAATCCCAAGTACGGCGAAGGTCATTGCCATGTAATCTATCATTCGGTTATGTCTGAGAGCAGCCAATATCCCCAAAATAATGCCAGACAATACTGCAATCACGAGAGTAATCATTCCTAATTCAAAGGAAATTGGAAATCCCCTTCCCAATAAGTCATTTACGGTTTGTGATGGTTGTGTAATAGATGGACCAAAGTCTAATGAAACCAGGGACTTTAAATAGAGAAGATATTGAACCATCAACGGCTCATTCAAATGATAATGAGCTTCTAAATTTTGCTGTACGATCTCACTTGTATTTCGCTCTTCATTAAACGGTGACCCTGGTATGGCATGCATTAAGAAAAATGTTAATGTCACAATCAGCCATAACGTAATCACCATGGCCAGTAGCCGTTTCAACAAATATGTACCCATTGATCTCACACTTTCTAACAGAATGTTGTTCGCATCGCCAGTTCAGTCATCACAAGCATGGCTCTATAGGCTTCCAGGATATCTTTTGCCTCAAATCGTACAGTGGTTTTGCCTGCCTCCAGTTCTGTTCCCGGCATAAGACTTGCCCACTCCGCTTGTCCATAATTCGCAAATTCGATTCGCAATGTCGGATGGTCAGGTGGAGTGAGAGGTTTTACGATATCTTTATTATGTATCGCTACTTCGGTTTTCTCCTTTAATAATTGAGCTGATTTCTGAGGTGTCAGGCTTTTTGCCACAGAACGGGAAATCGTTTCCTTCACGACGGCTGTCGTAACATTAGGGATCAATGCTTCTGCCTCAAGTGCTGCCTGGTCATCTCCTGCAACCATCAACACTGGAACCTCGTAAAATCCTGCAACATACGCATTAAAGCCCAGCTCACCAACGGCAACATCATTGATATACATGTTGCGAACGCCGAAGATCATCGAATGGGACATCACCCCTTTCGTCGAAGCCCGTGCGTGATAACCCACAAAAAAAGCCCCATCAAACGTGGCATCCAGTCCTTGAACCATCGAATATGGTTTCACTCCACCGGATATCAACTTTGTTTCTGGATGAAGCTTTTCAATTAATAGATTATTCATTTGTGAATGACTATCATTTACCAGTACTTCGGCGCAACCTGACTCAAAGGCAGCAAATATTACCGCATTCGCTTCCTCCGTCATCAAAACTCTCCCACGCTCATAATTATGCTTGCTCGAATCTACGTGTGTATGATCAACTAAGCCTGTAATTCCTTCCATATCCACCGACATATATACATTCATACAGTAACCCCCTTTCCTAGGAAATATTTATTAAATTTTCTTAATATTATAAATATTAATCCTCCTAATTACAACAATTTTTTGAATAAAAAGGAACTTATTCCTATTTTTATAAAATAAGGAAAATAGGACTATTTTTAGATTCCCCCCGAAATAGTTCCCACCTTTTTAATCAATGAATAGTTCATTAGAATCATCAAATTTAATGAAGAACTAAAAATGCGATGGATTTCATAATCGAAATCACACCGCAGTCTTTTGTTTATGTAGATGGTACCTATCATTGGGTTTGAGCGTCAGATGCAGGAGAAATGACCCGGGTTGATTTTATTGAACTATTTTTGATTGATTGATCACAGCGAAAATCGGATACTGTGCATTACTGGTTCATTACGGTTCGCTGATATATTCTGGATTTCGCTGATAAACGAAAAATCCTTATTTTCAATTTTGCATTTTTACTGATAACCCTTTTCATAGGAAAAGACCTGGAGAAATCACCTCTCCAGGTCTTACACTCGGTTAATGTATGTTAGCTTATTTTATTCAAAAGTTTTTCTGAGTGCTGAGAGCCCATCTCTGCCACTAAATCGAGTAATTCTGCTTTCGTTGTCTCATCTAGGCCTTTATAAATAAGGAAAGCTTGTGTTGCATCAGAAGTAATCAACTTTCGGTATAACTTGGATATCCTTTTACTCCTGTGGGTGTCCATTAGATCCTCCTCTATAAATCCTTTCTGTTATTATAATAAATATAGGCTTGTTTTTTCAATATATTCTTAAAAAATTAATTATGTAACAAAAATGAATCAACTACATTACAGGCTTCCTAATGGTCAACCTTGGAGGAGAAAATAATTCTTAGACCTTTACACGTAGGTGATTATCTAATAGATAAATCAGGTGCTAACTTTCCAAACTCAAGTGCTTCGAGAATGATTTCCTCAGAGAAACCTGTATACTGGGAAAGCATTTGGATCGTAATTTTCTGAGATTTACGAGAAGCTTGATATTTTGCCATATGTGTTTGATACAAAACAATGGAATATTTGTCATGTATATTGAACAACGATCGTCACAGCTCCTATTATTCTCTCCTCACAAGGTTGCGGGTAAAGGCTACTTACTATTTACCCAATGATCTTTTTTGAAAACGTATAACGAGCATTTATAATTAGTGTATTTTCAGGACTGATCCAGAATAGAAATCCTGTCCCCCAACGAGGAACAAATTTTCTTTCAATCATCTTACCCTCTAATCAGTTTGTCTATAGTTCAGAACGAAAATAATCTATAATCGCCATTATTAGAAGAGTGCTTCAAGATATTCTCATCCTTGGACCCTACTGTGAAATATGAGCCGATAGCCCCAGTGGTACAACGGTGACCTGAAATCAGGATATTCTTCTCATTATTTCCATGCTCTTTTTTCAGTTCAGTCATAAACGAAAAAATTCTTTCTATGAAACAATCAGTTTCTTCAAGTCCATTATAAATTCTGGCATCAGGGAGGACCCCAGCCATTTTCACCTCGCTTTTCAGCAGCCCATCCGCTTCACCTAAATCATAAACATCCAATCTTGGATCTATGCAGGCTTCTATTCCAGTGGCAATTTCAGCCGTCTGAATCGCTCTTTCTTGTGGAGAGGAATAGACATAATCAAAAGGAATCTGTGACCGTTTGTACTTTAAGTATTCAGCTTGTCTGACACCTTCTTTATTTAAGGGGAGTCCCTTTCTTCCTTGTAATCTGCCTTCCTTGTTCAAGGCGGTTTGACCGTGTCTGATAACGTATATCATATAGACACTCCTTTCTATCATTCTATCTTCCATATGTAACGAGTTATTTACTCCCGGTATAAATCCAAGTCACAATTGATTTTCCCTGCTCATTTTCTTTTTCAAAGAGAAATAGGTAACAATACATAATATGATATACATAAAACCAATGATTAGCCCTAATGTTATAGAATAAGTCATTACTCGATAGAGGGTCAGCACACCCATGACAATTAAGAGAATAAGGAATAATAATCCGTTCTTTTTATTTTGAAGCACGATTGATGAAAATATGGCTAATGCCAGAGTAGTGGAGATTAAATGTCCCATAACTAAAATGATTCCCCACAAAACATCATTGTTAATAGATATCAAGTTTGATAGTGATTCTGGATACATCATAAAGCCTCCTGAACTTAATCATTTCTCACTGTATTATTATTTAGTTTCCTTCCTCCTCTGCCTCTCAGTATGAAAAACCAGGAAAGCCACACCACTAAATCCAATGATCCCAAAAACACCAGCGATTATTCCTTGAACAGAATGGGTGAAGAGTGTGAATCCCATAATAAAACTAGATCCTACAAGTAGAAGAAGTAACCAGTGGGCATATCTGCTTATAAAGTGGTTCATTTAATAGATTCCTCCAAAATATCATTATTCTATTTATTTTAACATAATATTCCAACATCTTTTAATGAAAAAATAAGCTACCCCCAAAAGGATAACTTATTTCACTTTACTTTAAATTTTCAAGAAACAGTCGCACAACATCAGCCCCACCAATTACAGTACCAAGTGTACTTCCTAAGTTAGCAAGCACGACAATGAGGAGGATTCGCGTTACTTTGTTTCTCCAGAATCCTTTTACACTTAGAACGTCTTCAGATAGTGAGTCAAAGTCACCGACATTCGGTCTGCGGAAATACGCCTGTACGAATCCGGCAAACCATCCTGCTGCCAGAAGCGGATTTAATGACGTAAATGGTGCTGCTACGAATGCTGTCAATATCGCTAATGGATGTCCTAGTCCGATGGCTACGCCAAGTGCAGAGAATCCTCCGTTCCATAGTATCCAACTAATCCCCTGTTGTATCCCGGCAGCTGGATTAGAAATGAAGGTATAGGCAATCACGGCAAGTATCATTACAGGAATAGCCCATCCTATAATCTTTGGCCATTTTGATTTAGCAGGCCGTTCGTTCAGTTTGTCCAAATTATGTTCTTTATAAATCTCCTTAGTGATACCAGGAACATGGGCAGCACCTAACACCGCGACAATTTTCTCCCCCGGGGCATCTTTGATTTTCTGGGCAAGGTATTGATCCCGTTCATCGATTAATGGTGTTTTCAATTTAGGAAACACTTGGGTGAATTCATTTAGCATCGAATCAAGCATATCTTGAGATTTGATTTTCTCGAGTTCTTCTTCTGTAATGGTATCGTTACTGAAGATACTGTAAATGATTTGTGTCATAAGTTTCGCTTTGCCACTGAATCCGACACTATTCCAAATACGGGAAAACGTGATTTGGATATTCCGGTCAGCCAAGACGAGTTCAGCGCCAGTTTCTTTCGCCGACTCAATTCCTTGAATCATTTCCTGACCCGGTTTGATGCCGAATTGTTTGGCCATCCGTCGCTGAAATGATCCAATGGCCAGATTCATAAGGAGCAAAGTAGCTTTTTTGTCTTTAATTACTTGAAAGATGTCTGTATCTTTCCATTTATCTCCCTCGACGATTGATTGATACCTTGGTTCGTCCAGCTCGACGCATACCGTGTCCGGCTGTTCGGCTTCGATCACTTCTTTTACCTGCTCTGCACTCTGACGCGATACGTGAGCAGTTCCGATGAGAATGTATTCCTTCCCATCCATATGTATTCTGGTAATATTCTTTTCGTTTTCTGTCGACATATTGTACCTTCCTTTAACTCCGTTGACTTCCAAATGGTTTAAATTGAATCTACCTCATAATGATAAACTAGTTTTGGCAAAATTTAAATAAATTCTATTTAGAATCAAGAAAGTTATTGATTGTTGAGGTTATTTTTATACGTTTTGTATGAATTAAGGCTGGAAAATTGGGGTGTAGATATGTATTCGTCCGATTTAACGGCGCTATTTCAATTATATCCGCAAAATGTAAGATATAACGGCAAATTCATTATAAAGAACATCGAATGTTTCTATAATGAAAAAAATCTCATCCAATTGATAGATGAGATCCCAAATTAAATATCAATAGCCACTCCTTTTCTCAAACACAGCCTCACTCACAATATCATACATTTTTTCAACACCTTTAGCAGAAGCTTCAAATTGATAGGAGCTCTCCATGTCAATCCCAATCTTCATGGCTTCTTCAGCAGCATTGATATTCGCTCCAAGAAAAATGAACTCCCAATTGTATCGCTCCTGTTGATGACTGATAAGGTCCTTTACCATACTGGCAGAAAACTCAACGCTCGCATTTTCGATACCATCGGTTGTGATAACGAAGATGACTTTCCCTGGCCGTTTGGCTGCCTCAAGCATAGCCAAACGATGACCTACATCGAGGATCGTTTTTCCCACTGCATCCATAAGAGCCGTCATTCCCCTTACATAATAATCCTCGGGGGTGAGCCTTACCTTGTCTGCTTCAATTCCGGTCCATAATTGCTCATATTTATCATCAAATAGTACGGTTGTTACAACGGTTTTTCCTGGTAACCGACTCTGTTTTTCAATGAAAGCATTGAAGCCTCCAATCGTGTCATGTTCAAGTCCACCCATTGATCCACTTCTGTCTAATAAGAAAATTATTTCAGTTAATGCAGTATTCATTTTTTTCATCCTCTCTTTATCGTTTCTGATATAATCATAAACACTAAGAGTATGAAACGGGTCGCTTAGAGAGCGACATTTTGGAGGTGAAAGTATGCTTAATGAGCAGATTTTGCAGGAACTTCATGATTTCGTGGAAACAAATAGAGAAATACGGATATATGATATACAAAAAGAAGAACCCATCTTAAGTGATAAGATTTATTCCAGTGAGCTGGAAGATTTTATTGAGCTGCATCAATCAGCGTCTTTTTCAGAGAGGTTGTTTCAGCACATCGATGGCAAGGGTCAGACAGATGCTTCCATCTACAAAAAAGCAGGAGTCGACCGCAAGCACTTTTCGAAAATCAGGTCTATTCCTGATTACAAGCCGAGTAAACGGACAGTGGTAGCCCTGTGTCTCTCTCTTGAACTGTCGGAGGAAGAAACCGGTGATATGTTGAGTGCCGCCGGTTTCTCCCTTTCAGACAGCGATCGATTCGATCTCGTCATTCAGTTTTGTTTAGAGAAGAAAATCTATGACATCGATGACGTGAATCAGGCACTGTATTCCCTTAAGTTAAAACCACTATAAAAAAGTAGAGTGCTAGAAACGGCACTCTACTTCTACTAATATTTCTTTTCGATTTTCTCTTGTAGCGTTTCGATTTTTTCTGGAAGAACGAATAAGTATTCAATGAGGCCTTCTAATAATTCCATAAGTAATGCCGCTGTTTCATCGTCAATTTCCCTTTCCAATTCCAGCATTTCATAGAATGGGGAGTTGGGATGAACAAGGTGGCTCAGCGCCTGGATTGGCTTTGTAAGGTCGACATTTTTGGGTAACTGGTCGAACTGTTCCGATAACGATTGCCCGTTTACTTTGTCCCCATTAAAATTCTTCAGGACACTCTCGAGTACGCGCTTAGACATAACGGCTGTAGCAGAGTTATCCTTCGACTGGCTGACATTTAATGCGGATCGAAATGATCGGACGAGGTCCTGTGGAATCCGTTTATTCCCTTGAATCTGATCCAACGGTCCGTTCGTTGCCAGGGGATCATAAATATACAGACCCGCTTCCTCACGTCGATTGACCGAATCATCATTTAGCATAATAACAAAGAGAGCAGATTTCTTACACTCTGAACAATTTGCTTCTGCAAACAGTCCTGTTTTATTTACTTGATAAAAATTGGCTTTCAAAACAAATTCACTTGTCTTTGAGCAGCTTGGACATTGACTTTTGACCTTCTTAGGAACTTTTTGATAACCATACTGAATATGAGACAGTACAGATCCAGGTAATATTTCTCTCATTAGAACCTCCTAAAAAAAAGCAACATAGCAAATGGATTTTAACTATTTAGAAAATTTAAGATAAATAAAAAAACGCTTTCCTTATATCAAAATTATACCTTTGCTAGAAATGATTACAAGGTTTAATATTTGGAAAATAGGATTTGTGAGATTGGGACTATGAATGGAACGAGTGAATTGGTTATGCATTCAACCTTCCTATCGTTTCTTCCACTTCAGTTACGATGGATATAAGGAGGTCTTTAGTAGATATATCCCTGCTGAGTCTCGGGCTTTGTCCAGACCACAAGGACAAGAATTCTGGAATTCGCTGTTTACTCGCTTCTTTTCTCAGACTTTTCGTTAACGCATGTTGTATGGGGTACGGAGGAAATTGGCTCTCGAATTCCTGCATTTCCCTGGTAAATCTGTTTTCAATTCCCCGGGCAGGTTTCCCGCTAAAGGCAGCTGTGATGACCGTATGAATTTCTGATGATTCTAAGACAGCCCTTTTATGAGACGCTCCAGCCCCACTCTCTTTACATGTAAGAAAAGCAGTTCCCATTTGGACTCCTTTTGCCCCTAAAGCAAGTGCTGCAATGACGCCTCTTCCATCCATAATCCCTCCTGCAGCAATCACAGGTATGCTCACCGCGTCCACCACTTGGGGAACGAGAGCAAAGGTTCCGATCATTGAGTGTCGAAATGAATCTAGAAACGTGCCTCGATGCCCACCAGCTTCACTTCCTTGGGCGACAACGATGTTTACTCCGTTCTCTTCATTGATAACGGCCTCTTCAACGGTCGTCGCGGTACCGATCACGATGGTTCCTTCCTTTTTTAACTCTTTCACAAGCTCTTTAGACGGGGCGCCGAACGTAAAGCTGCAGACGGAAATCTTTTCATTGAAGATGACTTCTACCTGCTTTTCAAAATCGGTTTGCAGCTCTGAAAACGAGCTGTTGTCCGTTAGGTTTAATTCTTTTTTATAAGGCTCCAACAATCTTTTGGCGTTGGTTATTTGTTCTTCATTTACTATTGGAGTTTCAGGTATGAAAAGGTTCACCCCAAAAGGCTGATTCGTTTGATCTTTTATTTCTTTGATTGCTAGTTTCATATTATCAACTGACATATATCCTGCCCCCAAGGTTCCCAAACCTCCAGAATTTGAGACCTCTGATACCAGATTTGCAGTAGTGACTCCACCAGCCATTCCTGCTTGGATGATGGGATAATGTGTGCCCAGTATTTTAGCAACGCTATTTTGATTCCACATGATTTCCCCTCCTTTTTCTTGAAGTACTTTAAATTAAGTATAAATAAATTATGACAAATTTATCCTTCATGTACAATTGATTTCTCTCTTTCTTCTATAGAAAGAGGCGGCAAATGTTGCCGCCCCAAAAAGAAATAATGGTATTAGGCAGATTTACGTTCTAACCCACGCAACCAAGCAGTTAGCAGCACGGCTCCTAAAACCATGATGCTTCCGATCCACGGAGTGTGGATAAGTCCGATACTGTCGACAATAAGGCCACCCACGAATGAACCGATGGCAATGCCGACATTGAAGGCGGCAATATTTAAAGCAGATGCTACGTTTACGGCAGTGGGTACATATTTTTCAGCTAAGTTGACAACTAAAATTTGCAAACCCGGCACGTTCATGAATGCGAATAGTCCCATTAGGAATATAGCAATTAAGCCGGCCACTTTGAATGGAGCTGCGAATGTCAGGAAGAATAAGACAATGGCTTGAGCTATAAACATCCAGAATAATGCTTTTAGAGGGCTTTTATCGGAAGCTTTACCTCCGAAGACATTTCCGATTGCAACTGCAATTCCATAAGCAAGCAGGATCATACTTACCCACTTGGAACTAAACCCAGTAACATTTTCTAACAGTGGCGTTAAATACGTGAATGCTACAAACGTTCCGCCATACCCTAAAGCGGTGATGGCAAAGGCTAATAATAATTTTCCGTTGCGTAAGATTTTCAATTGTTCACTAAACTTTGCAGGTGGAGCTTCCTTTAAATTTTTCGGTACAAGAATGGCACTTGCGATAATCCCTACGATTCCAAGTAATGCTACTCCCCAGAAGGTTGCCCTCCATCCGAATGCTTGACCAATAAACGTCCCCAGAGGTACTCCAGTGACGGTTGCAACAGTCAATCCTGTAAACATAAAAGCGATAGCACTTGCACGTTTATGTGCGGGCACCAAATCCGCCGCGATCGTAGAACCGATTGAAAAGAAAATACCGTGTGAAAAAGCTGTGATAAAACGGGCTACCAGTAATATTCCAAAACTTGTAGATATGGCAGCGACAGAGTTACCAATGATAAAGATTACCATTAAGGACATTAGTAGCGATTTACGGCTCATTTTACTTGTCAAAGCCGTAAGGACCGGTGCACCAATGGCAACCCCGATGGCATATCCGGAAATTAATAAACCGGCAAGCGTAATAGAGATGGATAAATCATCAGCAATCGATGATAGTAATCCGACTGGAACAAATTCAGTCGTTCCGATACCAAATGCAGAAATGGCAAGAGCCAGTAAGGCAAGGGTACCTCCTTTGGCTTTTGAGTGAGATTGATTGATTGTATTAGCATGAGAACTCATTAAAGAATTCCTCCTTAACTGAATAGTAATGAAATATGAAATTTTATAGAGAAAACACGAAGGCGCCTTTCTTGTTTTCTCTATACCCATCATTATGGTGGGTATTAAATATAAACGGAAGTACGCACTTTAAAGTTCTGTAGATACTTAATAGTAGTATAGGAACCTAAAAGTACCCTAGTTGATGTTCCGGGTGATAGAATGATTTCACATCGTACCTCCAAAAAGATCAATGTTGATTATGAACCTTTCAACACACGTTGAGAAGTACGTACTTATAAGTGATATAGGCACCTTGAAGTACCTTCATATAGAAAAAAGCGCTCAGAGCCTTTTAGCTCTGAGCGCTTTTTCAGTCTTTTTTAAATGAAGTAAACTTCAATACAATTTTCATGAATTCCTCATAAGAAGTGAAATGCTTATTCCATGAGTTATACCATTTTCGAATTGTTTCAAGTAACCAAAACGGAATGGCTCTTCCATCAATGAGGTGGTAATGTTCTTCGTATGCTTTCTTTAAATGCTCCCATCTGAAATCATTTCCAGGAAGCACATATTCGGACACATCTATAATTTTCGCTCTTCCATTTTGAAGTAAAATATTCTTTAAATGGATATCGCGGGGATTCATTCCCTGATCACGAACATATTGTCTGGCATCCTCCACATCTTGAATTACTTGTTCTGGAATATGAATTCCTTGGAGCAGACAATCGAATAGCGTTGGTCCCTCTTCGTAACTTAAAACGAGAAATTTATCGTAAGCTACATAGCAGGTTGAGAAAAAAGGTGATTTCCCAATGGCATTGTACACTTTTTCTTCTATAGTAATTTTCGATCCCTTATCCTCCGCGTACAATTTGAACGCAAACTCTGGAGCATAAATGGATTGAAAGACCGCTGCATCCGTCCCGACACCGATGCATCTTAGACTATCATCCCCACCATGTATCCTGACAGGTTCATTATTGGGATTGGAAGACACGGTAACTTGGGATAGAGATGGTAGTGCTGTTTCCCATTTATTATCCATATATTCTCCCTTCGTTGGAATTGAACTCTATTAAAGGTATGATTGGAATTCATACCTTATTCAGAATAATATAGCACCTACCAAACCCTGATATCAATTTTGCACCTTTGTAATTTGCTAGAAATTTTAGGCAGCTGTACGTAATTGTATAAATTCGAACAGTTAACGTCTATTTCACCTTCCATTGCTATTAAGATGATCAATATATTTCGGCAATTCCATCAAATCAACAATCACCCCATCTGCTCGTTCCGCATGACTCAAGTGAGGGTCTTTCTTCCAAATACCTTTCATCCCGACTTTCTGAGCACCATACACATCATACTCAGGGTGATCCCCGATAAAGATGCATTCATGAGGTTCTAAACTCAACCTTACTAATGCTCTCTTGAAGATTTCAGGGTCTGGCTTTTTCAAGCCTTCCCATTCTGAAACTAGAATTTCATCAAAGTATGCTTCTATTTCAAGAGACAGGATGTTGTCCATTTGAAACTGGCCAAAGCCATTTGTGATCATTCCCAGTTTGATATTTTTCTCTGTTAATTCATCCAACATCTTATGTAAATGTGGAAAAGGTACACAGCTGTGCTTGAATTCACTGATGTAATCCTCCAGCAGTTCTTCCCAGGTTATTTCAGGAATAATGAATTCCTCGATAAGCTGCTTGTACACTTCATCTTTCCAGACATAACCGCGCTGGTCTAATTCAATGAATCTGGTTATGTACGATTCTTTTGGTATATGTCTTAGCCATTTATCCAATCTTTCATATTGGCTAGTGATGAATTCATTAACAGATGCGTCTCTGTTCAGCAGGGTTCCGTCCAGATCGAATATGGCCGCTTGAATCATGATGTGGTGTCCTCCATTCCTCAGTTTTGGTGTCCCCTATGTTTCGTATATAGAATCCATAAAATCCGCCCCGAATCAAAAAAACTTTCCATATATTCACTATATTAACGCATCTTAGAATATAATGGAAAGAGATTAATAGAAAGGGAGATACATATGGGATTAGAAATGAAGACGGATTGTCAGGCGTGCCGGAGTACTTTGACGGAAGACGCGTACATCTGTGTCCATGAATGTACCTTTTGTGAGGACTGTACATCTAAAAATGACTCTATCTGCCCGAACTGTAGTGGAGAGTTAGTCAGAAGACCGAAACCACCTACGGGAATTGAGCACTAAGGAGGGAATCGGTTGAAGAAAACACTGCTGAATCATTGATGTGCAGAATGGAATGTTCTCAATGAAACCACCGATTCATAGAGGATACACTCTGTTTCTCTAGATAGAAACAAGCTCAGAGTTTGAACCCTGAGCTTGTTTAATTAGTTGATGTCTCCCAGATATACTACCTGAGCTAGTTCTTTATTTAGATAAGGAATGATTTTCTTAGGATATAACCTACACTTCGTTAACTCAGTCAAATCCATCCATTCGACCCCTACCTGATGACTATCCGGATTGGTAGGTGCAGGCTCCTTGTCCATTTCATTGAACATTGAACACTTAAAATAAAACTCCATCTGATGTACGTCATAATCAAAGGAAGCATGTTCATGATTCCGCCCGATATACTCCCGGATGTGTAAGAGTTCCCCTACTTCTACTTCTCTTCCGATTTCCTCGATGCATTCTCTTTTTAACGCTTCATGAAGTGTCTCACTTTGTTCCTGGCCCCCACCTGGAAACAGATAAAAGAATCCATCCCCGTCTTTATTCTTAGTGAGCAGGATTTTGTCATGTCTTATTATGATGGCTTTAGCTGAATTTCGGATGGCCATGGATAATCTCTCCTTCTAATTACTCTCATTTCTCATATGTATAAAATATCGCTATCTAACAATCATTTAGAGGGACGGGAGACAATAAAAGAGTCTCCCAACTTTTAAGTGTTGATTATTTGCAAACCATCAATACATTCCCATCAGGATCTTTAAAGACAAAGTATTGATCATTTTGAACATCAGTTACCAATTCGACACCATTGTCTTTCATAAATTGATAGGAATCATGGATATCATCAGTGGCAAATTGAATGGCCGGGAAATTCAACCTTGGCAGTTTTCCATTTTCGTCTTTCCACATGGGCATGGTGTCAAGGATCATACCTGCTCCGTCCATGTCGGCAACGAATAGATGATCAAAATGTTCTTCTCCTTTTTGGATCCCAAGGATTTTTGAGTACCATTCTTTAGACTTTTCAATGTTACTTACAGGAATAAAAACCAGGTTCACTTTGTTCTTGATCGGACTCTTCATCATAGAGCTCCCTCCAATTCTTTTAAAGTACTAGAATAAGTTTCAATAAAAGGCTTCGCATATCCTGCCTGACTCTTCCATTTCTTCTTTAGGAGTATGAGATCTCGGTTTCCGGATTGAGTCCTTTAAGATAAACCATTGATACACTGAGCTTAACTACAACTCGAAAGGATGATTTTTTTGATAGATCGCATATTGGTAGAGGATACCGTACGTTCATTGCGCGAGAGATATCAGCTTCCAGGCATTTCAGTGTGCCTGACAGATTCTACTGGAGAGCACTTTCCCTTGGCAGCCGGGGTTCGTCACATTGCATCAGATACAAAGTTAGACCCGTATGATCATCTACGGGTCGGGAGCATTACGAAGATTTTCATCAGCACACTTATTTTAAAACTAAAGGATGCAGGCATTGTGTCTCTTGAACAGACCGTGGATTCCCTCTTACCCGGTATCTTGAAAGATGGCATCCATATAACCATCCGTCAATTGCTTCAACACAGAAGTGGCTTGAAGGACTACATATGGATGGATGTTGCAGGAACAAAATGTATCCAGCACGCTGTAACCAGCCTTCAAGATGTATTTCCGCCACAAAGCCTCATCAGACTTGTTGCCAACCTTGATCTTGAATTTGAACCTGGTACTGAATTTAACTACTCGAATACAGGTTATATCCTGCTTGGAATGATAGCGGAAAAACTCTCCGGAAAATCGATCGAATACCTATTGGATCAATGGATCTTTCAACCGCTTCATTTGGAAAGGACATACTTTCCTATTACGAATGATCTAAGAAAACCTTATGCGACAGGATGTTCCAGAGCGACTCCTGACCTGACAGACTTTTCAGATGAAATATCAGAAATTACGAATCTCAACATATCGATTATCTGGACTGCAGGGGCTCTTATTTCCAATCCCATTGAAATTCAAACGTTTATGAAGGCCCTTTTTAACGGTCAATTATTATCTGAGGAATCTTTGACTGAAATGATGTGTTTCCTCGAAGCTGATGATCCGAAGCATTCCTATGGCTTAGGAATCCAACAATATACCTTTGAAGATGGAAGACAGGCCGTTGGTCATCAGGGAGGCATACATGGCTATGAATCAGTGACACTTTATTATCCTGACTGTGAAATGTATTTGACCGTTATCGTGAATCAAATGCCAATCGGGGTTGTGGCGATTGCAGATCAGTTGTTTCGAGAAATCACTAAGAGAATTTGAATTCGAGTTGCCTATTATGAAGAAAAAACGCTCAGACTGAGCGTTTTTTCATAATTGATCAAAAGACTAACTAGTGTTATTGTCTTTTCACGGCTTTCTTCCCCATAAAATATGAGCTGCTTCCCATTATCAAGCCACCAGCGACACTAAACAAGGTTCCAACAACAATCCACTGAATGGATAAGAATACACCCAGCATAAAAATAAATAATCCGCCTATTAAAAGTACGTTTGCTTTTGTCATAAATTCTCCTCTGCTATATTGAAAGCTGCTCAAGAATCGCCATGAGGATTAACATAGTGATGGCAGAAGCAATAGTAGAAATCGTTAATACATATTCTTTTGTTTTCCGGTAAAACAACCATTCCATGAAAGCTTTGAAAACGTGATGAACAATGAAGAAGAACAGAAAATACAATTCGGGGCTAATGATATTTTCATAATTGAAAAGAATTATGATAACTCCGGCGACCATGAGCACTAATAGTATTCTTTCCCCCCATTTATGTACCGGGTGCCTTAATTCATTCATACCCTCTTTGATAATATGAAAAGATTTTCTTAATTTTTTTTCAATCATAAAGTTAAAGACCATTAAGATTAACGCGAATGCTGAGGTAAGATACCAATGAAGAATGATTATTCCCCCTTATAAATCTCTTTCTATTTTAACATAAATTACCTAATAAGCTAGTTGAGCCGATGCTTGTGGCCCTTTAAATGATCAATTCCTGTTTATTACAATTATCACTTTAGTATACATAATAATATTATGGAATATAAAATATGAATCGCTAACTAGAATATATATATATAAAATTCAATATAAATTGGCTAAGTCATTCATGCCTTAGCCAATTTTTCCCTTTATTTGTTCCCTAATACTTTCTAGTTCTTCAAGAGTCAAATTGCTCAAAGACTTTTTAATTTCATCCTCAATTTGCTTTTTGTTTTTCTCCCGATATTGATCCCACCATTGCTTAAGATCTTCTGTATTTGTCAGGAGATATTCAAGGTCAATTTCTTCTATTTCCTCATCGGATAAATAGTTGAGAACAGCCGCTAACATTCGTTCAAGCATCTCGTTTTTTTCTTTTTCCTGTACCGGTTCATCATTTTCTTCAGTTGAGGATTCAGCTTTCCTTGGCATGTGAGTCCCTCCTTAGCATTTACTTGGTACATGTAGTATTGCCTATTGATGTGATTTGGTAAACGAATCTACCTTAGTATGTCCTTAATGTAATAAATCTTGAATAATAGAGGCAATGTTGAGTCGTATTTCTGTATTTATTTTAGAAAGGTGATAATTCAGGTAAACAATGCGTTTTTAATGAGAAAAAGGTGTTTACCGCGTCATTAAGTTACTCTGTGTTTACTTCAGGTTTACGCACGCTTACACCTTTTGTCCCTCCCCCTTTTTCTTTGTATGGTTAAGCTACCTGGGAATACAAAGAGAGGCGCGTCAATCAGAAGGAATCTGCGTTGGAGAAATTTGAAGAGCTTCATAAGCAATATGATTTAATGATTCATAAAGTGATTCATTCTTTGCACATATACAAAAATAAACATGAATATTATCAGACAGGTCTCATTGCACTCTGGGAGGCAAATGAAAATTTCGATTCAGAAAAAGGGGCTTTCCCTGCTTATGCTTATTCATTTGTACGTGGCAGAATACTATCTCAATTAACAAGTGAAAACCGTAATGAAGAAAAAAGTATTTTCAAAGAAGCGGACTTTTTTGAAATCATCGAGGATGAAAAAGGGAATGATGGGTTGGCACAAGAGTTACTGTACAGTTACTGTGAGGATTTAACTGAAAATCAGAGGAAATGGGTGCTTTATACATGCATGCACATGCTGACAGTGAGTGAGATTGCAGAGGTAGAGAATGTTTCGATTTCCGCAGTGAAGAAGTGGCGTAAGGGAGCAAAGGAGAGATTAAAGGGATTGTTGGATGTAAAATGATAGTTGGAAATTATTAGTGAGATTGACTTTTAAGCTGAGAATAATCAGAGAGATCCAAGCAGAATAGTCTTAATGAAGGCCAAGTATCTGAACTTGGCCTTTCCTACTACAAATTTTTCACAACAGCCATTTCCCTGCCGAATCTATCTCCCTGGTCCACAAATCCCAGACTGGTATATAAATGGTGTGCCCCTTCATTTTTAGGATGATAACCCACTACAATCTTATCGGCAGCAAGGGTATCAACCATTCCTTCTATCATCAAGGCAGTTGCTGCTTTTCCAATGCCCTTACCCTGATAGTTTTTATCCACCATGATTCTGTATACCCAGTAAGCATCGAGTTCTTCTGGCATAGTGTTGTACATTAAAAAGCCGACCACTTTGTCCTCATAATAGATGGCAAAGAGCTTTAGGGAAGGCTCAAATTTTGATTGGGCTATCGATATCGCATTTGATTCGATGAATGCCTTTTGATCTTCGGAAATTTCCAGCTGACAGCAATCGTACCAATTATCTATATTTACTTCTACTATATTCACACTGTTTGAATTCATTTATTTTCCCCTTTCGAAAGTAAGGAGGCAGCTTGTTAATCGTCCGCATCTCCTTGTAGTTCCTTGAAGTCGTTCATTCTCAATTAACCATATTGAACGCTGCCTCAAATCCAGATAAATATAGTATATAATTTTCAGACTATTGATTATACCACTATTTTCATGTAGAACCTCATATTTAGTATGCATAAAAAGCGTGTAGAGTTAACAACCCCTTCACGTCTTTGATTTTACTCCTTCACCTTTAGTCCCAATAAGCTTGCAAATCCGATCGCTTGCTCCTGTGAAACCTCACATCCATATAGATTTTCTATGGATACATTTATACGTGTAAACGTACATGAACTAATATCGATTCCTTTTAGATTAGTTTGGGTGAATTCAACCTCATTAAGATCGCACTGATCAAAGTGTACCTTCACGAGCCTGCAGTCTGAGTAGTTGGCATTTTGTAAGGAGGTTTGGTTGAATTTCACCTGCTTTAACCGTGCATCAACAAAGTCACTCATATTCGCCAAGGACTCTAAGAAACTTACATTGCCTAAATTCGCCTCGGAAAAATTCACCCCCATTAATTTGCATTCCTTAAACGTTACCCGGTGAATGATGCCTTCGGTGAAGTTCGCATTCGAAAGGTCACAGTTTTCAAATACTACATCGGTCATATCGATTCGAGGAAACGATGAACCTATGAAGGAAACATTTTTAAAGACAATTTTTGATAAAACGAGCTGATCGATTTCTTCGTGATCCAGCCTTGCATTTTCTATGATAGAATTCGATAGGAATGGATCTTCTTCATAATAGACATCTTGAAAATTAGCTGACTCTAATCGAGTTGGGACTTTGGGAGCTTCTATTTTGAATTTTAACGTCATGACTGCACCTCTACTAAGTTCTTTTTGTATAATGAAACTATAGCATGTAGAAACTTGAATAGTAGTCTTGGATTTTTTTCGGCTGTGTGTCTCGCAATGATTTTAGTGGTTAATTATATGGCTGGTGTTCCTAATTCATTTTTCGAGGTAAACTAAGGGGTAATGATAATAAGTGAGGTGTCCCACTTGAAAGTACTAGAAACGGATCGACTCACCCTGAGGTGGGTCGAGGCTGCAGACGCAGAATTCATTATGAGATTATTAAATGAACCTGGATGGCTGCAATACATAGGTGACAAAGGAATTCGAACAATTGAGGATGCAAATGCTTATATCCTGAAAGGTCCCAGGGCAATGTATGAACGGGAAGGATTTGGTTTGTTCTTAACAGAACGTAAAGAGGATCATACTCCAATCGGATTGTGTGGATTGATTAAGCGCGACGGACTTGAAGATGTAGATATTGGCTTTGCTTTTCTCTCTTCCTATCAATCTCAAGGATATGCATTTGAAGCAGCACGAGCTACAGTGGAACTTGCAAAGGACATAGGAATAAAACGTATTGTAGCGATTACGACGAAGGACAATGAATCCTCATCTAAACTTCTGGAAAAACTTGATATGCAATTAGAAGGATATGTGACATTGCCCAATGATACAGAAGAACTGAAAAAGTACGGGCTGAACTTCTAGGTATAAAACTATGTTCATATTGAAAAGAGCTGAGATCTGGAATTCGCAGCTCTTTTTTCTAGAGTGTTCCTGTCATTATTTATATAACTTCTTCAACTCTCCCAATACATAGTTCTCCCGTTTAATCCAGCCGTTGTTATCAAACTGGTCCATCAACTTTTCATTCCACTCAATCGCTTCATCCAATGTAACCCATTTTGGTATCATATTCAGTTCCGATTCATACCCTTCCAATTGTTGTGGTATTCTTTCTCTGTCTGTTAATTCACATTGGAAATAGTGGGAAGTCATTTCGAATAAGACATCATCTTCAAACACATCCAAATGTCTTTGAATCACAATTCCAAGGGGCTCATTAACAACACAATGTATAAAGCCTGTTTCTTCAGCGACCTCCCTTATCAGGGCACCAGGCAAGGTTTCACCTTCTTCAACTCCGCCTCCAGGAAATTTATAATCTCCTCTGTTTGAGTGTATAAGGAGAATCTTATTATTTTGAATGATGACTGCTTTCACGGCGGTTCTATATTTCATTTTGTATTCAGTTATGTCGCTTCTGGGTTTTCCTAAAACAGTTTCAAACAAAGTTGACGCTCCTCTTCCTATAAGTAGTTTCATTATCCTTGCCATACTAAAATTTTCTTCCCCTATTTCTTTTCAATTAACCCAATTCCCACCCCGGTAGGATCCACTAAATACGCAAGGAAAAAATCATCAAATTCCATCTTATCCCTGACCACCATCGCCCCATTTTCTTTAGCTGATGAAATGGTTTTTTCAATGGAGTTTACTTCAATTTGAATACGTGTACCGTGTGGATGATCATGAGGTCCTTTGCCTAGCCCCCCACTCATTCCGTCACCTTGCCCCGTTGAAACTGCCCAGTAGTCCCATTGGGGTTCGGCCACTTCCCAGCCGAATACGCTTGAGTAAAATGCTGCTGCTTTTTCTGGATCCTGACTACTTAATTCAAAGCCAACTACTTTTCCATTTTGATTTTTCATGTTCGTTCCCTCCATATTCCTTTATTCATGAAAAATTGAGCACTCTTATATATTTGCTCTTATACAAATACGTATTATTTCAATTCGACAAAATTTCCCATTACCCTCCATTAAAATGAAGATTCCCAAATGTTAAATCATATTTTGTATTTCAAAACAGAACCCCTTATGTGTAGTCAAGCAGGTTTTTTCTCACTAGCAGTTTCGTTTTCCTATATATTCGGATTGAGGTCTGTATATGGTATTGTTTTCAGCCTGCTCCATCACATGAGCTGTCCACCCAACGATTCGACTGGCCGTAAATGTCGGTGTGAAGAGATCTGATGGTAGATGCATCGATTTCATGATGGCAGCAGCATAAAACTCTACATTTGTGTATAGGGATCTACCCGGCTTAATTTCAGCTAAAAGTTCAATCGCCTTCTTCTCCACATAGAGTGCTAGATCCAGAGAGTGATCATCCCCCATGTTTTCTAAGAGTTTCTTTCGTAAAGCGATGGCTCTTGGATCATGAGTCTTATAGACACGGTGTCCAAATCCCATCAGCTTCTCACCTTTCAGCAATTTTCTTCTGATGACACTTTCGGCTTTTTCAGCCATGCCTATTTCGTTCAGTAAATCAATGACCCCGGATGGTGCTCCTCCGTGAAGTGGCCCTTTCATTGTTCCGATGGCTGCAGTGATGGCGGAAACCAGATCGGATTCCGTTGAGGCTGTGACTCTTGCCGAGAAAGCAGAAGCATTCATTCCATGCTCAAGGGTCAAGACCATATACGTTTCCAACGCATCCGCAACTGTCTTTGAGGGATTGTTTCCGGTTAACATATAGAGATAATTCTCCACATGGTTCAGCTGGGTATCCGGAACGATTAAAGGTTTATCCATCATCATATTGAATCGGTAGGCAATGATGGTCGGAATGACGGCCGTCAATCGCATTGACTGCTCAATAGTTGGCTTCCATTTGTATTCTGTTCCTCCTTCAGAGGAGATGACGGTCCTTAATACACTCATCATGTCCATTCCTTGTGGTAGCGAATGAAGGATGTCCCTCATTACAGGTGTCAGGAATCGGTAGGTGCCCAGTTTCTTTTTGATCTCCACTGCATCCTCCACCGTTGGTAGATGCCCATACCATAATAAGAAAGCAGCTTCTTCAAATGACAGATGACTGAGTTCTCCGATTTCATATCCCCTATAGATGAGGACACCCTCCTTACCATCGATATGACTGATCATTGTTTGTGCTGCGATAATTCCTTTTAGTCCTTCACTAAACATTCGTATCATCCCCTTTTTCTTCGTTACAATTATTGTATAATGGATTTATAATTATGAAAATTAAATATTTTTAATTCAATTGATTACATTTATTAATAAGGGTAGGGTGGAAATAGTGGATCTGAATGTGGTGAAAACGTTTATAACAGCAGCTGAATTCAATCATTTCAGGAAAGCGGCGGAGCGATTATTTATATCACAGCCGACCGTTACGGTACACATTAAACAACTTGAAAAAGAGTTGGGAGTTATCCTATTTGAGAGAGCTGGGAAGAAAATCAAACAGACAGAAGCGGGAAGATCCTATTTACAGCATGCTAAAAGATTGATCGAGATCTATGAGGAAGGAATCTCTGTTCTTCAATCCTTTAGTCAGGGATACACGACAACACTTAAAATGGCTATATCGCCCTTGATTGCTGATAATGTTTTACCTTTTGTTTTAAAACAATATTTAGAAACTCACCCTCAGGTTGAGATTTCGGTTGAAATTATTGAATCTGCTGAAATAGAGAAGGCTGTTCTAGAGGAAAGAGTCGATATTGGACTTTCCTGCCTTCCTGGCTTTAGTCCTGAACTTGAACATACTCTATTGTTTTCAGATAAAGTCATTTTGGTGGCTCCTCATGATGGACGGGATTTCGAATCAGCCCCACCTTTGGAAGAAGAGGACTTACTAGCATCGAATTACTTATTGACCCACAATCACCCTGCTTATTGGGATGAACTCTGTTATACAATAAAGCAGCTCTATCCAAAAACCAGGATGATGAGGGTTTCACAAACACATATTACGAAACGATTCATCGCAGAAGGGCTTGGGGTTTCCTATCTTCCCTCCTCTACAGTCAGGAGAGAGCTATTGGAAGGAAGGCTCTTGGAGGTTGAAACAAATGCTTTTCCTATGCCGGAAGCTAAAACCTTCGCCATTACAAAATATCAACATAAAACACATAAGGAGTTTTTGCGTTTCCTGTCTCGATTCAGAGTGTGAAAAAAGGGATGACATGTATTATCTGCTGATCATGTCGTCCCTTTTATTGATTACTATTTTTGAAAAATTCCAGTCAATAAGTCAGAGGCACCAAATAGGTTTTCTGAATGTGTTTTATCAATCATTCTCCTGATTTCAATAGGTTTTAATGAATGAAAAATTTTCCTTAACCGTTCCTCTGTATAACCTAATCCACCCATAAGTGAGCCTTTTCGATATACTTCCCAATCGGATATATCAGAGCCTCCTAGACTTCCACCTTGTAGAAAACAAGTAATACCGAAATAACCCTCTTCCTTTAACGATTTGTCAATAATTTCTATGTAACTCATTCTTCTATGAGGTGCTATATGATGAAAACAACCTGAATCGAAAATGAAATCATATTTCCCTTGTTCACTATTGAAGTCGAAAATATTTTGGTGTAAAAAGTTGATGGTGAGATTCCTTTCATCTGCGCGTTCCTTTGCCCAATCGAGGGACGTTTTCGATAAATCAACTGCATCTACCTCAAAACCCTGTTCCGCTAAATAAATTGAATTTCTGCCTGGTCCACACCCGAGTTCCAGTACTTTGCCAGGTGTAATCCTTCCCATTTCCACGTATGATACTAAATTCTCGTCAGGTGCATTCACAAATATGGGTACTGATCTGTCACGATCAGAAAAAAACTCATCCCAAAATGGAGCAGGTTCCCTTAGAAATGAATCCAGCATTTCCAGTAAATCATCATAATTATGAATGTTTTCTTGCATGTGGTTCCCCCCTTTTAAAGCTAATTTCATTTTACTTGATTTCAAAGAAAGAAAGGTTACCACGATTTTACAATTTTGTGTTTTAGAATGGTGACGGTAGGTTAAAGCGATGATTATTATGCGCCGAGAAGTGACAAGGTTGGTTCAGGATATACTTAAACCCGCTTTTAATAGGGAGATACACAAAAGCATTTAGAGATAATTTGACTTATTTTAAATGCGTTAGTGAGGGTAGTGAGAGTAAATGATAATGACAAAACATTACATTTATTTCAATAATATATCAAAAGAGAGTTGGTGACTTACTACTACCAACCATCATTATTACGCTCATTCTCCTAAATACTTCTCCATCCTGATATCAGACCACATTGTATGATTCCAATAGGTGAAGTCAGCAATTCTAGCAATTTCTTGATATCCCGACTGTTGATAAAGCTTATATGCCCGGGTATTAAACTCGAATACACCCAATTCAATTCTTGTAAGTCCTTGCTTTTTTATCTCTTCTTCTAAATATTGGATAGCCTTGAAACCTATTCCCTTGCCACGTCCATCCTCTTCACCTATTGTAATACCAATCCAGGCAGTTCCGGGTTCTCTTTTGTGAAGATGACTAGGATCCACCATATAATTCATTTCTCCCACAAGCTTGTCATCTATGTAAATAAGATAAAAATGTTGAGTGTCTAAACGGCTTTTGAACTCTTCTAAATTTATCTGCCACTCCTGTTCCAGTTCCTTCTTGTTTTTATTAGGGCGAATTAATGGAATTAAGACAGGATTGTTTTCCCAACGATTCAAGGCATCAATAATTATAGGATTTGGTTCGATTACCTTAATAAAATGAATAGTCATTATTTTTCCTTTCTTTTCTCATTTATTTTAATCACTGAATTAATAGTATCATTTACAACAAGTAACTTTCATTTAGTCACTCGTTCTCATCATTCAATTATACCTTTTCCCTGGCCGACTTCCCAGGATAGACTTATGCTATGGGAATATCTGCAGTTAACTATCTGTTCTATTGAAGCCCGACCTCCAATATGTATAACTATGACCATATATAAGCATATACCAAGGAGGTACTCCTGTGAAAGGAACCATCAATCCCATTAAGCTGAACGAAGTCATCAAGTATGAAGATCTTTTTCACGAAACTTTTAAGGGGACACCCTTAAGAGCAGGGCGTGTGGAATTAATAACGTACTGGATAAAGCCAGGGAAATCATTTATTACGTATGACATACATGATCAAGATAAGAAGTTCGTAAATATAGAAGATGCTCCTTCCCCGCCTTCGATTCATCGGGAAGAGATTAGATTTCGGACGATTTTTGAGTTGAATCAGTCAGTGGATATTGAGATTGCAGGGGTGAAGAGACCTTCTGTCATAGTAACAATCAACATCGCCTGGTCGGATGATGGAAATGTAGTGTCTTATGGAGTGACGGATCGGACTAATACGACATATTATGGGGTTCGAGAAGAGTTGCTTGTTAGATGGAATCCTGAATTTGTGATTAGGTGAAAAACATGAGAAGACCTTTACTACCTGTTCAAATAATTTTTAACCCAAAAGAAACCAGCGTCTATTTTGTGACACTGGTTCCTTTTTATATTATTTATAGAAAACTTTATCTACGTTATATTTCGATTGGAGCTTGTTAATGATATACGTTTCGTAAATCTCACGATCCATCGCATCTTCAACAATGGCAACATCGATTCGATAGATTTCGCCTCTGTGGTTACGTAGTGGTGATACGGTATCTTCAAGATGTTTCTTGACTCTTTGTCTTAGTTTACGTGCTTTTCCAACGAAGAGAAGTTCGTCGTTGATGTTGTAAAACAAGATGATACCGCCTTTGTCTCTTGGGATTTCGTGAAGATCGATGAATCCTTGGATACTTTTGATCTTCGGTTCTTCTGAGTCTCTTGGTTGTCTGCGTTCGGTAATGGAAATATCCGCTTGTGGGATGTCAATTTTTATCATGAATGTCACGTCCTTTGTTTGCTGTAAGAGGTAATGGTAACACATAAAGTATACAATTACTATACAACGTAGCACTTACCATTAAAAAAGAGAGGTCCCCTCGCCCTTTTATACATACCTGAGTCCAATTCGATTATTAAACGTCTGATTCTTATTCTTAAACACAAAAAAATTATTTTTAAAATCAATCGTGAGTTCGTGTTCATATAAATCTTCGAAGTCGTCGTCAACAATGAAGGTCAAATCATCGGATTGGATGATATTCTCTTTAGAATCAGGTTCTCTATTTTCTACTACCTTTATTTCATAGAGATTGTTCACTATATCGCAGCTTCCGCGGTCTAGTGATAGCTGCATGATTTTCCCATCAGGGATTTCGTTTAGTTTTTCTTTTGCAGATTGGGTGATTTCCAATTTCATTGTACGTTCCTCCTATTCTGTAAGTGGAACAAGTATGTCAAGATGCTGCTTCAGGTTTTCTATTGTGATTGGCAGCTCGTCCCCCTCGTCCCCATCAACATTGGCAGTCATCTTATAGGACGATGACGCTTCCAGCTTTGTGACTCTCATATAATGGACATGTTCACTTTCTGCCAGTTCTCCTGAAAGAATCTTTGGAAGGAGCAATAGAAAATGAGGAAGGGCAATGTCTTTGATGATAAAGACATGGAGCTTACCGTCATTTACTTTGGCTTCGGGTGCAATGGTTTCCATGCCTCCGACAGAATTGGTCAGGGCAACAAGCATGAGAAGCGCGTCCCCTTCCCAGTCATGGTCGGAATGGACCTTAAGTTCGAACGGCTGCTTCTCCTTCATTTTCTTCATTCCTTCTATTATATAGGCAAGGGGGCCAAGCTTCGACTTCTGTTCGACGGGTGTTGAGAACGATGCTTCTGCCAACGCGCCTACTGCGACGATATTGATGAAGTATCGGTCATTGATCTTTCCAACATCGGTCTTCTGAACATGATTATGCTTGAATATGTCGATGGCATCTTCGGGTTTCATAGGAATATTTAAAGCTCGTGCGAAATCATTTACTGTTCCCAGTGGGATCAGACCAAATAGAGGACGGTGATCCTGCTCAGCTATTCCGTTAATCGCTTCATTGATGGTTCCGTCCCCTCCCATGGCTGCGACGAAATCAAACTTTCGCTCACATGCCTCCCTGGCGAAATCCCTGGCATCTCCTTCCCCTTCTGTAATGCGCAATTCCGTTTTATACCCCATTTTTGACATGGTTTCAAGAGCATGTTCACTATAGTCCTTCCCTTTTTCCTTCCCAGAAGAGGGGTTAACGATAAGCATGGCATGTTTCACAGTGATATCCTCCTTTTAATATGTATACAGTTTCTTTACCCTGATTTAGAGCGTTGGAACCTTATGTATGATTAAAATTGGCAGGAGAGAACATATCATTACAATAAGTAATTAAATATTTTGCAAACCCAAGGGTATGTTTAATCCGTTCTTCTTTCGAGTTGAAGAGACTCACTTTCAAACCGTTTCGAATATTCATGGCCTCCCTTATAATGTTGTGCCATTCATCATGAAGATGTTGCAGTCCATATTCCCCTGCTTCTTGCTTTGAGGTAATTCCATATTCTCTTAATGTGTAGTATTGACGAAGCAAACCAAGGACGGACCATTCTATCTCATTATCAATGATTTCCGTCGGATAATTCATAACGTCCTCAATTGAATTTTCCATTCCACGGATCCTTTCTGTCCAATACGCATTCATGTTGGAAAGAACATAGGAACTTAATTGGTGTAAAGAAATGCTTACATCAAAAGAAGCGGTGGCCGGCCCCATCAAGCTAATCCCCTTATGTTTAAACAAATACCAAGTGATTGGGTTGAAATTAAAATACTCACCAAATTTCAATTCACCATTATTGTAATAAGCATTTTCTTGATATTCGGTTGTGCCGGTTGTTCTAAGTTTTCCTATCTCCTCTTGAATGATATAAACCCCATCCATTTCCGTCTTAGGGTATGTCAACGCTATTTCATTATGTACAAGATATAAACTCTCAGCATCTTTAGATGTCATTCGGCGGCGGGTAACTGCGATAAAGTCAATATCACTGGAATTATTCACATACGCATCCAACGAGATGGAACCGTGTAAATACACGCCTTCTATCATATTTGGCAAGTATTTATTAAATGAAATCAGGTAGTCATCTAATACTGTTTGGACAACCCTTGGTACCCTGGCCATTGAATTCCCTCCTTTAGATTACTAAATACACGATATTCTCATTATTATCCGTCTCTAATTTATGCTTTACGTATCAATAGGAGTGAAAGATCATCACTCAGTAAACATATTAACATTTAATTCCATTAATGTGTAAGGTTAATGAAGAATTGGAAGATAGCAGTGAGGGAAAAGGAACAGTATAAAAAAAGCGCTGACCTCCATATGTCCGGTCAGCGCCCTCTAGATAGTTAATTTCTTTTATTAATTAAGCTTTAACATTGTTAATCCTGCACTATTTATAGAGGTATTATCCACATTACCAATGAGGTTATCTGCCGTATGCCCAATATTTCTAAGCTCTACTTTTCCTCCTGCTGGTATAGTAACAATCGCTTCTCCATTAACTTGAAAAATGGAATCCAGGGTCACAGGGGCACTTGTGAAGATGCCTAGTTGGTTACCATACCTGCTGGATGTTACTAGTAAACCATTCACGAATAATGCGTATGCTCCTCCTCTACTAAATCCTGTTTTTCCACTAGTAAATATAACGTTATAGTTTATTTTGTAGTCTCCTTCGTTTACTACGATTATTGAGGTCCCCAAGTGAATAAAGTCCCCGGCAGAACTAATGCCAGTATGGTTAAAAGAAACAGGTTGGTCAGGTATTATAAGATCTCCGCCAATTCTATACACATTACAATATCTCTGATTACATGTGCATTCCCCTTGAGAACCTTTGACACCCTGAATTCCACGCTCTCCTTGAGGACCCGGTTCGCCTTGAAGTCCTTGTTCGCCTTGAAGCCCTTGTTCACCTCGAGGTCCTTGTTCGCCTTGAGGGCCTTGTTCACCTTGAAGTCCTTGTTCGCCTTGAGGTCCTTCTTCGCCTTGAGGGCCTTGTTCACCTTGAGGTCCTTGTTCGCCTTGAGGGCCTTGTTCGCCTTGAAGCCCTTGTTCGCCTTGAAGCCCTTGTTCGCCTTGAGGCCCTTGTTCGCCTTGAAGCCCTTGTTCACCTCGAGGTCCTTGTTCGCCTTGAGGGCCTTGTTCACCTTGAAACCCTTGTTCTCCACGAAGTCCTTGCTCGCCTTGAGGCCCTTGTTCACCTTGAAGTCCTTGTTCCCCTTGAGTCCCATGTTCACCTCGAGGTCCTTGTTCGCCTCGAGGTCCTTGTTCGCCTTGAGGCCCTTGTTCGCCTTGAGGCCCTTGTTCGCCTTGAGGCCCTTGTTCGCCTCGAGGTCCTTGTTCGCCTCGAGGTCCTTGTTCGCCTTGAAGCCCTTGTTCACCTCGAGGTCCTTGTTCGCCTTGGGGCCCTTGTTCGCCTTGAATAACTTGGACATTTTGGGGTTCCAACTCTTCTTGTGCTACTCGCTTTCCTCGTTTTTTGCTTTTCTCGCTTTTTTTCTTACACTCTTTAGGCTTTTCATCGTATTCGTCATTCTTTGATTTCTTATGCTTGTCTTCCTTATCATGACCTCTTTTAGATCCCAATTTACTCACCTACTTTTCATATATCAATATTTTAATCCTATTAATCAAATGATGAATAACTAAACAGAATTACTATAGTTTATGAAAATTATGAATAGTACGTGTAGACAAACATCCTGTGGTTCTATAAATAAACGATAGTCTATAGTATTGGAAGAATACTATAGTATAGTAGCCTCTGATGAGATAGCGGCAGGGTAAATGCTGATGAACTTGCTGCCTCCCTTTGCTGAATTTAGACATTTCTTATCTCAAGCACAAACTGATTGACTGAACCCCTGGATTTTGCGTTACAACACGACACACTTTGGTAAGAAAGCATTATTTTAAACCAAGTTCTATGAAATTTCAGCATTTGGCTCGGTTACACAAATGAAACTGTTTCCATACAATATAGAAAAAGTGAAAGTCTACCATGTAAAGGAGTGATGATCAATGGAGAACTTTTTTAACGGGAAAATCTCAAAGAAAGACCTGGAAGCCTTTGAAATGATTGGTGATGGGAAAGATGGTGAAATCTATAAGGTAGCAGAGGACAAAGTTGTTAAGTACTTCTTTAAGGAAGAAACACATCAACGGGAACTTGAAGCGATGAAAATAGGGCAGAACTCGGCCATTATGCCTCGTCTATATGAATTTGGTGACAATTACATTGTCATGGAGTTTGTTCAGGGGATATCCCTTGCCCGTCATATGAAACGACACGGCCATATTGATGAAGAAATGACACAAAAAATATTATTCGTTTTAGAAGAATTTAAACGGATAGGCTTCACACGATGGGATACGGAGGTTCGCCATATGTTAATGGATGAAAAGGGCGAATTCAAAGTGATTGATCACAAGCGAGCATTTACATCCGACACACCTGTTCCAACAAAGTTGTTAAAAGGAATGAAGAAATTTGGTTTAACAGGCGAATTCCTGGAACATGTAAAGAATCTAAATCCTGAGCTCCATGATGCTTGGAAGAAATATAAGTAGTTCCATACATGATGAAGTTCCTCACTAAAATATCATAGAAACAAGAACGTTCTTTCCTAAAATCAAAAAGGAAAGAATGTTTTATTAATAATTTTTAGGACAAGCACCTGAAATCAAAAAAAGGATAGTACTCCCGTAAAAGTACTATCCCTAGAATTTTTTAAAATTGATTATACTTTTTTCACCGTTACCCTATCCAGGTGAGTGAATAAAACGTCACCATTACCATTAGACCACACTAAATAGTGATCTTCAGCTTTTATAAATGTTCCGTCGCAGTCTATTTTTTCTGCTCCCGAAATAACCTCGATTTTATCACCAAGCTTGAGTACTTTATTAAGTTTATCGGAAAATCCCATAATGCCTCCTCCTTTCTCTTTTAACATTCAACAGTCTATATATTTATATTAAAAAAAACGAAAAATGATAGGGCTATTACCTATCATTTTTATTTTTCCTCAAAGAAAAAATGACTGGATTGCGTCCAGTCATTTTTTTCGTTTCTAAATAATGTTAACTAAACTTTACGAACTGTAACATTATTTAAGTTAGACGTGTTCATATGGCCATTATCATCAGCCCATACAACGAAGTTATCGCTTGCGTAAACATATGAACCCTCTTCGATTTCTTCGTCACCAGATAGGACCTCGATTTTATCACCTAGAGATAAAATTTTATTAAGAAAATCAGCCATATTACCATCTTTGAACAAATTAGACATTATGTTTCCTCCTTTCGGTGTTTACTCTATTTTTATGCTGAACCGTTAAATGCGTAAAGGCAGATAACTAGATTTCATAAAAATATTTCGAATTAGTCATTTACTAGATTAATTATTCTTTATTATCCTCAAGGAGTGAGGTGGTTGGTGGGTGTTCCGTGCTATCTTCTGAAGAGCTTTCCTCCAAACTGAATAAAGTCTCCTCCTGGCTTTCGAACTCATCAACTACATCTTTACCTTCATCATCTACTAATGAAGAAGCCAGGTACTCCTCTGGGATATTGATGGCTAGTTCTTCCTCTAATACCTCTTGAGAGTCACTTTCGTTATCGGAAATTTTTTCTTCAATGTCAGGGTCTACCTCTTTTTCCTCCGGTTGATCTTCACCTGGTTCCAATTGCGGAGTGTATTCCTCTTCCTTTTCTTCTTCATCTGAATCGTTAGAGTAATCGTCAACGTACAAATGGATTACCCCTTCTTTTTCATCAACTGAATCGGGTATGGAGTTTTCATCTTCACCACCAGAGGAATCAAGAATTTCTACAGTGCTGCTCTCATTTTCAATGGTTTCATAGTCCTCGTGTACTTGTTGAAGATTTAGAGTCTCCTGGGATATCCCCTCAGTCTCAGGATCTTCTTTCTCAAGCTTTACGAAGTTCAGCAGTTCTTCATTAACGCCGGACTGTTCATTCTTTACATCCTTTTTCCGGGGACCTTTTTCTTTCTTATCCGGTTTGTCTTTTTTCTTCTTATCGATCTGGTTATTGCCTTTATGTTTAGGGTAATTTTTGTTTTTTTCGTTTTGTTTCTGGTTTTTCTTTCTCTTGGAGCCTATTTTTCTTACACTGATCGGACCGCATAAATCTGTGAAATTGACATTTGCATCATAATCCATCCAAATGAGAATATTGTCGAAAACTGCCACAAATGTTCCTCCGCTGTCAATCATTTCATCTTCAAAGAAAACTTCAAGATGATCTCCAAGCTGAAACATTGAATTCAACACCCCTTCGACTGATTGACACGGAAGGTCGTCAAAATCCTGATTTGAACATTGCTTTTCATGCGTACAGTTCTCCTCTGTTTCAGGAAGATCTTGATTGCCTGGTTTTTCTTTTTCCCCGGCGTCTCCTGAGCATAACTCTTCTTGCTCATCGGGGTCCCCCTCACAATGCTCTTCCTCGTCATGATGATCGGAGTATTTTCTAGTGTAATCATCAAACTCTTCTACCATAGGTTTTCCACTCCTTTACATTTTGTCTACAATTCATAATCAATATATGTATGTAAAAAAGGAATGTATAGCCTATTTTTATGGTATTATCTCAAATTCCGCTCACTCTAACCGGGCTTTTGAATAGGTTATTAATAGATACAGAGACATGGAGTGAAGCACATGCCCAATTGTTATCTTTTTATTAATGAACATATATTGCCAAGGATCTTTTCCTCCTTTTATTACGATGACTATATGCCCCCTTGCCACAATCAATCCATCTTTGTGAGCTACCAAAAACCCAATAAAGAATCTGTTACTTTTCCCGTAGGAGAACAGCTGCAAGATGCTCCTTTTCTAAATCAAACTCATGTATCTCAAATCATTCACAGTATGATGAGCAGCTTGAACGAAACCCATACTCACCATCATTCGACTGAGCGACCTTCTTTCGACATCACTCTAACAACAGAAGATCAACCCAGCATAGTAATTTCTCGAATTCCCAAGCCAAAACACCGTAAAAGACGCGGCAAATGTCCACGCTTACTATCCAGGGAGGTGCGACCATTCGAAAGATTCAATTATATCGATCGCAACAACAGTATCCACCAATCAAAATATCAAGCTAGCTCACCACCCATACAACATGTACAAAAAAACAGCCAATGTGACAATGAAGAAAGAAAAGAAGAGAATATCGAAATTAAGCATGAACAGGAAAAAACGTTTAAAAAAGTGACTGGAAAAGACATTCATCAAAATGATCAAAAAACCTATATTAACACTCAAAAAGATGAACCAGTTAACGATAAGGTTTCTCATGAGGAACGGCCACATGAAATGAAATCTATGCGCCCCTCCCACATATCAGAATCAGATGTGACGAAACAAACTTACTCTGCCGGCCCGGCCAATGAAGAAGGTACTCGTAACATCATTTTGAAAGAAGAAAATATGAAAGCAGTTTTACATGAAGACCTTTTGCAGCTCTATACCTTATTAGAGAAAGATGAAGTTGATCAAGATATTTCTAATCAATCATCATTAACAATGGATACTGACGTTATATATCCCGGGAATTCGTATGATGATACAGCTCCATTTAGAACAAGATTGGATAACCGACCGGGTAAAAACATAAACGAAGATAAAAATATAAAATCTACTACCGAAGACCCGATTCCTTCAGCGATAGTTGTGAAATACAAACTAAATCGCGCTTGCCTCATGGCAAAGAAAATCGTTATTGAACATAAGCATTATGCTGCCGAATTCAATTTCGAGATCCTTAGTTCGAGCCCACCGGGAAAAGAAATGAAATACAAACTAAATCGGACTGATCTAAAAACTATAAAAATCGTCGATGCATATAAGAAAAGTGCTGATGAAACCAACACCTTAAACTTGAGCCTGCCAACCAAAGAAGGAAATAATGATGTCGATCGTGCAGATCACTTAGCTGAAGAATCAGCAAGTGATGAATCAGATTCCCCTGCACCTACTACAGAATTTCACTTTGATATCTTACAATCTGCTTCATCTATCAAAGAAGTAAAAAAGGACGTCAAGTCTACAGATGTCTCACCTATGAAAGTGAAAGATAACGAAACAAAATCTACTCCATCTAATAAACAAGTTCAATCTGATATCTTAAGCTCTAAGTCACCCGGGACTGAAGTGAAATACAAACTAACCCGCACTAATAACCAAGTCAAAAACAGTAATCATAAACAAAAAAGTATCGTTAAAGACGAAGTGAAAAATACTAAAGAGCGGGATTTCGATATCTTACACACCAACACCCCAATTAAAGAATCGAAATTACAACCATTCCACCAGAAAACGAATAAAAAGGTTAGTAAGACAGTATCACCATCTTCTCATACCAAGGTTAAAGGCGACTTCCATACCTCGATTTTGAATAAATATTTCACACTCGGTGACAAAATCAATGTATATGCCGGAATTAAATTACTGGATCAGCAAGGGACATTTTTAACAGCCGGACCTGATTTCTTCATATGGATTGATGGTGATGGATATGTACGGTTACAAATTACCAGCGGTGGAATTAGTATTGGTCAAACGAAAAAGAAAAAATAAGAAACAGACATTAGCCCTGTGCTAGTGTCTGTTTCGACAATATAGAAGGATACATATAGTAATGTAATAGAGATTAGAATGGGGTGAAGGGAATGAAAGAAACTGTATTGGTCATAGCAGCACATCCAGATGATGAACTACTTGGGACAGCTGGCACGCTAAAACGGTTAGTAGATCAAGGAAATAGAGTCGTCTCGATCATTACAGCAAACGGAAGAAAGGAAGAGGCCCATCACATTCAGCAGCTTGCCCGGAAAGCAAACAAAGAGATTGGGATTAAAGAAGTTATTTTTCTGGAGCATCCGAACCTGGAATTAGAAATGATGCCTCTTCATCTATTTACTAAGGAAATTGAAAAATTAATTGATATCTATCAACCTACCAAGATTTTTACCCATCATTACGGCGATTTGAATATTGATCACCAAATTACGTTTCAAGCCGTTTTAACAGCAGTTCGTCCTCTACCAAATAAACAACCGATTGAATTGATCACATTTGAAACGGTATCCTCAAGTGAATGGAATACCCATACAAATGATAAACAATTTAAACCAAATTATTATGTGAACATTTCATCGGTGATTGTTCAGAAAATTGCTTCCTTAAAACATTATGAAGTGGAAATGCGAGAGTTTCCACATCCGCGTTCCTATGAGGGAGTCAAACATTTAGCTAGTGTCCGAGGCATGACGGTTGGGGTACCATATGCTGAAGCATTTGAAGTTATAAGGAGGGTCTGGAAATGAAAGAACTATTTTTTCCTTATCCTTATCTTGTTTCTGCACTCGATAAATATTATGGAGTAAAGTCAAAATCCATAACGGCAAAAATAAAGGATAAGGGTAAAGATTCTAAACGAAAAAAAGAACGCAAAAAGAAATCAAAGACTAAAAAGATGAAAAGCAAACCTGGAAGTAAGAAATTATCCATTCTGATAGCGACTTTTTGGGACTATCCTCATACGGGTGGTCTTTCCAATTACATTACAACTCTTCGAGAAGGCTTAAGGTCTTTAGGTCACAAAGTGGATGTGATTGCTCCGAATCAGTTTTCACAAGTGAATGCAGAAAAGCTGCGTGAGGTGATTGTTCCTGAATTAAAGACTTTTTTCGAGCAACGATACGGATCATACACAAGTAAAATCATTCAAAGTTGTCGTTTACTCTATATCTATGAACAGATGATGAAATCTGTAAAACTGGAAAAATACGATATACTTCATGCTCAGGATTTATTCACGGCCAATATATTAGGGAGATTCAATGAAGATTTAGGTAAACCTCTTCTTTTCACTCCACATGGCATGTTCACCTTTAGCAGAGTCAAATTTAACCGAATTGAAAAAGGGTCAGTGGAAGAAGTGTATTACAAAGAGATTGAGAAAAAAGCGATTGAATACGCGACCCATATGGTCATTTTGAGTGACTCTTTCCGTGATCCATTGAGTACACTAGGAGCGAAACCTGTAAATCTGACAACCATCAATACAGGGATTGATTTTAAAACCATTGATCGTGGGAAAACGAGTGGGAAAATTGTAATTTCATGCATCGCTAGACTTGGACCTAGAAAGGGACATTCGGATTTATTTAATGCCCTTTCTCGAATGAATGGAACAAGTCATCAGGTTGAGGTGCAAATTGTCGGAGACGGAGAAATGCGTGAAGCGCTTGAAGCTCAAGTCAGATCGCTGAAACTATCAAACGTTCGATTCTTAGGTAAACGCGATGATGTCCCTGCCATACTAAGTAAAACAGATATTTTTGTACTTCCAACCGTCAATGACAATCTTCCCATTTCCATTATCGAAGCCATGCATAGTGGTGCAGCGATCCTGACAACTAATTGCGGTGGTATTACGGAAATCGTTCATCATAATGAAACCGGAATCATTGTTGAGCCAGGAAATGTCAGTCAATTAGCAGCTCAGCTCAAACTCTTGATTGGAAATGAAGCATTGCGAAGGAAACTGGGAAGCAATGCGTATCAATATGCCAAAAATCATCTCACTCGGGAAGCCATGGTTGGAAAGATCGAACATATTTACCAAAACCTAATAGCTTCGGGGGGCGAATAATGTTGTCATCTCATACAGCTGTTGTACTTGACTTAAGCGCAAATGGAGTCGGCATCATTCATGCCCTTTCCCGAAAAGGAATTGATGTATATGCATTTGATACAGAAGGACCCTATTCAAAGGGGAAATCGAGACTTGCAACATGCGGGGTATGTCCAAGCCCCTTGACCCAAGAAGCAGAGCTGCTGTCTTTTTTAAAAGGAATAGCAATGAACCTTGATAAGAAGCCTGTGCTATACGCAGGTGCAGATGATTATGTTGTCTTCATCTCAAAATACCGGAACGAATTATCCCAGTACTACCTGTTTTTATATCCCGATCACTCTTTAATTATGGATTTATTAGATAAAAAGAAGACCTATGAATTAGCATTGGAATATAATGTCCCAACAGCCAAAACCTTTTTTGTGGAAAATGAAGAGGAGCTTGATGAGGCGGTTACTCAATTAGAATTTCCGTGTATTTTAAAGCCTGTGTTCGGACATGAATTCAGAAAACATGTTAATAAGAAAGCCATTCAGATTCAAGACGCCGTCCAATTAAAGAAAATCTATCCTATTTATCGCAAGTTCGGTGAGCTAATTATTCAGGAAATCATTCCTGGAGACAACCAATGCTTCTATAAAGTGGCGACATTTTTCGATGAGGATATGGAATTACTTGCCCTTTTCACTCTCCAAAAAAACCACCAATTCCCTTCACAATTCGGAACGGGAGCACACATCGTGAGCAAACGGATACCTGAGCTTATCGATGTAGGTGTTCCACTATTGAAAGAGTTGGGACTAAAAGGAGTAAGTATGATCGAGTATAAAAAAGATCCACGGGATGGGCAATATAAGCTCATTGAAATCAATCCCAGGTTCTGGCTGACCCATAGTTTAACCGGACACTCCGGAGTTGATTTTGCCCTTCAATATTACCAGTACCTTACAGGTCAACGTCCATCTCCAAAACTACAGCAAATTGACGGTGTTCAATGGATTTACTTGGTACGTTACTTCCTTACCTTTCTTGAAAAAAGAAAAAATGGAGAAATGAGCTTAAAAGACTTCTTTTATGGATTCAGAGGAAAAAAGGTATTCGCTCTTCTTGCCTATGATGACCCTATGCCATTTATAAGGAGTACCATGTCTCACCTGCGGAATGCGTGGAAAAAAAGAAGGAGTGATTGAGTATGTATACACCACAAGAATTGATATCTATGTTTCATAAACATGGAATTGAAGAAAAACTCTCCACATCCCTTGGGAGTAAAGTGACCATCCAGGCTTCATCAATCCAAAACCTTAAATCGACTAAAAGAAGCAGCATTTATCAGCTTCAGCTAGAGAAACACACAGACACCTTCCCTATCATTTTTAAAATCTACCATTCTACCAAATACAAAAATGAAGTCGAGATTAATGTCTACAGTCAAGCCTACCCTTTTTTAAAAGAGTTTCTTCCTGGAATCTACCTGATTGAGAAACAAGGAAGTGATACTTGGGTGTTCATGGAGTTTGTCCGCCAAATTCGCGGACAGCTGACCTTTACTCCCAAGCATTTTGATTATATTATACCAACACTTGCTAAACTTCACGCCCACACCCATGAAGAAAAATTCAAAAAAGAAAAAAAGACTTTTCAAAATTGGTTTCCCATTTACAACTCGGTAAAAATGAAAAATGATCGGGAAAAATTCATTTCAAATACAATGACATTTCTAGACGATGCCAAGAAGGATAAACAATTGAAGGACATCATCAAACCACATTATAAACCATTAAAAAACATATACAGTAACGGTCCTGAATTCTTTCCGGAACTATTGGCCAGCGGCTATTCCATTACACATGGAGATCTTCATATGCAGAATATCTGTTCAAAAGATGTCAGCAAAAATGAACCCTGGGCGATTCAATTCATTGATTGGGAATCAGCCAAATATGCCCCAACATGGTTTGACATGATTGTCCTGGTAGAAATTTTACTAGGTTTTCGGAAGGATTGGCAAAGCAATGCAGAAGAAATTCGCACCCATGCGGTCGACGTATACACGAGTGAAATGAAGAAATATGGAATCGAATTTAAAACCAAACCCATTCATTTATACAAAATGGCGTACCTTCAACGAACCCTCGAAAAAGGATTACACACTCAGCTGAGACGTATCTTTGACAACCGCGGAGGTGAGCTTCTTCCCTACCATTTAGAAAAAATATCAACCTGGGGAAGTGAACTGGGAATCTATAAATAGATACGAAAGGATGAGAAAACTTGAGTCGAATGCCCCCTTTCAACATTCATCCCTCTCTTCTTGCCATCATGGATCAATATTATGATGTGGAAAGAGACTATAAGGAGTCTCTCACTCTCCAACCATTCGGTCAGAAGAAAAAAGGCGATGATTCAAAGCCAATGAAAATCTTATACGTTACATTTTTTCAATACCCTCATACAGGTGGATTATCTCATTACATCACTTCTATAAAAAACGGTTTTGAAAAGGTAGGTCATAGTGTAGATGTACTAGCGCCAAACCATATGTCTTCAGAACAGCTGGAAGAATGGATCCCCGAAGCTGCCTCTGAAGCCCGTAAGTTTATGAATAGACGCTACGGAAAAGTCAATGAAAAAATCGTCAAAAACCTTAGTTACCTTCATGTATTTGGAATTTTTCTCAAAGAAAAAAATCTCCAGCAATATGACATCATACACGCTCAAGACCTGTTTGCCATCTTCATCCTGGGACATTTAAACCAAACATACCAAAAACCTTTACTCTTTACGCCACACGGGTTCTTTACGAAAAGTCGCTTAAAATTCAACAAAATGCAGAAAGATTCCATTGAAGAAGCCTACTTTACTGAACTTGAGAAAGTAGGCATTGAAGCAAGTACTGAAATCGTGATGATTTCAGATTCCTTTCGACCTAATTTAATGGATTTCGGTGCAAAAGTTGAAAGGATGGTCACCGTTCATACTGGCATCGATTTTAATCCACTCCCTCATAAAAATCATGAAAACACTATCCTAACGTGTGTCTCCCGACTGTCACCACGTAAAGGTCATGGATTTCTCTTGGAAGCATTGTCCGAGCTTCGTGAACACCTTGGTAATGTAGAAGTATGGATTGTCGGAGATGGGGTCATGAAGGAAAAACTGATTGAACAAGCGAAAGAACTTAAGCTAAATAACGTGATCTTTTTTGGGAAACGACACGATATACCCCATATTCTTTCCATGTCTGACATCTATGTATTAGCAACTGTGAATGATAACTTTCCCCTATCCGTCATGGAAGCAATGTTTTCCCGGCAAGCGGTCATCTCCACTACATGTGGCGGAATCCCGGAAATGGTTCAACATGAAGAAACAGGCATACTTTGTGAACCAGGTAACGTTGAACAACTGGCACAGGCGATAAAGCGTTTCATAACGAATAAGGAAGAACGTCTTAGGTTTGCTAACGCTGCTGAATCCTATGCTCGTCAACACTTGACCAGCCAAGTTATGACGAGAAAAATCGAAAAGATCTATCAAACATATTTATGAAGAAAGGAGACTCATCATGAGGGAGAATGAACTGATCCAGGATCGCACATGAAGATTTTAGTTACAGGCGGTGCCGGATTTATCGGCTCACAACTCGTAGAAATACTGCTCGCTGAAGGTCATACCCCAATTATTCTAGACAACTTCTCTAATGGCAGGGAGGAAAACGTGCCAAGTGGAGTTAAAATATATAGAAAAAATCTATTATCCGATAAAGTTGAAAGAATTTTCGAAAAAGAAAAACCCGACATCGTTATGCACCTCGCTGCCCAAGTGAGCGTAGCTAAATCACTGGAAAATCCTGCAGAAGATGCGGCAGTCAATGTATTAGGAACCGTAAAGTTATTGGAGTACAGTACCAGATACGGTGTGAAAAAATTCATCTTCTCCTCTTCCAGTGCAGTTTATGGATATACAAATGAGATGATTAATGAAGAGAGCTCTACTAGTCCGATTTCCTTTTACGGTACCTCAAAATTAGTATCGGAAACCTATATCAAACTATTTAATAAGCTCTATGATCTTCCATACACCATCTTGCGATACGCCAATGTATATGGACCTAGGCAAAGGTCCGATGGCGAAGGCGGAGTTATAAGCATTTTTATTGAGCAACTATTAAAGATTGAAATACCAATTATTTTTGGGGATGGAAACCAGACTCGGGACTTTGTTTACGTAGAGGACGTAGCCCGGGCAAATCTTCTTGCCATCACAAACGCCGACAATCAAATCATCAATATTGGCACCAACACCCAAACCAGCGTCAACCTACTCTACACCCTACTTTCAAACCAACTACACTCTTCGCAAAAGCCAAACTACGAAGCGAAGCGGGAAGGAGATATTTTACACAGTCACCTCTCAAATTCGAAAGCTCTATACCATCTAAAATGGGAACCTCAATATGATCTGAACTCCGGTTTAGAAAATACTCTTGAATATTTCAAAAAGAAAATGAAGAATGACGAATGATTTCATAACCCGTGCAAACATAAAGGAAAAGAGCTTGGAAAATTCAAAGCTCTTTTCCTTTATTCTTTATCTCCCTCAACCATTCTCCTCTAACTCATCTATAATCCATTCTGCAGTTTTCTTCCCATTTTGAATACACGCGCCAATACCCACTCCGAAGTATGAAGCACCTGCCAGCTTCACACGTGGCAGCTCAGTTGCGAGATTTTCGTCTAACGATTGTACAGACTGACTGTGCTCAAGATGGTAGTTTGGCATTAGGTCTTTCCAGTTCGTTACTTCGACAGAAATCGGATCTCCGTCTATGCCCACACTTTTTCTGATATCTTCAAGTGCCGTGCTTACAAGTTCTGCCTCGCTAAACTCTTTCAACTCATTGTAATGGGGGTTTGTACTTTTATAAAAAAGTCTCAATAAAAGGTTTTGATTATTGGATGTATGCTTCCACTTCCTACTCGTCCATGTGCATGCATCACATTTCACATCTCTACCGCTTGATACGATAAAGCCTGTTCCATCAGCAGGAAGTTCATCATCTGGAATGTTAAATCCAAGGTAAATCGAAATAAGTGAAGAGTTTTTCAATTTGTTAAAAACAGGTTCAAGGTTTTCATGAGTCAGAATCTTCTGGGTTATGTCATGAGGTGTTGCGAATACCACATAATCCGCTTTAAGCCTCCCGTGACCATTAAGAATCAGCTCATATTTGTCTCCTGTTTTTTGGAGCTTGGTTGTTTCTACTCCCTTTAAAAATGTCCCATTGGAACATTTTTCTTCTAAACGGTCAATGATGGTTGATAATCCATTTTTAAACGAGATGAACTTTTTATTGGATGCCCCTTGGAATTTTTGTCTATTTGCAGATAGACCTTTAATGATGCTGCCGTATTCGTTTTTATATTCAAGTAAGTATGGGAGTGTCGAAGCCATTGTGAGCTTATGCAAATTTCCAGAGTAGACCCCTGATAATACTGGAGCTACCTGCTTCTCAACAAGTTCCTTACCCAGGAATGCTTCTAAAAAATCACCGATGGAACTCTCTTTTGTAAACTGAGTATTCTCCGTTTCAAGGTCTTTAAGTGCCTCAGTCTTCCCTTCTTCTGAGACCAGGGTGCTATTTTTGAGAGACTCAACGGACATGGGAATTCCAAAAATCGTATCTTGGGGTATTTTGTGTAATTCCCCATTTGTATATATGTAGGATGTGCCCGTTTCATTATAGACGAGTTCCTCTTGAAGTTGAATTTCCTCAACTAGAGGAAGCACCCCTTCATTACGGGCTACGATTGAATCTGCTCCCGCTTCCATAATGAATTCGCCTTCTCTTATGGTTTTAATTTTTCCGCCGAGCTGCCGATCTCGCTCGATTAGAATTAACTCGATCTCTATTTCTCGTTCTATAGACATTTTTTGAAGATGGTACAGAGCTGTTAATCCTGTAATACCTCCACCTACGACAACCACTGTCTTCATACGATTCACTCCAATAATTGCGTTTATGTATACAGATTATCATGTTTTTTGTTGATTAGAAAAAGATTCTGTGTCTGAATTGGTAAAAAGTATAGGAATGAGAGTCAGTTCCAATCATCTATTCTATACCCATCATCCAATTCCTAGTTGACAACTATGAATACTTATATATATAATATAATAAATCCATTACAACTATATAGCCGCTTATCCAGAGAGGAAGAGGGACTGGCCCGATGATGCCTCAGCAACAGATTCTACATTGCAGAACACTGTGCTAATTCCACAAGCATTTCGCTTGGAAGATGAGTTGAAGTTTGATACATAAAGCCTTCTTCTTATCTACTAGGAAGAGGGCTTTTTAAAATGAAAGAGCCTCTTCCTCTGCTCGTATACATTTATAGAGGAGTGATTAAATATGGGGAAAATTCTTCAGGAAGCGATTCATCATCGAAGAAACGAGTTAATAAACAAATTAATTGTCCACAACATATTCAAAAAAGGGAACAAGCAATTATTTGAATTGACGCTCCTGGAACTTGAGGATGAATACAATTATCTTAAAAAGGAATGCCATCCGCATAGCGATGTTGGCTCAATTCATTGGAAAAATCGTGGAAAATCAAGCAGTTAAAAAGCAGCAATCCAGGAATTGGATTGCTGCTTGCTTATTTTTCTTTACTTAAACTATATGTCTGCATTCATCTGCACACCTTTGGCAATGTTCATGATCATGTTTCTTATCCACTCCTTACAAAATAAAATTGTTCCAAAAGGATTCCAGATGTATTATTCTGATAATCTAATCTCTTACAAAGGAATTAAAATATGACTTACACACTGCAGCATTTCATGAACGAATTTATCGCCGTTGATAGTTGGTCTCTCATTTTTATCAGTATAACCATCAATATATTCATCAGTATTCTAGGCTTCCTGCCAAGTGTTTTCTTGACGGCCTTTAATATTTCCGCATTTGGGTTTTGGCCAGGAGTCGGAATTTCCATACTTGGTGAATCATTAGGGGCCATTGTTAGTTTTTACTTGTATCGAAAAGGAATAAAGTTTGCAGGTATTGATAAGGTTCTGTCTAACAAATATTTTCTCAAATTAAAAGAAGCGTCAGGAGCGGAATGGATCTTTCTTTTATTCTTATTTCGCATGGTTCCGTTTGTGCCTTCAAGTGTGGTAACCGTTGCCGCTGCCTTCAGCTCTATTTCTATTGTTGTCTTTTCTATTATCAGCTCTGTCGGGAAGATTCCTTCGTTGTTGATTGAGGCATTCGTGGTGGTGAATGTGCTGGATGCAGATAAGGGTACGGGTATTTTGTTGGCTGGTTCAGTGGTGGTGGGGATATTTTATTTGGGATATCGTTGGAGGAGGAACATTAGAAGATAATTGAGGCCGTTACGGAAACGACTCTCCTTGGGAACAGAAAAAAGACGTCCACCACGTGGCATACGTCTTTTCTCCCTATCACTTATTGAGCATTCACCTCGACAGCATCCTTCTTGTAATATTCTGCAAAGATCTCGGCGAAGGCTTCTGTAGAGTTATACAATTCCACTAAGTTATTTTCCACTCCGCCAAACTCAAGTAACATGGCTCTCTCGGTTAGGTCCTGATTGTAGACCCCGTTACCTTCTGCTCTTGTTTTGATGAAGACACCCCGGCTGATGCCAGGATATTTTTCCTCCAGTTTAGCATTCAATTCCTTTGCGATCTTAAGGTTCTTTTCGAAGTTTTTGTTTTCTTTTCCTACGATAAAAAATAAACGTGCATAGTTTTTACCATTAATGGTTTTGGTAGTGATGCTTCGTGGCTGAGAATCCCGATGGATATCAATCAGGTACGTTAGGTCATCGTTTTGGGCAATGGCTTCTTGTACTAGACCCCTTGATAACTGATAGGATTCAAAATATGTCCATGACTTGTCTTTGAGAGCTTTGTTTACATCTGTCTTATCCTGGACTGCTCCAATCCCCCTTGCTTCAAGCTCTTGCTTCAATTTGGATCCGACAGCAATGACGTTGACCTTCTCGTTGGTACTGGCTGGATCTTTCGAATCGTTATTCTTAATCAGCGGGCTGAATGCTTCCCAACTGTGTGAATGATAGATGTAAACGGATTTTTCATCAATCTCTTGAACACCGTCTCCTGAGTTGTTGTTGGCCTGATCGATTTGGCTCTGATCAATTTCCTGATCTTTCAACTGATCTTCTGTTGGAGCCGGTGATTCATTTGGGAGGTTCGTAATGTCTGTCCCTTTCCCTGCAACGGCTATGTGAGTATGATAATTTTCGATCCCGGGGATTTCCCGTCCAAATAAACTACGTGGATCAAGGAGTGAAACGTTTGTGACGCTTTCCAACCAATCAAAATCACTGTTTAATGCTTCCTCATTGGTAGCTCGCAGTCCAGTCATCTCCTGTGACAACATCATAAGAAACGTTTCCTTTGGGACGAGTTCGGACATCGATGAATAAAGTAAACTATCCACCCTCAATTTAATAGCCGTCGACGAAATCAACCATACGGTCAAATACATGAGGACAATACCGATCAATACTACCCGAATGATGGCTTTCATAGAGACGAATACTAGTGGGAATAAGCTATTGTTGTTTCGAGACTTATACGACATCATCAGTACCCCTATATAAAGTATTTAATAGTTAACCTTATGCAGGGGGGGGATAGAGTAGAAGGTTTTTTCCGTGATTCGGTCGGATTTCCTAGATCTTACAGGTTTGCATTTCCCTCTTAACCAGAATCACATCAATATAATGATAATCGTCATATACTCACCTCATACAGTTAAATCATTTTCAGATTTTAGTTCATTTGCATTCTTCAGCAATTCCTGAAGAACCGCTGCGAAAATCGAAATGGTGACAGACGCAAAGCTGATAATAATCCCAACCATGGCAATACCCGGATGAAGAGCATTTTGGATAAGTAGAAACACTATACCTGCCACATAAATGGCAGTAATCAGTAAGGCATACAGTTTAATTCGTTCAAGAGCCCTTATTGCTTTTCCTGAAAAAGCATGCTTCTTTTCAATACACTTTAAAAGCTTAAAAGCTTGATACAGCGCTAAATTAAATGGAACCGCTGTTAAGTATAACCCTATTAGAACCGGCCATTTCAAATAAGCGAATTCCGGAAATAGATCAGCCGAATGCTTTGCCATGGTTGGCAACCAGACAACACAAAGGATGAATACAATCGCTCCTAGTGCCACTACTGCCCCTTTTAAAAAAATCGTCGTTCCTCGTTTCATAACACACCTCTGATACCATGTTTTTCTAAATTATATAATGATATTTATTGTTTTCCAATAAAATTTTATTGATGTTGTATTCTCTATTAAATACTTCTTATACAAACTAACAAACGCATGAGCAAACTCATGCGTTTTAAACCCTTATCTGCTATTCACTTCATTGGCTGCCCTCACCCCTGACTCAATCGCCCCTTCGATCCAACCATGAAAGGAGGACGTGTGCTCTCCAGCAAAATGAATTCTGCCTTCGGGTTTCTTAATATAATCGCCGATATCACTTGCCTGCCCAGGGGTATAAAGGGTAAAACATCCTGCGGAGAATGGGTTTTTACTCCAGTTGTAGACTACATAGTTCAACATTTCTGTATACACCTGTTCGCCATAGATTTTAGAGAGATCTTCTAAAACCTCTTTAATGATTACTTCTTTTGATTTGCTGTTCCATAAGAGTGCATTCTGTCCCCAGCTGTAACTCGCTAACATGACCCCAGGTTTGTTACTACCCTTGTCGTGACTCGGTATATACGTAAAGCGTGTGGGAAGATCTGACACGATGTTTCCGTAATTCAAATCTTCCCAGAAACGACGACGAAATTCGATTCCTATTTTCACGGAAGGAACATTCGTTACTTCCCGAATTGCCTGCCACTTTTTAAAGGATATTGAATCGTAAGGTATGACATCGATGAACTGGAAGACAGTAAAAGGGATGGTTACGATGACATAATCGGCATTGTAATCCCTCACCAATCCGTCTCCGGGGTCTACTGCGCGAACGCTTACACCGACATCGGATTGAATAATGTGGGTCACTTTTTGATTCAGTAGAATGTGTGACCCAAGCTCTTGTACAAATCCGTAAGGTAAGTAATCGTTTCCTCCTACTATTTGATAAAATTTTGTTTGTTTCCTGAATATAGGAAAAATGATGTCTTTTAAAATGTCTACGAATGAGAACTCAGGGAATCCTTCTATCCCTAGAATGACGTTGATTTTTCGTATTGCATTTAAGGATAATGACTTACCAAATGGGTTGTTTGCTAAAAATTGTCCCATAGAATAACCAGAGTATCGTTTAATTAATTTTTGCTGTTCATCATGGGTACTGTTATTATATAAATCAATAAAGGGTTTGGTCGCTTCAATAAACAATTCCGAAGCCGTTCTTCCCTTTTCACTTTCTGGTAACGGATACTGTAGAATGTCTGGATTTTTTTCGTATTGTTCCCTTGTTGTTAGGATATTGTTTACTAATAGTAAATCTCTTGGTGAACTATTGATGAATTCTTGATAGGGCAGGTTGAATTTACGGATATACTCGAACACTAACTTGTGGTTATCGGGGATCCTCATGGCTCCCAGGTCCATATAGTTACCGGGGGTGAAGGGCTTGCGTACAGTATATACCCTACCCCCAATTCGCTTATTACCTTCTAATATCGTTACGTCATGCCCAGCCTTTTTCAATAGAGAAGCTGCGACTAAACCACTCATCCCCGCTCCAACGACGATTACTTTTTTGGACTTTGCGGGCTTTAATCCATTTCGAATAATAACCAGCATGTCATTTGGATAATTCAATTTGGAAGGGTCATCCCTTGATTGTTGATCTGCCATCTGTCATCACCCGCCTTTCTTTCATCATATGAAAACAAAAAAGGAGCTATACGTATATTCTATGAGACCAAGAGCTCATTTCCAGTTGTTTTCAGAACAGATGTTTCTATTTTTACGTTTATATGTTATACTTAAGTTTCATTGGGTCTAAGAGACTGTATTTAGTCAATCCCTCGAGCAAGTAGAAGGGAGACATGTTATATGTCACTAGAAAATATCTTAACCATGCTCAAGACTCTTAAGGAATTCAAGGATAGTGAGATTGTTCATACGATATCAAGTCATGATCACTCACCTGTTATGACCGTTACCTACCAGTTGGACAAGGATTGTTTTCAAATCACATATATGGATTCAATGAAAGTTGAAGAGTTTACAGACATTAGCCTTTTGGCTACAACTATAGAAAGTGTTGTTCTTTTCGAACCTTCCAGATAATAAAATGGAATGCCATTACGTAAATCGTGAGGGCATTTTTTTGTACCCGGATTCTGTTTAGTTATGCTAATCTATAGATAAAAAGGAGGGGCATTATGTCATTACATTCACAGCCATATATTCGAAAAGTGTCACTTCATAGCGAAAACGTTCCTTCCTTTCATTCCTATCCTTTTCATATTCCAAGTATTCGGAGCCTGACAGACCTCACCTTTCACCCCCATGTTACATTTATTGTGGGGGAAAACGGAATGGGGAAATCAACTCTTCTTGAGGCCATTGCAATGGCCATTGGTTTTAATCCTGAAGGAGGTACGCTGAACTTTTCATTCTCCACGTATGATTCGTATTCGAATCTGGATAAGTACTTGAAAATAGTGAGGGGAGTGGATCGACCTAAGGATGGGTTTTTCTTGAGGGCAGAAAGCTTTTACAATGTTGCGACGAATATTGAGGAAATGGATCAGCAGCCCTCTTTTGGGCCCCGAGTGATTGATTCATTCGGAGGGAAATCGCTTCATGAGCAATCACACGGAGAAGCCTTTTTCTCAACCTTTATGAATCGTTTCCGAGGTAAAGGGATTTACATACTGGATGAGCCCGAAGCTGCACTATCCCCTTTAAGACAGTTATCCATGCTCTCTAGGATACATGAACTTGTGAATGATGATTCCCAGTTCATTATTGCCACTCATTCACCCATTCTGATGGCATACCCCTCTTCTTCCCTGATTGAATTAACAGAAGAAGGTTTATTGGAGGCCACATTGGAAGATACGAGCCATTATAAGATTATGAAACAATTTTTTGATGACCGGGAACGGATGATATATCATTTACTGAAAGAAGAAGACTGAGGGTCGAAAGAGGATTTATTCATTACCGGTGTTGATAATCAAGGATACCTCCATTAATAAAATCGAGCATAAAACCAATCAAAGTTTTATGCTCGATTTTATTCTTTTTAAAAAGAAGGAAGTTCACTAAGATTATTCTCTTTTAATCCGTCGGGTTCACTGCGAAGGACATCTCGGCCATACCGGTGAATCACATCAACATGAGCCAGTTTTCCTGACTTTGCTTCTTCGAGTGCAGTGATATAATCCAGCTCTCTACCACTTTCGGTTTTAAAAGCGATGAGATCGTCATCCTCATTTCGGCGAACGGCTACAATCTGTTCCGCGCCAGTTGCAAGCTCCTGAGCCATTTCTACTTTAGCCTGGAATTCACCTTGCTTCTTGTATTCTTCATAAACCTGTTCAAAACTCTTCTTTTCCATCTAGTTCACCTCCCGAACATACGTTTAGTATTGACTCTGGAGCAGTGTATTATGATAAAAAAAGACAAATATACTTTGGTTCCTCTTTCAACCCAAAAAGAGTGCCATCCATCGAGGCACTCCACTATCATCATTTCAATTTTCCAAGAGTATCATTTAACACAATTTTTTGTTCATCTATTGTTTTTATCGCATTTTGGATGTTTCTATTAAAAATAGAAAGGATACTTTGTCCATAGGTAGTCCCTGGCACTGCCCACTTTCCATTCAAGTCTGTCCAGTTTTTTGCGCTCCCTCGTGTTACTAATGAAAATCGGGGATCCACCAGTGATTGACCTTGGGGAATTGGATTGGTTGATGCATATGCGTACAAATGCTGAATATGAGCAAGAACCCCTTCTTCAGGAGTCTTAAATGATGCTCCGTCATTACCAGGACCGGTAGTTCCAATCCCTGCATAGTTGTTTTGATTTGGTTTGACTTGTCCCGTGAACCTGAAATAGTTGGTTTCATGTATAGCTTGAGCGTAAGCTACGTCTCCTCTGATTCCATAAAGATTCCCGTAAAAGAGATAGAATCTGCCTAAAAGTGGAGCATACTGGTTAACCGTTCTCGCAAAGTCATCTAGTTGTTCAGCTCGTAATACAGATGTACCCAGGATCGAATACTGTATTCCCGGTTGCTGAGGAGGCTGTGTAGGTTTTGGCGGATTAGTCGGAGAAGGTAAAGGGGGCTTAGGGTTATCATCGTCGACTCTTACTAAAATAAATGCTTCAATACCCGCTTTTTTTAGGCTGGCCACTTGTTTTTCCGCGTTCACTCTTTCTGTAAAAGCACCGGTTTGGACCCTGTAATAGGTTTTATCCAAGACGACCACAATATCAATGAATGAATTCATACCTTTTCTTTTCAACTCATTTACCCGATCTTCAGCATTTTCACGCTTTGTAAATGAACCAGCAATCACTTTGAATAGTTCTTTCTCATTCGCTATTTTCGCAGGTAAACCTAAAGCCTTTGCAACACCTATTGCGATAGCCACTCCTACAGTGTTTCTAAATGTAGCGTTGTTCAATAACGCAATATCTTTTGGATTATCAATAAATAGAATCTCTAATAGGAGTGAAGACATGTTCGTTTCACGTAACACATGAAAATTCGCTCTCTTTTTCCCTCTATCAAAAACTTTATAAGATGACTTAATAGCTGAAGTCACTTCATCGTGAATGATTCTTTGATAGGTAATAGTCTGGGAGGGAACACTGCCATTATACACATAGCTTTCAAACCCGGTTCCACCTCCAGCATTGTGATGGATGGACAAGTAGAAATCTGGATTAGTACGATTGGCGAGGTTTGATCTTTCCGTTAAAGATAGCGTTTCATCTCCAGTTCTCGTCATCAAAATATTCACATTGTAATTTTTCGATAAAAAGTCCCTTACAATAAGGGATGTTAAGAGATTGAAGGTTTTCTCTTCATTCCCATTGTAAACAGCACCTGGATCAGTACCTCCATGACCAGGATCAATCAATATAGTTTTCAATATTATTTCCTCCTAATAGTATGACATATAGTACTATATTCACATATGGACAAGCTTGCTTGGACTTTTCCTACTTGTGCCTATTGTTTATTACGAAAAAATGTTCCCTGTAGAGAAGGGAACATTTTTTATGCACGATTCTATATTTATGGAGGAAACATTCTTATAGGTTTTATTCTATTTCTGTAAACTCGTTCTTATTCATCATTTTTTTTTAATTGACCGGCGGAGTTTCATACTGGTGCTCGCTTCATTTTTTTCAGTATGAACTGTTGATCTTATAACCATTGTTCTCTTACTAAGCAAGGGGCCGAAGAGTAACCCCAAACTGTGCAACGTACATATTTGAGAGAGAAGGAGATCCCAAGTCAAACTTGGAATGAGTTACTGGTGGACTGATAAAAAGATACACTTGAAATTTTCTTGCCAATGCATCACCTCCATAGAATACTTTATGTCGAAAGTGATCGGAAGGTGAGGACAAGCAACGAGTTTTTATAAAAATTGGACAGCCTTTTTTCTAAAAATAGAACTCTTCCCAAGTTTATTTCATCCCCAAAAAGAGGAGTTCCCCAGCAAACTGTTTACCACCCTCTCCTCATTTGGCCTAAAGGTTGTTGTCAACTCTTCCCCGCTAGGATAATTAGTGACATCTACTCTTTCGCAGATTTCCATTTCAAATATATCAGCACATTTTACCAACTGGGTTTCTATGAGTGAATGGGGAAAAGAAGCGAATAATAAGAGGCGAAAGCCAAATGAATGGAGGAGTTTTAGTGAAAAAGATTGGAATTCTTGTGATGGGTGTGATGATAACACTTTCATTATTACCTGTACTCAGTACTCCAGCTGAATCTAAGCAGGCTGAATGTGTAAGTGTAGCCAGCGTGAAAGGAAAAGAAGACATGAGAATTTTATGGAACGATCATGTTATCTATACCAGAAACTATATTATTAGTGCTGTTGATGGATTAGGGGACCAGGATGTGGTGCTTGCACGATTGCTTCAAAATCAGAAAGACATCGGGAACGCAATCAAACCTTATTACGGTGAAGAGGCTGGTAATAAGCTGGCTGATTTGTTGACTGAGCATATTGTATTGGCAGGCAAAATCGTTGATGCTGCTAAAAATGGAAAGCAAGCAGAGGTTGAGAGATTAAACAAAGAATGGTATCGAAATGCAGATGACATTGCAGGATTCTTAGCACAAGCAAATCCATACTGGACCGAAAATGCGCTAAAAGACCTGTTATATATGCACCTGCAATTCGTCACTGATGAAGCAGTCACACGAATCAAGAAAGACTGGAAAGGGAACATTAAAAGCTTTGATAATGGGAAGGCCCATATTCTTCTCCTTTCTGATGCCTTTTCAGAAGGAATTGTCAAGCAGTTTCCGGAGAAGTTTTAAGTAAAGCAGCTGGGATAGACTGTTCCAGCTGCTTTACTCTGATGTGTAAAAACGCTCTATCTCTTATCTTCCAAGTCAATCTCCTTGATGATACGGGCAGGATTTCCACCCACCACTACATTAGACGGGACATCCTTTGTCACGACTGCACCTGAAGCAATTACCACATTATCACCTATCGTCACTCCGGGATTAATGATTGCGCCTCCACCGAACCAGCAGTTGTCTCCAATTTTGACAGGCTTTCCGAATTCCGGTCCTTTGTTTCGCTCAACCGGATTCACTGGATGGGTCGCTGTGTAAATATGTACTCCAGGTGCGAGCATACAATTTTCTCCGAAGCGGACTTCACACACGTCTAAAATCACACAGTTAAAATTAGCAAAGAAATGATTGCCGACGTGAATGTTATATCCATAATCACATCTGAAGTCAGGCTCTAAATAAATGCTTTCCCCAGTAGATCCGAACAACCTTTTTATGGCAGCCACTCTCTTCTCATCATCTTCTTCTGTCGTTTGATTAAGCATGCGAGTTAAATAACGGGCTTGTTTTCTCTCTTCCATTAATTGCGGGTCCCATGGTTCGTAGAGTTCACCGTCGAGCATTTTCTGTTTTTCAGTTTTCATTTAAATGCCTCCTTTTTATGTAGTATGTTTACTATATTTATATTCTCAATTTATACTTCCGTATAGGAAGAATAGTTTGTCGAGAGTCTGATATTATTCATCAATTTTCGATAAATTCAACTGCATGAGACACCGAACCGATCCTCAACCCAGGCGGATTTCTCCCTAAAGGAAGACTCCTCCAAGGGCATCAACACAGTTCCGTTTAAAGATAGTTTATCATATACACGTTCGATTGCTTCTTCCGAATCTCATTTTACGAAACATATGCACCCCCCCACTTTATGTGACACTGGATTATATACAAACGAATTAATATAACATGCTACATAAATATACCAGAAGAGTGGCTCTTCTGGTTCGGTTAAGGAGTCTGTCTGAGCAATTAAAGCTGCCGAATATGGATGGATCGCTAATCTGAATGTGGTAAAGGATAGTAGGGGGCCAGTAAATTCTCATGATCATTTTCATCTCTTAGAATCTGATGCTCTTCAATGCAGATCCATTTTCTGATAGATAATGAAGTATCTTCTGATGATAATGTTGTTTAATAATGGATACCTCCTTCTTCAATTTGTCAGGATGTTTACTAGTTCCCGACTCAGGGTGTGATCTATATTTCAATAACACCTCATCTAAATAATATATGACATACCCATTGATTAACATTCTGTTCCACATCTCATAATCTTGAGTGAATTTAAGATCTGTACTGAAATACCCTATATCTTTGAACACATCCTTATGAACCATGATGGAACACCCATTGACGGGATTGATAGTCAAAAAGGTATGATAGATTTCTTCTGCATTGGTAAATCTCTTTCCAATGAAGGGGAGCAACACTTCATTAGTCTGGTTAATAACATCATAATTGTGGAAGCTTGCCTTAGCCCCCCTTCGTAACATATAATCCAATTGCCTCTCTATCTTCAGATAATCGAAATAGTCATCTGAACTCAACCAAGCGATATATTCTCCATTCGCTCTCTTTATTCCTTCATTTATAGCCGTTGCCGTTCCACCATTTTCTTTTCTTAAGTAGGTAATTTGATTTAAAAAGGGTGTTAGCCTCTCAACTTCTTTCGTTGATCCATCATCAATTACAACTACTTCAATGTTTGAATAAGATTGATTTAATGCACTACGAATCGCCTGATCGACATAGGAACAATTATAAAAAGGTATAACAATAGATACAGTAGGTTTCAAGAAAACTCCTCCAGTGCTGCCTTGGAAAAAGACGTGATTACTATAAACTATTCACTTCCCCGTTTTGTGCTTAGACGGATGAGCTATAAAGTGGGTATTATATTCAAAAAAAGAACTAAACCAAAGACGGTTTAGTTCTTTCTTTTAGGTTTGTTCTATTCTTTAATCAACTCATTCTCAACAAGCCAGTCATGAGCCACTACGGATACACTATTCCCTTCGATATCCACTTTATAATTCAGTTCACGCATAATATCACTGTTAAGTTTATCGGCTAATTTTGCCGTAATATCTTTGATTTCCGGATATTTTTCATAAACGCTTTTATTTATGCTAACCGCTGCCCGGTATGGCGGAAAGAATTTCTTATCATCCTTCAACGTTACCAAGTCATAATCTACAATCGTTGCATCTGTTTCAAAGGCAACCGAAACATCTACTTGGCGGTTATTCAATGCCCTTTGCGTCAGACCGAGATCCATCTGTTTGATCTGTCCGGAACCGAATTTGAAACCGTACAACTCCTCTACTCCAGGAAGACCGTCGGGACGATTCGCAAATTCTGCGTCAGACGCCATTGTTAATTCTCCAGGATTGTTATTTACATATTCAGCAAGATCACTGATGGATTCAATACCCAATTTCTTTGCCTGATCCTGATTCATAGCCAGCGCGTAAGTATTATTCACATTGGACATATTCATCCAATGAATGTCCCTTTTTGCATCAAGCTCCTTCACTTTTTGAAAAGTTTTCTCAGGGTCTGACATCGGTTCTTGCCCCATATAGGTAATGAGTGCAGTCCCAGTGTACTCCCACATCATATCCACCTGCTCGTTTTCCAATGCTTTACGAACAACCGTGCTTCCAAGGTTGTTCATTTGTTTTACTTTAAAACCCTCTTCTTTTAATAAAAAGGCGGTCATCTCAGAAAGAAGGTATTGCTCTGTAAAGTTCTTTCCCCCAACGGATATTTGTTTGCCTCCTATTCCTACGTTTGAACAGGCGCTTAGCATAAGAGTCAGGATGAGGATCCCTATCCACTTTGAATTCCGTTTCACGGTCGTCACCTCCTGATTATGAATTACATTTCTAATGTTTGTTTGGTACCTTTTGGAACGACGATTCTCTCCACCAATCGCAGTAGTAAATCTACCAAAATCGCCAGAATCGTAACAGGTATGGCCCCTGAGATTAAGTATCCATTATCGAACAATTGAATACCTGTAAAAATCCATACTCCTAATCCCCCACCACCGACGACATAGGCAAGGGCAGCTGTTCCGATGTTCAGCACGACCGCTGTTCGGATTCCAGCCAGTATTGAGTATGCTGCATTCGGAAGTTCAATGCGGAAAAGGATTTGATAAGGTTTCATTCCCATCCCTCTGGCTGCATCAATGAGGTTCTCGTCTATTGAATCAATACCTGCAACTGTATTTCGGTAAATCGGTAAAAGAGAATATATAAACAGTGCAAAAATGGCTGTTTTAAAGCCGATTCCTAATATACTGATCATAAGGGCTAGAACCGCTAAACTCGGTATCGTTTGTCCAAAATTGACTGTATTAGACACGATCCACTCTGCTCGTCTGAACTGCTTTCGTGTAATCAAGATTCCAGCTGGTACCGCGACTATAAGTGCTAATATGGAAGAAACAAAAACAAGCTGCAAATGCTCCTTCAATAAAAGAAGAAACGTCTTTGATTGACTGAACATATAATCGAAGTATTGATTTTTAATAGCCCAGGCAAAGAAAAGGATGACCAGTGCATATACGAAATACCGAACAACATTACTGACAACCTTTTTTGTATTCACAAAATCATCCTTTCTGATCCAGGTTCGTTTTTCCTTTGATCTCATAGTGTAAGTATTTTTGTACAAGATCAATCGTAATGGCCCCTTGTTTAATACCTGCGTCATCCGTCACGATGACCTGGTCAGCTTCTTGATTTAATAGCATCGACAACGTATTTCGAAGATCATGACGAATATTGATCGTTTTCGTATCAGGAATGGATTCATCAAAGTTAGCTAAGCCTATGATGTTCTTCAAGTTTTCAATCGTATGTAAACTTAAACTTTTAATGGCACGATCTTTACCAAAGAACTCATAAACAAAATCACTTTTTGGACGGACAAGCATTTCTGATGGGGTATCGTACTGCATGATTTCTCCTCCACGCAACAGAACAATCTTGTCAGCCATTTTAATCGCTTCATCGATATCATGACTCACAAACAGAATTGTTTTCTTCACTTCACGCTGTATCTGTAGAAACTCATCCTGTATTTTTTCACGAATGATTGGATCAAGTGCCCCAAACGGTTCGTCCATCAACATTACTGGAGGATCTGCTGCCAGCGCACGAATAACACCGATTCTCTGCTGTTGTCCTCCGGATAATTCATGTGGATATCTCTTACCGAATGTATCTCCGCTAAGTCCGATCATTTCCATCAGCTTATTGAACCGCTCTTTCTTTTCCTTCTTGCCCCAGCCCAGCATGTCGGGAACAATCATGACGTTTTCCTCAATGGTCATATTAGGGAACAGACCGTTACTCTGAATGACGTACCCGATCTTTCTCCGCAATTCAATTTGATTCAAGTCCATTGAGTCCTGGCCGTCGATGACGATTCTCCCATCTGTAATCGATTCCAGCCTGTTCACCATTCGTAATAAGGTGGTTTTCCCGCACCCGGATGGCCCTAATAAAACGACTATGTCACCCTTCTCAACGGTAAAGTCGACACCTTTAACCGCTGTCACATCACCTTCGTAAGTCTTCGTTGTATGATCAAATGTAATCATCTCTTCACCTCTTCCACTTTATGCAATGCTTTTTGGTGTGTATCGCTTTTGAATCCATAAAAGGATGGCATCTGCAATCATCGCCAATATCGCGACCGCTACAGAACCACTAATTATTAAGTAATTGTCTCCTCTGGAAATCCCTTGAGTAATAAGGACTCCGAGGCCACCAGCACCGATATAAGCTGCAATTACACCGATTCCTATGTTTAAGACGACGGCTGTTCTGATCCCCGCCATGATTACAGGAAATGCATTTGGAATCTCAACGCGCAGCAGACGTTGATGAGTCTTCATCCCGACTCCCTTCGCCGCGTCACGCATCTCAGGGCTCACATTTCGAATCGCAGTATATGTATTCCGTATAATAGGAAGCTGCGAATAGAGAACCAATGCCACAAAGGCCGGAACAAACCCTATCCCCTGATTGATGATTGAAAAGATTGGAATCATCACCCCAAACAAGGCAATGCTGGGAATGGTCAGCATAACCGACGCAATCTGCAAAACCGTCTCCGCCAAATAATCATTGGTCGTTAAATATATCCCTAAAGGTATCCCGATTAAAAGGGCAACGATAATCGCAAGTCCGACGAGCACTGCATGCTCAATCGTCAAATCAAGAATTCGAGGTGCATTAACCTCCAGAAATTTCATCCATTTCTCCACAGTTTACACCTTCCTTTATTTATGTATTTTAGGCAAAACAAAAGCCGTCCAGGATCTAATCTAGTCCTGACGACCCACGGATTTAGTATAACCGTATAATTGCGCCAACATTCCTTTACCCCGTTTGTGGAATTTTGAAACATGTTGTCGGAAAATAGTGGTGGGAGAGGTTAAGTTTAGGCTGAATGGAAGTGTGGGAGGTATGTGATATCTTCCTAATTGTGTAGTCTATTTGGGGATTTTGGGGGTAATATTAGCATTTTCCTCAAAATTCATTGGTATTTTGGATAGTTTTCGTGAATTTTCCCAGTAAAAAGGTTTCGAAGCGACTATTATTCTAGTATGAGGCTGTTTTGGGTACATTTGGGATTAATTTTCCTGATGATGCATAGGCTAAGATGGGAGATAACGGCGATATTTTTGATTTATCGGCGAAATTTCAAATTTAACGGCGAATCTGTCCAATCCTGTTCACCACTATCAAAACGATAAAATCTCTCTACTTGCCATATATCTCTTCTTCTTGCATATCCGTTTATCTCTGTCCACCCATGCATGCGTAAACGATCAAACAGACTCCCCTTTTCATCGAAAAAACATTTTGGAATTTCAGAGAAAGCTTTCACTCTAATAAAAAGGTGCCCTCCGCTGGGGCACCTCGTTTTTTCCTAACACATATCGTCTTCTTCCACACGCTTCACAAAGGTTCTTGGTGTACAAAATGTTCCTAAAACTTCAAGAATGACGGGATGAAGTATTACTACTTCCAGGCATGCGATGAGTTGTATCTTCACTTGCTCACGAGTAAGGCTTCCTTCCTTCCCACGACACTTTATATCCACTATAGAGCAGTTCACATTGCTTGCATCCATTCCTTCTGGTAAGCATACGGCCATTTTTTTATCAAAGAAAATTGGTACTTCCAAAGTGCAGAATTCTTCTTCATTGGATTGAGATTGGATGGTCACAAGCAAGAGCGCTTCCACTCGAATCACAACAATACCCGGTGTTCCTCTTTCGAACGAAATGAGCGAGCATCTTGGCTCGGTATTTGGACTGACCTGACACTTCACATCTATTCCGTGCCCTCTTGCCACGAGGTCATCTACGAGCTCCATGCAATCAGATGAGAGGCTGACGGATTGAGTGGTGTTGTGGGTTGCGATGACCCAGTCGTACACTTTTTCTACAGAGATACATTCAGGTCTAATACTACCAGGTGGTGGAGGTGGGGCTTCTTCTCCTAATTGAACGTTTAACTGCAGGTCTTGACTTTCTTGGAGCACAATTGAAATCTCTTTAACCGGATATCCTGGTGCTGTGAATCGAATGACGTATGCTCCTGCTGGTAATCCCGTCAGGATATAGAATCCATTGGGATCGGTTAAGGTAGAACGAATCGGAACATTAGAACCTACCGGGAAGATTTGAACCAGAACTTGGGAAATGGGTTCGCCGGTTCGAATGTCTGTGACGATCCCGCTTACGCTTGACGGATTATCCTCTAATAAGAAGTTGACCGTCGCCGTGTTTCCTCTCGTTACGGAGACGTTTTGCATTTGACTTTGATATCCTTGAGCACGCACGACCAGTATGACTGTTCCTCCGGGTAAACCTGAGATAGTGTAGTTCCCATTCATATCGGTAAGGGTAACTCCCAGTAGTGTCCCATCCAGTGTGAATACTTGGATGATTGCGTTCTCAATTGGAGCGAGCGTATTCGCGTCACTTACATTTCCCGTAATGGTAGCGGGGTTTGGTTCTAAAGCGGCATTTAGGACGGCTGTTTCATTCGGGCTTAATGTGATCATGAACGTCGATCTGACGTATCCATCAGCTGAGAAGATTACATTGTAGTCACCAGGTGCCAGGCCAGTTAAAATATAATTTCCTTCTTGGTCCGTCAAGGTGGACGCTACGACGATTCCACTTCCACTGATTACCGTAATGACGCCGGCACTTTGGATTGGTAACCCCGTAGACGCATCGGTTACTTTACCTGAGATGGTTGCCGGCTGACGCTGCAGGTTCACATTAAGTGTCCGGACTTCACCATTGGTTAGGAAAATCCTGAATACTTCACTTGCGTATCCATCAGCTGAGAAGACGACACGATATTCTCTAGGGTCTAACCCCTCAATCACATATTCACCTGATCCATTTGTTAGAACAGAGGCAATTGGAATCGATGTTCCTATTCTAAAAACTTGAACTAAAGCAGATTGAATCGGTTGATTGTTCACGTTATCCCTCACAATCCCTCTAAGAATTGCGATTTGGTTGGATAAGCTGAAATTAAGGGATTCGGTTTCACCTGGTGATAGTGTAACGATGTTAATTCCATTGGCAAAACCATCTGCACTCGCTATTACAGTAAACTGACCTGCTGCCAAGCCAGAAATAGCATAGAAACCATTCTCATCTGTTAAAATGCTGGTTATAAATACACCGTCAGAGTTAAAAATTCTCACCAGCGCACCTTGTATTCCCGTGGCCGTTTGGGCATTTAACACGGTACCCGTAATCGTGGATGGATTCGGATCTAGATCGGCATTCACCGTCTCTGTACCATTTGCAACAAGAATGACAGGAATAACCTCTGTGGCATAGCCGTTTGCTGATATGACTACATTGTAGCTTCCCTGTGGTAAATTGCCGATTGAATACGTACCGTCACTGGATGTAATGATGCTTCCGACGGTGATATCTGTATTCGGTATGACCACTTTCACAAGAGCTCCGCTAATGGGGTCAAGTGTCACAGCATCCCGAATCGTACCTTGAACGGTTGCAGGGAATGGAACAAGTGCAATATTAAGCACTTCAATTTCACCAGGTGATAAAAATACGGTGTTCACACCAATGGCGTAATCTTGAAGCTGAGCCTTCACGTCAAAGGTTCCTTGAGGCAGCCCTTCGATCAAATAGTTCCCATTTTCGTCAGTGAGTACACGCCTTACCAGTGTGTCGGTTCCACCCAAATAGACCTCGACAATTACCCCGGTCAATGGGGACTGATCGAAAGCATCAACGATGGACCCGCTAAGAGTAGCCGGATTTCCCTGTAGATCAAAATCCAAGAAAGTCATAGAATTAGGCTGAATCGTGGTTTGAACGATTTCGGTTTGATAGTTAGGATTAATGGCAGATACGGTATAACCCCCTTCAACCAGCCCTTCGATAAGGTACGTTCCATCCACTGTCGTCTGCACGGTTGCCACTATAGTTCCCTGGTTGTCAATGACCCTTATAAGTGTGTCCGCCAGTCTTTGTAAGGTTACTGCATCTCTGACTATACCAGTGAGCGAGCCCGGGTTTGGTGTGAGCAGGATTTCAACATTGGTAATTCCCCCACTACTTACTTCTGCCGCAACAGCATTAGTACCAAAATCAGGACTGCTTCCCACCAACACATACACAACTGGTGATAACGTTGTCGTTTGGAAAAATCCATCAGCATCCGTAATCGTAGTGAAAATGATTGGACCCGATCCTGAAAGCTCCCTGACTTCTACCGTTGCACCTGCAATCGGGTCAAGCGTGATAGAGTCCCGGACAAATCCTTGTACGGTACCCGGATTGGGTCTTAATGCAAAGCTTAATAAATTGGTTTGGTTTGATTCAATGATGGCACCAGCCGTCTCGGGCCCAAAATCTGTTGCATTGGCAATAACCGTATAAACTCCAGGGGAGACTCCAGAGAAGGTGTATTCTCCATTTTGATTGGATAAAGTGGTTTGGACGAGTACATTCGTGAAATCGTAAAGTTGAATGACGGCATTAGGGATGGCATCTCCGTTAGAAAGATTTGAAATGAACCCTTGAAGTTGACCAGGATTTTGCGCCAGACTCAGGGATGCAAACAAAATATCTCCCGCTCCGCCGATAACAGACTTCGTATCCGTTCCAAACGAAGAAGCATCAGCTGTGATATTCAATATACCAGTCGGTAAAGAGAAAAACGTGACAAATCCACTTTCATCAGTGATTCCTGTTGCAATCGGAATGTTATTGGCGTGCCTGACCGTGACCGTAGCTCCTTGGATTGGAGTCGCGGTATTTTCAATAAGGACTTGAATGGTTAACGTTACTGGATTTGCAGCTAAAACATTTGTTACGGTGGTTGTTTGATTGGATTCTACGATGGCTGAGACGGTTGAAGAAGAATAATTTGGTGCCGTTGCTGTAATGAAGTACGTACCCGGTGCAAGAGATGGCACAGTGTAGGTCCCGTCTGAATTGGCCAGGAAAGAAACAACCAGCACATTGTTTTCATTGTAGACTGAAACTTGAATACCATTGCCGGTAATTGGATTTCCATTGGTATCTTCAACAGCTCCTTCCAGAGTACCTGGATTTTCGCCTAAGGATAAATCGGCTCTCGTATCCGTGTCGCTAATAACAATGGTACCGATTTGCTCTGTGGTAAAATTCATTTTGGAAGCTGAGACAATATAAGAACCAGGTGCTAAACCACTTACAGAATAGTTTCCAAATACTGAAGTTGTCGTAGTTGCAACTGGAATTTGAGAACTTCCATCAATGATGACTACAGTTGCGCCTGCAATCGCGTCTCCACTGGTTCGATTTGTGATCTGACCGTTAATGGATCCCGGATTCGGAATCAAGGAAATATTTACATCGATTAAATCTTGACCGACCCCTACAAAGATCCCTGTAATGACCTGCCCGAAGCCTGGTGAATTGACAACCACATTGAAAGACCCGCTTGGGAGGTTTCCGACAATATATTGTCCAGATGAGTCAGTGAATCCGGAACCGATCAAAATATTATTTTGATCAAAGATTTGTACAGTGGCATTTCCGACGGGACTCCCCAGATTATCTGTCACGATTCCTGATACAGATCCCGGATTTGGGATAAGGGTTAATTCCACGGTTGAAGTTTGATTCGCCAGGACGGAAACTCCAGCTTGGGCGGTTGAATAGTTAGGAGCCGAGCCTGAGACGATGTAGGTTCCGGGTGTTAAATTATTGAAAGAAAATGTTCCGTCCTGATTTGGTACGATAGAATCGATTAATACGTTGTTAACATTCCGTAATTGAATGGTTGTATTCGTTACAATGGGGCTGATGGTCCCCGTAATTGCTCCTGGATCAGGGTCCAGTGAAACCAAAACAGGCGTTGTCTGCCCTGATATAACAAGGGCTCCCACTGTCCCGTTTTGGAAGTTGTTCGCAAATACATTCACTGTGTAGTTATCAGGTGCGAGTCCTTCAACCATGAATACTCCATCTGAATCCGTTAATACAGTTGTAATCAAGGCACCAGAGCTATTCACAATGCTGACACTTGCTCCAGAAATGGGATTACTTCCAACACTGTCTACGACTGTTCCCGTTATCTGCCCGGGATCCGGTTCAAGTGCGATGCTTCCATCCACTATTTGGTTTGAATTGACTTGCACAGTAGTGGCATTGGTTTGGAAATCTGGTGCTGAAACAACGACCGTGTAAATACTTGGGGCCAAGCCATTTACAATATATTCCCCATTTTCATCTGTCAAAACGGTAGCGATGACTGCTCCACTTGAATCAACTATTCTTACCTCCACATTGGCTCCAATAATCGGCGTGCCTGTTTGTGCATTCGAAACGATTCCAGAAATTGATCCCGGATTTGCCTCTAAGTTAAAGTTCACGTTAGAGATGGTATTGGAAACAATCGTCACCCCTTGTGTGGCTGCCTGAAAATTAGATGCTGCTGCGACAACGGTATAATTTCCCGGCGCAAGGCTCGGAACCGTATAGGATCCATCAGATGCTGTAACAGTTGTAGCTACAATGATTCCTGCCCCAGTACTGATTTGAACCGTAACACTTCCACCGGCAATCGGGTCATTATTCGTATCTCTTACAAACCCCGTCAATGTACCTGGATCTTCGTTCAACGTTACATTTAAAGTGGTGGTTTGACCATTTTCAATCATACCTGCAACGATTTCGGTCGTGTAATTCGGTGCACTGACAACAACCGTATAGCTTCCTGGAGGCAGTCCGGGAACCATGTAATTACCATTTGCGTCAGTTACTACACTACCAATCTGAATATTGTTTTGGAAAATAGTTACCGTTGCATCTGGTATCGCTACAGCATTAAGGTCCTGGACTGTACCGGCGAGGGCTCCAGCAAGTTTAGATAGAAAAGCATTTACAACTGTGATGGCGTTGGAGTTCACAATTGCACCGAGGTTTTGGGTCGCATATCCGCTTGCTGTAAAGATAAGAGAATATGATCCTCGTAAAAGACTATCAAAGGCAAATTGACCGCTCCCATCGGTCGTCGTAGCCGCCACGATGACATTTTGACTATTTACTGCCTGTACTGTGGCTCCTGAAATCGCCGCCATGGTATCGCTATCTATCACGGTTCCTTGAATCGAACCAGGATTTGGTTCAAGGAAAATGTTTGTTATTGTTGTAATACCAGCTGTAACCGTTGAAGATACTGTCGTTGTACTATAGTTGGTAGCGAATGACCTCACTTGATAATTTCCTGCTCCTAAATCATTAAAGGTATATTGACCGCTTCCATTTGCCGTGGTCGTGGCAATGAGTACCCCGTTTGAATCAAGCAGCTCTAGGATTGCCAGTGGGATGGCTGTATTATCGGAGGAATCCCGGACGGTACCCGAAATAGAGCCGGGGTTTGCGATAAGTGTGAAATTGACGACCGCTGCCTGGTTGGGCTCTGTCATGACGGATTTAGCTTGAGATTGAAAACCGGATGCGATAACAGATACGTTATAAATACCCGGAGTTACATTTACGAAAGAATAGTTTCCTGCTACGTTAGTGGTTGTCGTGTCTATTACTGCTCCTGAATTATTGAGAAGCTGCACGGTTGCATTGTTAATGGCACCACCATTAGATACATTTCCTGAAATCGTACTCGGCTGAGGTACAAGTGCTATATCCGCCGTTGTCGACGTACCTCCTACAGCCGTCACATTAGCTGTCCCGGTTACATAGTTCGTTCTAGCAGCCTGTACGGTATAGTTTCCAGGTACCACATTGGTAAACGTATAAAATCCACTTGCATTCGATTGAGTGGTTGCAATAACGCTCATCCCTTGAAGTAGGGACACCGTTGTATTCGGGAGTACCAAACCTGATGATTGATCGGTTATTGTCCCGTTGATGGTGGCTGTCTGTTGGACGTTAATGGTGACGACGGAAGTGTTAGACTGAATGGCATTACCTGAAGATGTATCGAATCCAGTCGCTTGCACCCTGTCTAAATTTCTTGAACCACTTGTTGTAAAGGCACCATTCAAGGTGAAGGTCAATGATGCGGTGACACCGGGGTTTAAATTCCCTACGTTCCATGTAAGCAGTTTACTTGCTGGGTTATACGTGGTGAGTCCTTGCGTGGTTGAATTCACGACGAATGAATTCACTTGATCAGGACCGATGATGTCATCAAGAAATACCGAGGTAGCCTGGGAGCGGCCTGTGTTTGTAACCGTCACGGTACCTGTCCAAGTCGCCTGCTGACCAAGGACGACGGTTTGCGGTCCTGAATTCAATACTTTGTTCGTTGAAAGCCTCGCCCTGATGTCAGCCTGATCCGGAGTGACTGGATCTGTAAAGGCGTTAGTGAATGAAAAGCCTTCACTTGTTCTTAATGAATCCTTATTATAGTTATTGGAGTTTGCCGATGAAAAATACACTGCACGAATGGCTGAGGATGCATTAATTCCTAAGAAAGAAAATACGGTACTTGCCGGTAGAAACCAGTCGAGGAAGAAATCCTGATCTCCTCCGATGCTGGAATCGGCAGGTGTTACCCTGGCAAAGTCGAAATTGGTTATCGGCTGTGCGAAGTTCGGATTCCCTCCCCCCGTCCCTTCTGCTGGATCATTCCAAGAATTGACTAATTTAACCGTATTCTGAATTAAACTCACTCGATTATTCAACCCATCCACGTTAAAAAGCCAGTCGTAAGTTCCTGCTACACCTGTTGTGTTAATCAAAACGCCCCACGAGAAATTTCTGAAGCCCGTTAATTGATTATTCCGGGGATCGCCATTCAACCTTAACCGGAAATAGACATTGGTACCATCGTACGCAAAGAAACCTGCTGGGAAAGTAGAATTGCCTACAATATCCGTCGATACGGGACTCTCATCCCCCAAGACGTCAAATATTGGTACTCCCCCAACAAGTACCGGGGTATATTGTGCATTACTGGGAAATGCCATAAAAAAACCTCCTTTAAATGATATGGTCTTTATTATGGTATTGAAAAAACAGGAGTTTTGTCTTACCAATCGTCTAGAAAACTATTGAAGTTGTGCCATTTTCGGTTCTAATGGAACTTTTATAGGGGTGGTGATAGCCTATTCCAAAACTGAATATCCTTTTAGTAAATAAATGAGGAGAAATTGTATGAATAACGATTGGAGATCTTTAATGCATTTTTATATTAAGTTTTTATGATATTAGATTTCTAAGTCAATCTTTCCCTGCAAATAAACAGAAAAAACCCCTCCCTATTTAACAGGAAGGAGCAGCCTTTCTAATTCTTCAGCTTCTGTTTTTAATTCCTCTTCATCCGCCAACAATCGAAATAATCCTTTAATGATCAACTCTTCTGGCACCGAGTCGCGGCATTCTTTTGTAATCCGATTCGCTATGTTCAAGAAGTACACACCACGAGCTTCGCTCAATCCGTTGATCTTTTCATAAAGGGCCTTCCATGCATTCTCCCTTTTCTCAAACGAAATGAAGGCTCCTTCTTTGTCCATGCTGACAGTAAATGATTTCATCATGTCATCGTCCAAAAGTGGCGAGCTGTTTCCATTCATGAAATCATTTGCCAGCAGAGAGATCTGCTTCACCAGATGATCGCCGAGTTCTTCTGGATCGAGAGCGTTATCATGTGAGATCATCAACATCATATATGATGAATAAATGGACTGTGTCATCCACATAAGATCCCATTTGTATGGCCTGATACTCTCCCCGAACACGTCTAATAGATTATGTTCGAGCCAGCTGAACAGACGTCCTCTCATGCGATGTTCCATGGCAGCAAGTTTGTCACTATTCTTCGCGGACTCCCCTCGCATGTGCATTTTCATATAGGACTTGTATTCCAATATCCCTTCGAATTGCACCTGGAACTGCTTGGCGAACCGTTCCAAAGGAGGTAGCTTACCATCTAATCCGACAACGAATGCCCTTTCAAATACGAGCTGCTGATAATGTTCATAAATCGATATGATTAAATCTTCTTTTGATTGAAAAAATGAGTAAAGGGAGCCTTTGGAAATTCCGACACTTTCGGCGATTTGCTGCATGGATGTATGATTATAACCATGGGCTCCAAAGAGTTCCACTGCTGATTCAAGTATTGCGTTTCGTTTGTCCATTTCTACACCTCTAAATCCAGGTATTCACTCTCTCATTCTACCCATACTCTGACAAAAATAGAAGAACATTATTTCTTGACTATAGAAAAAATACAGGTAAAATGACTAGTGAGTCAACCGAATTAATGACTGTTATATAAGCAAATAATCAAATTATTAAAATCAATTTGACCCGTTAGTCAAAACATTATTAAAGGAGGATAACATTCATGTTGAAAGCTATTTTAAACCGTTCCAAAATCACGCTGATTTTCGTCGTTTTGTTTCTGATTATCGGTGTATTAACGTTCCTACAATTACCACAGCGAGAAATCCCGGAAACCAGTGTAAACATCGGAACGGTGAGCACCGTCTATCCAGGTGCAACCGTTGACTCAGTTGAGAGGACGATTACCAATCCCATCGAATCTTCCCTCCAGTCGATTGATGGGATTAAAGAAATCAGCTCCTCCTCTTCAGCCGGTTTCTCTACTATTATTGTAGAGGTTGAAGATGGAGAAAACAAAAAAGAAGTGTTTGGAGATGTGCGACAAGCTGTCTCCGATGCATCGACTTCTTTTCCTGACGAAGTATTCGATCCTGAAATTAACGAATCCACGGTTAAAATGCCTATTGTTTCCTATCATCTCACAAGTGATAACAAGGAATCCCTTCTCTCTCTTCGTGAGGAAATGAATCGTTGGCAGGAAGAAGTCAAGGAAATCACTGGTGTCTCCAGTGTAGCGGTAAAAGGATTACCTGAAGAAGAAATTGTTATCGAATTACAACAGGATGAACTAAAGTCGTCCGGACTCAATCCTTCGACTGTCATGAGTGCGATTAATGACGAATACTATCCCACTCCTCTAGGAAAGCAAGAAGTCGATAACGAAGTCGTTCAATTAACGGTTGATCATTCCTCGACTCTTGATGAAATGAAAGAGCTTTTTGTTGGCAAGAACCCTCAAGGAGAATCAGTCTATCTACAAGACATCGCCAACATTAAAGTAGCTCCTAAAGAAGTAAAGGATATCGTCACATTTGAAGGAAAGCCATCCCTATCCTTTACAGCATTTGTTCAGTCAGGGGAGGATATCCCTTCTGTAGATGAGAAAGTAAGCGATAAAGTGGATGAACTGGCAAAGTCTCTTCCTTCTGATGTGAAACTTGAACCTTATTACTCTCAGGCTTCGATTGTAACAGACATCTTTGATGGATTATTTATGTCCCTTGCGATTTCCGTTGTAGCGGTTATTTTGACAACGGCATTAGGACTTACCGTATCTGGAGCATTCGTGGTTGCATTAGCGGTTCCTATTTCCGTCTTGATGGGGTTGATTCCTCTACCGTTTGCCGGTGTTGACCTTAACCAAATTTCTGTCATCGGTGCCATCATCGCCCTCGGTATCCTTGTGGATGACTCGATTGTAGTGAATGACAATATTCAACGTCGCTATAAGCTTGGTGATCGTGCACTTATGGGGGCCGTAAATGGTGTCAAAGAGATCTGGGTTTCGATCGTGACCTCTTCTCTGGCCATTGTATTCACCTTCCTACCTCTTATTTTCTTATCAGGAGGAAATGGAGCGTTCATAAGAGCATTGCCGACTGTTCTGATTACGACGATCATCGCATCAACACTCGTTGCATTGATTTTTGTTCCAATCATGAGATACCTGCTTTATAGTAAAACAACGAAAAAAGTATCTGATGCTCCTGGTTTACTAGGAAAACCATTGAATAAACTGGCTGACTTTTATGCTGATACTCTTCTAAAGAAGTTTTCAAAGCGACCTTTCGTGGTATCTGCCATCGGCCTTGTCTTCACAACCGCCATCTTTGGCCTGATTGCTCTTACACCATTTGAATTCTTCCCGTCAGCGGATCGAGAAGAAGTTACGGTGGATGTAACATTGCCAATCGGCACAACGATTGAAGAAACAGCGAGCACTTTAGAAGACATGGAACAATTGTTAAAAACAGATGATGGTGTCTATGAAACCTCTGCTTTTGCAGGTACAGGATTACCTAACTTATTCAACAGCTCTCTATCAAATTCCGGTCAAAATACAGGTCAATTAGTCGCGAGAGTCGACCGTGAAAACCAAACGGCTCAAGGTCTGATTGACGATTGGACTGACAAACTGAGAGAAGAGTATCCAACTGCGTTGATCTTCATGGAAACAATCCAGCAAGGTCCACCGGCAGGGGCTCCCGTTACAGTTACGGTTTCTGGTCCTGAGATGGAAAAATTAATTGAACTTCGTAATAAGATTTCATCTGAAATTGAAAAACTGGATACTGATCTAGTCGTTGATAATGTCGGGGAAATGGAGCCAACGGTTGAATATGCTCCTAACCGGGAGCTTCTCGAGGAAAATGGTGTTACGATCAATCAGATCAGCCAACAGCTGCGATTGGCTACAGAAGGCATTCCGATGAAAGCCTTTGATAATGGTGTCACTAAACGTGATATGATACTGGTTTTGGAAGGAAATGATGAAGAAGTAGACCTGTCTTCTCTTGAGGTTCCCGCTGAAACTGCTAATCCTGCTGGACCACCGAAGCTGATTTCTCTTGATGAGCTAGTGACTCCCGAGAAGAAAGAAGAACTTCAACTCATCCCTCATAAAGACGGAGAGCGTGCAATCACGATTCGTGCCTTCCCTGAGAATGAGGAGAACTATAAAGAAAATGTCCAGGATATATTGAATGATACACGAGAAAGTCTTGATGATAATGATTATTCGATTACACTTGGTGGAGAAAATCAAGCCCAGAATGACTTCTTTTCTGAAATCACCATACTCTTTACAATCGTTATATTCTTAGTATATTTAGTCATTGCCCTTCAATTTAATTCTTTATCACTTCCGTTCTTGGTTCTTGTCGCGGTTTATCTTGCGATTGCAGGTGCGATTCTAGGGTTATTCGTTACTCAAACCCCGATCAGCTTCCTAGCTGTCATGGGTATGGTGTCATTAACCGGGATTGTTGTGAGGAACTCTGTCGTGTTAATTGAGTTTATTGAACAGGGATTGAAGAATGGTATGGGTGTGAAAGAAGCTGTCGTGGAATCAGGACGTACCCGTATTCGTCCAATTCTATTAACAGCTCTCACATCGATTGTGGCACTTATACCAGTTGCAGTCAGCGGAGATGCCCTTTTTACACCACTTGCTGTTACCATTATTTCAGGTATCATGTTCTCAGCTGTATTAACGCTGATCATAGTTCCGATGATGTATCTTGTCTTCCACCGCTTTAGAAGAAGAAAACGAGAAGCATAAGAATGGTCTGGAGGGGTGTCCATGTGACACCCCTCTTTTTCGTGATTTACGGAACAATTCCCTTGAGAAATCATTCAAAATCAAGCATTATAGATAAGTATTTTATTTTAATCTTTAATGGAGGAACAACATGTCATCACAAATCAATACAAAAGCGATCCTCATTACTTTTATGATCGGTGCTTTTTTTGCCATATTAAATGAAACGTTGTTAAATATCGCCCTAACCGAATTAATGGCTGTATTTAACGTCGATGCTCCCACGGTTCAGTGGTTAGCAACAGGATTCATGCTCGTCATGGGTGTGCTGATGCCAATCTCGGCCCTTCTTATCCAATGGTTCACGACTCGTCAAATGTTTATCGGTGTGATGAGTGTGTTTCTTCTCGGCACGGTGATTGCTGCATGTGCCATGAATTTCCCTATGTTGCTGGCCGGCCGGATGATTCAGGCTGTTGGGACCGGCTTACTCATCCCTGTCATCATGAATGCCTTATTATTAATTTACCGACCGGAAGTCCGCGGTAAAATCATGGGTACGTTCGGACTGGTCATTATGTTTGCACCAGCGATCGGACCGACTCTCTCTGGTGTAATTGTCGACTTGTTAGGGTGGAGATGGTTATTCATTACGGTCATTCCCTTCGCCGTTTTCTCTATTCTATTCGCTCTAAAATATTTACAAAATGTCGGCGAAATTACTCGTCCCAGTGTGGATATCTTGTCCATTATCCTTTCTTCTATCGGTATTGGAGGAATCGTCTATGGATTTAGTTCAGCAGGAGAGGAAGCTGCCGGGTTTACATCTATGAAAATCATCTTGATCATTTCAATCTCGGTTATTAGCCTGTTCCTATTTGTCCTTCGTCAATTAAAGCTGGATGAACCACTTCTCGATGTTCGTGTTTTCCGATATAAAAGCTATGCGAGAGGAGTTTCGATTTTCGTCATCGTCATCATGGCTATGTTTGCATCTGAAATTGTCATGCCAATGTACTTACAAGGACCTCTCGGATATTCTGCAAAAGCAGCGGGATTATTATTACTTCCCGGGGCACTCTTAAATGGTCTGATGTCTCCAACGATGGGATCGTTATTTGATAAATACGGCCCGAGAAAACTGATCATTCCAGGAACCTTAACTTTAGTGGGGGTAATGATTTTCTTCAGCACGATTAATCCATCTACACCGATCTGGTTATTCGTTCTTTTCTATATGGTTCTGATGCTATCCATTTCAGCCATCATGATGCCTGCACAAACGAATGGGTTAAATGAACTGCCAAAGCATTTGTATCCACATGGAACTGCTATTGCAAACACCCTGCAGCCAGTCGCAGGGGCTCTGGGTGTTTCAATCTTTGTCAGCATCATGACACAAAGTCAGGCTGGGTATATTGAAGGGAGATCGGGTGAGGTAACAGAGGGGCTCTTAAATAATGCCATGACCTATGGTGTACATCATGCTTATTGGTTTGCTCTTGCCTTAGCTGCCGTCGCCTTCCTTATTTCGTTATTCATCCGGAAAGCTGTTGCCCCTGATTTTGATGAAGAAGGACAAAAGGCTGGAAGTGAAAGTTAAATTTCCGTCTAAAAACTACTATTTCACCTGAAAAGCTCAAATCCAATGAGTTTTTTTCAAAAGTGCAATTACTGTACCTCGATCTTTCTCAAGAGTAAAATGAATAATGAAATCACCCCTGAGGAGGAACTAGTATGGATAAAGAAATCAAACTAATTGAGGACATCCGTTCTGACCTATTGAATAGTGTTAGCGATTTAACCAATGATGATTTAAACAAAAGAATTGAAGAAGATCGATGGACAATCATGCAAGTGCTCGATCATCTGTACCTAATGGAAAGATCGTTGACGAAAGCGATTCAATCAACGTTAGCCAAAGGTGAAGCGCAGGAAGTGCCATCGAAGCCGATACACTATACGGTGGACCGATCGACAAAAGTAGATGCACCTCCATTTGTCATTCCTACTGAAGAAAGTCTTACACTTCAGAAAATGAAGGACAAACTGAATAATTCCCGTAAAGACCTTCTCACCTTTCTTTATACAACAAGCAAAGAAGAATTACAGAAAAAAGCATATCCTCATCCTATTTTCGGACTTATCCGATTAGATGAATGGGTACCGTTTATTGGGTACCATGAAAAGAGGCATTTGGAACAGATCGAAGAACTAAAAGGAAAATTATAAAACTATTCATTTAGAGGCTGGGACAAAAGTGTTTTAGTCTAAGTGAAACCCGAACCAATCCGCTTCTTAAAGGCAGATTGGTTCGGGTTTATTATTTATTTTTGGTCCATTTGATTTTAGCAGTATCCAGCGGTTGATTGGAGTGCAAGACGGAGACTCCTGCGGGAAAAGTAGCTTATGTGAGACCCCGCAGGCTTGCCGAGGAGGCTCACGGGCTACCCGCGGAAAGCGTAGTCTTGCACGGAAATCATTAGCGATATTAAGAACCTACACTTCTATTGTTCGTCTTTAATTGGTGATTTTTTAGTTTTGTCCCAGCCTCTTTCCTACGATTAGTCAAGTTTTTATCGGATTTCTTACCTTAGGTTTTTTCTTGCGACTTTGAGGCATAGGAAATAAACCCAGTCAGTTTATCCTCGTACCTTATATTGTTCATCATTAGCTTACTTACTTCTATACATTCAAATCCCGCTTGTCATAAAGAATAAACGTAAATACCGCCAGAACCCCTATCAAAACAACTGAAATCCCAACAAACATCAATTCCAAACCGCCATCCATCACAGTCTTCGCTTCAAAGTACTTGAATGGTGTGAAGTATTTCAAGCCTTCGATTTTTTCGCTCAGGTCGATGGCAAAGGAAAGGATAAAGGTGACTAATAAAACGCCCGCTGCTAATGTAGCGGCTTTCCCAGGCTTTTTGGTCGAAGCTGCAATCGCCGTTCCGATTACTAAAAATAATACTTGTAAAATTAACATTCCAAACATGGTGATTCCGATATCGCTGATAATGGATTCTCCTTCACTATATCTTCCTACTATTAGTAAAGAAGCTGACCATGTGATGATCGACAGAATCCCAACTTGCGTAAGAGCTGCCAACAATTTAATCCCTATGATTTTCTTCCTGGGCAATGGTTTTACGAACAGAAACTCTATGGTTTTATCCCTTTCTTCTTTTGAAATGATTGTTGCACCAATCATTGTTGCATGAATCGTTGAGAGCAACAATATATACAGAAAGAGCACTCCATAAAATCCACTGGCAGTCGACATATCGAGACTACCTACGCCTAGAAATGCTTGAAGTGATTTTGGCATTTGAGCCATTAGCTCATTCATCGATTGACCTGAAGAAGAGAATCCTGCAAACTTCCCCATACCCGAACCGATCAAGGCAATCATCCCTATACACCAAATGATAAGGGATTTACGGTGAGCCTTCATTTCTCTTATATATACGTTCATCTTGTTCCCCTCCCCTTACACCGTATGAATATCTTTTTTGTTGTAAATAACGAAGCTTCCGATCAGTGAAAGGACAATCAAGAAGATCCCTAAGATCAGGAATGACCATTCATATCCCTCATGGTTCATGATATAGCTATAGTCAAAATACTTGAATGGAGATAAATAACGAGTAGCCTCCTCAGCAGCTGCAACCATACCTATTAGAAAAAAGGCAAACACGACACCGAGTGATAAGCTGATTACCGATTTCACCTTAGGAAATATAACAGCCGTGATGAGTCCAAAGGCAAACATAATCAATTGAGTGAAAAAGAGAGTTAAAGAAATCAGCAAGAATACATACAGACTGAAATTCTCCAATTCCACTACATTCGCCACAGTGATTGCTGCAATCACATATACGATATTTGTAAAAAGCAGCGATGTTATAGCTGCGAGTATTTTAGAAAAAAGGATCTTCGTACGGGTTACTGGTTTAGTCAATAGAAAATCAGCTGTCTTTTCACGAATTTCCTTCGAGCTAATTGAGATTCCCAGGTTCATTGCTTGAATCGCACCGCATAGTGTGATGTATAAAAAAATATACGAATAATAACCATTTAGAGATCCTATACTGTCCACCTGAATACCTAACGCTTTTCTTACTCCCTCTGGGAATCCTTCCAGGAGCTTCTTAAATTCATTAATTTCTTTAGATATAGAAGGAAACATTGACATAAACAGGATCACTAACACAACGAGTGCACCGGTCCAAATAATCGTGGACTTACGATAAGCCTTTAATTCATATAAAAAGATATTCATAGAGGATCAAGCCTCCTTTTCGTAATAGTGCATGAAGATTTCTTCTAAATCCGGCTCCTCGATCCAAAGATTCGTAATTTGGATATCGGCAATCTTCTTCATCACCGTGTTGATATTCCCCCTGAACAGGAAGCTTACATGATTTTGATTCACTTCAAGGTTACTCACACCTTCAAGCTCGAAGTATGATTGATCTACATCACTTTTCATTTCAAGTTTGAATTTCTTATGGTTGTTTTCTTTTAACGTACTGATCTTTTCAACTTGAACGATTTTTCCTTCTTTAATGATCGCTACTCGATCACATAGTCGCTGAACTTCACTTAATATATGAGAAGAAAATAGAATCGTGGCTCCCTTCCTATTTTCAGCTTGAAGCAGTTCGAAAAATTTTTGTTGCATTAAAGGGTCCAAACCTGATGTTGGTTCATCCAGGATAATGAGCTTCGGTTCATGGAGCAACCCTTGAATGATTCCCACTTTCTTTTTGTTTCCAAGTGAGAGATCATCAATCTTCTTTGTTAAATCTAAGTTCAGCACTTCAGCTAATTCTTTAATCCTCTTCGTGCAGTCTTTCTTGTAGAAGCTGGCAGAATACTTAAGAAGATCCGTTACCTTCATATTGTCGTAATAGAACACTTCAGATGGCAGATATCCTACTTCCTTCGCAATCTCTGGAGCGGACTCAATACAATCCTTACCGAATATTTTCGCACTGCCGCTCGTCGGATGAATCAGCGAAAGGAGGGTTCGAATCGTCGTTGATTTTCCTGCGCCGTTTGGCCCGATAAAGCCAAAGATTTCCCCTTCTTCCACCTGGAAACTGATGTCGGTAATCCCTCTGGACTTTCCGTACGTTTTTGTTAATTCATTAATTTCAATCACATTCATGGATCTCATCCTCCCTTTTCCTATTTCTTATTTCTTATTTCTTATTTATAGAATGATACCTTCAATAATTCGATGTAGGAATCGATTTCAGCCAAAACTTCTTCTTGATTAATTTCTTCTACGGAAAGTGTCTTAGCCTTTTGTTGTTGTTGATTGGCTATTCCTTCAAAGGTCCAATAAATAATTTGAATCGACTTTTTCACATCGACTCCTTCTTTGAATTTCGATGTATCCATATTGGAGAATAATTTTGCAAAGCTGTTCTCCACCATTTTAACTTTAATCTGCTCGATATCATCTTTCACTTCAGGTGCTTCTTCGAGAAATGCACTAGTAAGGAAATTTATGAGGTGCGGATAAATGGCAAAAAGCTCAAACTTTATCAACGTTACTGCACGAATCGTAACGAAAATATCGCGCTCTTTCCAGTCAATACGCTCATAAATCTTCTCAGTGAATAAGTCGGATAGATGTTCATACAGTGAAACATACAAATCCTTTTTGCTATTAAAATAATGAAATAAAATTCCCTTTGAAATCTTTGCTTCCTTCACGATCGCGTTTGTTGAGGCATTTTGGTAACCATTCTTCGCAAAAACTTGAGTTGCTGCATTAATGATCCTTTCTTCTTTCTCAGGATCTATGTTCAATGTTTTAAACAATATTTTCTCTTCCTCCTTTAAGGGGACAAGCGTTTGACCACATCGGTCAATTTTATTATAGCTTTTTTTGACCAGTGTGGTCAATGTTATTTTCGCATAATAGTTTACCCCTTATTGCGTACTTTTCCCAAACCGCAAAACAATACTGAATTTTCAGACCAATTCCCTCTAATCAAAAAAAGGAGCATAACATTCATGCTCCTTTTCAAGCTCGCCCATATCCCTTACATTAATCTCGTTATAAACATGGTAGCAATCCCAAAATAGATCATCAGAGACAAGATATCGTTGATTGTAGTAATTAATGGACCAGAAGCAACAGCAGGATCAACATTAAACTTGTATAGGACGAGCGGAATAATTGTCCCTGCCAACGTCCCAATAATCAGAGTGATGAGTAAGGAGCTCCCGACTACCAGACCTAATATGATATTTCCTTGCCAAATAAATGCAATGATAGCAATCATCACTGCGCATGTCACTCCAATGATGATACCAACTGAAAGCTCACGGATGATCAGCTTCAATACCTGCCCAAAGTCTAAATCGTTTGAAACAAGCCCCCTTACGACTACAGCAAGTGATTGAGTTCCGGTATTACCCGTCATTCCAGCAATCATGGGCATAAAGAAAGCGAGTGCCACGACTTGCTCCAGTGTGGCAGAAAACATATTAATGATGCTTCCTGAAACGAGTCCAATGAATAATAGCAGTATCAGCCAGGGCAATCGACGATAGGCGGCTACTAATGGTTTGGTGTTGAAGTCAATCGATTTTCCGGAAGCTGACAACTTTTCAATGTCCTCATTTGCTTCTTGAATGACGACATCTATAATATCGTCAACGGTAATGACACCAGCCAATTTCCCATTTTCATCAATGACCGGAATCGTAATGAAATCATACCGACTAATCAACTTGGCTACTTCTTCCTGATCCGTATACACATCTACTTTGACCACTCTGCTGTACATAATCGTTTCAATTTTATCCTGTAGTTCCCCTAGTAACAAATCCTTGTAAGAAATAACGCCAATTAGTTTCTTTTCCTCATCGATTACATACAAGTAGTTAAGGTATTCAGCCAATTCGGCAAAATCCTTCAATTTATCCACTGCCTCACGGACTGTATAATGCTTCGGAATCCATACATAGCGGTTGTTCATCATTCTACCAGCCGTCTCTGGAGGGTAATTCATTAAATTCATAACAACTTGAGATTCCTCTTGGTTCATTTCTGACAAGAGTTCTTCAATCTTCTCAGGTTTAAGGTCGGTCAATAAAGTGGCCAGATTATCATTTTCCATCAAGTCCAGGACTTTAGATGATTTTTCAATCCCCAGCTTTTGTAGCACCACTAATTGAATATCTTTATCAATTTCCTGAATGAATTCTGTTAATTGCTCTAAAGGTATAAATAATAGGAATTTGTTTTGATGTTTTGATGGCACATTTAAGTATTGCTGAGCTATGTCATAGGGCTGCAATTCTTCTATTATTTCAAGAAACGCATTTTTTTTACCGTCTTTAAGGCTTTGAATAATGGCAAGCGTGATTTCGTTTTCAGTCATAGCCAACGCCATATGTGCCCCCCTTTGCTAAAGAGTCTATTCCAGCTCAACCTAACATTTTTTCATGTTAATAAATTGACCTTCTACAGGGAGCGACTCCTTTTTTTGAATAATCTTTTCACTACCATTATTAGAAATAATAATATTGGAATATACACCTGGAATGGCATATGTACATATATCGGAACAACTTTGAGACCTATTTGTAAATGCTGAGTAAACCCTTCAGCCATAAATACCGAGCTTGCAAGAATAGCTGTACCCAACAGTAAAATAAAGAATTTTTGCTTCTTGATACGAAACAATCTCTCAAACCCATACATACCCGCAAAAAAGAATAGGGTGATTTTAAAATAGACACCAATAATGAATATCCCCAGTGCGATGGGATCTAAACGTTGAATTATTTCTGCAATATTTACTTTTTCTATTGCCTCCATAAGGGGGAATTCTGTATTTTTTCCTATAGTTGGCCCTAGTATACTTAGGATGACAACCATGGTTACAATGAGTACGGTACCACTAAATATTACTGCAAAAAGCCCTGTCTTCAATAACTTTTCCTTTCTATTTAAGAATGGGAAAATCATCGTAAACACGATAAGTTCACCGAAAGGGAATGTTAAGGTTAAGGGAAATGCTGTTTTTAAAACAGGAAGCCACCCTTTTTCAAGTACAGGCTGAAGATGCTCCATTTGCGGGAGGCGATCAATAAATACGAATATAAAAAACAATGAAGCGAGGATCGTTAGGATTATGAAAAATATATTACCAGTTCTCGCAATAACTTCGATCCCTAAATAGTAGGCGTAAACAACCAATAGTACCATGAGTAAATTTATGACCACTAATGGTGTTTGACTAAGTGTAGTGGTAATGAGAAGGTCTCCGAAATCCCGCAATACCCTTCCTGAAATATAGAAAAAATAAACAATATACATAAAAGCAATGATTTTGCCAGGGTATTTCCCTACTATCATTTCCACATATTCCGTTAATAGAAGGTTGGGATACTGTCTAAAAAGGGATTCATACAAAAGAAATAGAATGATTCCACCTATCATAGCTAATAGGATCACTAACCATGCATCCTGGTTTGCTTCAAATCCTAATCCCACGATAATTGAACTGCCTAATTCAAACAAGAAAATCAATACAAACAACTGGGTTGAATTTATTTTGTATGTTGTTATGAGGTAGCCCTCCCTTACACCCACTCAGTGAAAAAATTACAACTTTTCAATAACTAAACCATTCTTATGCTTCGTTCAATGATCAGTGTTACTTTTTTCTTGGTTATAACCTATTTTTCCATTTTTTCTTATGAAAGCTACAATCAATAGAAGCAAAGGTAAAAACACGCTAAATGTACTGTCATAAAATGGCCAATATTTTGAAATCGTATTATTAAAATAGGCTGCATTAGGAGAAATGACGATTGAAAGTACAGTGACAATCATACCCATTGGGTAGAGGAGTACCTTGTATTCCTTTATTCTTACTATTTGGGCTAATGCTACGTTCAAAATATAAAAATAAAACGTAATCTTATAATAGGTGGTTAAAATCCACATCACGGCTAATATCACTTCTATCCTTTCCAGGAAATCACCAATCCTGATCACTTTGGCTAAAGCAAATGTAGGATAAAAAGACCTTTGTGTAAGATCGTACCCCAGTATTAGAATCGTAAAAGAAATGATAATGACTAATACAAGCCCCCCACATAAAGAACCTATGAGGAAGCTTTTTCTGATTTTTCTTTGATGATTAACATAGGGTAAAACCATTAAAAATACCACTAATTCCATAAAAGGAAAGGCCACCACTGTAAAGGCACCGTTAATGACGGGTTTTATCCCACCCTCAAGAATAGGTTGCACATTCTTCAAATCAATTAAGGGAACAAGTGCGATAATAAATACTACAAATAGGATCGTAAAGAAAAAGAAAAATATTTCTCCTGATCTCGCAATCACTTCTATGCCTAATCGTGCCCCCATGACGATAATGACTACAAATAACAGGTTAACCATTAACACAGGTGTATTAGTCATGATATGTGTTGTTGTAAAATCCCCGATTTCTCTTACATGAGCAGCAACAGATAGCAGCGGATAAAAAATAAATAGAATCGAAACAAAAATTCCTGGCCACTTTCCAAGGATTTTTTCGTTATATTCCACTAATGTCAAATGAGGATATAGTTTCCCTACCGTTCCCAATAAATAGACGACAAATAAACCAATTAGTAATCCCAGAATCGCTGATAACCAGGCGTCTTGTTTGGCTATAGCAGCCGGTATTGCCGGTAATACAAGAATAGAATCTCCAATGGTAATGAGTATTACAAGTATAGTAAACTGAGGAAGATCTATTTTTTTGTTATTCAAAAGAATTCACACCTCATTTACTATGGATGTAACAACGACGTGAGCAAATCACTGAGAGGTTTATATACGATGATGAGTACGTCCAAGGGATTTGGGAGACTGACATTTAAACCTCTCGATATGCTTAATCCAACTCCAATAACGAATAGAACAGAAAATACCCATAGCTCTCTTTTAGCTTTATTTTTTAAAAGGGAAGGTACTTCAGCCATAATAATGAGGATAGCTATAATAACAATTCCCAGCGTTGCCCACATTATGGTCACTCCTTCATTTCAGGTAAAAATGAGTTTCCTATCTTACCTAAACGGCGTATTTTAATATCAGCTTTCACATTCACGTCAAGATCAGTGAAGTGTTTTTCATTCCAATCCTTATTTAGCTTCTTCCATGACTCAGGGTCTGAACGATGAATGACATCACCAAATCCGAAAATATCGACTCCGAAATCTTCCTGAACTGTTTTTATTGTTTCTTGAGTGAGCTTCACAAAACTATCCTCTGTTTGCTTCTCTAATTCATAAATGGTTTTTGGTTTTGTTAAATCAATGGCGCATTTCACTTCTCCTATATTTCCTTCGGACTCGATAGAAACTTCAATTTTGGGTATTCCATTTTCCACTTTTCCTTTTACTTTGGTTTTTGACTGTATAACCTCAAAATTCATTTCCCCTTCACTTGGACACTGAACATTAGCCACCGTGTTTTTCACATTATCAATGATGACGTTATACCCTCTACTCTGTTCCTGGTCTAACCATCCCAACATTCTGTCTCTCTTGAAAACCGCTATGCCGGAATATTTTAAATAGGCTGCAGGGTTAATCTGTTCTATGTTCTGAACGTTATCTCCAATAGAAGGTTCACCTTTAATTTCAATACCTGTTAGTACTGGACTCTTTCCTTCAGTCACCAGGCTCCGGATAAGTTCATGTAAGGTTACGGAGGTTGTCGGGGCCCATGTTTTCTCTGAGGTTTCCAGAGAGGAAAGCATATTGTTTGCCGGTATTTTCTCAATTGTAGTTAACATTGATAATATATTCTCAGCAGTCGTTTCCTTGGCAATTACAATAAAGAAATCTGTCCGGTATTCATGATCCCTTGCATAAAAATCCAACACTTTCCCTATCCCTTCTTTGGCCAATTCTTCCCCAATGACAAGAATCCTGAGATGAGAATGATAAATCTTCCTCGGACTGACAGTCGTTATTTCCCGCATTGCTTCAAATACGGTTTCTTCAGTCCCTGTAAAAAGGGTTACGGGTATTCCAGAACTCGTACCTGCTTTTAAAGCGACTTCACTCGGAATAACAATTTGCGTAGATACCTTGTATTTACCATCCTCTTTATCAATTCCTTGACCTACACTTATGGCCAGTTCATTTAACTCAACCCGGTTCCAACATCCGGTAGTACAAAGAATCAAAAGAAAAATATAAAGGAGAGTTATTGTTTTTCTAAGCATCAAACAACCTCCATACATCTATTATTGATTATCAGGTGGGGTTGGGGATGGACTATTTTCACGATTCACATTCTGGTGATTCATTAAATGTGGGCGTGAGATCAATCCCCAGTGAGGAAATCTGAATAGGGAATCCTTTTGATCTTCAACATTAAACGGTCCAAAAGGACTCATATAAGGAATGCCAAACGAACGTAAACTGCATAAATGGAGTATCATTGCAATAAACGCAGCGGTAATCCCGAAAATGCCAAATGACGCAGCCAATCCCATAAATAAAAAGCGAATCATTCTAATAGAAATACCCATATTGTTAGACGGTACCACGAAACTCGCGATCGCTGTAATAGATACAACAATGACCATTGCAGCAGACACAATTCCGGCTTCTACCGCTGCTGTTCCAATGACCAATGTGCCAACAATGGAGACGGCTTGTCCGATTGCTCTCGGCATCCTTATACCGCCTTCCCGTAATATTTCAAACGTCACTTCCATTATTAGTGCTTCGACAAAAGCAGGAAATGGTACACCTTCACGCTGAGACGCCAGACTAATAAGGAGTGGGGTCGGTATCATCTCATGATGATACGTAGTGACAGCAATAAAAATTGAAGGGGCTAATAAAGCGATAAAAAAGCAAATTAAACGAAGGAAACGTATGAGGGTACTAAAATCCCATCTTTGATAATAGTCTTCAGCAGCTTGGAAAAACTGGGTGAATAATGAAGGGACCACTAGAACAAAGGGAGTACCATTTACCAAAATGGCTACACGTCCTTCCAAAAGGCAAGCAGCAACCACGTCGGGGCGTTCTGTGTTATATATTGTAGGGAATGGAGAGAATGTTTTATCTTCAATCAGTTCCTCAATATAACCGCTTTCTAATATCCCATCAATCTCAATTCGATCAAGACGCTCTCTTACCTCTTCCAGCACTTTGTCATTGACGATTCCTTTAATGTACATAACAGAAACCTGTGTTTTGGTGACTCTCCCAATCTTTTTAGACTCTACCCAAAGGTTTGAATCATTGATTTTCCGTCTTATCAAAGCTGTATTCGTCCGTAACGACTCTGTAAACGCTTCCCTCGGTCCTCTGACAACAGATTCCTGAGTGGCTTCTGCTACTTCCCTGTCCTTTCCTCCACTTAAATCGATAGTGAACCCTCTCGTAAATCCATTAATTAATACGATGACGTGTCCAGAAAAGAGAGTGGAATATAGTGTCTGAAAATCTTTACATTCTTGAATATTTCCAACAGCAACAACAGAATCTCTCAAACAATCCAATAAATCTCTTTCAGTATCACTATTGTCTTCAGAATCAAAGTCAATCATGAGAGGTTCTAAGATAAAATCATAGATTGATTTTGTGTCAACGATACCATCTGTATAAATGATCCCTGCCTCTATGCACCCTCCTTTTCCTAATTTAATTTTCCTTATGACAACATCATCACTATTTCCAATTGCTTTTGAGATGGACTTTAGATTTTCTTCTAAGCTTGGATGTAATTGAATCTCTTGTGATGTACCCTTGTTATTATCTTGAGGTGTGGAGGTCGTATTTGTTTCATCTTCTTTATTTGTTTTTGAACGTCTTTTCATGAATTACACCTGACTTTATGTACAAATTTTTATCATTAGTTGTCACATTCATTTCAAATAATAGATCACAACCATTTTGAAAAAACAACAATATCTTCATCGCATGAAACTTTCTATTCTTTCCCAATTATCATGCTTATTTATAAAATATTTATTCGTTCGATGAGCCTTCTTTCTTAAATTCAGGAGGAATATATAAATAAAAGGTGAAGCTTCATTTATATAGAAGCTCCACCTTTATATTGACTATAACGATAATATTTCTCTAAGCTCATCTTCCGTCATGGAAGAAACGATTTTATCTTCAGGGTCGATCACCTCTTGAATGAGGTGTCTCTTTTTATCTTGCAGCTCATTCATTTTTTCTTCAATGGTTCCGCGGGAAATGAGCTTGATGACTTGTACTTCATTTTTTTGCCCCATGCGGTGGGCTCGATCCGCTGCTTGCTCTTCGACAGCGGGATTCCACCATGTATCATAGAGGATGACGGTATCAGCGCTTGTTAAATTGAGTCCCGTACCTCCCGCTTTCAATGAAATAAGAAACAAGTCGCGTTCGCCTTCATTAAAACTGTTGCACATGCCTACCCGCTCTTCAGAAGGCGTTGAACCATTAAGGTAAAAGAAGGTCTGCCCCTTTGCCGAAAGCTCTCTTCCGATTAACTCAAGCATTTTAGTAAACTGTGAAAAAATCAACACCCTCCTGCCTGAAAGCCTTGATTCTTCTAAAATCTCCATGAGCTGAATGAATTTTGCTGAAGTTCCCTGGTAGCCCTCTACAAATAAACCTGGATGACAGCATATTTGTCGAAGTCTGGTTAAACCAGCCAGAATTTTGATTCTGTTTTTCCTCAAAGTATTTTTATCCAGGTGCTTAAGCGTATCGTGACGCAGCTTGGCTAAATAAGCAGCGTACAATTCCTTTTGAGGTGGCAGCAATTCCGCAGATTCCATGATCTCCTGCTTTTTAGGAAGTTCTGATAAAACATCTTCCTTCATCCTGCGCAGGACAAACGGGCGAATTCTTTTGGCGATATCTTTTTTTGTAAGACGACTGTAATCTTTAAGCCCTCGAAATAACCCCGGAAATATTACGTGAAAGATTGACCACAGCTCTTCGAGTGAGTTCTCAACAGGTGTTCCCGTTAGTGCGAAACGGTGATTGGCTTCGATTTTCTTTACGCTTCTTGCTGTTTGCGTTATTGGATTTTTAAACGCCTGAGCCTCATCATAAAACACCGTGTGAAATTTCTGTTGCTCATACCACTTGATGTCACTCCGAAGTAACGGATAGGAAATGATGATCACATCGACACCCTTTAATCCATTCTGCTTCTTCATTCGTTCTGCTTTATTTCCATCCAGTATCACTGCTTGTATTTCAGGAGCAAACTTCGTAAATTCACTTTGCCAGTTATAGGTGAGGGACGAAGGACAAACAATCAGAGCCGGAAGTTTCTGGGTCCTAATCTCATCTAATTCAGAAACAATAAAAGAAATGCTTTGGATGGTTTTTCCTAACCCCATATCGTCTGCTAAGATCCCGCCAAGACCATAAAAGGCCAGGGTTTTCATCCATTGATAGCCGTCTTTTTGATATTTTCTCAACAGTGTGTTCAAGGTTGGTGGTACGGCAAAATCCATACTGCCGGGATTCATGATATGTTGCAGGAACTCTTTATACGATTCCCCTAATTTGAACGTGTGGCTCGTATCAACTGAGTCCAGGAGTTGAAGACTTTGATGCAATGGCAGCTCGAGTCCCTTGATTAAATCCTTTTTCTCCGCTTGTGACGTATGAAGAAATCGCTGAATATCCTGGAATTCAGTGGATTCCAGTGAAAGAAGCGACCCGTTTCGCATCCGGTAATATTTACGTTTTTCATCTAATGCCTCCAGGATCTCCATGATCTGCCGGTCAGGGATCCCATCCATTTCAAACTTGAATTCCAGCCAGTTCATTCGTTCTTTCTTCACCTTGACCCGAATCTTCGGACCATTATTGCCCTTAAAGACACGGTTTCTAACTGCCGTAGTCGCGTAGATCTGGACAAGCTTCTGAATCTTAGTCACTCCGTACGTTAAAAATTCATATTCTTGATCCTCATTGTGTAAAAAATAACCGCCTTCTGTTTTTCCAAAAGTGAACTCTTCCATTAATTCAAGGATGGTATCTTCTTTCTCCACCTCTCTAATTAGTAAGGATCCCGATGGTGGTTCGCGATTTTCCAATGGGTGAATCACTACATTTTCGTAATGAAATTCAAGACCCGCGAGCAAGCGATTCTTCACTCTATCAAGATACAGCTTTGCCACAAGCGGCGATTTTTCCAAGCTTTTGGAAATTCCGTCCGAGATTGTGACCTTCCCCAATTTCTTTAAACCAATCGCTACTTTCTCAAGAAAAAAGCCTATCTTGGTTTGAGGAATGGGTATCGAGTCTGTTCCTGATTTGCTGAGAAGCCGCTTTAATTCAGAAAGACGCTTGCAATCCCTGGTGTCCAGTCGGGTCATTGTTCCTTCATGAAAAACGGCTTGATATTCATCAAGGACGATCATATTTTTTAACCCGGTTATGTGTAAAAGGTAGCTTCCATTCTCATTTTGGCCAAATTCGAACTTCAATGGAAGCGGGGTCTTCAATAGCTTGATCCCTTCTACGGTGTACTGGCTTTGCTCTACTTTAACCCTTGGTGCCTTTATAAGAAACGGTAAAAGCCGCTCCCATGCTGAGGGTGGGATGAGCAATTGTTCATTAGTGTTCACTTCAGTTGAAGAGTATATCGTCTCTTCCTGGGCCACTATACTAAGCTGTTGCATCACAGGATCGGTATCGGTTTCAACGCAATGAAATTGTTGATTAAAAATGAATGATTCTGAAAGTTGGAAGGGAACTCCTTCTTTGATGCTCTGTAGAAACCCCCTAACCTGTTGAACCTTGACAGAGTGTATCGTTAATTCAATCCCGATCATAGCTCCACCAGTTTTTAAGGTTACAGGCTTAATCAGTATTTCACATTGCAGTACTTGTCTATTTTCAAAATGCCTCTGGTGACCAGTGGAACGTATGGATTCATCCTGAAACAAGGTGAAAAATTCTTCTGTTACTCCCCCTTCTTGGCTGTTTCCCCGACGCTGCTCATATTGAATAGCGAGCAGGACAGCTGCGATATGTTGACAATCTTTATCAAATGATGCCAGTTTGGGACAGCTGCACTTTGCGTGGAGTTCTCCATTAGCTCCCCCTGTAACGGTTACGTGGAAATCTTCCTCCCCCATAACGGTCGCTTCACAATAATTCGAACTTAATTCGTCCATTTTCACTTTATTGGAACGGTAATAGCCCTCTCCCCTTTTGAAAGAAACAGTACCGCATCGCTCTTTTATAAGTTTTTGATGTATGACCTTCACGTGTCTGGTTCCTTTCTGGAAATGTTTGTATGTAAGAGAAAGTTCCTTAATTGGATTTCTTCAATAATCCCATGATAACAACAATAGGCAAATTTAGAAACTGTACGTCATCGATTACTATATTAATAGAAACGTATATTCGTGAGAAGATCTACATAGACTATAAGGGAAGCGATCCGACAGAAAAAAATCCGAACTATGAGGCCAGTCATAGTCCGGAAAAATCTTTAAGGAGCCCTCTACTTTTCAATATGATTCAACAACGAAATGATGAAACTTCCTGCTTGAAATATCAGCATGAAAATAAAGTAGTTCTCCACCACCCTCACCCCCTTCTAGAGGATCGCTCGAGTAAAATATTTGTCCCCTGTTGATATGTATGTAGGATAGACTCAATTCATGCATTTTTTTGTTGTGAATTGGATGTACGTTCAGAAGGAAGAACTCCCGGATTATCTTTTTGCGGATAATCCGGGAGTTTTTTCATTAGTGAGTATGTTTTTGATGAATTTTCATTGGATGAGTCGTAATCTGGTTGAAATCGACTCTTTTGATGAGGTTATGAGAGCTGGATTAGTGTATGAAAAAATTTTATCAGCGAACCTCACTTTTATACCTAAACTACATCAAAAATACCACATTTTTTATGAAAGTTATGCTTACATAATATTTTCTATTGCATATGGAGACTTTTTTATGTAAATTAGTCAAGTATGTTTAATAGGAGGTATCAGCATGAATCAAACACAAAATATTCAACGAGTTCAAATAGCTACAGCGGATCCATCTGCTCTTGGACTTTTCGGATTAGCTATGGTTACCCTTGTCGCTTCTTCAGCGAAACTTGGATGGACGGATGGGGTTTCATTTGTATTACCATGGGCGATTTTCCTTGGTGGAATTGCACAGCTGATTGCATGTTTTGGAGATGCAAAACATAATAATACGTTCGGATCCACTGCATTTGGAGCATTCGGTCTATTTTGGCTTGGAGTCGGAACATCCTGGTTAATTTCATTCGGTGTGTTTGGAGAAGCAGCGGCGGCTGCTGTAGATCCACACCAACTGGGGATTGCGTATATCGGTTACCTGATTTTCAGTATTTTTATGACCGTTGGCGCCATGGAAACACATAAGGTCTTATTCATTATATTTGTCCTGATTGATTTCTTATTTATCGGCCTTTCCCTGTCTACACTAGGGATTGCACCTGAAGCAATGCATAAATTAGCGGCCATTTCCGAGTTGTTTATTGCATTATTCAGCTTCTACGGCTCTGCGGCAAGTGTGTTGAACACCCACTTTGGGAGAGAAACACTTCCTGTAGGAAAGCCATTCGGGATATTTAAGTAAGCGAAGAAAGAGATAGATGACAAGCTCATCTATCTCTTTTTTTTCATTTTTTTATCAATACTGGAATCAAGATGCCGAAATGAGGATCCTTCGGTCACATCATCTGGCTAACCCTCTCTCAAAAGCAGCTAAATGATTCTGTGAAGCATCTCTCAATTGTGTAAAAACAAATCTTACATCTTGAGGAAGATTGTTAGTCAGAAATTTATTATACATAGCAATATTATCAATTTCGCCCTCAACTCCTGCTGCGTATGCACTCTTAATCGAATCAGGAGTTGAGGTATAGGCTTGAGAATTATCTTCAGGCAATGGCACACCATAGCGCTGGAAAAGGGTTTGCAAAGCTGTAATATGTCGCAGCTCGGCTTCTTTTATTCTTAAGAAGGTTCGAACATTACCGAAATTCTGTATGATTCGATCGTATCTAGCCTGAGCCAGGTATTCATCCTGCATGGCATAAACGAGCATTTGAGGGACAGTGAGTGAAGTTGCCTCAAGTGCTCCTTTTGCGCCGTAATCCATTTGCCTCTCCTGTCTCCAGCTCCCTTGGTTCTTGATAAAGAAATACAAAAACCAAACGGCATGATTTTGTTCATCTGCAGCAGCCCGACGGAATGATTCCTTTATATAGGAATCTTGGGCGCCATCAGCAATCTCTAAATAGAAATCAACCGTTTCTTGCTCGTCTTTTATGGCGAATTCAAGACCTCTTTTGTATGAATCAGGACAACCTTCTTGCAATTGAGGAGTGGGCGGGACTCCTATTATATTCGTATAGATATCACTGAAAGCTTTGAAATGGCGCATTTCATCTTTTCGAATTTCTCGAATGCGATTTTTCTCTTCTTCGGTTGGGGCCAATTTGGCAAGTTTTTTATAACAAGCGATCGCACTATATTCTCCGTTAATTGCCTTTTGTATATCTTTTAACAGTGATTGATCCTCCTGAACACGCGAGTAACCATCTAAATGAAAAGGTTTGAATTGACGATAAAATTGATAAGGATTCATATAGAAAGACACCTCTCCTTTCTGTCTGTCATTAAGTATCTTATGACTTCCGCCTAAATCGGGTGTCTGGAGATTTTCACTTTACCTCTTCTTATGTACTACTCCATACGCATCCAAAAGATCCTTCACCAAAATATTATTGATCCTCATTCCCTCCGTCTCACAATCTATTAATTCAACATTATTCAGATTACAACTTTTAAACGGACTCCCTTTAAGATCACAACGCTCAAATCTTACAGGCTCCTCCTCATCTTCAAGAGTCGTATCATGAACATAAACGCCACCGAAAGTCACATGGGCGAATTCACTATGTGAAAGATTCAAATCAGCAATCAGGGATTTTTTGAAATTAATATTTTGAAAGCGGGATTCACTTAGATTGCAATTGTTAAATTGAGCTCCCATTAGATTACTGTTGCTAAATGTGGTATGACCCCCGGCGATCCCATAGAAATCCGTCTCCGTCATGTCGCTCTGTTCCACTTGTAGCCGAGAAAGGTCAACTTGTCCCAAGGTATCACCTTGAATGAGAATCTCCCTCGTCTCAACCTCTTCTGTAGCATCAAGTATTACCCTTTTTTCATAGCAGAATTCATCTTCTGATTCAAAGATTTTCGTGTACCCCATCTTCTCGTAAAAGGCATGATTATTCAGCTGCCGACTGGATGTCTCAAGTTCCCACGATTTCACCTGTGGAAACTTTCTTTCTATTAATCTTATGGCAGATGAACCAATTCCTTTTCCTTGGAACTCCGGATCAACAAAGATACGGTCGACTCTTCCGTGGCGCTTTCCCTCTAACGTGACAATCACACCTCCAACAAGCTCTTCTTGATAAAGGATTTTGAAATAATTCAATTCTCGGATCATATACTTCCCCATCTCGATGGAGTCGTAGCCTGGTGGCTGGATATTGTAATCGACCACATTCTCTGCATATGGAAGCCATTTTTCTTTTTCAGCATCAAACACTTTCCTTTTTATATCTGTAAGGATTTCTGCATCTTGCATTCTTGCTTTTTCAATTGTGATTGTACTCATTTTAGCTCTCCTCTTAATCTCTTATAAGTTGCTCATTAGACAACAGATCTGCTTTGAAATGATATTCAATTTTTACTATGTTTCAAATAACGGATTGAAACCTCATTTCTTCTCTTCGTTTTCATTATATGGGAAATTATAACTTAAATAAAATAAAGAAACGGCGACTCATTGATTTTAATACATCTAGTCGCAAACACCCTTAACTTAAAATACTAACAAAAAAAGATGAAGCCCTACGTTAGAAAACGAGGGCTTCATTTTTCATTTTTGACAACATTCTTTTTTAGCATTCTCTTCTTTTACTTCAACCAATTTCACTTTACAGCAATCCTTCTTTTCTTTCTGACCAATCAAGCTCTTTAACCAATTCAATTTGTCCACCTCCTTATATAAAGTAAAATAAGAAACCCGACATAGTAGACATGATGAGGACAGAGCCAATAAATGCAAACACGAGCTTCTTCTTAAAGATGCTTTGGAGTAAAGTCACTTCCGGAAGGCTTGCTCCTGCTGATGCAATCATTAGAGCCATTACTGGTCCCAGTGCCATACCTTTAGCAATAAGAATTTGAGAGATCGGGATCATTGTAGATAGTCGGATGTATAAAGGAATCCCGATAATCGCAGCTATCGGCACCAGCCACCAATTCTCTCCTCCTAAATAGGTTGTAATCCATTCAGTTGGAACAGAACCATGAATAACCGAACCAATCCCAGCCCCGATAATAAGAAAAGGATAGACATTTCTCATAAGTGTGAGTGTTTCTCTTATCGCTCTCTTAATGTCGATTCCATTCTCAGGGGCTGAGAAATTTTCTACCATGACATTTTTTAGTTGTCTTTCAAATCCAAATGCACTCAACGCAAATCCGATGATAATAGAAAAAGAAGTGGTTAATATTGTATATGCAATGGCTACTTTCCATCCCAGTAAGTATGTCATCAAGGACAAAATCGTTAAATCCAGTACAGGAGACGCAAAAAGGAAAATCATCACAATGGGAAAACGGACTTTGTTTCGCAATAGATTTACGACAATAGGGATGGTTGAACAGGAGCAAAATGGTGTGACGAACGCAAAACCAACAGCAATCAGAGCACTCAACAGAGGATGGCTTCTATCCATCAGCTCCTCCATCCTTTTATAGGGAATGAGTCCTTGCAGTAAATGAATAACAAAGGAAATTCCGACAAACAGCACAGTTAGTTCAAGAGCAATACTGATGAAATCTTTCAATATAGTCATTTTGACTACCTCCATTTTAATTAATCAATTTTCTTGATTAATTATCGTAAATTATATATCAACTTTTTTTGATTAATAAATCGAATTTAAGCAAGCTCTTTCTCAAAACATCTTCCTTTCCTTACATCAATTTTTATTGATTAATAAACCATAAAGAGATTGAGCATCTTATTCCTTCCTAAACAAGCAGCAAAGTTGCTCTGATAACAAGTGATTCATTTCAGTGTGATTTAATGTATAGTAACTCCAAGTGCCTCGAGTTTCTTTAAAGATCAACTCAGCGTCCATTAAAATCTTCAGATGGTAGGAAAGTTTAGATTGGGGTAAGTCTAATTTATCCGATAAGTCACATACGCACACTTCTCCCATTTCAGTAATTTGATGCAGGATAAACAACCTTTTTTGATCTGCAAGTGCCTTGAATTTTTTTTCGTATTTACTGAAGGTTGAATCCAGTGATATATCTGTTAATGGAATTTGTTTATTCATACTATCTGCTCCTTTTAAATCAAATTTATTTGATATATCTTTAATATATGCAAGATATTCCATTAAGTCAACTAATAAATCAAAAATATTTGATTTATAAAAAATAAGAAAGCCATCCATTCATGTTGATTAGACGACTTTCTTACTGAGTTACTATTTATATTTTTCGCAGCTTTTTATATTTCCTCTTACCTACCTGTACAATCAGTCCATCTTCAATTTGTACTTCTACTTGTATATCCAGAACCTTTTCTGAATTGATTCTGATTCCTCCATTTTGAATCATCCGCCGCGCTTCACTCTTTGAAGCTTGCATATTTAACTCAACAAGTAAGTCGATGATGGACACTCTACTTTCACCAGTCCACTTTATCTCTGGAATATCATCAGGCAGGGCGCCTTTTTGGAATACTTCCTTAAAATTGTTTACGGCTTGCCCGGCTGCTTCTTCACCGTGGTACATAGACACGATGGTTTTTCCTAAATGTATTTTGGCATCTCTGGGGTGGAGTGTCCCTTCGATTAATTCCTTCTCTATTTTCGATTTCTCATCTAAAGATATGTCCGTTATCAGGTTGAAATATTTGATGATCAATTCATCAGGAATCGACATCGTCTTCCCAAACATTTGGTTAGGCTCTTCATCAATTCCAATGTAATTATGTTTTGATTTTGACATTTTATCTACACCATCAAGGCCTTCAAGTAAAGGAAGTAATATGACAACTTGTTTTTCCTGGTTATAATGCTCCTGAAGATGCCGCCCCATCAACACATTAAACTGCTGATCCGTCCCGCCAAGCTCCACATCACTTTCTAATTCGACGGAATCGTATCCTTGCATTAACGGGTAGAAAAACTCATGAAGCGATACTGGCTTCCCTGTTGACAACCGATTCGAAAAATCGTTTCTTTCAATTAATCGAGCAACCGTTATCTTAGAGGACAAATGAATCACATCTTCAAGATTCAACGATGACAGCCATTTTGAATTGTAATGAAGCTCCACCTTCTCTTTGTCCAGGACTTTCCCAAATTGCTCAAAGTATGTTTGGGCATTTCTTTTTACCTCTTCATCAGTCAGCTGCTTCCTTGCAACAGACTTGCCAGTTGGATCACCGATCTTACCGGTGAAATCCCCAATAATGAGCTGTATGATATGACCGTTTTCTTGGAACTGCCTTAATTTGTTCAGAACAACCGTATGACCCAGGTGAACATCAGGAGCGGTTGGGTCTAGACCCAGCTTGATTTTCAATGGTACTCCAGTTGCAATTGACTTGACGAGTTTGTTTCTTAATTCTGTTTCTGGAATGATTTCATGCACTCCATTTTTGTATACGGCTAACTGCCTTTCTACTTCTGCCTGTTGTTCTTGCGAAAGTGATTCCCACTTGTGTTGCATGATCATTCCTCCTTGATTAATATGTTTCGTTTAAATATTTGTTAGGTTGGTGGGGTTTCTGAAATTATTTTAATTTTGCTGATAAAATGAAAATATTGCTGATATATTTTGATTGCCAATTACGAATTTGTGATTTCGCCGATAAAATGAGAATTTCGCCGTTAAATCAAAGATTTCGCCGTTATCCACTCTCCTCGACTAAAAATCACACCAAAAAACCACGCCCCTAAAAAAGGGACGTGGTTAACGCGGTACCACCCTCATTGAAGATTTCTCTTCCACTTCATACGGATAACGGACCGGCCGTTCTCTACTACTAAGGGTTCACAGAGAATGTTTAAGGAGGTAATTCGCGCTTATCTTTGTACTGATTTCCACCAGCCATCAGCTCTCTTCACCAGGGAGATAAGTCACTACTCGTTCCTATCATGACATCTAAGATTATGAATTTTCATTTATTTTACATAAGAATGCCATAAAATACAATAAAAATTTTTAGCCCTTCACAATCCCCATTACAAACCCATCGTAACCTTTAGACCCGACGGTTTGAACAACCGTTGAATCAATTCGGGGCTCTTTAGACAACATATCAACAAAATGGCGAACACCTTGAACGCTTTCATCTCCGCTATTATCATCAATTACTCTTCCAGCGCGTACCACATTATCTGTAATGATGACAGCTCCAGGTTGAGAAAGCTCGAGTGCCCATTTTAAATAATTTGCATTGTTTTGTTTGTCTGCATCGATGAAAATAAAGTCAAATTCACCCTCAATAGTCGGCAATGTATCCAAGGCAGCACCTATCTTAATTTCCACCTTTCGATCCATTCCAGCGTTTTGTATGTTTTTTGCAGCGACTTTTGCATGTTTTTCACTATATTCCAAGGTTACAAGATGACCGTCCTCGGGCAAAGCACGGGCAAGCCAGATCGTACTATAGCCTCCAAGGGTTCCGATTTCCAATATGCGTTTCGCTCCTTTAAGACGTGCGAGCAAAGAGAGGAACTTCCCTTGATTCGGAGATACATCGATTGCAGGCAGTTCTGCTTCACTATTTGCTTTCAATACAGAATCCATAAGTGGATCTGATACTTGAAGTTTATTCGTGAAATATTGATCTACTTCTGTCCATGTTTTTGTTGATGTCATCACCATCACTCCTTAGTATGTAACTTTCTTAAACAATAATAGCATAATTTACCATATATTAATCATTTAACGTAACTTTTTATCTCTCAAAACAAAATCCACCTTAATGATATCAACCTATACGGGCATAATAACCAAAACAATTTGTCATGGAGGGTTCATTCTTGCATACCAATGAACAGGCATTATCCATTTTTGCACTTGGCGGAATCAATGAAATCGGAAAAAATATGTATGTCATTCAACATCGTGATGATATTGTCATCATTGATTGTGGAGGTAAGTTTCCTGATGAAAGTCTTTTGGGAATCGACTTAATCATTCCTGATGTTACTTATCTTGAAAAAAACAAAGATAAAATACGGGGATTAATTGTCACTCATGGACACGAGGATCACATAGGTGGTATTCCTTATCTTCTAAAAAAAATTAACATGCCCATTTATGCAACACATTTCACCTTGGGATTAATCGAACTAAAAATAGAAGAGCACAAGCTTATAAGAGAGACAAAACTTGTAACCATCGACTCAAATTCCAACCTGAATTTCGGAACGATCGATGTTTCTTTCTTCAAGGTAAGTCACAGCATTCCCGATTGTTTAGGTATCGTATTTCATACGCCGGAAGGAAATGTCGTACATACTGGAGACTTTAAATTCGACTTAACCCCTGCCAATCATCAATACTCAGACATTCATAAAATGGCCCGGATCGGTGATGAAGGGGTAATGGTCTTACTTTCTGAAAGCACGAATGCGGAGAGGAGCGGCTTGACCCCTTCTGAACAAATGGTGGGAAATCATATGGATGAAGCTTTCTCGAAAGCCACTGGAAAGATCTTTGTCTCAACCTTTGCTTCCAATGTCAACCGGGTCCAACAGGTAGTCGATGCTTCCATTAAGACAAACAGGAGGCTGGCTTTATTAGGAAGGAGCATGATCAATGTCGTTTCAGTCGCCATGGAACGGGGATATTTAACCGTGCCTGACGGGATGCTGATCGATGCCCGTGAAATTGATGCATTACCTCCTGAAAAGGTAGCGATTTTATGTACGGGAAGTCAAGGGGAACCCAGAGCTGCACTAGGGCGCCTATCGACTGGAAGCTTCCGGGACGTATACGTTTATCCAGGTGATACTGTCATTTTGGCTGCTTCACCCATACCTGGAAACGAAAAGGACGTATCACGAATTCTGGATAATTTATTTCAACTTGGTGCCCACGTGATATACGGAAGTGGGAGTACAACAGGCATGCATGTGTCAGGACACGGGTATCAAGAAGACTTAAAACTAATGCTAACATTAATGAAGCCGACTTACTTTATTCCTATACATGGTGAATACCGAATGCTGCATCATCACCGAATCCTGGCTGAATCGGTAGGAGTAGAAGCAGGAAATACTTTTATAATAAAAAACGGTGAAGTCGTTGATATCGAGAATTCCGTTGCCCGACAAACGCGTGCCATTCCTGCAGGAGACACCTTTGTAGATGGCTTGAGCGTCGGAGATATCGGATCAATAGTGTTACGTGATCGAAAACAACTTTCTGAAGATGGAATGCTTATCATTGTCATTACCCTTAGTAAGTCGGAGCATTCGATTGTTTCTGGGCCTGATACCATATCACGGGGATTCGTTTTTGTACGAAATTCAGAAGACCTATTAAAGGATGTAAACCATCTCGTTAAAAAAGTCGTAGATGAATTGTCTGCAGAAAATGTTCGGGACTGGAAAGAAATGAAACAGGCGATTAAAAAAGACGTTGGCCAATACCTTTTCAAGCACCTGAAGAGGAAACCTATGATTTTACCCATTATTATTGAAGTGTAGTTGAAATGTCGGGTGCTTATGCGCCTGGCATTTTCTTTAATGAAAAAAAGCACCCAACCAAAAGTCGGGTGCCCTTTAAATTAATTATTTCTCTACCTTATTTCCTTCATAAATCTTCACATCTAAAGGAGCCGCTAAATACTCAGGTGCTCTCCTAACAAATGAAGCAAAATGCTCACTCGCATTGTGATTCTCAACGGCAGCAGCATCCCTCCACACCTCTACCATTGTATAGACACTTTCTCTTTCAGTATCTTTCATTAAGTCATATGAGATGTTTCCCTCTTCTCCTCTGGATGCTCCTACAAGTGGGCGAATCTCTTCTAAAAATGCTTGTTCTTTGGTTGGATTAATATGAAATTCTGCATGGATAATAATCATATAATTTCTCCTCTTTTCTTATTTCCATTCCGTGATGGATTCTACTGGCAGGCGAACAGATTTATAGCCTGCATCTGCCGCTTTTCCGATTGATATCAGCATGACTGGATAGTAACGGTCTTTGTCCATACCGTATGCTTCAGCAATTTGATCCTTTTCATATCCACCAATCGGATTTGTATCAAATCCGTGAGCACGTGCAGCAAGCATGAGTTGCATGGATACTAATCCTGCATCTATGAGATTCATTTCCCTGAACTGTTCAGTCGTCATCATTTGTAGTAATCCCTTAATAGATGGTAGCTGTCTGTCTCTTACTTCTGCAGGCATATACCCTTCTTCTACTGCTTGATCGTAAATCTCATCCGCATAGTCGAGGCTGTTCATATCTACAAATACCGCAATCACTGCAGAAGAAGATTTGACTTGCGTCTGATTGAATTTCGCAAGAGGTGCAAGTTTTTCTTTCCCTTCTGGACTATCGATTACAACAAAACGCCATGGCTGTAAGTTTACAGATGATGGTGCAAGAGTAGCTTCGGTTAGTATCTCAGTCATTTCTTCTTTACTGATTTTTACAGTCGGGTCATAATTACGGATGGAGCGACGGCCTGTGATGATTTGGTTAAAGTCATTGATTTTTGTTTGATTCATGATGCATTCTCCTTTTATATAAATAAGTCTAAACTATCTAGTATTCGATCTCTGATACATTATCCTGAATACGATTTAGCATGTGCGATAAAACTGCACGTTCTTCTTTTGTAAAGCTTTTAAAGACTTTTGTGATAAAGATCTCTTTCTCTTCACGATAAGCCTCTATTTTCTTACGGCCTTCTTCTGTCAACCGGACAAAAGTAAACCGGTTATCATCAGGATTTTTACGGCGGGAAACCATCCCTTTTCCTTCAAGTTGCTTTAAGTGTCTCGTCACGGCTGCACTATCGATATTCACTTCTCTTTGTAGGGCGGTTTGACTGATTTCTTCCACTTCAAATAACTTGTGCAAAAGATCCAAACGAGACTGACTAATTCCGGTACAACGCTCAAACTTAGGACTCATCTGCTTATATATATCATTTAGTTGAACAATTATCTTCTCTTCTTCACGACAAGAGATGGACAAAGCATCCTCCTCCTTCACATTAGTTGATGGGTCAATCATTGACCTGTCAATTAATATAATACATATGGATTTATAAGTCAAACATTTGGATCTTAAGAGAAAACCCTAATGATTTAAAGGAATCCTTCTGACAATTGTGGAAGGTGTAGGGTGAGTAAAAATCGAGAATAAAGGAGAATACAACCCATGACAAATTCGGTCACAAACATTCCGATTCCCTCTATTTTAGAGGTTGGCTCTGACGTATTGTCACGGCTAGACGATATTTTAAAAAGGCACCCATTCTCCAACGCTATCGTATTATTTGATGAATTTTCAAATACCACTTTAAAAAATACAATAGAAAACGCCTTGTCCAGTCTCACTATTGAGTGCGTAAAGCTGGATGATAAAATGGATATCCATGAATTACTTTCTGCCGCATTTTCATGGAGCCGCTTTGATGTCGTTATCGCGGTAGGAGGTGGAAAAGTTGTTGATTACGGTAAATATGTTGCATTTTCCAGAAGAAGTCCATTCATATCGATTCCAACTGCCCCATCAAACGACGGATTTGCAAGCAGTAACTGCTCTTTAATCGTCGATGGTAAGAAGACGACGGTTCCTGCCAAGGTTCCATATGGAATCATTGTAGATTTAGATATTATTAAGCACGCACCGGATCGCTTTATCCTGGCGGGGATTGGCGATTTGATGTCAAACCTGACAGCACTATATGATTGGGAATTTGAAGAAAAAAACGGGGTTGGTTCTGTAAATGCCTTCGCCTATATGCTTAGTAAGAAAGCCGTTAATAGCTTCATCCGGACACCGATGCATGAATTGAAAAATGAAATCCTTCTTAAAGAATTAGTCAGTTCCTTAACAATGGGAGGGGTTTCGACGGTCATTAGCGGAAACAGTGCTCCCATCAGTGGTTCAGAGCATTTGATTTCCCACAGTCTTGAAATCATTTCTAAAACACCTCAAATGCATGGGATTCAAGTAGGTATCGCCACCTATATCATGGCAAAAGTTCAAGAGCATAGAATAGAACGTATCGAAAAAGTTTTTACACGAACTGGTTTTTTTGATTATGTTAAAACAATCGGATTAATAAAAGCAGAATACAAAGAAGCGATTTTAATGAGTACATCGATAAAACCTAATCGTTATACCTATTTACATGATTCCAGTTATCGACAAAGAGCCTTGGAGATTTTAGATGAGGATCCTCTCTTGCATGAGATCTTTGCTGAATGAAAAAGAAAATGGCCAGGTAATGAGGGAATATCCTCTCCTACCTGGCCGCCTATTTGCAGTATTATTTTTTTAAAACATGCTAAACTCAGGTCATGTCACCTGTATGAGTATACTATCCTGGATTTCAGAGAAAAAAACTTACTCCTTTGGTTGGTCTAACGCTTGATAGGCAGCCTGGTATTTTCCGCCTTCTGCAACCTCTGAATGATACAATGCTTTAAGAGCGAATGTACGCTCTAAATTCATCTCATCCATCAATACTTTCAGACGACTTTGCAATTCTTTATTATCTCTGATTAACTGTTTCATTTGTGATTTCATATATTTCATAAGGTATTAACTCCCCTTTTCTACTTGAACAATTCATCCATTATAACACTGCTGGTCACAGTACTAAAGGGATTTCTTATAAAACACCCTGTTCACTTCCTTCACTTCACACCCATTTGCAAGAAATGTTCGAATCATCGGAGCGTTATTCTTACTTGTCCCCCCGATATAATTTTTTGCCTGAAACTCACTAGCTAACAGATTAAGTGCCAGTTTATGAAGGAGCTTGCTCTTTCCTTTGCTTCTTTCATCAGGAATCAATCCGAAATAAAACAACCTTCCCTCATCCACCGTGCCTGGTTCTATATGTGGCATTATGACGCCAATAGGCTGATTTCCTTCATAAATCGCAATGCAGGAATCCTTATAGCTGTCACCTAGTTCGTTTGCGACACTTTTCATCTGTTCTGGCATGGTTAAACTAGATGGAGCATTAAGAGAGCCCTCCATAGTATGCATCCAAATATGAGCAAACTCATTCTCTGAAATTTTATGTAAATTTTTCAATGTAAAAGAGTGATTGATTTCCGACTTCTCAAGCATTTTACACACAGTAACAAATTCATCAACCAGTTCATATCCTTTCCTCTCTAAATACTCATCCGCTTCCTGGGAGAATGTTTGACTCACAAGAATCTTCAAGTTAGATAGTGAATGATAAGGTGGGCTCTGATCCAGATAACTGACAAGTTCTTTCAATTCTGCAATGGTCAAATCATTCGTATCCTCAATGGTCGCATAGTTGTCACCTAGAATGATTTTTACTTTTTCGATGAATGGCTTTTGTTGTTTATTCAATGTATAGTCCTCCTTTTCTATCTGCTACATATACATCATCTGAAAATAAAATCACTCGACACCGGCTTTTTTCCAATTTCCCTTGCCCACACGGATAATTGACCAATATGATGAATCTCATGCGTCACTACATGTTGCATAACCTTTTTGTATGTAAAATTGTATGTTCTACCTGATCTTGATGTCATATTAAATTCTTTCTTTCCATAGGAGGAAGTCCATAATGACAGAAAGCTTTCCGTTTGCTGACGGGTCGTTTCTGAAAACTCAATGACTTCGTCTAGTGATGAAATAGTATGGAAATCCTTTTTCATCACGGGTTTCCCTTGTAATTGATTCATCCAAATTTGCTCACAGTCCGCTACATGAAAGAGATTCTTCAGAATGCTCCCCATCCCGCCTATACGCTCTTTCGTCAGCTCTTCCTGATTGATTTCCCTGCACCAATCAAACCATTCTTCCCGTATTTGCCAATTATAAGAAAAAAGTTCTACCATGTTATCAACCTGCCCTTCGTATTGTAAGAATTCTAAAAGCCGCTATTCCTTATTCAGAGAACAATCCAACCACAATGATTCCTATTGCATTCAATGCAAAAAAGGTCCCGTATATCATCATGACCATACCTGTTCCAAAACCAGAAGGATCAAACGGACTTACGGATAAACCAGTCAAGATAAAAACCACGGGTGTAAGGAGTAAACATATGACTCCCGCCCAAATTCTCTTCTTTTTATCCTGTCCTGTAACTTTCATAATCATAAAATCAGTCAAAGCCAGGACTGTCATAATAATCATGAATAATAGAAACAAGACACCCCAATCAGACAAAACACATCCCTCCTCATCCTATTAACTGTAAGCCATCCAAAATGAAATCCCCCAACTCAAAACGAGAAAAAGCAGACTCGCAATAAAATAAGGACTCTTATTAGAAGAACTCGCTGATTCATATTCATATTTAAATTGATTATTCGTGATGAACTTAGCGGCCGTCGATGCTTGATTAATTCCCGCTCGTTTTGAAATATTGGTGAGCCATCCCAGTGCAAAAAAGCAAAGGCTGGAAATGAAAGCCGTATCCATTATGCTCCACCCTCCAAATGAGCTGGTCATTACCGTAGCGCCCGTCATTAGTGTGAAGAGTATCGCGATGATCGTAAAGGATAAGTACCTAGAAGGAAGGAACTTTTCTAATTGTTTACTGAATTGGTCAATGAAGAATGCCATACCGGTTCCAATTACTAGGATGATTATCGTTATTAATAAGTTGAAATAGTAATTCAATTTAAGCTGCCTCCATTCATTAGAAAATTCTTATATTTTAGACAAAACAATTTATAATGAAAAGAAAAAAAAGAGACCATCGATTACACCAAGACAAAATAGAGAAATCAATAAAAAAGTTTTCCCCCACATTTTTTTAAAATATAAATATAGCAATCCAAAATATATGAATCCTACCGTGATCAAACATAAAAAGAATTCTCCCATCATTTTCCCATCTAAATGAATGCCCTTCACATGAACCCATTCGGATTTATGGTTGAGATCCAGAGGGACAGTGAAGAACATGATTCCCCACCCAACGAAAATAAAAACTCCCAATAATCGAAGGAAGGCGTACATACTCATCTGCTTATTCGGATGATTATCTACATTTGTTTCATATCCAAAATCATTTTGTTCTACTCTTAATCCCATAAAAAAATCCTTTCTGCCTGTTCTTTTCTACTAGTACGAAAGAACAAACAGAAAGGTTTCAAATTATTCCAAATTTATCATTAAGTGGTTAACCCTATATTCCCAGATATTTCCCTAAATAAATACCACTTGCCGCTGCCTGCGATAAGGAATGGGTTTCTCCGGAGCAGTCACCAATCAGATACAGATTTGACACATCTGTTTCAAAGTTCTGATCCGTCGGTAATTTAGGTTCATAAAACTTCGCATCCAAACCGTACAAAAGTGTATCAGGGTGTATAGTCTCCCCAATAAGCCTTTCCAAAGAAGCAAAAAACTTCTCGAGCGCCATCACATAAAATTCTGGAACCTCTTCCCGAAGATTCCCATAATCCGCTTTGAGGGACGGACCTACCAGATTCCCATCCAACGTTTCTGTACTCCTATCTGATTTGAAATCTTCCAATCTCTGAACGACAATCCGATCTCGTCCTTGATTGATTCCACCTATGATATTCATTGCATAGCCCATTGCCTCATCATGGGAGAGAAAATAGCGTGGAACGAACAAGCTGAAGTTCAGATTCGCACTTGGTGTATCTTCTTCACGGGCATTCTGTCCATCAGGCATAACTAAGCCATGCTGGTGCTTCCGAATGATCCTCCCTCGCGGATTCATACAATAGGTTGTCGCACTGAATGATTCCCTCTCGATCTTAAGCTTGGTTTCAAATGTATCTTTTAATATCGATTGAAGCTGATTACCTTTCATTTCCACACGAATCCCCAAATCCAGACGGGTTTCTCCTGGATAAAGTCCAAGTGACCCTGCTTGTTCTTTCAGCCATGTGCTGCCACTCATTCCTGTACCAATCACTAATTTCCCCGTCGTAAAATCACCAATATTGGATTTTAAATGAAAGTCCGCCTCATTTTTAGTGATTGTTTCTACATGAGTTTCAAAACTAAACGTAATACGGTTTTTCAGCACCTCATACATTTTTTGAAAAACCTCACTCGCCAAGCGTGTTCCTAAATGACGGACCTCTGTCGAAAGTACTTTTAAATCAGCCATACCGGCTCTATTCGAAAGCATCTGATTTTTCGTGCTATAGGAAGGGATGATGTCACCGCCATACTCGCAGAGAATATCGTCTACTTCCTTCATCAAATCAAGTGTCGTTTGTTCTCCAATTTTCCTGCCAAGCTCTCCTCCGAAATCATTCGTATAATTAAATTTTCCTTCTGATTTCCCAAGACCTGCAAACCCAATGTATTTACTGCACATTCCTTCACAGGTACATCCTCCTCCTTCATCTAAACCACATGTACGTTCACTCAGTTTTTTACCGAGATCAATCATGTGGATGGAGACATGTTCATTGTGCTTCATCAAGGTGTAAGCGAGAAACACACTGCTCACACCTGCTCCGATGATGGTGATGTCGTGATGACTCGATTGCATCCTCTGCTCCCCTTTCTTAGTTGAATACGTTCTTGTGCCACTTTATATCAGGACGATTAAAATCGATCTTTCTTAATCTCCCTTTAAATTGACTTTCAGTAATCATATCTGAATGCTCCCCACCAAAATGGCTTCCATTTCCATCCTACCATAAAACAGAAATGGGAAGGTCCGTCCCTCTACTTATCTTTCAAACTGTGATGTAGATAGGGAATGGAAGCGAGTGTCGAGATGCCTCCAGCAAGCATGATGGTCAGGTCTGTGCCTATTGCTTCAGCCAGTATTCCTGCAAGAAATGCGGCCAGGGGCATGAATACCCAAGTCATGAGGCGGCTTGTGGCCTGCACCCTTCCCAATAAGTGATCAGGTGTCAGCGTTTGCCTGATTGTAATAATGCATGGACTCATCATCGAAGCACAAAAGGTCCCTACTGCATTCATGATCATAAGCCAAAAATAGGTTTCTATAAAGCCGAAACACAGGATTGAAAGCCCTCCAATGACAGAGGCCGTAAATAATATGCTCCGATAAGAAAACCGTTTCCGAAAAAGGTTTGACGTAACCGCGCCAAGAGTCGCACCTACTCCCCCTATTGATAATAACCAACCAATCATGACCGTATTTAAACTGATGGAATCTTTCAGGTGAAATACCAATAATGTGAGAAACAATGTAGTTCCGAACACAGAAGATACCATGGCTAGATTGGTGTACAGGATCGGCTTGGTCTTTACAACGAATTCAAATCCCTCCCTGATTTCTCCCCAGAAGGAATGCCTTGATGAATCTCTCTCATTCATCTTCATCCGGAGACTCGCAATGGCAAGAAAAGATACCAGGAAGCTGACGCTGTTCACCAACAGGGCATATCCAGGATTCAAAAAGGAAATGATCAGCCCTCCCAAACCTGGTGCCAGAAAAACCGCCAAATTAAATATCCCGGAATTTAGTGAATTCACAGCTTGAAGGTCTTCTCTTCTCACTAAGCTTGGTACTGAGGCAAATTGAGATGTATTGTAAATTTGGCTAAAACATCCGATACCGAACACAACGGGGTATACCATCCACATCTCCAGTACCTCCATGATAAATAGAACCCCAATCATCCCAACAAGTAAACATCGCCCTAAATCACATAAAAGGAGAAGGTGCTTCCGGTTGAATGTATCGGACATGATACCTGCGAAGGGCTGCAATAGAATCGGCAGCCGTTCAAGCGCCGCCACAATCCCCATACTCACAGGTGATCCAGTGAGGGCTAATACCATTAGAGGAATTGCGATTAAATAGATTTGATCACCGAAAAATGAAATCAGATTGCCACCCATGAATCGGAAAACAGAGTAGTTTTTCTTTAAGGGCGGGAAATCTTCCACTTGATTTAGCCTGACCGCACGCTCACCCATATCATTTCCCCCTTTTAATCCCCAGCTAAATACTGCATTAATTCATTCGATAAAGATTGAACCGCATTCGCTTTCAGGTGATACTTCCCATCCAGAGTTTCGACCAGCCTTGCGGACCTGAGTATCTTCAAATGATGATGGACCGTCGATTTCCCCATGTTCAGCTCATTCGTGATTTCCTGAAGTGTACGATCTGACCCCTTCAGGAAATTCACCATTCTGAGACGCGCTTCATCCCCAAGGGCTTTATGCTTTTGGACCAGAAAATAGCTTGGCATATCCTTATCATCCGGATAAATGCTTTCATTGGCTACGGGATAATAAAACACCTTGACTCCTTCAACATCCCCTTCTACGTTCCAAGGGCGGTAAATCGACTGAGGGATTAGCAGGACGGTAGGTACACTGGGCTCAGGCAGATAAGTAATCCCTCCCGTTGCCCACTCAACCATGGCCTCGGGCTTCAGTTTTTCATTCATCCTTTCCTTGGACTCTTTATCCCTTGTCAATATCTGAATTAGCGTCTCTTGTTTAGGAATGATCACTTCTTCATACCACCGGGTCATGACGCTCTTCAAGTGATCCCTTAAATTCTGGATATTTGTGGTGCAGATAAACTCAATATATCCTGGAAAATACGGATTATCCTTCGTCTGCTTTTTCAATCTGTTTCGTGACGACTCATCACCTTTTGAAGCATGCTTTCGAAGTTCTTGAAATTTCATCCCTATGTATGGAATGCAAATGAATCTGAGTTTTTGATCGTCCACTCCCTCCAAAAACGTTATGAAATCAGATAAATCCCGAAACTCTTTTTGATGCAACAAGAGCAGTAGGGATTTCCATGTATTATTCTTTTCAACGTATTTCAAATCCTCTATCAACGGTTCAGATAAAGATTTTTTTAACTTGTCCCATGACTCTTTCGGTTTTTCTAACGTATCGATAAGCCTTGTATTTGTGATGGCAGCAATCCCCAAAGCGCATTCCCAAAGTAGAGAAGCCTCGATTCTTACTTCATATGTCTCTCTTTTTCGGCTTGTCGTATGGAGTACATCCATAGTAGAACACCTCATTCCCAAAAATTTCTTCCTAACATTCATTCTATATTTATAGAACGATACATTCAACATATATTGAATTTATTCCAAGAAAAGTAGCTACTTTTAATAAAACATTGTTTCTTCACTCCTTATTGGATAAAATGAATCAAATCTTATTTGGTCATTAGCTGTTGTTACCAAATATGGCTTTTCGTACTGGCATTCATTAATTTTTAAAGTAGTTCGATAGGAGAATTGCGTCGTTTTCTTTCTTAATTGCGTCAAAATTCATTTTATTGCGTCTGTTAAATTGGAATTGCGTCATGATCGAGTGGAATTGCGCCAAAATAATGATTTATTGCGTATTTTAACAAAATATGGAATCCAATCTCATATTCAGTCTCAACAATCACAAAAAAAACACACAAATCCCATTCAGGAATTCATGTGCTAAATATAAAGTATTAAGATTTTACTTTGTCTTTTTTAATCTGCTTACTTCTCAATTGACCGCAAGCTGCATCAATGTCCGTCCCTTGTTCCACACGGACTCCACAGTTGATTCCATGTTCAAGTAATGTACCGTAGAATTCAACAATCGCTTCTTTCGTACTTCTTTGATATTGGTTGTGTTCGTCAACTGGATTATAAGGAATCAAGTTCACATAAGAAAGATGACGCTTGTTCTTTAACAATTTGGCTAGCTGTATAGCCTCTTCTTTATGATCGTTCACATCGCTCAATAAAATATACTCAAAGGTGATTCGTCGATTGGTTTTTTCTAAATAGTAATCAATGGCTGGCATCAACTTCTCAAGTGGATACGCACGGTTGATCTTCATGATCTTCGTACGTAATTCGTTGTTTGGTGCGTGCAAGGAAACAGCCAGGTTGATTTGAATGTTTTCGTCGGCAAATTTGTAAATCTTATCTGCCAGGCCACTTGTTGATACAGTGATGTGACGAGCACCGATCGAAAGACCTTTTTGGTCATTCACTACTCGGAAGAAGTCCATCATGTTATCGTAGTTATCGAATGGTTCACCAATTCCCATTACGACGATATGACTGACTCGTTCTCCATTTCCTGCTTCATCCAAATGATGTTGGACATTCATGATTTGTTCGACAATTTCACCGCTTGATAGGTCCCGGTTTTTCTTGAGTAGTCCACTCGCGCAGAATGTACAACCGATGTTGCATCCGACCTGAGTCGTCACACACACACTCAGTCCGTAATTAAAACGCATAAGAACAGTCTCTATCAGGTTACCATCCTCAAGCTTGAACAAGAATTTGATTGTGCCGTCCTTAGATTCCTGTTTAACCTCTTGAGTGAGTGTATGAAGATAGAAGTGATCGTCCAACAACTGTACACAGTCAGCGTTTAGATTCTTCATATCCGCAAAGTTTGTCACTCTCTTTTTATATAACCAATCCCACACTTGAGCCGCACGGAATTTCTTTTGACCGTGTTCGACCAGCCATGTTGTCAGTTGATCTAATGTTAATCCGTATATGGATTTCTTTTCCATTTAAAACCCTCATTTCAAAACTCTACAATTTTCTACTTATCTATACTACTTAAAGTATGGCAATGTTTCAAGGGATTTATAAGTGTTGAGAAGAATTGGAATTCCGTAATATAGTAAAAACACAATGAAAATACACCGAAACAGAAAATACACCCTACTTAGATTACTCTCTATAAACACGAAAAATATGGTATAATCTTCTAAATATCTTAAAGGAGATGTCCCTCATGTTTTCATTCACAGTAGATCGAGAAATCTCAATCGAGCTATTTCAACAACACCACAAAGAGGAATTATACGAACTGATTGATTCAAACCGGAATCATCTTCGCAAGTGGCTTCTATGGGTTGATAAACGCCGGTCTCCTCAGGATTTAGAACCGATCATCCCCATATGGATCCGGAATTACGCGGATAACAACGGATTCGATGCCGGGCTACGCTATCAAGGGGAATTAGTCGGTATGATCGGGCTGCATTATATTGATTGGAAAAGCAAGAGCACCAGCATTGGATACCTTCTTTCTGAAGTAGCACAAGGAAAAGGGATCATTACACGTGCCGTTTCCTCTCTATTAAACTATTTATTTATTGAAATGGACCTCAACAGGGTAGAAATCCAATGTGCCATCAATAATAAGAAAAGCCTTGGCATCCCGGAACGTTTAGGTTTTAAGAAAGAAGGCATCACGCGGGATGGTCAATGGTTATATGATCATTATGAGGATCTTGTAAAGTATAGTATGTTGAGGAAAGATTGGGTTAAATCTTAAAGAGTCCTTATTACAGAGGCGCTTCTCATTGAGAAACGCCTCCTCTTGATATCCTTTTAAACCGGGAAATAATTACTCCTTAACCAGCTGCATGGTCACAAAAGATCGTCTGCTCCCCTGCCTTATTAAATAAAAATAATTTCTTCCGTCCTCCTGTATTCTCTTGGTGAAAGGCCAACATATTTTTTGAAGGTACCACTAAAATAATTCGGTGTATTGAATCCAAGTTCTTCAGCAATGTACTCAATTGTATGGTTGGTATGGCGTAAAAGCCACACGGCACGCTGAAGACGAACAAAGGTGACATATTCAACAAAATTCCGTCCCGTTTCTTGTTTAAAAATCCTGCTGAAATACGGTACACTAAAATTAATCTGTTTGGCTACTTGTTTTATAGAAAGATTATCCGTACAACACTGAGCTATATAGTCCGTACATTTCTGTATCTGCTGGTCCTTTGTAATCTCTTCATAATAACGAAGGGATAATCTCTCATATGGTGACGTACGCCTGGCTTTATATGCTTCCCGATAGGATTGATGAAGGAGAAGTGGTTCTCGATAGATGGACCCAACACCAATATAAAGATGGATCCCATGCTCCCTTTCTAATCCCTCAATCGCATCAAGAATACTTTCTTCTCCTTCTTTCCAGTCCTTTAAAGATCCATACTTCGAAGGAAGCCGAATGAGCATAAGCAAGTGTTTGCGGTAAGATAAAAAAGAAATCCTCCCTTTGAGAAAGCGCTTTCTAAAGTAGTCTTGAATAATCATAGATGCATGCCAATCTTGCTCATCTTTCCAGGCAGGGCATCTGATAAATCCCTGTATAAAACATACTACATTTGGAAGCCCATCCACTGGAAAGAGAGATCGGGATTGAATCAATTCCTCTTCAGATTTTATCTCCCCAGAAAGTAATCTTCGTAAAAATGCTTCTTGAAAAGGTAACGTGTGGTGGTTCCCTTTCTTTGGTTCCTGATGTAGCCCAATGACATTATCACTAGTCAATACATGATCCTCACTTGAAATACCCCCTAAAGTCTGTTTTAATATTCGAATAAATTTATGCTTTTTTACAGTCTTGACTAGTAAACTGCTTAATTTCAGTTCCATTGCAAGGGGTGAAGTATTCAATAATGATGGTTCCAGCAAAGGAATGATCTTGCATTCTTTATTACGTTTATGAAATCGGTATATTTTCACCCAATCAAGCCATGTACTTACTTCGAAAATGGCTATATGTATATCAGTTGGTTTCACTTCTTCCTCCACCAGTGCAATGTTTCCCATAAATTCTTCTGTAATCCAGTCTTCCAGCTTTTCATATTCCAATTGATCTTTTACGACTAGCTTCAGCGAATACACTTGACTTCCATCCTGCCTTTCTATGATATACAAAATAATGTCTTATTCTTATCTGAATTATAGAGTAAAAATTAGATTATATTAAATATTTGTATATTTCTGATAATTTATTGTAAGGTATCTATTCGTCTTATATCGTAGAATCAATTTAATACTATATCAGCTTCTGCAAAGGAGGACAGCACTTAATAATCAACCACATTACATTCCTTAAGGAGGGGTCTTTTATGGCTGGAGAGTATTCAGAATATGATTATGTGGCAGCAGACACTATAGATGTCAGCGAACTTGAGCCACTCGATCCGGAAACAAGAAAAATCATGAAGGGTGAATTCAGCACTGGAATTAAACTTACGCTATTTTATTATGTTTTTATCTTATCAATCCCGATATTAAATTGGTATGCAGATGGTTTTATGTTTTCACGTATGTGGGGTGGTATGACGTATAGCTGGTTTTTCACAAGTATCGTGGCAATGGCGATGGCTTTCATCATTGCCTATGTACATACTACTCTCTACGAGAAACGCTTAAAGAATGATCACCACATTCCCACCCACTCCAATACATCTTCTGAGGAAAGGAGAATCGATTGATGGGCGTTTTACTAGAACCAAAATTCCTTTTAACACTCCTTTTAATGGGGACGATCGTATATATCACCTATTTATCAAAAAGAAACGCCACTGCTTCTGATTATTTTGTTGGCGGTAGAAGCTTTGGCTGGTTTACTAACGGATCAGCTATAGGAGGAGACTACTTAAGCGCAGCAACCTTTCTTGGTATTGCCGGTTTAACCTATCAACTTGGGTATGATGGTGCTTATTATGCATTTTGCTTTTCTATTGGTCTAACTCTTTTAGCTATATTCGTAGCAGGTCCCCTGCGCCGATTCGGAGCCTATACGGTGGCAGACTTTTTAGCGTATCGTTTTCACAGCAAACGCGCACGTCTCGCAGCAGTTGCGGTGGTTCTAGCCATTTCGGGCTTCTATGCAGCCCCTCAGTTACTTGGTGCTGCGCAAATTTTAAATATGTTCTTCGGGACAAGCTATGAATTTGGAATCATTTTCACATGTTCTGTCATGATTTTTTACGTTGGAATCGGTGGTATGAAGGGTACTACACTTAACCAGGCCCTCGAACTATGGATTCGTCTAGGTGCCTTTCTTCTTATGGTTGGTGCTGCTATCTATGGTGGACTACATTACCAGGAAATCCTTGCTACGATTAATGAATTTAAAGGGGTAATTTCAGGAACTGCCGGTTTTTCTACTGATGGAAAGGATATACCTTTTGACGGAGCTGCTTGGACAGGGACCGGCAATTACTTCCCATCATTCTGGCAAACCATTTCAATGACAATCGGACTTTCACTAGGCACGATTGGACTTCCGCATATTTTGCTTCGTTTCTACACAAACCCTAGTGCTAAAGCAGCTCGTAAATCCGCTCTTATGGCAATAGGTATTGCAAGTGTCTTCTTTTTCTTTGCCGTATATCTTGGAGTGGTCGGGCGCTCGATTTTTCTAAGCGGAGACACAGATCCAGGTGTTATGAAAGACCTGATATCCGGAGGAAACAATATGGTTGTTCCTTCTACTGCCCAGGCCCTTGGTGGGGAGTGGCTGCTTGGTCTTGTTATTGCGGGCGCATTTGCTGCCGTCTTTTCAAACCTATCCGGTTTATTCATTGCAAGCTCCGGTGCATTGGCCCATGATTTATATGCAACATTCTTCCGCAAAAACATAACAGAAAAAGAACGTGTTTTAGCAGGAAAGGTTTCGATTATCATTCTTGGTATTCTCTACGGTGTTCTTGGTCTATTGGTAAAAGAAGCATCTATCGGACATCTGGTAGCGCTGGCATTTACAGTAGCTGCAAGTACGTTTACACCAATTTTCATCCTGGGTATATGGTGGAGGGGAATGACAGAGAAAGGTGCAATTGCCGGCCTTGTTATTGGCCTGATTGCTTCTATGTACATGATTTTCTTTAAAGCTACCCTACCTGAATTTCTACAGTTTAATGTACCCGGGTTAATAACGGTTCCAATTGGATTCCTTTCTGTGTATATCGTTTCAAAGATCGATCGCAGAGTCCCTGGGGATGTAAACGAATTCATGAAAAAAGTCCATTCGAAAGAATCAGAAGCAGCTTAAAAATAAGTTGTCGTTAAAATGACGATTGAAATAGGTGATGCAGGATCTAGATAAATACCCTGCATCACCTATTTAGATTTTTCCGTACACACACGTATCCGTCAGCCGCTCCTCATCAACCGAAAGATCCTCATTGCGCAGAACCCCTTCCAGCACATAGCCAAGCCTTTCAGGAATCGACCTGCTCCTCCCATTTGTGGATTCACACCTGATTTCCACTCTTTTTCCTTTTAATTCAGTTAATGCAAAATCGGTCAATTTCCCAACGGCTTCCACCATGTAACCATGCCCACTCATTCTGGTATCAATCCAATAACCGATTTCGAATTTCGGAACACTCCAATCAATGTTGTGAAAGCCTGTTGAACCGACGAATTCATTTGTATCTTTTCGGAAGATGAGATACCTCAAACTTTCCCTTGTTAAGAATTTCGCGTGAGCTTCACGTGTGTTTGTTTCAGTATCTTCCACCGAAGGTTCACTCTGTGCAAACCCTAACCACGGTTTTAATTCAGATAGGGATGCCTTAATAGCTGCATTCACTATTCTGCCATCACCCGGGTGAGGCATTCTTAATTCTAATCTTTCGGTTTCTAATACGGTTGGAACTTCCATTAATACAGGGTTCATACAGAACACTCCTTCTATCAAAATAAAAAACTCCCATTCTCAAGAAATGAATCTTGAGGACGAGAGTTTATCTTCGCGGTACCACCTCAGTTTGTTGGCATGTCACCATACCAACCTCTTCGGATACAACCTAATATCCTTTCTCTATAACGGGAGATCCCGATGTATTCACTACATGAAATAGCTTCATACATAACTCCAAGTCTTTTACCATAATGATCATGATGGCTCTTTTTCAGCTAATAGAGTTCTCTGTACATCAATTTCTTCATTATGATCTTCTCTTCATCATCTAATTGGAAATATTTTAAATTAATGAAATTATAAGGTAATAATATCTATTTTGTCAATATACCTGGTATACTATTATTCTAGTCTTTCCAGCCTATACTAAAAATTAATAATACTTTATAATAAAGGAAAAACATACATCTGGAGGAGAAAAATGACTCACCACACAATCACTACATCTATTGGAGATCAATTGATTGAGAGAAAACAGGAAATCGCCAATAAGATCTTCTCAGACCTTTTAGCTGCTTACCCTACACATTATATGGAAGCAGGAAGGAATGAAAGCCTGCCTTATTTTGAGCAGCTTATCGAACAATTAGGTGAAGGCCTGCTTAGAGGAGAAAAAAACGAAGACAAATCAAGTCAGTGGGGAAAAGAAATAGGAAGACTTGCTTGCAGTCAGGGTGTCCCTCTAAATATGTCGATTAGTAAATCCTCCTTATATAAAAAAGTGGTCTTAGAAGATATCATTCTTCGTAATGATGATTTCGTATCGAAGGAAATCCTTCTGCAAATCACACATGATATCGATCAATCTTTCACAAAAATGATTTCCGCTTTCTGTGAAGCGTATAGCGAATATGCAGAAGAACAACTGAAAATATCTGTAGAAAAATATTTGTCCTTATCCACTCCAGTCGTTCCCATCTTCTCCGACTTGGCTGTTTTGCCTCTCATTGGACAAGTGGATGAAGTACGTGGAGAAATGATGGCAGAACATGTCCTTCTTGAGTGTAAGAAGCTATCCATTCATAAATTAATCATCGACCTTTCCGGTGTGTATGAAGTGAATCCATTATTCCAGCAAGGAATCATGAAACTGATTGATAGCCTTAAATTACTTGGAATCGAGCCGATCTTATCAGGAATGCGCCCAGAAATGAGTATTGAATTTGTACAGATAGGTATAAATATTTCAAGTATGAAAATCTATCAATCATTAAATAAAGCGGTAGAAGCTCATTAAATGATCTTACATCAATTAGAAAAGGACTTCATCCACTGAAGTCCTTTTCCTGTTAATGGTGTTGCCCTCCGCTCTCTCCTTCTTGATGACTATCTTCTTCCATCTGTTTCATTTTCTCCATCTCTTCTTTAGAAACGTCTCCGACAATGAATTGCTTCTTCGGCATCACATGCATATCACGTGCCGTTACATGGGTTTGAATATAATATACGCCGGTTTCTTTGAATGTATTTCTTATACTGTATACCCCATTTTTTTCATGGGTTGCCTCAATCATTTCACTTTCCTCTTTGTCGTTCATTTTCCATACTTCAAACTGTATATCATCCGCATCCTCTACATTTTCACCTGCATGGGTTACTTTTACCTTTAATGTATTTTCCTCATTTGGCGATATGTTTTCTGGTAGGGAGATATCCACTTCCACTAGCTTAGCTGTTTCTGATTCACTGGCCGAAGAGTTGGAATTGGCTGTACAAGCTGATAACACCTCAATTAATACTACGATTCCTAAAACAGTAATGATTTTTTTCATTATTTAAACTCCTTTATTTTTTAATTTATCCAGGCTTTTAAAGGTTTGATCTGGGGAAAGACAAAACGGTCCAGTAAAAAAACAATAATAATGGAAATACCCACGAGTGGCATGATAACACCTAATACCAACATGATGAAAAAGACCGCTCTTGTTATATTTTTATCTTTTGACTTAGATGGCGCACCCGATTTACCTTCTGGTTTGCGTTTTCTCCAAAGGATGAGTGAGCTTACTACCATTCCGATCAACCCAATACAGATGATAAGACAGATGATTTGGTTTGCCAGTCCAAATAAGCGGCCTTCATGTAAGGCAATCCCCATCGTGATGGCTTTAGCCATAATGCCATATTCACTGAAGCGTACATCACTTAAGATGGAACCTGAGTATTGATCCACATGGAGAGTCGCGTTATCCCCTGGTTTTGAATGAGAAGTAGCGATGGTGTATACACCCTTCTCCCCTTGTGGCATAGAAATCGTATACGGTTTTTCTATGTTTTCATTCCTTGCTATATACGTAGCATCTTCTAAAGATAATGGAACATATCCACCTGTAGTAGATGAAGGTACTGCCATGTTTTCCGATGCCCAAGGTACATCCTCAGCCACATCTTTCGCTCTTACTACCGATTGAGGCTTTTCTCCAAAACTAGTAGCAAATGGTGGAAATCCAGTATTGGTCGAAGTAGCCAGTCGGTTGATTTGCTCCCCCATCACACCGGACCACGGCAGGCCGGTCAGGATGAGGATCAAAATGGATAGTGATAACCAAAACGCGGGCACTGCATGCATATCTCTCCAGAATGTCCTGCCTTTTTGTCTGAACCTTGGTATGACTGTACTCCAAATCGATGCTTTGTTTCTCGGCCACCATACATACAGACCTGTTATCAGTAAAATAATAGCCCAACATGCAGCAAGCTCTACTAATCGATTGGCTACCGTACCGCCAACGATCAATTCACTATGTAGCTTCTTAAAGGTTTCTGTAAATTTCTCATCTTTTTTTATTGATCCGGTGACATCTCCTGTATAAGGATTGACATACACCGAAGACATCTTACCATTATTCATTACACTGAATTCCATTGTTCGAGAGGGGTCATCATACACTTTCATCGAGGTGACAATTTGATCAGGGGCTTCCTCCTTGACCTTTGCCATTTGTGCAGAAGGACTGATCATAGAAGTGCCTTCTTCCTGTACAAAATAAACATCTTTATAAAGGACGGATTCAATTTGTGGCTTGAATAAATACACTGCACCACTCAGTGCTAAAATAACTAAAAACGGGGCAAAAATGATTCCTGCATAAAAATGCCATCTCCATACAGTTTGGTATAGCGCAGCTCTTTCTTGTTTCTTAGTTTGCTTCGGGGCAGATTCTAATTTCTTTGCTGTTTCCATCTTTAATCTCCTTTATTGATTGACTGGTAAAAGGAATACTTAATCTTAATAAGTTCAGATCAATGAATTTCGTTTTTTTATCTTTCTTGAACTGACTTATTAGCCATTATTAAATGTACTATGGAGTTGTGAAAAAAAAATGAAAAGGTGTATTTTTAAAATTGAATGTTACTACATAGAGGGACGGACCTCTAATTCGCTCTTTCTAATTATGCTAATTATTGAATTTTTGCCTGAAATCAACCTACTATACTCACCGAATCTGGAGGTACGTCCCTCATTATTTTAAAAATGATGTTGGGAAAATGCGTGACTGTTTTCCTATAATCATTTTAATATTTGAGGGCGTTTAGAGGAAAGTTTTCATGATTCTCGGTGAATTTTGTCACTGACCGGATTTTCATTCCTTATATTTACAAATCCTTAATTTTTGCCCTATTCTTTTTTTCTAAAGGGTCTGCTAGAATCCTAGTTAGCAAGAATCATATACATAGTTTCCCATACACACTCTCAATTATTCTTGTGAATTTTCATAAGAGGGGGTCATTAAACAAGCAAACGATTTACTACTCAATTCATTTGTCGTTGAGCCAAAAAAAAAAGAAAAACGGAGGAATGCTATTATGAAGTTTAAAAAAATTGCTGCTTTATCTTTAGCTGCATCACTTGCTCTCGTACCTAGTTTCGGAGGAAGTGCCTTTGCACAAGATCAAAACCCTCTTGAGAAAGCCCCGAAAAAGACAGTTGTCAGTAAAAGCCTCGAAAAAGGCAGCTATGTAAAAGGTGAGGTTATTGTAAAATTTAAAGACGGTGTGGCAGAGTCTGAAAAAGGAAGCACCCTCAAAAAAGTCAATGCTTCTTCAGTAAAGGAAAAAGCTAATAAGAAAAAGCCTTTCGAAGTGTTAAAAGTAGGAAATGTAGAAGCAACCGTAAAAGCATTAAGCAAAAACCCGAATGTGGAATACGTAGAACCGAACTATACCTTCTCAGCCACCTGGACCCCAAATGATTATTACTACCAAGGATACCAATATGGACCTCAAAACACGTATACACCTAGTGCATGGGATCTTGCACGCGGAAGCAGCGGTCAGGAAATCGCCGTTCTTGATACAGGTGTAGATTATAACCACCCTGACTTAGACGGCAAAACGATTCGTGGATATGATTTCGTCGACAATGATTATTATCCAATGGATTTAAATGGACATGGTACCCATGTGGCAGGTACGGCTGCGGCTGAAACGAACAATGGAACCGGGGTTGCCGGTATGGCTCCTAATACAAAGATTCTTGCCGTTCGGGTATTAGATGCCAACGGAAGTGGATCACTTGATGATATCGCGGCAGGGATTCGCTACGCTGCAGATCAAGGTGCTGAAGTTCTAAATCTTTCTCTTGGTTGCGACTGTAATACCACAACTTTAAAAAATGCCGTTGATTATGCTTGGAATAAAGGATCTGTCGTGATTGCCGCTGCAGGAAATGACGGAGTATCAACAACGTTTGAACCAGCATCTTATCCTAATGCGATTGCCGTAGGAGCAGTTGATTCCAGAGACCGTAAAGCTTCCTTCTCAAACTACGGAACATGGGTGGATGTAACCGCACCTGGAGTTGACATCGCTTCCACCATGCCTAACAATGGCTACTCATACATGTCAGGTACATCGATGGCTTCCCCTCACGTTGCAGGTTTAGCAGGATTACTTGCAGGGCAAGGACGAAACAATGTTCAAATTCGTCAAGCAATCGAACAAACAGCTGATCCTATCAGTGGTACAGGCTCTTACTTCCAACATGGAAGAATTAATTCTTACGATGCTGTAAGATACTAATTAGTAGTAAGCACCCCTTAACCCATTGGTTGAGGGGTTTTTTATAATGATTTAATCTACTTCCCCAACATAATTAGAAAGCCAAATGCTTCGAGATTTGATAGTTACCTAGTTTCATAATCACTGGCTGCCCTGAACCCCTCACCTTTTTAGCCCACCCGGCTTATATTAACACTAGAAAAAAATAACAAATTCCAACAAAAGTTTTATATCTAATAAAAAGATTCGTTTTCATGAAAATTTTCCTGAAAACGACCATTATTGACCTCCTCTATACCCTCAAAAAGTCCTGCATTTTCTCAATACCTTCTTCTTCTATTCTATGATAATCTATTTTTGACAGAATTTTTAGAATAATAGGAGGGATTGATTTGAAAAAAAAGAAAATGATTAGCGTGGGGTTATCCATTGGCTTGCTGTCAGGAATGATGGCTTCGGGGAGTTTAGCTGCACCATCTGACAATGCTCTCTTTCAAATGAATAAAAAAGAAGGAACACCGGAATTTGTTTCAGGACTATTATCTTCCCCATCCGGGAAAAAAGCGGAGACAATCGTACTTTCCTTTTTAGAGAAGAACAAGGCGAAATTCAAGCTTTCCGAAAAGAAATCGGACGAGCAGTTCAAGGTACTGTCTGTTGAAAAAGATGAACTTGGAAATAGAGTCGTTCGCATTCAGCAAACCTACCATGGGGTACCTGTTTGGGGTTCCACACAGTCAGCAGTTGTAAATGAAGATGGCACACTTCAAGCTTTCTCCGGTACTGTCGTAGCTGACCTGGATCAAAAGATAACATCACCAAATAAGAAAGTGAACGCGAATAAAGCCTTAAAGATCGCTAAGAAAGATCTTGGAATTGATCCAAAACTAGAAAGAGAGGCTAAACCGGAATTAGTCGTCTATACAGATGGTGATTCTGCTTCCTTTGCCTATTTTGTAAACCTGAATTATTTAGAACCGGCTCCTGGTAACTGGAACTATTTTATTGATGCGAAGTCCGGAAAGATATTAAATAAATACAATGACATGCATGAAGTCACAGGAACAAATCAAGTAGGAACCGGTAAGGGCGTATTAGGTGACTCTAAACCGTTGAACACCACCCTTTCAAGTGGAAAGTACTATTTGCAGGATAATACCCGGGGAAATGGCGTGTATACATACAACATGAACAATCGTACCTTCTTCCCACAATTTTTCTTACCGGGCACTTTGTGGTCGGATAGCGATAATGTCCTAAATGCTGCATATGATGCTCCTGCGGTTGATGCTCATTATTTCGCAGGTGTCACGTATGATTTCTATAAGGATAACCACAATCGTAATTCTTATGATAATCAAGGCGCTCGCCTGGTGTCTTCTGTTCACTACAGTAGCGGCTACAATAACGCCTTCTGGAATGGATCTCAAATGGTGTATGGTGACGGGGATGGCACGACGTTTGCCCCACTTTCAGGCGGTATTGACGTTGTGGCCCATGAATTAACTCATGCGGTGACAGACTTTACTTCTGACCTTGTATATCAGAATGAATCGGGAGCCTTAAATGAAGCGATTTCAGATATTTTTGGTACATTGGTAGAATACGAGAATGGATCAAATCCGGATTTCGAGATTGGAGAAGATATTTATACACCTGGCACATCCGGTGATGCCCTCCGCTCCATGAGCAACCCTGCTAAATACGGTGACCCTGACCACTACTCTAAACGTTATACTGGTACAGGAGATAATGGCGGTGTTCATACAAACAGTGGAATCATCAACAAGCAGGCTTACCTATTAAGTGAAGGTGGTAATCATTATGGAATAAGCGTTCCCGGAATTGGCCGTGAAAAGCTTGGGGATATTTATTACCGTATGAATACAGTATACCTGACAGCTTCCTCAACCTTCAGTCAGGCAAGAGCTGCAGCTGTCCAATCTGCAACCGATTTATATGGAAGCGCTTCAGCAGAAGTTAATGCTGTGAAGCTATCATTTGATGCAGTTGGAATTAATTAAAGGGTTTGCCAGACCGGCAGGGTTTTCTCTGTTGGTTTCTTTACTGGAAATTCTTCATCCTTCATCATAAAAAAAGCCTGCTTCTAAGTACAATAAGTACCCAGAGCAGGCTTTTTCTATTTAGGATAACCTTAACAGCAGCCGCTATCCGGAACACCCACTAATACTAATCCCCCATCTTGGACATCTAATGTGACATCATCAGTCATAGAAATCACAGTCGTATCAAAGGCAACCGAAACCCCATTAATTTCTTCCACTTTATCTGTGGCTTGAGCTGAATCTAAAGAAACACCCATTTGAGGCCCACAGCATCCACCTTGATTAAGAAAAAATCTGATACCTTCCGATTTTTTCTCTTCCATTGCATTCAACAGTACTTCTTTTGCTTCATTCGTAATATTCATTGTATACAATCCCCATTTCTTTTTGAGGTCCGTCCCTCAATTCTTTGGATATAACTCTTTTAATACATTTTTCAGTTCTGGTTTGATGTTGATTTTTGGTCGGACATTCTTTGCTTTCGTTTCGGCTTCTTCGAGTGTGGAGGCTTCTCCCAGTGACAGGAGAGTTCCTGCTGCGACCGTTCCTGTTCGGTTACTTCCTCCGTTACAGTGGAAGTAGACGTTTTTGCCATTTTGATAGGCTGTTACCACTTCATCGATTGCACGCCTTACCGACTCTTCTTGTTGATCAGCATTCTCTACAATGGGACGATGCATGCGGGACACATCATCAAATTCCACTCCAGGTGCTTCAGCTCGCAAGTCGACGATTATATCCACTTTATCATGAACTGAGTCCGCATCTTCGAAACCCCCGATATAAATTCGGTCTTTCACTAATTCATTATAATTCATTGTCATCCACCTTTACTTAGAAAAGTCCATCAGTTTTTTGTACCCTATCTTTTCTTCGCTCATCCATGGAATGAGAGCGGTCTTGTTTGCATAATCGTTATGCACTTTTTGTATCCATTCACGCTCTGCAACAGACCTGCCTCTTAACACGGGATCTGTTGTGTCCGTTGCAGATAGGCTTTGATTGATGACCCACCATTTTGGGTGAATCTCTGCTCGATGCAAATCTTCCTGAAGTCGTTTCGCTTCGAAAACAGGGGTAGCTTCAGGTAATGTCACTATCAATACGCTCGTTTCGTTTGGATTACGAAGGCGTGGCAGTAGATTTTTCACATGGTCTTCCACCTCTCCATTTGAACGCGACACTTCTTTCGTATAAGATTCAGTTGCATCCAGTAAAAGCAGAGTATGGCCCGTTGGAGCAGTATCGATTACGACTATTTCTTCATCCGCTTTCCCCACTATCCCTGCAAAGGAATGGAAGATGGCGATTTCTTCGGTACAAGGAGAGTTTAAATCTTCCTTCAGATACGCCATTCCTTCTTCATCGAGACCCTCTGCTGCTTTAGAAAGAACAGATTTTTTATACGACTCAACCGTTTCTTTCGGGTCGATCCGGCTGATTCTTAAGTCGTCCTTCCCACGTTCTTCTTGAAACATATGAGTTAAGTGTGCTGCAGGATCTGTTGTGGTTAAATGTACCTTATGTCCCCTTTCAATCAATCCAACAGCAATGGCAGAAGCAATAGTGGTTTTCCCCACTCCTCCTTTTCCCATTGTGAAAATGACTCGGGTGTTATTCTTGGAGAAGTCATCTATCACTTCTTTTAATCCGGGAATTTCAATTGATTCAACGTCATCAACAGTTACGGCATTCGGGTTTACCTCTACATGAGAGAATAATTGCCTCAAGGAATTCGTTCCCGTTAAGGAATACGCTACATAAGGTAGCGAATACGTTTGAATTTCCTTGAGAGCAATCGGCATTGAACGTAATGCTTCTTGCTGACGGTTGTAAAAGGCCGATGCAATCGTATCATCCCATTGATGCTTACCCATTAATCCATTTACAATCAACATTTGATTTTTTATTCCAATGTCCTGGAGTTCTGTTGATGCCCGGTCAGCTTCCAATAACGCTGAAGAGTCCGGCCGTGCAACAAGTACAAGAGCTGTTTTTTCCTTATCGGATAAAACGTTAACAGTGGAAGAATACAAATCCTTCTTGTCTCCAAGCCCTGAAAGAGGTCCTAAGCAAGAAGCTCCATGTGTACTCTCTTCCAAGAACCCCGTCCAAGCGGTTGGAAGCTGCAGTAAACGGAGTGTATGACCTGTCGGTGCCGTATCAAATACAATATGATCAAACTGATCTACTATGTCAGGGTCTGAAAGCAAGCTTGTAAACTCATCAAAAGCGGCAATTTCAACTGTACAAGCACCAGACAATTGTTCCTCCATATTACTTACTACAGCTTCTGGGAGCTTCTCTCTATATGGTCCAATAACTTTTTCACGATATGAAGCCGCTGCTTCTTCCGGGTCAAGATTACAAGCGTATAAAGTCGGTAATCCTGGAACTTGTTTAGGTTGATTGGTAAGTTCGGTTTCTAATACATCCTGTAAATTGGAAGCTGGATCTGTACTGACGATCAACACCCTTTTTCCTTCATCAGCAAGGGCAATGGCTGTTGCACTCGCCGTAGACGTTTTCCCCACTCCTCCTTTACCTGTAAAAAAGAGGAATGGTGTATGATGGACAGCCTCTAATTGAAACGATGTGAACACTCTACCCCAACTTTCTTATTTCTTATTAATATCCAATGTCAGTCGTACTTTTCTTTTCTCATTCAATTCCTCAGCCGGTACTTCAAACCATTGTGCAAACTCTTCATTTGAAGGATATTTTCCAACAGCGGCTTGTTTCCCATCAACAAGCGTGACAGGTAAAGCATCCGGACCTTCATCATGCAAAATACGATTGATCACCTCATGGTCAGCAAATGCCCCTGGATCATTCGCTAAATTATATCGGCTAATATCAAACCCTCGTTTTTCAAGTGAATATACAGCATTCGCGACGCGAGTAAGCTCAGGATCAATACTGGGACCACAAACCCCCGTCGAACAACACATTGCCGGATCAAAAATTTCAACCTTAACCATCAAAATCCCTCTCCCTTTACTATGTTTGTATGAAAAAAACCGAGAAGAATCTCTCGGCTTTATAAGGAGGGACGGACCTATTGTACAATACTTAACATTTACAATTCACAATGAGGTCCGTCCCTCTATTTCTGTTTACTTTCCAGTTTCAGCAAATGTTTTGATGCGATCGCTGATTTCATCACGTACGCGTTGGAAGAATGCCCATTTTTCTTCATCCGTTCCTTCGGCTTTTGCCGGGTCATCGAACCCCCAGTGCTCACGCTTGACATGCGGAGGGGTCATTGGGCATTTATCAGCTGCATCACCACAAAGGGTAACAACTAAATCTGCGTTGTTCAAAATGTCAGAATCGATTATGTCAGAAGTTTGGTTTGAAATATCAATTCCCGCTTCTTTCATTGCTTTAACGGCGTTAGGATTTAATCCATGCGCTTCAATACCTGCACTCTTCACATCCCAATCTTCTCCTAAATGATGCTTCGCCCAACCTTCTGCCATTTGGCTGCGGCATGAGTTACCTGTACATAAGAAGTATAGTGTTTTTTTAGACATAGTAATCGAGCTCCTTTTGTTGTAAGTTTTAAGATATGATCATTAACCAGATATATAAACCAATAAGGGTAATGAGTAACGTTGGTACGGTTAAAATAATCCCTGTTTTAAAATATTGTCCCCAAGAGATTTTCACGCCTTTTAATGATAAGACGTGCAACCATAAGAGGGTTGCCAGTGAACCAATCGGGGTGATTTTCGGACCAAGATCAGAACCAATTACATTGGAATAAATTAGGGACTCCCGAATAACCCCTGTAGTGTTCGTATCCATTATCGCAATCGCATCTATCATAACGGTCGGCATATTGTTCATGACCGATGACAGAATCGCTGCAATGAATCCCATGGAAATCGTAGCGACGAACAGCCCTTGATCAGCGGCCACTTGGATAACATCGGTTAACACATTCGTCAGTCCTACATTACGCAAACCATACACTACCACGTACATTCCAATCGAGAAGAATACAATCGCCCATGGAGCACCTTTAATGACAGTTTTCGTGTTGACGGCTGAGCTTTTCCTAGCCATTAATAAGAAGAAAATTGACACGATACCTGCGATGATCGATACAGGAATGTGCAGTGATTCACTGATAAAGTAACCAACAAGCAATATACCAAGCACAATCCAGGATAGCTTAAACATACGCTGATCTTTAATCGCTTCAACCGGTTTCTTTAGCTGGCTGGCATCATAATTCTTTGGAATGCTTTTTCTAAAGAACAGATACAGTACCAGGATGCTTGCAAACAATGAGAAGAAGTTTGGAATGATCATTCTTGATGCATACTCCACAAACCCGATATCAAAGAAATCGGCTGATACGATGTTCACAAGATTACTGACGACAAGGGGCAATGAAGTCGTGTCGGCAATGAATCCACTTGCCATGATAAATGGAAAAACCATTTTTTCTTCAAAGTTCAAGTTTCTCACCATTGCCAAAACAATCGGAGTCAATATCAACGCAGCTCCATCATTCGCAAAAAAAGCTGCGACAACCGCTCCTAATAGGGAAACGTACACAAACATTTTGACTCCATTCCCTTTTGCAGCCCTTGCCATATGTAGAGCGGACCATTCGAAGAATCCGATTTCATCCAAAATTAATGAAATAATGATAATAGCAATGAATGCTAAAGTCGCATTCCAGACTATTCCTGTCACAGCCACAACATCCTGGAAGTCGACAACCCCTACAATCAAGGCAAGGATCGCTCCTCCACAAGCAGACCATCCAATGGACAATCCTCTAGGCTGCCAAATCACGAGGACCAATGTGGCCACAAAAATCATGGTAGCTAAAATTACTGATAACACGGGAAACCCTCCTCCTAATTACAAGAAATGCGTAATCCTTGCTTTTCTAATGCTGTTAATCGATCATCCTGATTAGGCAAGTGTTCCAACAAGCTTTGAACAAACGGATACGCATCACTTTCTTTGTTAAGAGAGTAAAAGACCCATTGACCCCTTCTTAATTCCCTTACAAGTCCTGCATCTTTCAATTTACGAACATGCTGTGAGATGGCAGGCTGACTCATTTTGAAAATCTCGACAAACTCACACACACAGCAGTCATTGGATTCTAATAGTTTCACCATAGTAAGACGGGTTTTATCCCCCAGAAGCTTTAACATTGTTGCCGCCCTTTCAATATCAACTTTTGATTTAAGCATGTAAACACCTCCTCAATCATTTATATTATTAGCATATTATTATTTACTTATATAATAAGAAAATAATAAGAACCTTTCTAACGAATCCCATATAAGCTCCTGCTTATATAATAAAATACTTATATGCTTATTTCAACCGTTTTTCATATTTCTTTGGTTTTTGAGTGTATATTTTACAAAGAAGTATATATAGAAAATTCCTTGATCACTTGACCAAGGAATTTTTCAGATTATTACTTAATGGTTAACAGCTTTATCTAATCCACCCGGCTTGTTATGCACAGCCAATCTATCAATTAATTTATTACTTTCAGTATTCAGACCAATCAGATTTACTTTCACGCCATTCTGATAGTACTTGATAACGATTTTATCAATCGCTCCCACGGCAGAATCATCCCATAGATGTGTGTGAGTTAAATCCAGTGTTACTTCCTTCACATCTTCATTGAAATTAAAGCTTTCAACAAATTCCGTAACAGAAGCAAAGAACAATTGACCTGACACACGGTATACCTTCTTATGAGTATTTTCAGAAGCCATCGTAGTAATCTTCACTTTTGATATTTTGGAAGCGAAGAATATAGCACTTAAGATAATCCCAACAAGAACACCTTTGGATAAATCATGTGTAAACAATACAGTGACTACTGTTGCAATCATAACAAGACTATCTGTAATCGGCGTTTTGTGTAAGTTTTTCACTGAAGACCAATCAAATGTCCCAACGGATACCATGATCATAACTCCAACCAACGCGGCCATTGGAATTTGAACCAGGAAATCATTGAGCAAGAGGATTAAGATCATCAAGAAAGTACCAGCCACAAATGCTGATAAACGTCCTCGTCCACCTGACTTAACATTAATAACCGATTGTCCGATCATCGCACATCCAGCCATTCCACCGAAAAGACCCGATACGATATTCGCAATCCCTTGACCTTTTGCTTCTTTATTTTTATCACTTGTGGTATCTGTCATATCATCAACAATAGATGCAGTCAATAGAGACTCAACTAACCCTACAATGGCAATGGATAAAGAATATGGGAAAATGATTTGCAATGTCTCGAAGTTAAATGGAATATCTGGTATCAAGAAAATTGGTAAGGCTTGAGTAAGCTCTCCCATATCTCCAACTGTACGTACTCCACTTCCTGTCAGCACCGCGAAAACAGTCACAGCGATAATGGCTACTAGTGGTGATGGGACTGCTTTTGTAAAGCGGGGTAAAATGTATATAATCCCCAATGCACCAGCAACCATTGCATACATGATCCACGATTCACCAACAAAGTGTGGTAACTGTGAAGTGAAGATCAAGATAGCAAGTGCGTTCACAAATCCAACCATAACGGAACGTGGTACAAATTTCATTAAGCGGCCTAGTTTAAGGACACCCATGATAATTTGAATCACACCCGTTAGGATGGTCGCTGCTAACAGGTATTGTAAACCATGATCTGCAACCAACGTCACCATGACCAGTGCTGTAGCACCCGTAGCGGCAGAAATCATTCCCGGACGACCGCCTACAAACGCAATCACTACTGCAATACAGAAGGAAGCATATAATCCTATCATTGGATCGACACCTGCGATAATAGAAAACGCAATTGCCTCCGGGATCAATGCCATAGCCACGACAAGACCGGCTAACACATCTCCACGAATATTACCAAACCACTCATATTTAATTTTTTGACTTAAACTCATAATGCACCTCTTCCTATTATTTATGACTTTCAACTCTCATGAAAGTCGGGGCCGTTTAACACAAGGGACATTATATAATGGATGAATCGATTTGTGAAACAAGTATGAAAGCGCAAACATAACATTTTTTCTTTCATTTCCTCTTAATTTCACTATTTATCTACTTCAATTCAAAAACATGTAAAAAAATCTTCAATAACCTTAGAGGATATCGAATAATAATATAGAACTAAATACTAAACGCTTTCATCGGATGGAGGAATTGCAATGTTCAAACACATTCTTCTCGCAACAGACGGATCTGAACACTCCCTAAGGGCAGGAGAAAAAGCGATCGCTCTCGCAAAATGCCATGAAGGCGCTAAAATGGATATTGTTTATGTAGTGGACGGTAAGCAATCCAAGGAAGATGTTCTCCACCATTGGGGACTGGATGCAACAGATAAACGGAAGCAGAAACTGCAAATGATCGAACAAAAAGCCAAGCATGAAGGCATCGAGTATGAGATTATCTTTTTACACGGAGAACCGGGTCCGACCATTGTTGAACATGCAAACAAAAACAACTTCGATGCAGTAGTCATCGGAAGCAGGGGATTAAATGCATTTCAAGAAATGGTCTTGGGAAGTGTAAGCCATAAAGTCGCAAAAAGGGCTAAATGTCCCGTGATGATCGTGAAATAGAGAAAGACTTCCAAGTAGGAAGTCTTTCTCTATTTCATCCTTATACAAATAATCAAAAATCGCCGGTACTCGCTCTCTCCAGGCAATTTCATTATGTGGCTGAAAAATATGGAGAGTATATTTAAATAATTATTCCAACTTTAAAAGGGGCGTTTCCGTTAAGAAAGGACCCCTTTTGAGCAATTTTATTCACTTTCACTACGATTGTATGAACTTTCAGGAAGCGTGTCCCAGAAAGAAGTATCCGCATTTTCTATTGACCCGTAAGCAATAGCTTTTGCCGTAGCTTCTAAACTAATGACCGCTTGCTTAATAAGGTACCCATTACTCTTTTGACCCAGAACATAATCATCCCGATAATGATCAGCCATTCCTCTCATTTCAAAAAGAAGGGTTGCTATTCCATATTCAACCGCCAGTCCGTTACGGCTGATCGTCGGTGCCGTTCCCCCGATGTATTTGGACAAAGTACCGAATCCACGGTGTTCGACCGTGTTGTAAAGGACTGATCCGAGCTGTTTTGACTTTTCGACGACTTCAGGGTCTACATTTTCATTAGTAGGATAAAGAATTGATCCTGACACAAGCTCATCTGTATCTCCAAGCGTTGTTTCGGCTCCTTGATGATGAAGGTCGATCATATAATCAGGCTTGTATTTTTGAAGAACGTTTTCATGAAGAGCTTGTGTTTCCGGTTGTTCCCGGTCCACATGATCGCGATTTAGATCGACTTCGTTCGCATTATAGCGGGTGTGAGTTCCCGATACATAATCCTCTAGAGAGAAATTAACGTCCCCTTCTGCTCCGTCTACATTTAATCGCGGAGCAACCAATATATTTACGTTCTCGAGCATTTCTTTTACTTCTTTTGAGTTCGAAGTAAGGTGCTTGATGAACTGAAGAGCCCCTTCAGTCGTCAATGTTTCGTTCCCATGCTGCTGAGTTAAGTATAGGATCGTAGGGTTATTTTCATTTGTTCCAAATTTAGCAAGGTAAAGATCTCGTCCTTTGACGGATTGACCATATACTTCTAAAGAAAGAGCATCTGATCTTTGATCTAAATGTTGGAGCATGCTCGCCATTTCTTCATAATTATGAAGTCGCTCGTTTTTGATCGTCTCGTTTCCATTGTATCCTGGACCATTTGCAAGTACAGATGCACCCGGTGCAGAGTAAGCGATTCCTGATGCTACCAACACACCCGAAAGTGCACCAGCCATTAATTTTTTCTTCATTCTGTATTCCTCCTTTTATTTCGACTCCCTAATCTATTTAGAGATAAAAGGATTGAAACCCTTTTCTATTTGCAAAAATGAAACTATGGAACTGAAATACGGAGTAACGTTTGGATATAATTCCCTATGCATTTTCGGAAATTGTTGATTTTTGTCAAACTAATGGAGGGAGACTTTATGTTCAGTCCCTATTCCACATTAAAAAAGAAGCTAATGGAACATCAGCTTCTCAATTTCCAACCTATCCTACTGTCCATAAATCTTCCCTGAATCATCAACGTAAATGGTTTTAATGAAGGTTCTTTGGATCGTATTTTTGTCCTTGCTTCCTTCTATATCAATGGTCACATTATAAACTCCTTCTCCAAGCTTCGGAAGTTTTAAGGAGTCGTTCTTTGTTTTCACCTTGCTCTTCTTCAACTTACCATCCTTGTAATATTCAATGGTCATGACAGTTTTAAACCTTAGCTGACTGTCCTTGGCTTTCAAGCTGAATTCATCCTGAGCTACATGGATACTCAATGCATCATTCATCGAGCTTTCAAAAGACACATTTAAAAGATACTTTTCAGCCGAAGATGAAGATGCTTCAATCGTCCACTCCCCTGGTGTTGGATCTTGAACGGTAACCGTATGGTGATACGCACCGTTAAAGTATTCACTTTCATCCTTTTTTACCTTGAAGATAAAATTTGCTTTTTGACCGGGATCTTTCAGGATTAATTGTGATGAAGGGCTATTGCTTATCCAATCAAATGTTACGGACTGAGCCTCCTCTTCTACTACGACCTTTTCTTGTTTCTTTCCATTAAATTCTCCTCCTCTAACAAAAGAGGCAGCGTTCTCTGCATCGTTTGACTCGACCACACTTTGAGCGTTAAATTCTGACGTATTGGTCGCTTCATTCAAATAATTTTTGAACAAATTAAAGGTAGAGGAACCTTCTTTGATAGTGAAGTGATTCCAGTCCCCCACTCTCAGTTCTGTCCCATAGGGGAGTCTCGAACTACTGACTGTAACGGCACCATCGTTGCTTCCATAAGCTCTAAGATACAACCCACCCCAATAAAGAGAGCTTCCGAAGCTTCCCCATTTCGTCCCTCCAAACGTATAGATCGGATTTCTATTTACATTCGGATGAGGGTCCGTTTCAGAGCGGAAATAGCTCATATATCCTGTTTGCAGTGAATAAGTGGCATCATTCTTACTTCCTAGAATGCCTGTTAACCATCCTGCCCAGCTGCTATAAGCAAGATCTGCCAGCTGAGAACCATAATGTGGCGTGGAAAGGGTGATTACCCGTGCGACATACGGATAGGCACCATAGTGTACAAGTGCCGATTGCGTATCTATGCCCCCTTTACTGTGGGCCACTACCACTACCTTTTCACCGTAGTAATTGTATATGTCGCGAATTTTCTGGGACAGGAGGGCACCGTTATCCCACATATTCTTTGTTGGATACAGATCGATAAAAGCGGTTTCATAACCATTTTGATAGGCTGTGTCATACATATTATTTTCATTCCACCATGTGTTAGAAGAGCTATTTAATCCATGAACAAAGAGGATCGGATGCTTGGAAGGGGCCACATACGAGGGAGTTGTACCTACATACCACTGTCCGGGAACTCCAGAAGGATCACCCTTACCAAATGAACCTGCCTGGCTCCATGACGGCAGCAATAAAAATAGTGCTAAAACGGTCATACTAATCTTTTTAATCATACACTCTCTCCTTTTCCGTTGAAATAAACCTGTAAAGTATATCGCCGTATTTTATGATATATAACCGGCTTAACAGAATATGAGAGGAATGAACTATAAAAAATTCACAAGCGTGCCATTTTAGTAATTATGTATATATTACTTCCAACGAATTTTTCAGAAACACTAACTTATGCTCAAAGTTCACTCCCCTTTCTCTTTAATTCCCTGTTAAAATAATGGTATTACTAATAAATCGCGAGGAATGTACTATGCCTGATTGGTCCTACCACGGAATATTCAAACCCGTTTTATCCAAACTCCCTGCTTACGTGTCGAGAGAGATTATACATAGAGGAATGAGTACGATCGCTTCTCTCCCCCTGGGTCCTCACATTATCAATTTTTTGGGACGAGAAGAGTGTCCCCCCTATTTTAATAGACAAATTAAAGGGATAGAGTTTGTCAATCCTGTGGGTCTATCCGGTAAAATTGATCCGATATTAAACGGTACATCTGCATTTACCCATTTGGGATTTGGCTTTATTGAGATTGGTCCGGTAACGGTACAGCCAACACCAGAATCGTACCACCCCTTTATGAATCATAAAGAGCAGCGTATACAGTTCTCGGATCCCATTGAATCCATTGGTTTAGAGAAGACTCTTGAGAAATTAAAGAAGATTAGAAAAAAACAGCCCTTCATCTTTCGCTTGTCAGGGACACAGCAAGAATTATCTATGATGATGAATAGATTAGATGGATTTGCAGATGGGTATATTGTCGAAGGTGATGATATACATCCTAAGTTACATAGTGACAAACCGATTTTCATCTCAAATCCAACGTTGGAACTTCTTTACGAACTTAACGTTGAGGATATTACAGGAATCGTTGTAGAAGAAAATGAATTCAACGCTCTCCTTTCAACTGTTCGTTCATACAAAAAAGTAATCCCTGCTCTCTCAATCATCACTTCAGGTGGAGTTCATGAACCAGGTCAGGCACTCTCTCTGCTAAGTGCAGGTGCAGACCTCCTCCTCCTTTCAGATGGTTATGTCTTTTCCGGTCCCGGTTTAACCAAACGAATTAACGAGGCATTACTGGATGATTTGAACGATCAATTACCTCCTCCAAAGGGATGGAAATCTTACTGGTATTTTGGTTTATTTATTTTAATAGGGGGACTCTTAGCCTTCCTTTTTAGTTTAACGTCGGTGATTCTGCCATATGATGAGCATTACCTGGGGATGCAAAGGGAATCGATTTCTGGATTCAACGACCGAATTGTTAAATTTATGGCTCATGATCGGATGACGTTAGCAGGTACAATGATTTCTGGAGGGATTGTGTATATGCAGCTTTCCTTCCATGGTGTCAGGAGAGGTTTGCTATGGGCCAAACAGTCAATTGACATTGCTGCCACTACAGGATTTATGGGGATTTTCTTATTTATAGGTTATGGCTATTTTGACTGGCTTCATCTTTTATTTTGGCTCGTTTTGCTGCCTTTTTACGTATATGGCTGGCTTCATACAAGGGGGGTAAAAGGAACTCCCTCATCTGGAAATCGAAGGAATCATAATATATGGATGCAATCCCTTTATGGTCAGCTTGCATTTGTCGTACTTGGATTTTCTTTTGTTCTTGGAGGTATCATCATTTCTTACTTAGGGGTTACTTCTGTTTTTGTTCCGACGGATCTCCTTTACCTCTGTATGCCACCGGAGATTCTTCATGAATTCAACCAGAATCTCATTCCCGTTATTGCACATGATCGAGCAGGGTTCGGCAGCGCTTTACTAAGTGTCGGATTACTAGTCTTAACTCTCTCCCTTTGGGGCTTTCAGCAAGGAAACAAGTGGGTTTGGCGGACTCTTCTAATCGGGGGTCTACCTGCCTTTATTTCGGGGATATATATTCATTTTGCTATAGGGTACACCTCGTTTACACATCTTCTGCCCGCCTACTTTGCCATTGCCTTATTTTTGATTGGCTTAGTCAAAACCCATTCATTTTTTTATAAAAATAGGGATGATGATGAACGTTAGCTGTATCCATAGTGGATATGGCTTTTTTACATTCGTAAGTACCTTTTGTTAAGAGTTTGTAAATTTGCCGTCAAACCTTTGAATCAGTATATTTTTCATGTTATAGTCTTTTTATAAAATTTCGATATCGACTTTCGATATTGGATTTCGATTTGAATATTGGGAGGTGTTACATTGGAAGACAAAGTATTACGGAAACTTTTTCTGGGATTTATACAGATCCATATACTCCATCATGCCAAAGAAGAGCCGATTTACGGTACATGGATGTTAGAGGAATTAAGAGAACATGGCTACAGCATAAGCTCGGGTACACTGTACCCTATTCTTCACTCAATGGAGACTGACGGACTACTAACAAAAGAAGAGAAAAACGTGGAGGGAAAGATCAGGAAGTATTATTCGACTACAGATAAAGGCAATAAAGTACTCAGTGAAGCACGTGAAAAAGCCTATGAGCTATTTAAAGAAATCAAAGACTAACAAAGAAGGTGAAATATAATGAAAACATCTAGAAGTTTAAAGTCGCTGATTGAAATACTATTTATTTCTACAAGATTGGGGCTGACATCTTTCGGTGGGCCTGTTGCCCATTTAGGATACTTCCATGAGGAATATGTTCGCAGAAGAAAATGGATGGATGAGAGAAGTTACGCAGACCTGGTCGCTCTATGCCAATTTCTCCCGGGGCCTGCCAGCTCTCAAGTTGGAATGGGCATTGGTATTATGCGTGCAGGAGTGTTAGGAGGAATTGTTTCATTTTTAGGCTTTACACTCCCTTCTGTCATTGCATTGATTCTTTTCGCCATTATACTGCAAGGATTGGATGTGGCAGATGCCGGGTGGATACACGGGTTGAAGATTGTCGCAGTTACCGTGGTTGCTCATGCTATTTTAGGAATGGCCAAAAAGTTGACGCCCGACTTAAAACGAAAAGCGATTGCATTGTTCGCTTTAGTGGTCATTTTATTATGGCAAACGGCGTTTTCACAAATTGGGGTCATTTTTGTATCCGCATTTATTGGATTTATTCTTTTTAAGCAACATAAACCCGACGCTGAATCCCGGATTGACTTTCCGATTTCCCGTAGATTTGCAGTGATTTGTTTGTCTCTATTCTTCGGATTACTGTTTCTTCTTCCGTTCCTGAGGGAATTGACATCACTTGAATGGATCGCTTTATTCGATAGCTTTTACCGTTCCGGGTCATTGGTGTTTGGCGGTGGTCATGTTGTATTGCCACTTCTTGAACGTGAGTTTGTTCCTACCGGTTGGTTAACGGAAGAAGCGTTTTTGGCAGGATATGGTGCAGCACAGGCGGTTCCTGGCCCTCTTTTCACTTTTGCAGCTTATATTGGTGCTGTCATTAATGGATGGCAAGGCGGACTGCTTGCAACTTTCGCTATTTTTCTCCCGGCTTTTCTACTCATTTTAGGGACGCTGCCATTCTGGGATTCTCTACGTAGGAATCCTAAGATAAAAGGAGCTCTTATGGGAGTGAACGCAGCTGTTGTTGGAATCCTGATCGCAGCTTTCTACCATCCGATATGGACTTCCTCCATTCTTGCTCCACAAGACTTTGCCTTTGCGGCGGTTTTGTTTAGCATGCTGGTATTTTGGAAACTTCCACCTTGGATCGTCGTGGTCACAGGAGCAGTTGGTGGACTCGTTATGGGATTCATATAATTCATCTAGTAGACTGAGTTAGGTAGCTTTTTTAGAGTGCTGACTGAATAATGTAAAGAGATCCAGGCAATGCATGCCTGGATCTCTTTCATTTTATCTTTTAATAAATCGATACGTAAGATATGCAATATAAAGGGGTGTAGCAATGTAAATTAGATAGGGAAACTGCTCATAGGTCCCTTTGTAGATGACGAATAGTAATGCTCCAATGAAGAGAGTCACGATCGTTCCATACTTTGGTAAAGGCACTTCCTTGAGGCTCGGGATTCGTATGCGGCTCACCATAAGAAAACACATTGCGGTGAAAATGACGGTTGTCACGATATTTGGTATAAAGTCTCCAAATAGGGTGAGAATCGCCAGGATACCGCCCGCTGCCGTAATTGGTACCCCCACGAAATAATGAAGAGACGATTTCGGTGGACTGGTATTGAACCTTGCGAGGCGATAAGCTCCGAATAATGGAAATAACCCTGCCACGATAAACCCTAGTAAACCAAATTGAAAGAAATATGTATAATACACAAGAAAGGAAGGTGCAACTCCAAACGTAACAATATCAGCTAATGAATCCAATTCCTTTCCTAATACACTATCCGCTTGCAGCATCCTCGCCAGTCTGCCGTCCATGCTATCAAGCATCATGCCAATGATAATTAGTATTGCTGCGTTTTTAAATTGTCCGCTTGCGGCAAACCCAATTGATAAGAAACCGCAATACAGATTTCCCAACGTGACCATATTGGGTATTTTTTTCGTTAGTTTCATCTTTTATCCTCGCTCTGCCTAAAATTCTATTACTTCTAGGATAACATGTTACAGACTTTCTTAAAGAAATGTTGTAAAAAAAGTTCATGAAATCTTAAAAATTTATTTAGAATACTGAAAGTTGACCATACTATGTACTGAGTATGAAGTAAACGATAATTGGTGTTGATCTCATGATTAGAAAAAAGCTTCGTGAATGTAAATGTCTTACTCTAAAACTATTGCGTCTCAAAGATAGCTCTCACAGTATTGCATTGGGATTCACAGTTGGATTATTAATCAACTTCGTTCCCTCTTTTGGTATAGGTCCATTCATTTCCACAGCTTGTGCGAAGATGATTAAAGGGAATTCATTCGCTGGATTAGTAGGAGGGATCTCCTTAATTTGGGCTTTCCCTTTCTTCTTCTACTTAAATCTTATTGTAGGATATCTCTTCTACCCCATTGATGTAATGGATCCTTCTATAGACTACGCCAGTGAAGCAGTAGACGTAGGGGTGCAATTGGGAAAAGCATTCTTTATAGGGATGTTCATCAATATCCCCTTATTCGGTTTCCTCACTTACTTCATCATAAATTCCATTGTTAGAAAATACCGGGAGACGATGCTCGAGTATGTGCAGAAGAAGTGGAATTTATAGTCTTTTCCACTCTCTCTTTAACAATGAATAACAATAGAGGTCATAGTATTCCCCACGAAAAAAATGCTTGTCTCTGTAAATCCCTTCTTTTTTAAATCCAAGCTTCTCCAGGACACGGTTGGAGGAATGATTTTCTGGTGCTACATAAGCCTGAATCCGATTAAGACGTAAAAATTCAAACCCGTATTCCTAGCATTTTTCCACGGCTTCACTCATATAGCCTTCTCCCCAAAATTCCTCAGCCAAATCATACCCTATTTCCGCAATATGATTATAGCGGTCCCACAAGTGAAATCCGACGGTTCCCATTATAACTCCATCCGCTTTCCTTATGATCCCCCAGCGATTATGGTTTTTGTTTTCACAATAAGTATTCCACTCTATATAGTTATTGGCCTCATCAATATTCGAATACAATTCCTCGTCATAGAAAAACTTACACACATTTTCATCTGAATACAAGTTCAAGATAAAATGTGCATCATTTAGTCTAAGTTCTCTTAAACGTAAACGGGATGTTTCCATTTCACGAAAATTTTTTGTCCCCTTCACTGTAATCCCCCCTATTATTAAAAAATGATGAAACTCTTTCATGGTTTTATTCGTATACTCTACTATGAAGATTCTACCTTAACATTATCACACTCTATACTAATCCATCTCGATTTTTGTTATAATTTAACTATTAAGTAACGAATACGATTAGGAGAAAAAGGAGGATTGTCATGACTGGAACCATTGCTGTTATCATGATTTTTTCAATACCCATCCTCGGAATCATTACGGACCATTTCCAAAAACAATCCAAGCTAAAGCAAAAAATGATAGAAGACCAACTGGAACTGGAAAAACTGAAGCACGAAAACTTTGTGATTGAAACCCAGAAAATGAGACTCGAATTAGAACAAATGAAACTTCAGGATCCTAAGGAAAAAACGCAAATTTTATAAATAAAAATGCCAGGATTTCCTGGCGTTTTTATCTGTCTGGCTTTATAGATCCACGGCCAGTTGAGTTATATTATTTTATCCTCCGTAAAAATGCCGCTTGACTTTAATGCTTAAAAGCGTTTAAGATATAAAGCATCTTGATCATACATATATGTGAAGAGCTGTGATGGATTTGAAGTAGTGATTTCCTTCCTGTTTTAGAGAGCTAGTGGTGCTGGGAACTAGTACATAGGAAAATCATGAATTACGTTTCTTGAGCTTCTTGTTCTATAGTGGAACAAGACGGTTATTGTCCGTTATCAATTTGAGTGGTAAGTAATTCGCTTACAACAAGGGTGGTACCGCGATCTTATTCGTCCCTGCTGATTTTTTCAGCAGGGATTTTTTGTATGCATAAACTTTCACACATAAAAGCGTTTAAGCACTAAATAACATTCAGAAATAAGGAGAATTTAATATGAACCAAACCATTCCGAGTCATTTACGGCCATTTGTAGCTGAGCAGCATTACCATTCCTACACCCCTATCAATCATGCCGTTTGGCGTTATGTAATGAGACAGAATCATCATTTTTTGGAAGATACTGCACATGAAGCATTCACAGAAGGATTAAAAGCTTCCGGTATTAACATACACGAAATTCCTAAGGTCAGTGATATGAACCGACACTTAGCGAAAATTGGCTGGAGGGCAGCGATTGTAGACGGTTTGATCCCTGGTACAGCGTTCTTTGATTTTCAAGCTCACGGTATTCTCCCAATAGCAACGGATATTCGTCAAAAATCGAATATTGAATATACCCCTGCTCCTGATATATTGCATGAAGCAGCCGGACACGCTCCCATTCTGTTTGATGAAACCTATTCCCGATTTGTAAAGATCATCGGCAATATCGGAGCGAACGCTTTTGCCACTGAAGAAGAACACGAAGCTTTTGAGGCAACCAGGCATTTATCCATTGTGATGGAGGATCCAAGCTCCACATTGGAAGAAATTGAAGGAGCAAAGCAGGCGTTAATTGAAAAGCAAGAGGCTGTTTCAGGTCTTTCTGAAGCAGAACAAATTTCGCGAATCTTTTGGTGGACAGTGGAATTCGGTTTAATCGGGGATCTTCATCAACCGAAAATCTTCGGTGCAGGACTGCTGTCATCGGTTGGAGAAAGCAAACACTGCTTATCAAGTAAAGTGATCAAACGACCGTTCACAATCGAAGAAGCCACTCTAACCAGCTATGATGTTACCTCCATGCAAACTCAATTGTTTGTTTGTGAAAGTTTCGAACAACTCATTGAAGAAGTAGAAAGATTCGGTGAGACCATGGCTTTTCGTAAAGGTGGAACTGAAGCGATTGATAAAGCGATTCGGTCTAACCAACTTGCTCATATCGAATATAATTCGGGTTTACAAATCACCGGTACTTTCAAAGAAGCAATAAAAAATGAGCGAGGTGAAGCAATCTACGTCAAAACCGTTGGGCCTACTTCACTTTCCATCCAAAACGAACAACTGGATCATCATGGGACAGATAATCATGCAGAAGGCTTTGGTGCTCCTATAGGTATCCTTCAAGATGGCACCATCCTTGAGAACCAGACCAAAACGGATTTAAAGAAGATGGGCATCGAGACGAACAAAATGATGCAAATGACATTTGATGGTGGAATTGAAGTGTCTGGACATGTGACGAATCTCGTCTTTCATCATCACCGTCTTGTCCTCATATCCATTGATGAATGCTTGGTGACTTTGGGTGAAGAAATTTTATTCCACCCTTCGTGGGGGACATACGATTTGGCAGTAGGCAGTGAGGTCGTTTCAGCGCGGCCACATGCGGCAGACTATGATGCTTTCTTCGGCGACACTCCTCTTATCGAAGAAGAGAATGTGGGATCTGCTGATCTTACACCCTTAGACAGCCTCTTCAGAGAGGTCAGAGAACTGAGAGAAGTATCCTTTTCCACAGATCTTACTCATAGTATAGTAGGAAGACTTAAAGAGGATTTCCCTGAAGAGTGGCTGCTTAGACTTGAAATCATTGAACTTCTGCAGATTCACGAGCCTGAATCTCAGTTAAAGGAAGATCTTCTGAAAGACTTATACGTTTTAAGTAAGCAGGATCGGTTTGCACGTCTTATTCAAAATGGTCTTGATGTCATTTTTGGTAGGAAAGGAGTTACAGTATGAAGAAGTTAAGTGAAGCTGCCATTGCTCAAAATCTTGAAACTCTTGAGAAATGGCGTTTAATAGAAGAGAAATGGATTGAACGGCGCTATCGATTCAAGGATTACCTTGAAGGAATACGGTTTGTTAACAAACTGGCAGAGGCAGCCGAGGAAGTGAATCACCATCCTTTTATAACGATTCAATACAAATTGGTTATTGTAGAGTTAACCTCTTGGAGTGAAAATGGTCTGACGGATTCGGACTTTGATTTGGCCATTCAGTGTGAAAAACTGTATAAGGAAATGGTGTAAGCAAAAGAGACGGTCCCAAGGGGCTGTCTCTTTTGTTCATTGTACCTTATTCCAAATACTCTTCCGTCAAACTTGAGCTCAAATATCTTGCCATACCCGATTTCAGTTTCTTCATACCATGTTTTCTATAAAACTCTTCATTACCGGTTGTCGAGATTAACTGAACGCAGGAAACATCTTTTAACTGCTCTAATAGGTCACTCAAGATGAGACTGCCGATTCCATCTTTTTGATACTCTAAGTGAACGACCACATCATAAATCGCGGCATTGAACACTCCATCCGTTAAAGCTCTTCCAACTCCAATGACCCTTCCATCACTAATAGCCAAAGTTACAATGTCACTTCTTTGAAAAACCTTGGTGATTACTTCATTTGAGTGCTTCAACCATCCTGCTGACTGGTACACTTCACATATCTCATCCAGCATATTCGAATCAAATTTGTGATGAATCTTGATCTCCATTATTTTTCACCTTTCCTATTGCAACCAATCCGATCACTCATATTCATAAAATCATAGTTATATTCATCTTCTCAAAATCTCGTCTCTTCATGATTTATCAGCGTTCCCTGCTTCTGACCAGAGCATATTTTCTCCATGATTCCTGCCTGGTCGAAGTTAAAAATGTGTACAGGGAGTTTATAGTCTCTTGCTAACAGCAGAGCTGATTGATCCATGACTTTAATATTATTCGTTACAACGTCATCATAATTTAAATTGTGATACATCTTCGCGTTTTTATTTCGTTTAGGGTCACTCGTAAAAACACCATCGACCCCCTGCTTCGCTACCAGGATGGCCTCACTATTCGTTTCGATGGCTCGCTGAACGCTTGGATAATCCGTCGTTACGAAGGGTTGACCGTTTCCACCCCCGAAAATAACAATGTATCCTTTGTCAAGATGGTGAACGGCGCGAAGACGAATATACGGTTCGGCAACCGTTGAAACAGGGATAGAAGTCATCACTCGAACTTCTTTGTCAGTCTTACTTTTCAACACACCTCTAAGCATCAGACTGTTGATGATGGTTCCGAGAGTTCCAATACTATCCGCTTCTACCCTCTCTATTCCCCATGTATCTGCCAAGCTTCCCCGAAAAATATTGCCGCCACCCACAACTAAGGAAACTTCAATCCCCATATTGACGATCGACATGATTTCGCCTGCAATGTGATCAAGCTCTTCAGTCCCAAAATTATTTCCTTCCTTATCCGCCAGCGCTCCACCACTTAATTTAATTAATACACGCTTGTATCTCATCTATATTCCTCCCCTGGACATAAAAAAAGAACTAAAAAGGGAATGAATACCCTTTTAGTTCTTTTTATAGGAGAAGAAATGCTGATATATGATTGTTGATTGATTAACATTCCTTCTCCCCCTCTCTCACTATTCAGAATTTTCCTTCTCTAATTGTATAGAAAATAAAGGAAATGTTCAAGTGAATTTTTTTATTTAGTTCGCCCTACTACCCAAGTCATTTACCTCTTCTTGTAATTTCAACATAACTTCTTTTATCTTCACCATACCTACGTTTCCTTCCTTCCTCTTCCGTAACGAAATAGTATCACTCTCGACCTCCTTGTCTCCTATTACCATCATATAAGGAACTTTTTGCATCTCTGCTTCCCTGATTTTCAGACCGACTTTTTCTACGCGATCATCGACATCTACCCTAAACCCTTCTCTTTCTAATTGAGACTTCACACTTTGAGCATATTGGAAGTGTGCGTCTGAAATCGGAAGGATTTTGATCTGGTGGGGAGCTAACCAAAGTGGAAAATCTCCTCCGAAATGTTCAATGATGATTGCCATAAAGCGTTCAATCGAACCGTAAATGGCTCGGTGAATCATAATCGGTCTGACTGCTCCATTGTCTTCATCAATATATTCACAACCGAATTTTTCAGGCATTTGGAAATCAAGTTGAACCGTACCACATTGCCAGCTTCGACCAAGAACGTCCAATATATGAAAGTCTATTTTCGGCCCGTAGAAAGCACCGTCTCCTTTATTGATTCGATAATCGACGCCTCTCTCTTTCAATACACCTTCCAGATCTTCTTCAGCTTTATCCCATATTTCAACGGAGCCCATAAAATCTTCCGGGCGGGTAGAAAGCTCGACCTTATAGTCAAACCCGAATTTGCTATAGAAAAGATCGATAATATCCAATACTTTATGAAGCTCCGATCGAATCTGGTCTTCCCTTACAAATAGATGAGCATCATCCTGTGTGAAGGAACGGACTCTCAGTAATCCACTTAATGAACCCGATAGCTCATGTCGATGAACTAAACCTAGTTCACCGTAACGAAGGGGTAACTCCCGATAACTTCTTCTCTTGCTTTTATAGATCAAGACTGCCCCTGGGCAACTCATTGGCTTTATCGCATATTTCTGATCATCTACCTCTGAGAAATACATATTCTCATGGTAATGATCCCAGTGGCCCGACTTTTCCCATAGCTCCTGCTTCATCATGATGGGAGTCCTAATCTCCTGGTATCCTGCTTTCCGATGTTCTTTCTTCCAAAAGTCTTCTAACTCATTTCTTAATAGCATTCCTTTCGGTAGATAAAAAGGCATCCCGGGTGCCTCCTCCATCGATACAAATAACTCCAGCTCCTGACCTAGTTTCCTGTGATTTCGTTTTTCCACTTCAGATTGAATTGACATTTTGTTTCCTCCCAATCATTTTTTATATAGAAAAAACCGCATTCATCCCTGTCAAGGGACGAATGCGGTCGTGGTACCACCCTATTTCCGAAGTGCTAAACAAAAGCCCTCCGCTCAAAGTTGATAACGGTTTTCCCGATTATGGATACTGACATTTCACCATAATAGCTCCAAGGTGGTAAATCATTTCTTTTTCTTCAGGGCTCTCAGCCACGTGACCCTGTTCTCTGGTAAGAAAAACAGCAAATGATTCGTGTCCTCTTCATCACTTTTTTATTCAATTAATAAAAAGACCGCACCCATCCCTAACCAAGGGACGAGTGCGGTCGTGGTTCCACCCTAATTCAGAAGTGTAAAATATTACTCTTCGCTTAAGTAAGATAACGGTTTTCCCGATTATGGATACTGACATTTCACCATAATAGCTCCGAGGTGGTAAATCATTTCCTTTTCTTCAGGGCTCTCAGCCGGTGACCCTGCTCTCTGATCAAGAAAAAGCGGAAAGACTCATGTCCTCATCTTAGCTTTCGTATAGTATATTCAATTCAGAATAAATTTGTTATTGAAATTATATGGTAGTATTTTCTAACTGTCAAGAGTGATTAAATAAAAACAATAAGAATAATCGCAACAAGGACAAGTCGATAAATCGCAAATGGAATTAGCTTGATTTTATTGATCACCTTCAGGAAAAAGTGTATCGACAGATAAGCAAATAGAAATGCACTTAAGAACCCAACCAATAGAAACGGTAAAAACTCAGGGGTAAAATACATCCAGTTCTTCATAAGAGAAAGCGAACTTGCTCCCAACATGATGGGAACCGCCATAATGAATGTGAAATCTGATGCTGCCCGGTAGCTCAATCCTAGTAATACTCCTCCAGATATGGTGGAGCCTGACCGCGAAAAACCTGGCCATAATGATAAGCATTGAATAAGCCCGATCACCAGCGCTTTTTTATGTGTTATCCCATCGACGTTTTCCACTGTGACGCTTTTGGGACGAAACAAATCCGCTGCAATCATGAGGAAAGCACCGATCGTTAAACCAGCCAGAACTGTATTAAGCGAAAAAAGGTGCTCATCTATATAATCCTCAAATAACAAGCCTAGAATCACTGCGGGTATTAATCCAACCAGTATGTGAGTTAATTTTAAATTGGATGATTTACTTGCGGTACGGTGATTAAATCCGAGTAAATCTTTAAATCTCTCTCTAAATACAATGACAACTGCTAAAATTGAGCCTACTTGGATCACAACTTTGAACGTATTTGCCGGATATTTACCCAGTATTTCTTTCGATTGGATCCATAAATCGTCTACTACAATCATATGGCCAGTGGAAGATACAGGAGCAAACTCCGTTAACCCTTCGACCATACCCAATATGAATGCTTTTATTAACATGATGACGTCCATTTATCATTTCTCCTCTATCGTTTAATCATACTGTGTGTGAATATGACAGTCATTAAAGATAGTTGGAGTGATATTTCACGATGACCCCAAACCCGGTTGAATCCCCTCTATAATGGGAATATAGTCCGTCATTGGAAAGAGTGGGAAGAATTAGAGTCAGAATTCTTTTAAAAGGAATTTTGCTTTTATCTTCTATTTTCTTCGTCACTAAAGAAGAAGTTAAAGAGAAAGAATCATCGTCAAGATAGGCAATTTGAGCTTGATCCTGAATGACCTCTTCTCCCCTATGAGCCTGAATATCGTTTATCTGCTGGAAAATTCCAAAAGAGCAAAATAGTACAAGCAACATGATTTTCTTCACTCTTTTCCCCCCCTCGTGATAATCTAGCTTATCATACTATAACCGACAGGGGACGACAATAAGGAATTACTGAACAGAACACTTCCTATGTATCATTTGTATCATTAGCCTAAAAAATCATGTTCAAGGTCAAATCAATAAAAAGTACAGTATAGAGCTTTCCTATACTGTACTTCTCTCTTACAACTAATGAATGTCTTTCTTCTTAAACCTCCCGCCCCTTACCTCTGCTATGTCCGCAATGGCTAGAAAAGCGGAAGGATCATGTTCTGCAACGATATCTTTAAGTTTCGCCTCCTCCAGACGAGTGATGACACAGAATATGACTTTTTTGTCGTCTCCTGAAAAGGCCCCTTCTCCTTTCAAATAGGTCACTCCTCTCCCCAGTCGGTGTAAGAGGGCATCACCAATCTCCTTGTAATTTTCACTTATGATCCAAACCGATTTGGATTCATCCAGTCCTTTAATAGTAATATCAATCATTTTAAATGCTACATAATAGGCCAGAAGTGAATACATGGCTCTATCCCAGCTAAACACAAATCCGGCGGAAGCCAGAATAAACAGATTGATGAACATTATGATTTCACCAACAGAGAAGGGCAGCTTTTTACTTGATAAAATAGCAAGGATTTCCGTACCATCCAGAGATCCACCGTAACGAATGACCATACCCACTCCTATTCCGAGAACGATGCCGCCGAATAAAGAAGCCAGCAGAATATCTTGTGTGAAGGCAGCTACCGGATGAAGAAATGTCGTTGAAATCGATAATATGATAATTCCATATAATGTTGAGAATGCGAAGGTTTTTCCGATTTGTTTATATCCGATGAAGAAAAAGGGGATGTTGAGAATAAAGATGAAAAGACCAAGTTTAACGCCTGTAATATGGGAGAGCATAATCGAGACGCCAACGATTCCTCCGTCAATGACCTGGTTCGGGACTAGGAATATTTCAAGCCCAACCGCCATGATCATCGCCCCGATGGTAATGAGGAAAGCTCTCTTCACTACCTCTTTTAGGGGAATCTTCTTATGCTTTATTTTCACTTGCTGCAATTGATCTATTACCTGTCCTTCAATCATTCTCGTTCCTCCTCCTAAGATTAACATCCCGCGACAACTACTGAACTCATCTCATTGGAACCAAAATGATCTATGTAACATACACCAAACCAATCCATCAAAGCCCACAAAAACCGGCTTGTATAACTTATATATTCTATTTTCACCTTCAAAATACCTGCTAAAAGTGAGGGACGGACCTCTAATAGAGCACCATCCGCCTTTCATTTAAACAACGAAAATCTTGTTTTAATCATATTATTCAAGTTATCCAGCCATTTTCTATTAATAATTTCAAGGTCCGTCCCTCATCTAATTGTAAGATTTGACTCAAAGGGGAAAATGCAGTATTTTTAATACTTGTATATTCAAATTTTGGATAGGCTGGAACTGTTTTCTTTTTCCAGGTAAATTAGGTTTTGGAGGCTTTTCTTTGATTACATTAATCAAAACTTTGTTGGTCAATATTACAATTTTATTTTCCTTTACGTATAATGCAAACGTATTATTTCCATTTAAAGAAAAACAAGTTCCACATTATAAACATAAAATCACTTACGGTCTTATCGCATCCTTTGGGGCTTTATTGTGTATGCTTTATCCGATTGAAACCCTTGGAGAAACTCATTTTGACTTACGAATGATCGCGATTTTAATTGCGACGATCTACGCCGGATTATTATCAGGATCGATCGTTTTAGGATGCGTGATCATCTTCCGCCATTTAATAGGTGGTCCATATGTAATGGTTGGAATAACGGTCTCCGTGCTGGCGTTTGTAATAGGCATTCTCTTTCGTAAGATGTTATTAAAGACACAATATAAATTACTGGGAAGTACAATCATCTTCCTGTTTCATTCATTGTTTTACATCATGATTATCTACAACTATATTCCTATTCTTCATTTGCCGTTTTATTTCACTTATTTCACTGTTTTCTATTTTACATTTGTGGCACTGGTGTTCATTATTGAACATTTGATTCGAACGAACAAACAGATTGAAGAAATGGTGTATCTCGATAAATTGAATATGGTGGGACAGATGGCGGCTTCTATTGCCCATGAGATTCGCAACCCCCTTGCAACCGTTAGAGGATTCATACAGCATCTAAGCGAGGATACTGAGGATGAACAGTTTAAAAGGTACTCCCCTCTTATTCTGAATGAATTAGATCGTACGAATAAAATCATCACAGACTACCTAAGCGTAGCAAGACCAAGTGAATTTCAGCTGTCTACACTCAACCTGGAAAGAGTGCTTCAGGACTGTGTCGACTTACTAAGACCATTCGCCTCCTATTCGAATACATCGATACTATTCCACCAAAATGGCACCCATTATATTAAGGGTGATGAGCATCATATGAAGCAAGCGATTATGAACGTCATAAAGAACGGAATTGAATCAATTGAGGAACGTGGGGAAATCACCATCTTTTTAAAAGAAGACTCTACCAGGGACAATGTGGTCATCAATATTTCAGACACGGGAAAAGGGATGACTGGGGATGAGCTGAAAAAGATCGGTTTACCCTTTTACACAACGAAAACAAAGGGCACCGGCCTTGGGAGCATGGTAACGAATAAAATCATTCGTGAAATGGGTGGAATGATTGAATACGAAAGTGAGTTGAATAAGGGTACTGTCGTGAAAATTCGACTACCCCTCACAACCAAACAATAATCATCACCAAAAGCTTAGGAGATTTTATCCTGGGCTTTTTTCTTGGAATAATCCCATCGCTGTTAATCTATGATACACTTACTTTATCAATATTTTCCAGGGCACTATAACCTGGAGGGAGGCTAATACGATGAGCAAAAGATCGACAATCCTGTTTTTAATAGGTCTAATCATAACACTATGCATCATAACCATTCTCAATAAGCCCACAGAAAAAGATTTTACCCTTTGGCTGCAAGAGGAATATAATATTGACTGCAATGAAGACTGCTCTATCATTGAAATGGATAGTGGCGAGGGGAACATTACAGAGAGGATTAAGCTAGCAAACGGTGATGGAGCCTATACTTCTGGATTATTTACATTACGAATAAATAGACACTACATAAGCCTAAATGACCCAAACCGCATATTTAGAGTAGGAGTGATTGGCTTTAATGGAAGATTCTACGAAATAAATTCAGACAGATTAAGTCTTTTAGGGAATAGGGAACGAACAAGGAATGACTAAAGTTTACATAATAATATTATAGAAAATTATATATGCAACACTAAACCCGACTCTACTGCAGAGCCGGGTTTTCTTTGTCTAATCTAAAAACCTCAGCAAATCTCCATATATAATATCATCAGACATGCCTAACTCTTTTCTTACAGTTTCTTTAAACGGCTCACATAATGATTCAGAAGTTGATGCTTCACTGCTCTTATCATAGCAAACATTGTCTTTAAAGACGTACTTTTCAGTTACAAAGTCACCATCCCTGAAAATGACTGGATGGTCTTCTTTTCGAGTGAACAGATTATGTCCAAATGAAAGATTATCCGTCGTTTTAATCCCCAATAAATGGAGAATGGTTGGACGAATATCAATTTCTCCTCCTATCGATTTGATCGTTTTTCCATCTTCACCAGGCACATGGATAATGAGTGGAACTTGTTGAAGTTTCACATGATTCACCGGAGTGTCTTCCTGCCCTAAAAGCTCAAAAACTCCATTTTCATATTTTTCTGAGATCCCATAATGGTCTCCATATAGTACAAAAATAGTATTTTCGTACATTCCATTTTTCTTAAGCCTGTCAAACAATGATTTAATCGCTTCATCCTCATAACGTACGGTTGTTACGTAACGGTTCACAACATCTTCTTTTGTTGAAGCCTCTGGTATAAGTTTATCCTCTTCTTCTAATAAAAATGGAAAGTGATTGGTTAGCGTAATGAAACGTGTGTAAAACGGTTGGGGTAATTTCTCAAGATAAGAAATGGATTGTTGGAAAAACGGGATATCCTTTAATCCGTAGTTAACAGAGTTTTCTTCCGTTACATTGAAGTCTCTCTTCGAAAAATACCGATCGTAGCCTAACGATTTGTACATTATTTCACGATTCCAAAAAGTACGATCATTTCCATGGAAAACGGCCGCATAATAATCTTCTTTCTTTTTCAAAATATGGGGCATGCTTTTATAATGGTTATCCGGTTTGCGAACAAATGCTGAACCGCTTGCCAGTGGATATAACCCTGTATCGATCATGAATTCAGAATCTGAGGTTTTCCCTTGAGCTGTCTGATCATAAATTTGATTAAAATAAAAACTATCCTTGATTAAAGAATTTAAAAAAGGTGTGATTTCTTCTCCGCCGACTTTTTGGTTGATGACAAAATTTTGGGTGGATTCCATACTGATCAATACAACATTTTTTCCGTCGGCAACACCGAACAAATCTGAGTTGTTATGTTTCTTGGATTGTGTATATTTAATGGATGCTTCCGTGTCTGATTTACTGGCAAGCATCTTGGTGAAAGGTACCGTAGATTCGACCCCGATATCAAATAGGTGATAATTGTATGGACCCACTGATTTGACCATTTGCTCTCTGTCATATGATTCAGCAAATAAATATGGTGATTTCACCAGCCCTAATCCTACTGTAACGAGCAGTAACAATAGACTCAACCCGATATATGAAAGCTTCCACCTCCTTGAAACCTCAATGGAAGAGGTAGCCGTCCACTTTCTCTTTAATAACCACCCGATAAGAAGGAAATCTACAATTAAGAGGAGATCCCAGGGACTCATTAGTTCAAAGGTACTTGGTCCAATCCCCCCTACATTTTTAAACTGAAATAAAATCGGAACAGTAACAAAATCAGAGTAAAATCGAAAATATAATAGATCACCGTATAAAAGCCCGGTTGCAATCCCCATAACTAGGACGACAACAGCAGGTTTTATCTTCTTAGAGAAGTAAAAACTGAATCCAATTAATAGCATTAACGAACCAAGAGGATTGAATATGATGAGTAATAAGTCCAAAAAGGATTCGATACGTAAATTAAATCCAATAAAAGAAACCAACACGGTCTTTAACCATAAGGTTACGAGTGCAAACCCAATCAATTTGTATGTCTTGAAGCGAGAGATAAAACGGGATATCTTACTCATTTCACAACCCTTGAATCGACATTGCTTTGATATTCTCTGTTGAGTATTTTCATTGCTTCCAAAACCTTTCGTTCGTTTTGTCTTCCCATAAGTGCTACCTGCACCCAATTCCTCTTTACTAAATAATCACTTTCGTAGCTTAATAAAATACCTTTATCTTTACAAACATCACCAAACTGTCTACTACACTGTTCCCTCTCCAATGCCATTGTAATCACTCCTGGAGAATAGTTTTCATTCCCTAGTATATGAAATCCTCCTTGAGTTAACAGATATCTTACTCTCAGAGCTATTTTTTCATGAACTTCATATTCAATAAAATGCAGTGCCTCCTTTAGGGCCATTACCAGATTTGATGAGTGGGTATACGGGATGCTTCCATTGACCTCGTACATTCCCATATCCAGGTACCTTGGAATTGACGGACTGGGCTGTATTTTTTCTCGATGAAATACAATGGCGAGGCCGGGATAAGAGCCTAATCCCTTCCCACTGACCGTTGTGGCAAAGTACACTTCCTTAAAGTCCACTGGAATGGTCCCAACCGAACTACAGGCATCGACGCATAGCTCCACCCCATACCTTTTACACAGACAAAGTAGCCCGTTCAGGTCATACAAGTAGCCTGTCGACGTTTCACAATGAACCGTCCATAGCCATTTTATGTTCTGATTTTCCTGGAGTAAACTTTCCACTTCGCCTAATGAAATAGCTTCATTCCAATCTTTTTCTAGCCTATAATAATGTAAATCAAACCTGTTTGCATGATCAATCAACCGGTACCCAAATTCTCCGTTTGCGAGAATCAGGCCGCTACCTGACAGACATTTCAGCTGAGCTGCAACCATGTCATTAGATAGGGTGCCCGTTCCCACTGCAACTTCTGCATAGTTTGAGTTTGTCATCTCGCATAATGATCTTCTAACTTCTCCCATTTCAAGAATAAACGAGCTGCTTCTATGAGAAACGGCATCTCCTTTGAAAGCTTTTTCTACCTTTTCATGACGTGGAACCGGTCCTGGAAGGAATGAAAGGGGAACTGAACTTTCTGTTTTGCGAATCATTAATCGCTGAAAGGCTTTCGTGGAATTTTCGAAGCTCTCACGGGTTAAATACATTGGCTGAAATTTGGCCCCTTCCTCCCCCACGAGATCGGCAAATGGCTGAAAACCGATTCGTTTATATAGCTTTAGCTGACGAACGGTTCCTGAAATGAGAGCCATCGTATATCCTTTCTCCAAACAATAAGATACTAAACGCTCACATAATTGATAAAAAACCCTCGTACTTCTGTATGCTTCTTTTACAGATAATAAGCGAATTTCACAAGGAACGGCACCAGCCGGTAAATATTCATTAAGGTTTTTCAGTTTTAAATCCAAAGAGAAGGGACGCTTGGCACGAACCGCTATCATGCCAACGACTTCACTTTCATCTTTAGCAATAACATATGTATTTTCATCGTGAAACTTATCAATCAGTTTGCGTTCTGGATTTCCTTCGTGCTGAGGTATTTCTTCTACAAAGGTCTGATAATTCAATGTATAGATTTGTTGAAACTCATATGATTCACTTGCAATTTTATATTGAAGAGAAAGGTTCTCCATTCTCGTACCTCCTATGTATCCGCAGATTGCTTAAGCTATCGTTTATGGACCAACAGTACCATCACAAAAAGTGACAATAATCCGATAAAAATGGTGAATGAATCCTCAATCACATATGCCGTAATCGGAATGGTTGCCATTGAAAGAAAACCGGCAATGGTGTATTTTCTCAAAATCATATATGAGATTCCCATAGTGATGGCGAAAATCCCAATGGTAAGGGGATTAAGAAATAATGCAGATGCTAAATAAGCAACTACTCCCTTTCCACCATGTAGTCCAAGCTGGATTGGAAAGAGATGTCCGATCATGACAAATATAGAACTGAGTACGTAGTAATTCTCACCTTCAGCCAATTGTGCCGTGATCACTAATGCAAGAATCACTTTCCCGGCATCTATCAGCAGCGTCAGAAGAAAACCTTTTTTCCCTATAGCTCGACCTGCATTCGTTGCTCCGACATTCCCGCTTCCCAGTTTACGAATATCTTCACCGGTAAACATTCTCACTATATAATAAGCACCTGTTATACTTCCCAGACCGTAAGAAACCAAAATGATACTACTTATGATTATACTATTACTCATCATTCCTGCACCTGACTTTTCTTATATGTTAATAGACGGATTGAGACCCAGGAAAGTTTCATGTATTTATATTTCCTCCACTTTTCCTATTTTTAATGAAATAAAAAGGTATATAAAGAAGGCTGAATAATATAAGGGCGACACCTTCAAGAGCCAGGAGGTAGTACGGATACTCGCCTAAATAGTCTATGGGACTTGCATTATAAGGTTTATGAGAAAGAAACATATAATTTGCTCCTACCAATCTGTTCACCATGAACACGATGACCGCAATCAGATTTAAAGCAATGAATGCCCTCACCATAGACCGGAACGTCAATGTGAAGCCTTCGATCCATACCATGTACAAACAGGATATTACAATCGCCAAATGTGCTAAGAAAAACTGAAAATAACGAAAATGGGGAAAACCAAAAAACAACTCAGGTGTCACGATGGCAATAAAGGCACCTGTCATACTGGCAAAAAAACTGATTTCAAAGATCCTATAGTTTTTCGTAATAAGCATGACCGTGCACAGATACAATGAGATGGAACATAATTGAAACGGCAAATTAATGGCTACATCCCATTGATCATTGATAAAGTACCAAACCTGAAATAATGCTTCACTCAAAACCAGCAGCACCACGAGAAGCCATTTCAACACACCCTTACCACTGCCGCTTAGTCGATCTCTAAACACATACAAACCGATCATACATCCAAACGAAATGATCACTGCTATCACATGAGATACCGAAAACAACTCAAAAGGATACTCCTCATACCTAAAATTCATAAACTCCTTCACCAAATCCACAACTCCCCTTCGAACACCAATCTATACTATATTCTCTTAATGGTTCATCAATTCCTTTAAGGGACGGACCTCCCCAAAGATACCTCCCAATCATTGCCCTTAACTCAACCTAAACATTCCTTTCTCCATATTCCCTTTCTCTAAATCCTAAACCACAGAACAAAAAAATCCCTGTTAAGAATCCATCAGATTCCTTAACAGAGATTTCTCCATTCTATAACTCTTATTCCATTGTAATTCGATTTCCGCCACTTCGCTTTGAATCATACATATTCCGGTCTGCACGCTGAATCGTAGACTTAAAGTCATCCACTTCATTACCAGAGGAGACACTCACGCCAATGCTCACTCCCACTATCAGTTCGTTTGCGCCATCAAATACAACAGGTACCGAAAAAGCCCCTAATACTGTTTCAGCCAACATTTTAACCGTATTTGCATTTTCATTTTTTATTAGAAGCACAAATTCATCTCCTGAGATCCGGTAGCATGCAACAGGATATTCTTGTTTCAATGAGGTTAAACGTTTACCTATCTCCTTTAACACATAATCACCAACTGAGTGACCATAGGTGTCATTGATCCCTTTAAAGTGATCGATATCCAGGAACAACAATGCGTAGTCTATCGTCTTTGTGTACAAGTCTTTTAGGTCCTCATTTAACGCTTTTCTATTTTTTAATTGAGTTAGCTCGTCGGTTCTTAGTAGCTTCTGAATTTCAAGATGTGATTCCATCCGGATATACTCTGTGTTCATCCACTCGCTACCCAAATTTAATAAATCTTCGTTCAGTTTCAAGTGTTGGTGAAGCAAGGAATCTTCTTCACATGAATCATCAATGAAGAAGAAACATCCTTTTGATACCCCATTATCGACTATTGGCAGAAGATGAACTTGAGTGTCATTAATCTCAAGGGTCCCTTTACGACTGGAAACCGTTAAATAGGTATGTATTTCCCTTTGAAGTTCCTGATTCAAGAACGATGAAAGGTCTTCTTCACCGGCTATAGGAAGAAACTGATTTTTCTTCCTATAGAACATGCCTAGTAAACGGGTTTTTAATAGACGCGAAAAGGTATCAAGCAATTGTTGCTGCTTCTCTTCTAATGATTGAGTTGAAGTGAAAATGGAATACAACTTCTTTAAATAGGTTTCCCGACTTTCTTTTAACGTCATTTCTTCTTGAAGCTCTATTTCGGTTGTTACCCACTTCCCGAAGCTTCTAAGGAGATCCAATTCTTTACAAGAAAAAGTTCTTGGAGCGTGTCCGACAATGCAGAGTGTCCCAATCACATGTCCTGATTTCACTTTTAATCCGACGCCCGCATAGAATCGTATTCCATACTTTTCTCCATAATGGTACGTTGGTGATTCAACATGCTTTAAAGTGTCCTCGACTACAAAATAATCTTTATCTACAATGACATACTGACATAATGACTCGCGTACCGGCGATCGACTTACCGCATCCGATTCCCCTGGTAACCCTATCCCCACAGAAGATTTAAACAACTGTTCTTTATCCGTCATTAGATTGATCTGGCACACATCAACCTGGAATACTTCTTTCACGAGCCGGGTTATTCGGTCGTAGCGTTCTTCCCTCCCACATTGGTAAATGTTCATGCACGTAAGCTCGTTCACACGTTCAACATTATCTAAATAGCTATCATCCAAAGAATCTCCCATATTTCCACTCCCTTTTCTGTAGGATTGAATATATTATTATGTAAACCTTTAATATCGTAATCTAGTCTGTGAATATCATGCATTCACAAAAAAAGCTCCCATCTCGATAAGGAAATGGGAAACATCTGTTTTTTATTGAACCTTGCGTAATGGCACACCCTGGTTCTTATAAATAAAATCAAGTGCCAGTCGATTAAATTCCCTTGGCTTTTCTACATTACAAACATGTCCGCAATCTTCAATGAACACTTTCGTAGCAGAGGGGTCTCCTTTTGTATCCTGATCGAGAGACTTTACGAATAGGTGATCTTCTTTCCCGGATATGTAAAGCTTGGGAATATGAGAAGCCTTTTCTTGTACAGAAGTGTATGTTGATTTCACATAAGGGGTAAGGCGATACCACCCGAGAAAATCATTACGGTTCATTTTCTTTGCTTCACGGATGAATAACTTTCGTGAAACTCTGTGATTGCTTTTAGGCATCATAATATAGGCAAAAATTTTATATAACCACATAAATGGAATCATATTTTTTACTGTATCACCAATTTTAAGAAGTGTATTGGATAGTAAATTAAACCTGGTAATACACCCTCCTAAAACTGCACTTTTCACGCGATTTGGAGCAGTTTGAAGCAAAGCGTGTATGAGAACCGAGCCAAGAGAAATGCCGATAAAATGAGCCCGTTCCACATTAAGGTGATCAAGTACCTTAAGAACTTCACGTATATTTAGATCAATGGTGAATTTTTTATTATATGATTCTATATTTGGGGACTCTCCATGCCCGGGCAAATGAATCGTTATTACATTATAAGATTTCTTGAATATATCGAGCTGCTTGCCGAAAATTCTTGAGTTTCCACCGATTCCATGGAGAAACACCACATACTCTTTGCCGACTCCTTGATGAACGTTGTATTCTAGCATCAATTCTCTCCTTAAAACAGCACAACCTACCAAAAGAATGAAATGAATCAGGCCAATTATTTGAGAGTCGTTTTACTTCTATTAACTATCATTAATGTAAAAATCGATTTTCAAAACAATTGCATGATGCACTCTATGCTCTTGAAGCCTTACCTTAATTATCTATTATTCTATACTATCTGAAGTTGCTTTGTCATATAATAGCTGAAGAAATTCCGAACATTTTGTGATGAATGGGAGACTGCCTGCCAATTTTAGAAATCCCTTACATTTTCCGCACTGCTATCATCATGGTTTTCAGACTTGTAACAAGAGCTTATACCTCCTTTACCATCATGATATCTTTCGTAAGCTCACTTAAACCCAATTCCTTTTGGATGTCCTTTTCAGGAATATCTGAAGAATGAAATGTAATCGTTATGGCTCCCATTGACCTTGCCTCGTTCATTAACACATTAATCATTTTACCCTTATGAGTCTTGAATTCTTGTAAAATTCCAAATGACAATACTTCACTATACTTTGTATCATCACGTAATGTTATTCCCATGACGCCAATCATTTGTTCCTCGTTAAAAAACGCAATGGAAAAGTCAAAATCAACGGAAGAATAGTATTCTTCCATCATTTTGATTTGGGCTTCATTCACTTCATCATTTTCCTCCATAATGGAACGCCAATCTTCAAATATAAACTCATTGGAGATCTCCCATGAGAACTCAATATCTTCTTTACTTCCTACATTCGTTAGATATCTGCCAATTAATTCGGATTCATTCGTGATTTCAAATCCCATTTTTTCAAAATAAAGAATCTGATTCTCCCACTGTTCACGAAAACGTTGAGCCAATATCTTACCTCCGTACTCATCGCTTACAGCAAAACCGTACACCCGCTCAAATAATTCATCCTGAATCCCTTCATACCCTGATAAGACCCAAGGGTAACCAAGAGAGACAAAATCACCTCTCCCTGTAAAGCTCATGTATCCAACAAGATCATCACCATCATAGGCAAAGCAACGTGACCTCGGGTCAAATTCGTTTTGTTCTTTAAACATTAATGGGGACATAGTCGGCTTCCAGGCAAAGGGAAGTGTAGAGGTTATTTTTCTCCAGAAATCATATTGAAGAGCTAAATCGTTTTCACCTTGAAAATATTTATATGTAATGGACATTTTATCTCTCACTTTCCATTTGGATTTTACATTGCACACGTTTTCCTTATTAACAGTGTAACTTATGAACAAATTCACTCACAAGAAAATAAAAGATCCAAACCTAAATTGAAGGGTTGGATACATTAACATACATATGTCATACTACCGCACTAAATAAAATGCCGATACCACGCCAGCGAACTTATACCTTACTGCATTTTTAACCCGATTTTTTATTAAATCGATGTTCAGCAGCGTAATCATTCCAATTAGAAAAATAAAAAGAAGCTTCGAAACCATATCCACATACCTCCCAATCAGATTTCATTCCTTCAAGTCCTCACGACTCTTCTGCTGTGGTGGCTGCTCCAACCATCCACGTTCAACTAACAGCTTAAGGCCATCTGCACCATATTTCATGATTTCTGTCACAAAAAGTGTATAATGAACGGCTAAATCCTTCCTTGTAGACATCGTGATGGCGTGACAAAGTGTTGACAGCCCCACTGAGTTTGAAGACGAGATAAAAAAAAGCATCAATTTCTCTGAAAATGGGGCCACATTTGAATCTGTTACCTCCATGGATACCGGATAAGTGGGAAATGAATCATCTTTTACCAGCACATTATTAAAAGTGGTAATCTGCTTTTCACTTAATTTTTTTCCTTTTTTTAGATAATTCTTCACTTCGATATCTTTAGAAACTTGTATAAATCCTTTCAATAAAATAATTCCAATGCAATTCCTCTCAATTACAAAGAATAATTCACTCAATTCCAATGCATTAAGTGGCCTTGTTTCACCTAACCAGCTCTCCAACAAAGTCGGCTGCTCTGAAATGTATTCTATAGAATGGGGATAATTCATTTTTGGTGGACGATCATAGATCCCTTTTTCCAACATTAATTGCAATGATTGTTTATATAGTGATAATGATTTCGTCAGCACTTTTTCAAAAAGGTCATATACATCTTTACGGGCAACGGCCCCCACTATAGTAGTGTAATGACCGCTCGTGACCTGACCTCCGCGGTAAACAAAACTAAGAGCGAATAAATCAGTATATAAGGGTGGTGCGGTTGTATCTATGTCCCTGTCAGTGAAGCCATTTGGTACAGGAAATCCTTCAGACATAAAGAGAGTCTTAATCTTACTCATTATCTCTACGTTTGTCTGTAGACTTTCTTCGATGATGAATTTGATTCCTTCGTCTTTCAAGTATGTAAGGAAATGGGTGTAAAAGCAATTTAGCGCCGAGCACTTAATATATGTCGTCCACAAAGCGGAAATTTCTGCGGTAGTCAATCTTATGTCTTTGTCCTCCATCTTTCGACTCCTTTTCTTTTTCTCTTAGTGTTTTCCTAATCTTGTAAATTATTCTGGGTGATTTATGGTAAATGAAAAGAGCTGCCTGTGATCGGCAGCTCTCTTTCTTATCTGTTCTTATATTCATATTTCACAAATAACGGAAGAAATAGTGAAATAACCATAGCCAATAATACGATTACACCAAACGTGAGCGGCTTTGATAAACCCTGTTCGGGTGCAATCATTAATCCGAATACAACCGCTGGAACAATGATGAGAAAAGAAACAATAAATTTCGAGGTGAAATTAATCGTATGTTTTTTACCACATTCACTGCATACAATAGGTTTATAAGACCTCCAAATGGAGAATAATAACTCTTTCCATTGAAACTGATTCTTGCATACATTACACTTCTGCAAGGCATTTCCCCCCATGTAATTTATCTACTCTTTTCTCTAGTTTACCATTATAAGTCTGTCAGGAATAGATGTTACTGAGGTCCGTCCCTCGTATTTACTGCTAGGGGCTCCAAAATCACACCCCATCACCAATATTTCCAGTGCAGTTTTGTGAATTTTTTCACATATTTAACCAAATTTTAAATTCAACACCAATATTACTTTTTTTTACATGATACATTCCATGACAGGATTCCTTCTTCCACCTCTACAACACTGCCATGGTTCTCACAAGACTCAATCGTTTTTTTTAAACCCATTTTATCGAGCAGTATGATGGTGATCACCATCAAGATGGTTAGGATTAAGAGCAAAGACTTCCGTTTCCCTGTCATACATTAAAAACCCCTTTAAAAGCGTTTGATACACCAATTATAGTAAATTATACCATGTTCAACCAATTAGATACCTTGGTTATGGATATTCCCCTCAAAAATAAGAATTCATGCAGGATTTTTCAACTTTCATTCGAACTATGTACTATAACACTAAATCATAAGGGGTAACTAAATTGATACAATCATTTAAACTAAACGTTCAAACGATGGGTCAGAGGATGCCGGTTTACATTTTTCGAGTCGACGATATCCTTATTGATACAGGACCTTACAGTATGAAAAACGAAGTGCGGAAAATTGTAAAAGAGCTTCCTATCCAACAAGTGATTCATACTCATCATCATGAGGATCACACGGGTAACAGTTCATGGATCGAAAGGTTTTACTCCATTCCTCAATGGATTCATCCGTTAGGGGTACAAAAGTGCTCTCACAGCACTAAACTGCCTTTTTACAGAGCTATGTTCTGGCATAACCGCCAGGCATTTCACCCGCTTCCCCTTGAAGAAGACGTATTTAAAACGGACGGGCATTCGTTTCAAATTGTTCATACACCGGGGCACGCTGATGATCACATCGTTCTCATAGATGAGGAAAAGGGCATTTGCTTTTCAGGGGATTTATACTTATTCCATTCTCCTACATCTAATTTTTCATTTGAATCTGTACCAGAGCTCATTCGATCAATTGACAGAACCCTGCAGTATTCCTTTCAAGAAGTGTATTGTTCACATCAAGGATACTTGAAGCAAGGAAGAAAGCTTTTAGAGAAGAAACTAGCCTATCTTCAGAACCTTCAAGAAGCCGTTATGAAAGCACACCTGGAGGGAAAAACGGCTAAAGAAATTCGAAAACATCTGCTTCCCAAAAACAAACTTTTTCAATATATCTCACTTTTCGAAAACTCACCAGAACATACAGTCAAATCTATCATCAAAGATATATCATAAACAGAAGGTCCGTCCCTCAAAATAGGGTCGGACCTTCTGTTTACTGATTTCCGAGGCGGTTGAGGCTTCGTTTGTATTCCAGTTGACAAATGATATCCAGGATTCTTGTTCCTATGAATTGGCAGACTAAGGCAAAAAGAATGATTTTTAAATCTACTACGATTCCTGTTAATAGTAGCACACTGCCATTAATGACGAATAAAGTCTTCCCTGGGGTGTACCCTTTCAGCTTTGAAATAATAAGTGCTAAAATGTCCATCCCACCAGAGGATGCTCCCATTCTGAACAGGATCCCTATCCCGATTCCGAAAAGGATGCTGCCAATCAATAAATCTACGAAAACAATTGAGACCGTCCCGATTAGATAAGAATTTAAGAAATTAACTACAAACGACGTGACTGTCACACAATACATGGTCCAAAGTGCATTCTCTTTTCCTAACCATTTAACCGCAGCTAGTAAAAGAGCAGCATTCAACACCCATAGCGTAATGGCAAATGGGACATGCAGCAAATAGTTTAATAGCACACTTACACTTGCAGCCCCACCTGAAGGGATGAAATGTGGAAACAAAAACATAGCCATGGCCAATCCTTGTATGCTTGCTGCTATACCTAAAATAGTACCCTTTCTTACTACATTCATTTGTACATTGCTCCCGATTCTGTAAAGGACTCTATTTCATAGTCTAGTAGCAATACACTTCTTCTGCAACAAAGAAATGAGATTGGTTTCCTCATCTATAATTTCAGTCGGGAATGATTCCTTCATTCATCTTGCTTTCATGTTCAATCAACCATTTCTTCCTGTTAAGACCACCTGCATAGCCGGCAAGATCTCCATTCGCTCTTATCACCCGATGACAAGGAATGATGATGGCAAGCTGATTACACCCATTGGCCCTTGCGACTGCTCGAACAGCTGCTGGATTGGAAATATTTTCAGCAATCTCAGTGTAGGATCTGGTTTGTCCATAGGGTATCCTTTGCAATTCTCTCCAAACTTTTTGTTGGAAAGGAGTTCCGATGATTTTTAAATTAGTTTGGAAACTTGATAAAGTGCCCTCAAAATAGGCGTTCAATTCCTTTTCGATGAATTTTAGTGGCTCTGTAGAACCGGGGACGATTGCTGCCTTTGTTTTCTCCCTCAGTCTCTCCACTTCTTTCTCCAGACCCCGACGATCAACAAACTCCAGCAGGTATAAAGCCTCTTCGTCTGAAATTCCAATCATCGGTCCAAGTTTCGTATCAATCCAAGCTGCTTTAAGTATGTGTTGTTGATGAGACAAAGCTGGTGCCGTTCCCATAATTCTTGAAAAAGCATCTCTGAATCCGCTGCTTGATTCATATCCCGTTGAAAGTTGAGCATCCATCACCATCGACCCTGATCGGATGTGCTTCATGGCAATCCCCATCCTTCGGGCTCTGGCATATTCTACAAAGGTCATACCGAACCGCCTCTTAAAATGACGCCGTGCAGTAGATGCATCTATGGATAGCTCCTGAAAATCCTTATTCTTCCAACGTTTTTCTGGATTTTCTTCCACAGCCTCTACCAGCATCTTTACAACATCTGAGATACTATTGGGGTGCGATAAGGGCTGACATCTTTTACAGGGTCGAAACGATGCCAGAAGGGCTTGTTGAGCTGTTCCATAGAATTCACAGTTCTCAAATTTAGGCTTTCTAGCCGGACAAGTCGGGCGACAAAACACACCTGTCGTTTTAACCCCTACATAAAAAACCCCTTCGTATTCCGATCTTCTTTCCACTAACGCTTGATAATACTCCCTTTGTAGTTCGGCTGAAATCATCCTCATTCCTCCACTGTTTCATTCTTACTTTATTATAACCCCAATAAAAAAACGATGCCGCCGAAAATCAGGCATCGATTTTCATTAGAATAATAGAAGTTTCTATCCTTCTCATGTTTCTTGAAAATTCTAAAAATACCAGGGGACGTTCCTTTATAATCCAACAAATCATCTAAAAAGAAGGGATTCTCTCACCCAATAGATAAAGTATTAAGGTAGCGATAATGATCATTCAATCTAAGTCACGATAAAGGAGCGTCTCTTATGAAACTGACAATACAACAGTGGAATTCAGCAGCTATCTATATTAAAACCCACGCGAGACCACTTGAACAAAAGCTATTTACCTTTTTCTATGAAGAAGGAACTAAAGAGGAAGCAATCAAAGAACTAGCACATTTCCAAAATACGGACGGAGGATTCGGCCACAGTATAGAGCCTGATTTTCGATTGGACCGTTCATCTCCAATGGCAACAACCGTTGGGTTACAGCATGCAAAGGATTTGAAGCTTTCATCCGAACACCCTATCGTTCAAAAAGCGATGAGCTACCTTCAAGACACATACGATGAGGAGATCAGCGGCTGGCATGCTGTTTCTGAAGAGGTTAATTGGGTTCCCCATGCACCATGGTGGCATTTTGATCCTGAAAAGGGCCATAGCGGGGTTCAAACGACTTGGGCTAACCCTAATGCTGAAATAGTAGGTTATTTTCATTTATTTAGTCCAGAGCACCCTCGTTTAAAAGAATGGACTGAGAGAGCGGTCGCAGAGTTAAAGAATCTATCACACCCAATAGAGATGCATGACTTTCTCTGTTATGATCGACTCCTTTCTGAGGTGAAAGGGGAAACGGAATCCATTCTTTATAAGATACTTTCTTCTTCCGTACGAAAGACGGTTTGTACCGATCCATCACGCTGGAATGAATATGTAGCAAAACCATTGCAGATAGCCAGTCATCCCGCTTCCCCGTTTTATGAAGCCTTAAAAGAGGAGGTACATATGCAATTGAATGTCGAAATTGAAAATCAACAACAGAAAGGTTATTGGCAGCCGAATTGGTCCTGGTTCGGTCAATATGACGATACCTGGCCGATTGCCCAAAAAGAATGGAAGGGTATATTGACCCTTGGAATGCTACGAGTGTTGACTGCCTATGAAAGAGTAGAATACAATTGATCATTAAAAAAATCCGGAAGACTCTCCCCTTCCGGATTCTGAAAATTATTTAAAGTTTTCTTCAAACCATCTTTTAGCTTCATCTACTTCCTCACGACGTAGCTCATGTCCACCTTCTGTCCAGAACTCTCTTACCTGTGTTCGGGCATCTTGAAGATTCTTAACGAGTTCCATTGTTTCTTGCATGGGGATAAGTGGATCTCGCTTTCCTGCACCAATGAATACAAGGGCGTCACTTAAGTCTGGAAGTTTGACATTTCGTCTAGGAACCATAGCATGAAACAGGATTCCACCTTTTAATGCATCCTTGTAATGATACATTAAACTTGCCGCGATATTCGCTCCATTGGAGTATCCCAGCGCAACAATATTTTGACGATCGAACCCGTAGTTTTTAGCACTCTTATCAATGAATTCATTCAATTCCTGGGTTCGAAAGACTAAATCCTCTTCATCAAAAACACCTTCCCGTAAGCGTGCAAAAAAGCGGGCCATTCCATTTTCATCCACATTTCCTTTTACGCTTAATACAGAAGCATCGGGCTCAATCATTTCAGCCAGCGGTAATAGGTCACGCTCATCTCCACCTGTACCATGAAGGAGAAGAAGTGTGGGTAAGTCTTTACTTCCTTGTTTAAATATATGTTTCAAGCTGACTTCCTCCTTTATTCTTTTGTATCCAAGGGTTTTAACTTCGCTTCTATGGAATTTCTTTGCGCTTCAAAATATGGTGGAAGTGATAGATTTTCACCTAAAGTATCAAAATCTTCATCGGTCTCGAAGCCTGGTCCGTCAGTAGCCAGTTCGAAAAGAATACCATTTGGTTCACGGAAGTAGAGTGAACGGAAATAGTATCGTTCAACAAAACCTGAGTTCGGCAAGCGATTCTGTGTGACCCAATCAACCCATTTACGTAATTCATCTTCATCTTCCACACGGAAGGCTACATGGTGAACACTTCCTCTTCCCGGTCTTTCCTGTGGAAGATCATTTCTCTCTTCAAGATATACCTCTCCACCAGTACCGCCTTCCCCTGTTTCAAATACGCGAATATCCGGTTGCCCATCTACATATGAAGGAAAAGCCCTTGTTTCTGTAAAACCTAATACGTCTTTCAGTACCATTGCCGTGTTTTCCCCACGAGCAACCGTCAGCGTAATCGGACCCAGGCCAACAATCCCATGCTCCACGGGTACCGGGCTCTTATCCCATGGCTTCCCACCTGGAACTCCTTCGTTCTTTTCATCTGACACAAGCATGAGGCGCTGACCTTCAAAATCACGGAAGCTTAGTGTTGCCCGCCCACTATGGTGAGAAATTTCGTCATGCTCAACACCCATCTCTTCAAAGCGATTCTTCCAATAAGCTAAAGACTCATCCGTGTTCACTCTCAGTGCCGTTAATGAGATACTGTTCGTCCCTTTATACGTATTCCCCGCCTGTGGAATTTCGAAGAATGTAAGGTCCGTCCCTGGATTTCCTCTTTCATCTGCATAGAAAAGATGGTAAACAGATGTATCGTCCTGGTTGATGGATTTTTTTACGAGTCGAAGCCCTAGTGTTTTTGTATAGAATTCATAATTTTTCTTAGCATTCGCTGTAATGGCAGAAACGTGATGCTGCCCTTTAAGTGGTTTTAAGTTCATAATCGATTCACTCCTTAGTAATAATCTTGCTTAATTTCTATCTATATCATACACGAAAATTACCTTTAATTCAAGATACTTTACTTCGAAGTGTTTTTTCTTTTTTCTACACTCTCCAATACCCCTACAAAAAAAACATCCATACACCATGTACGAATGTTTTTTATGCTCAATATTCGACTTCATTATTTTTAATAGTCAGGGCTTGTGACAAGGTAGAAGTAATTGTCAGGTTGTCAAAATTCAATCCCAGCTGGACAGCTGTCTGTGCGATTTCAGGGCGTAACCCAGATAAAATCGGCTTAACTCCGATCAACTGAAGTGCATCAATCAGCTGAAAGATTTGATGGGCTACCATCGTATCAATCAGTACAACTCCTGATAAGTCGATGAACAATTGAGAAACTTCCTTATTAACACATTGTTCCAAAGCATTCTCTAATATTAATTCCGCACGTGTAGGATCGATATTACCTACAAGGGGTAAAAGCGCTGTATGTCCGTTCAAGGATATGACAGGTGAACTTAATTCATTGATGACTTCCTGCTGGGATTGGATCTGCTGCTCCACCACTTCCGTTTGCAGCTCAACAAAACGCAACATAACCCGGTCAAATGCTTCAATAATGACTTGATTCCAAAGGCTAAATTGTTCAAAGATGTTTTCTTCCATATGAGTTTCTGCATATTCTTTCAAGAATTCCAAGTATTGATGTCTAACCCTCGTGAATTCTCTAAGAATATAGTGATTTGGGGTTTCTAAATGTTCCTTATCCTCCGCAATGGTCAAGACCCATTCATCGATCTTCTTGTTAAACGTTTCTTTATCCTCAGCAAAAACATTACAAAGAATGCCGTGAAACATAAAGTTTTGATTTTTTAACGTTTTTATCACATTGGGATCTGAGGAAGAATAAACACCGTTTGAAGTGCTTTTATCAAGGGAGCTATACCAATCTTCCGTTAATTGACGAGCTTTACTTAATAAAAATGTATGTAGTTCCTGATTCCTATGCATGTAGAATTCCTCCTATGATATCCAATATATTTATATCAATTTCTTCTTCCCTGTCTGACGCAATGAGTAGTAGGTAATTCAGGCTCTTTTCTCTTGTTACATCTTCATTAATTTCTGTCTTACAGGTTGAGTCGATCCATCAACTTTCGACTTTTTCTTATACCATTCTTCATTATATATCACATTCATACAAGAATTCCATTTAAACACTCTTAATTAAGAGCATGACAGGTCCGTCCCCTCAACACATCCATCTTAAATGGACACCACTCATATTCATTTGCTCTAGTATTGTAACTATATTCATCCTTTTCACTTCTCATCCTAAAATTCCCCGCTAATTACACTGGTAATGGGAATTTCCTTATCATTTTTCAACACTTTAATCGTATCAAAGTTCTCTTTAAATTCATTTCTATTAATGCGATATATTAATTGATTAGTCACCTCTTTTTGCGAATAGTTTATTTCAAAGTGCTCAGTAAAGGAAATCCATAATGTGCTTTCTCTTACTTCAAAATCAATGTTTTCATAATAGGGAGCTTTTTTAGCATTTAGATCTACTACACTTCCATTTAACACAACAAGCGTACTTCCGGTCCCATTATCATACAGAAAGATTCCATTTCCATGATCTGAAATAGATTTTTGAAGCGCTTTAGATGTTTCCCTCAAATCCAGTTTTTGATGTGGGAGATTTTCGCCCATTCCAGTACACGCAGAAAGAAACAAAACCAACATCAGGCTCAATCTTATAAATTTCATTGCGATCCCCCTAAGTAATACCTTTTACTGCACTCTTTAAATTATATATATAAACCCGGTGGAATTATAAGTATATTCTAAAAATATTACATTGTTTTGTAAAATCAACTCTACAATTCACAATATAAAGTGTATAATGAGAGTATTAACTGAGAAATAGACAGCAGGTATGTCTCGATATACTATTTCGGTGTGTATATGAATCTCCTACTAGAAACCAACCGCAAATCTAAATATGATGTCGTAATCCTACTACTTAGTCATTTGTCAAAATAGTTGGGAGCTGATGAGAGAATGAAAAACAATCTGACAAGAAAGTGTATTGAAACACTTGCTATCCAAAGTGCTTATCATTTCTGTGTGTCTATAGGAATCAAGCCCGGTTTACGCAATCTATCGATGATCACAGGATTCTCAGAAGAAAGAATACTGGAAATACTCGAAAACGAGTTCAGTAATCAAAGTGTTAAAACAGAAGATCACTCTTTTTGACTCTGTGTTTCCCCTTTATTACTCTACAAGCAGATTTTCCTTCATCCCCTAACCAATAAATTCTTTCATTACCCAGATTTCCATTTTTATTTTGAATTAGTGGACCTCTGTCGGTCTTGCCAAAAGAATAATAAGAATAGACTGCTAAACTTATCGCCACAAAAACAAAAAGGCAACTCCACTTTGGGAAGTTGCCTTTTTAGTATGGTATTTATAGTACATTAAAATATCTTGCTTCCGGATGAGCGAAGACCATCGCTGTTACCGATGCTTCCGGTTCCATCATACATCCTTCTGTTAATTGGATTCCGATTCTTTCAGGTTGAATAAGCTTAAACAGCTTCTTCTGATCTTCAAGTTCGGGACACGCCGGATACCCAAATGAAAAGCGCTGTCCTTGATAATGAGTCCGGAACCGGTCCTGCATCGTGAAATCAACGGGATCTGGAAACCCCCACCGGCTTCTCATCATCTCATGCACTCTTTCAGCCAGCCCTTCTGCTGTTTCCAAGGCAAGAGCCTGCAGTGCGTGACTTTCCAGGAATCGGCCTTCTTCCTTCATCTCTCTTGCCCACTGCCTAATTTTCACACCGGCCGTTACCGCAAAGAAACCGACATAATCCATTTCTCTACTTTCTACAGGCCGTAAGTAATCTGCTAAACACAAATGCTGATTTCCTGCTTGTCTTGGAAAATGAAATCGTTCGATTACTGTGTGAGGATCCCCCGGGTGATAAATAACAACATCATCACCATCTGATTGAGCTGGGAAGAATTGATATCGTGCAGATGCCTGAATCATCCCTTCCCTTTTTGCTTTCTGGAACAATTCATCAGTCACTGCTTTAAGGCCGACTGTTCGTTCGTCCCCTTCTTCCAGTAATCTTGAAATTTTCCCTTTAATCCCCAAATGATGCCCAAGAAGCATTTGCTGATTAATGTAGGGATGAATTTGATCAAGTGAAAATTCTTTTATGGTGTGTGGAATTAAATCAGAAGGAACATGAACTTTTACATCCTGTGCAACTGTAGAACGTACTTTCACCGCAACAGAAGATGTATTTCGATTCGGTGAATCTTCAGTCGAAACGACCTTGCTTAACTTTTCGCGACTCTCTTCTTCCAACTGCAGCCTTGTTTCTTCATGTTGAATCCCATTCATGATGCTAAGCCCATCCATTGCATCCTTCGCATAAAGCACCAGTCCATCGTATTCCCGGCCAATTTTGTTTGTAGTGAATTTTCGGGTGAGGGCCGCACCTCCTACTACAAGAGGAACTGAAATATCAGACTGTTTTAAATCTTGAGCAGTAATGACCATTTGTTGGGCAGACTTCACAAGGAGCCCGGACAAACCTATGATATCGGGCTTCTCTTTCCGTATGACTTCGATCAGTTCCTGAGGTGTTACTTTAATGCCTAAATCAATCACTTTATATCCGTTATTACTGAGGATAATATCAACGAGATTCTTACCAATATCATGAACATCCCCCTTAACCGTAGCTAGGATCACTTTGCCTTTAGAAGATGAACTTTCCGTTTGTTCCATATGTGGTTCCAAATGAGCAACGGATGCTTTCATCACTTCGGCACTCTGTAATACCTCCGCTACAATCAGCTGATTATCATTAAATAACCTTCCGACTTCACTCATTCCATCCATAAGAGGACCATTGATGATTTCAAGGGGAGCGTCATATTTTTCCAAAGCGATATTTAAATCGGAAATCAGTCCTTCCTTCGTCCCTTCCACCACATAATGAGCCAGTCTTTCTTCTAGAGTCATAGTGTTGACTGGTACCTTTACTTCTTTCTTTTTCCCTCTGTAAAATGCTGTGAATTCAGTCAAGGTTTCATCAGTCGTCTCAAATAATAGTTTCTCCGCCATTCGAATTTCTTCTTCAGGAATAGATGCAAATCGCTCTAATTTCTCCGTATTGACTATCGCATAATCAAGGCCAGCCTTCGTACAGTGATAAAGATACACAGCATTTAGGACTTCTCTTCCGACAGGAGGCAGACCAAAAGAAACGTTACTAACCCCTAAAATATGAGGGCATTCCGGTAGGGCTTCCTTTACCTGCCTTATCCCTTCAACGGTGGCATTGGCTGATCCAATGTATTGCTGATCTCCCGTTCCCACTGGGAAAACGAGAGGATCAAAGATGATGTCTTCTGAAGCTATCCCATATTTCTCTGTTAACAGTTTATGAGAACGAATGGCAATCTCTACTTTACGCTCGACTGACACTCCCATTCCTATTTCATCAATCGTTCCTACTACAACCGCCGCTCCGTATTCCTTCATCAGCTTTGTAATCTTCTCAAACCGCTCTTCTCCGTCTTCAAGATTAATCGAGTTAATGATCACTTTCCCTTGAGAATATTTTAAAGCGGTCTCAAGCACTTTCTCATCCGTTGAATCAATGACAAGAGGAACTTTTACTTTTTTTACCACTTCTTGTATGAATACATTCATATCTTCTACTTCTTCACGATCGGGATCTGCAAGGCATATATCGATCACCTGAGCTCCATTTTTAACCTGTGCTCTTGCAATCTCTGACGCTTCTTCTATCTTATTCTCTGCAATCAATCGTTTAAATTTACGTGAACCGATGACATTCGTCCGTTCTCCGACGAGAATCGGTCTTCTGTCTGCATCCTCATAGACGAACGCTTCAATTCCTGACACCGCATGAGGGTGAGACTCATTGGGTTGACGGGGAGGTAATCCCTTCACCACTTCTGAAAGGGCACGAATATGCTCCGGTGTCGTTCCACAGCACCCTCCAACAAGATTCAGCCAGCCTTTCTCGGCGAAACCCTTCATCTTTATACTGAGAGAATCTGCGGTCTCATTGTAATTTCCCTCTTCATCAGGAAGTCCTGCATTCGGATAACAGCTTACATAGGTAGTAGCTAAACTCGATAAGGAACGGATATGGTCTCGCATAAATTCAGGTCCTGTTGCGCAGTTTAGACCAACGACCAAAGGATTTAAATGTTCAAGTGATAAATAAAATGCCTCAATTGTTTGTCCGGCGAGTGTAGTGCCCATTGGCTCAATGGTCCCGGATAACAAAATGGGGATTTCTTTCCCCCTGGATTCAAAAGCACTTCGAATTCCAAGATTTGCTGCTTTTACATTTAACGCATCCTGGCTCGTTTCAAGCAGCAGTACATCCACTCCTCCATCGAGAAGACCTTCTGCTTGAACACGATAGTTGTCTACTAACACTTCGAAGCTTACCCCTCCTGTAACAGATAAGGTTTTGGTAGTGGGACCCAGTGATCCTGCAACAAACCTTGGCCACTCGGAAGTTGCGACATCTTTTACTGCTTTTTTAGCGATTTCAGCGGCTACTTTATTGATTTCGTATGCTTTATAGCCTATATCATATTCGTCCAGTACGATGGGAGTTGCACCAAAGGTATTCGTTTCAATCACATCAGCTCCGGCTTTTAAATATTCCAGATGGACCTGATAGATGACCTCCGGCGCTGTTAAAACCAGATTTTCATTACATCCTTCAAGCTCTTCTCCACCAAAATCCTCCGGTGATAAATTCGCTTGTTGAAGCATCGTTCCCATTGCTCCATCGAGTACGAGTATTTTTTTTCTAAGCTGTTCTTCAAACAAAGTGATGGCCATAGGGAACCTCTCTTTCTGTGTTGGTTTTTTCTTGTATATGATGAATCAGTTCAATGCTCATATCATATCTGACAAAAGGTGTGATAAGGTAAATGCCATTAAACAGATCTATTGCTGTATCAAGTAAGCCTTTTGCTATCTCCATTCCGACAGCCCTTGCAATAACGGGATCACTTCCCGCTTCCTTCATTCTTTGTCTTGTTTCTTCTGGAACATTGATCCCAGGCACTTCATGATGGAGAAATTCTGCATTTCTCGAGCTGATTAACGGCATGATTCCGATAAAGATCGGAACATCTAAATGCTTCGTAGCTTCATGTACTTGAATCAGCTGTTCTTTCCCAAAGATCGGTTGAGAAATGAAATAGTCAGCACCGGCATTCTTTTTCTTTTCAAGCCTTTTGACAGAAGCGTCTAAGTGACGGAAATTCGGATTAAAAGCTGCACCTACTGAAAATTGAGTGCGTTCCCGGAGTGATTTACCTGAGAAGGAAATCCCCTCATTATTCTGTTTAATCAATTCAATGAGTTCAAGAGAAGATAAATCATAAACGGATGCTGCCCCGGGAAAATCTCCAATCTTGGCCGGATCCCCCGTAATCGCTAATATATTGTGTATTCCTAACGTGTGTAACCCCATTAAATGGGATTGAAGTCCGATCAGGTTTCGATCCCGGCAAGTGATGTGAACTAAAGGGGTAAGATCAAATTTGGACCTGACCAGGCTACCAATGGCGTCATTACTAATACGCGGGGATGCTAACGGATTGTCAGCAAGCGTGAGTGCATCAATTCCGGCTTCCTTTAATGCCTCAGCCCCTTGGAAGAACAGCTTCGTGTCCAGATGCTTAGGGGGATCGAGTTCCACAATGATCGTTTTCTTTTCTCTTACTTGCTCATGCAGCAAGTTCCCTTTGATAGATGGTGATGATAACTGAACAGCCTTTTTTGCTTTCACCACTTTCCCTTTCACAGGCTCCCGGCTTTTTAACCTGCCAGCAACAGACCGTATGTGATCAGGTGTGGTTCCACAGCAGCCCCCAATGATTCTCGCACCTTGCAGTCGCAATTCGTTGCTAATATCTCCAAAGTAATCAGGCTCAGCAGAGTAATAGAATCGACCTTCTTCATAGTTTGGCAGACTGGCGTTGGGATAGACGGATAGAAATGCCCTTTTAGGTAATGGTACTTCCTCTAATGAGTTCACCATATGAAATGGCCCCATGCGGCAATTGATGCCGACAACATCGGCCCCCAATAATTCTAATTGTTGAAGAGCGTCTTTTATCTCCATTCCATTTTGAAGAACTCCCGTTTCATGTAAAGAAACTTGAGCAATGACAGGGATGTCTGCTTCACGTTTAGTAATGTTTAATACAGTGGTTAATTCTTCGAAATCATAATAGGTTTCAAGCAGAATGCCATCTACACCCTCTAGTAATAAACAGTATAGCTGTTCCCGAAAGCTTCTTTTGATTTCTTCCAGCGACACATTTTGTTTAATGCCTCGGATTCCTCCGATGGTGCCCAGAATATAGGTGTTTTCACCCGCGGCTTTTCTTGCCAGACGCACTGCAGCCGTATTTATTTCCTTAACCGAATCCTCCAATCCGTATCTGGAAAGCTTTTGATAATTGGCTCCATAGGTATTGGTCTGAATGATATCTGCTCCTGCATCAATATACTCTTTATGGACTTTCAACACTTCATTTGGGTGAGAAAGATTCAGTTCTTCAAAGCATCTGTCCACTCCATATGAATACAACAACGTTCCGATGGCTCCATCTGCAATTAAAATTCTCTCTTTCAGAGCTTCCAGCAACGGCTTCATGACATTCCCTCCTTTTTTATAAATTTATCACGTTGTTCCGATTGATCTTTTGTATACTATCTAAACCGTTCTGAAGGTCATTAATCAACTCATCCACGTTTTCAAGTCCTACTGATAATCGTAATAACCCATCTGTAATACCTCTTCTTTCCCGTTCCGCTTTTGGCATAGAAGCATGTGACATCCTTGATGGATAGGATAGGATGGATTCAACAGCTCCTAAACTTACGGCGAACACGGGAATGTTTACATTTTGTATGAGTTGCTTCACTTCTTCTTCCCCTTTTAATCGGAAGGAAAGAACCGCTCCAGGACCCTCTGCTTGTCGAATTTGAATTTCACGACCTGGATGATAGCTCAATCCTGGATAATACACCTCTTCTACTTCCTTTCTTTTTTCTAAGAAGGTCGCAATCTTATAAGCCGATTCTGATGATTCCTTCAATCGTACATGCAGTGTTTTCAGCCCTCTTAAGAGCAGCCAGCAATCCTGAACACCGAGGACAGCACCAAACGAATTCTGCAAGAAAGCAAGTTTCCTGGCAATCTCCTCATTTCCCGTTACGGCAAGCCCTGCCAAGACATCACTATGTCCGGCAAGAAACTTCGTGGCACTGTGCAGGACAACATCCACACCTAGACTGATCGGTCTTTGCAGGAGGGGAGTCATGAATGTATTATCAAGAAACGTTAAACATCCATTCGCCTTGGCAAGTTTTACGACTCCTTCAATATCGGTGATATTCAGAAGCGGATTGGATGGTGACTCCATATAAATCACTTTCGTATTGTGCTTAATTGAACAAGCCACTTCATGTAGATCCTTCATGTTCACAAATGAGTATGCAATCCCAAACTTAGTGAGGACCTCGGTAATCATTCTGTATGTCCCACCGTACACTTCTTCTGATACAAGAACATGATCACCACTGGACAATAATAAGAAGCTTGTTGAGATTGCCGCCATTCCGGATGAAAAGGCAAAGCCCCTTACCCCGCCTTCTAATTCAGCGATCGTTTCTTCAACGGTTTCCCTCGTTGGATTCCCTGAACGGCTGTAGTCATATGTGCCATACTGATCAAAATCCTGTTGATGGAAAGTTGTTGCATGATGAATCGGCGTAGAGACCGCTCCTGTTTCTTTATCAACTCCGTGAGAATGAATGAGTGACGTCTGAAGTGAAAATGGTTTTTTACTCATACGTAAGCACCTCTTTTTCAAATTGTTGAAAAACATTCTCCAGGTCTTCAATCAAGTCATCAATAAATTCAATTCCTACAGAAAACCGCAGGAGTCTGTTGCAGATACCAAGCCTTTTCCGTTCTTCTTCAGGAATGTCTGCATGTGTTTGGGTAGCGGGATAGGTGATAAAACTTTCGACCCCTCCCAAACTTTCAGCAAACGTAATAACTTTTAAGTGTTGGAGAAAAGGAGCAACCCATTCTTCCTTTGCGATACGAAAGGAAAGCATGCCGCCTTTTCCCGGATATAAAACGTCTGTCACACATTCATGCTCATCAAGATACTCCGCTAATTTTCTTGCGTTTTTTTCGTGCTGAGCCATTCTGAGACTAAGGGTTTTCATCCCTCTTAATAAGAGCCAACAATCAAAAGGAGCGAGAACCGCTCCGATTGAATTTTGAATGGTATAGATTTTTCCCGCCAACTCTTCTGTGTTTACGACCACAACACCGGCCAATACATCATTATGGCCCCCTAAGTATTTCGTGGCGCTGTGAATGACAATGTCTGCGCCTTCAGCGAGCGGCTTTTGCAGAACAGGTGTATAGAAGGTATTATCCACAATTAAGAGCAACCCGTTGGCCTTAGCAATGCCGGCAATCTCAGAAATATCTGCTTCATTCATCAATGGATTGGTTGGGGTTTCAACAAAAATGGCCTTTGTTCTGTTTGATATTTGTTCTTCTATGGAGCCAATATCACTTGTATCGACGAAATGAAATTTGATGCTATATTGTGCCTCATACTGCACGAATAAACGGTAGCTTCCTCCGTAAAGGTCTTTCGAAACAATCCATTCATCCCCGCTGGAAAATAAGCTGAGAATCGCCTGAATAGCTGCCATCCCCGAGCTGAAGGCAAATCCTCTATTCCCCTCCTCCAATTGAGCCAGGGTGTCTTCCAAGGTGGCGCGGGTTGGATTCCCAGTTCTTGTGTAATCATAGCCTGTCGATTGGCCAATCCCCTTATGTTCATAGGCAGTCGATAAATGAATGGGTAAGCTCACAGCACCCGTTGCAGGATCTTTTCGGTTTCCTGCCTGGACAAGCATTGTATCAATATGTTTATTCAACATTCTTCTCTCCTTTTCTATCTTGAATACGAAAAGGGAAAAAACAAAAAAACCTTCTTAGTGAAAATAAGAAGGTTTTGTACATTCGTTCTCCCTCTTATCGTCCAAGTTGACATCAACTTGCTGGAATTAGCACCATACCAAAACTCGCGGCTGGTTGCTGAGGTGTCTTCGGGCCAGTCCCTCTACCTCTCTTGATAAGAAACTATTTGATTTTGTGAAAAATAACTTTCCCATAACTTATAACATAGAAGAAGAAATGTCAATGAGAATTATGAATTATCTGAATAAAAAATATTCATTTTACGCTTCATCAACATGTTCTATTTCAATGATAAATCCCTACTTTCCTTTTAATCTCTTTCATGAATGGGATTGTTTTTTCCCGTGCTTTTTTTGCTCCATTTTGTAAGATGACATCCAGCATATGAGGGGAGGCCATCAGTTCTTCATATTTCGATCTTGGTTTCTCGATAAATGAATTCATTACTTGGAATAGCTCTTTTTTCGCTTCCCCCCAGCCTATTCCTTCTTGAAATCTCCTTCTCATTTCTTCAACTTGATCGGAGGTTGCAAATTCTTTATAAAGAGAGAATAAGACGGATGTTTCAGGATCCTTAGGCTCTTCAGGAGATGAAGAATCTGTTTTGATTTTATTGATTAGTTTTTGGAGTTTTTTTGGTTCTTCAAATAATGGAATGGTGTTGTTATAACTTTTACTCATTTTCCGGCCATCGAGTCCCGGTAGAACAGATGTTTCTTCCTGTATAACATATTCAGGAAGAACAAATGTTTCTCCATATTGTTTATTAAAGTTTTCTGCTATGTCTCTTGCAATTTCAACATGCTGAATTTGATCTTTTCCAACAGGAACCAGTTCCGTTTGGAATAAAAGGATATCCGCCGCCATTAATATAGGATAAGTGAATAAGCCCATGTTGACGCCCGCATCCATCTCCCTGCCGGCGGAATGATTTTCTTCAACCATTGATTTATATGCATGGGCCCGGTTCATTAATCCTTTCGGTGCAAAACAAGACAGAATCCAGCTCAATTCAAAGATTTCAGGTACATCAGATTGACGATAAAAGATCGCTCGATCAGGATTCAAACCTAATGCTAACCAAGCCGCTGCCACTCCATAAGAGAGTTCTTTCATTTCATGCCCATCATGTATCTTCGTTAAACCATGATAATCCGCAACAAAATAAGCTGTATTGTAGGATTGGTTCTCTGTCAATTGTAATGCCGGTTTGATTGCACCAATATAATTCCCCAGATGAATACGTCCTGTTGGCTTAATCCCCGTCAAAACTTGTTTTTCCATAACAATTCCCTCCGCTCAAAATAATAAAAATAAACACAAAAAGGGCTTCTCATCCTCTAAAAAAGGACGGGAAACCCGTGGTGCCACCTTCATTCGCTTACACTTTAGTAAACGCGCTCATCTGTACAGAAGTCGCCTTCGATACATCGTCTCTTTTATCGGTGAGACCCTCCGCCATAACCTACTTAATTTCAGCCTGGATGCTCAAAAGCCCATTCAACGATTTCACCATACTGATTCTCACCAGCCATCAGCTCTCTGAAATGTTTCGTTCGTCTACTCTTCTTCCTCATCGCATTTAACGATATAAAGTGTTTCCATTATTTTAATGTATCGGGAAATAATGGTCAAGTGGGTGTAAACACATTTTAGATTTCTTTAGATGAAAGAGGAAGGAAAAGCTTTATGCCTCTCTTATTGAAAGGAAGAACTTTCATATCCGCGATCAGATGACTGGCATATCCAATCACACATGCTTCAAATACCCCATCAATCATTAAAGATGACTCTAGATAATGAGCAATCGTGCCATAATATAAAATGCCAAGTACAGAGTGAGTATAACTTCGATGTGAAACGAATGAGGCAATGAAAATATAGATACCTAACAACCATAACCATGTTTCATTCAACTGCCAACCGCATGCTGTCACACCGATGCCTGTAATCATCAGCATTCTTCTCTGTGTAATGAAACTTGCGAGAATCATCATTCCAGCACCATATCCTATACCAAGCCATCGTTCTTTCCCAATTCCTTCAAGATAGCTGTATACCATCATTAAAAAACCAATGATTTGTGCCACTGCTCTGATCATTTTTGGTGAAAAAGTAACCTTGTTACTAAGCTTTCCGTCAATATCCATATCAGGCATGAGTCCGGATACCCCGCCTATTGCCACAAGTGCGGCCGTTATGTCAGGACCAGATCCAAATGAGTTGGCCACAATAAATCCTGTTGCTGCTCCAATTGCCATATGTGCTGTGCCGTTCAAGTGTGTCCTCCTACTCTCTTATCACATTATGTATGTACTAGATTACTATAATAGCCTTAATTATCCATATTGACCATGGGAAGTACGAATTAATTTCTAAAGATGAGCCGATATGCGCTCAATAATTTCAAGAAGGTAGGATCTTTTATGTGGAACAAAGTGATGGTAACTCACCCTCTGCTTAATGAAGTCCTTTTTCCCTGTTTCATTAATAAGAAATCCTTCTACGGCGATTTCCTCTTTCGTTTGTTGAACGAGCGCTTTAAAGTCTTGAAGAGTCGAACGGAAAATACCGGACACTTCTTCTGACTGAAGTTGAAATTCGTCATATGCAACCGGCTTGGAATACAGGAATACGTGAGTTAGTTCCCGATCAATCATATCCCGTTGAATTAACTCCCCTTTTACGATTCCTAATGATTGAAGTTCATCTATCGTAAGATGAAGTCCAAGCTCTTCATGAACTTCTCTCACACCGTCTTCAATCTTCTCCTGTGACAAGATATGTCCAGCGGCGGTAATATCAAGTAAGCTAGGGAAATCCTTTTTCTCATCACTTCTCATTTGGAAATAAATATAGGTCTCTCCACAAATTTCATCATAATGCACAAGCCAACAATGAAAGGTTTCATGCCAATATCCCTTTATATGCACCTCGGAACGACTGGCTGCTCCAAGCCTATTACCGTATTCATCAAAGACGGCTAGTTGTTCATCCTCCACACGAACCCCTCCTTTATTTCATTTCCTCCAGATACTCTTTAACCTCCAAAAGATCTTCAACCACAATATCCGCTTCACGTAATTCTTTTTCCTGGGAAAAATCAAAAGCACAACCTATCGAAAGAAAGTGGTTTTCCTCTGCTCCCTTGAAGTCAGACAATCTATCTCCAATCACAACCCCATGGGTAAGTTTGTGATCCTCCTTGATTTTTCGAATCAACTCCCCTTTGTCATCTGATTGTATTTCCTGAATGCTGTAGCTGTCTAAGATCCACCGATCCAAGTGAAAGTACTCGACGATCGTCTTTAAATAATGAGGATATCCGTTGCTTGCCACAAAGATCGGAAACCCTCTCCCTGATAAATAGGCTAATATTTCTTCCGTATGCGGATAGAGAGCTCCCTTTCCTTTCTGAATATTTTCAATCAGTTTTTCATGAAATACATCATTCGTTTTCCCATGTATATGTAAGGGATGATGAGGTAAAAGTGTTTTCCACACAACTGAAAGAGGGACACCCATAATTTCTCTGTATATTTCAAGAGGTGTATCCCCTTTCCACATTCCTTCATCTCTAAGTTGTTGAAAGGTATCATGAAGTGAAGCTTCTAGAATACGATCCGTTTGAAATAACGTTCCATCCATGTCAAAAATCATTGCAGCTTTCATCTATATTCTCCTTTATTGCCTTTCGTACATTAATATGTTCGACGAATTATGCTTAATTCACTCTCTTGCTTATATATAAAATAAACCTTCTACAATCATAACAAATTCACGGCCAAATGAAAGCAGCTATGTATTTTAACATGATATTTGCTAGGGGCTCTGTCGACTAGTGAGTGCTGGATGGTAAGGAATTTCATAAAAAAACACACAAGGACGCTTCTCTTGTGTGTTTACTCGTTAAATCGGTGTATAGCTTGTTTTCTTTAAGATGCATTTGGAAGATAAAAGAGGACCGTCAACATCATGCCGATAACAGAGAAGATCACGATACTTACTGCTACAGACTTGTGAGACTTTGATAAATGTTTCTTCTTTAACACGTTAAAAAACTTAAAAGCCAATAACGAAAGAATAAACAAAGATACAAACAAGAGCTCGCTCATGGACAATCCCTTTCTTCAGTAAGGTGTATTCTTTTTAAGATATGAAATCACTTTACCATATTTTCTTATTCAATAAAAATTATTTATTCTTAGAAGTAATAATATACCCATTCGGGCGTTTTACGGAGCGCTTTTTCCCAGGCAGGGAGTTCATTAAAAGCCTTCATGGTCAGTTTCTCACTATCACTTATGTCTTTATGGATGAGTGATTCTAATTCTCCGGCAACTTTTGCATCCAGAATGATGCAGTTGCTTTCATCATTTAAGTAGAAGCTCCGTGGATCCCAATTGGCTGTACCAATATCAGCCCATTTATGATCAATGACCAGTACTTTACCGTGGAAAAATCCTTTTTCATACAAATAGATATCCACTCCGCTCTCTAGCAAAGTTTTCTCTATTCTGTAACTTGGCGGCTTCGTGAACCATGCATCTGTATCGTCCGGGATGAGGATCTTCACTTTTACCCCACGCTTCACTGCTTCCTTTAGGGCTGATATAAGTTTTCGATTTGGCAAAAAATATGGTGTTGTAATTGTGATACTCTCTTCCGAACTGTTAATCCAGCTTACAGTCTTATCTACAATACTGTCTCCTGTTGAGAACAAGAATTGAACGCTGCTCCCCTCATTTTCATTTGAAGTACGAGTAGGATATACGATCTCCATACTTTCTGCCCCATCCTCGATCCAGTCCCTTTTAAACTGCTGGGCCACCTCAATTCCTGCCTCACCCTCCAACCGTATATGATAGTCCCTCCAGTAGCCAAGCTTCGGGTCTTTCCCTAAATATTCATCACCCATATTGAATCCTCCAATATAGGCAATTCTTTGATCAATGGAAATGAGCCTGCGATGATTCCGATGATGAAGGGAATAGAAGATATTCTTCAGGGATAGTGGCCTGCTTTTAACAATCTTCACGCCTCCTTCTTCCATCCTCTTTATACTTTCCTTCTTAATATCTGAACCAAGGAAGTCGACAGACAATCGAACATCTACCCCTTCCTTAGCCTTTTCAATCAGCAAATCAAATAACTCGTTGGAAATCTGATCGTCCCTGAAAATGAAAAAATGAATCCAAACAAGCTCATCTGCTGTTTTAATATCCTCAAACAAATTTTCATATAAGTCCTTCCCTGTATTGTATACGTTGATTACAGCTTTACGAGAAAGGGTTTCCGTAACCGGGTGAGTTCTCGTATAGTTCTTCACACCTTGTTTCACATCCCAGTGCATGATGAGGAACAAAATCACGATGCATGCAGCCGTTATCAGGATTCCTTTAAGTCCTTTTTTCAGCAAGAGAACTCACCTCCTTTTATGTAATGTTAGCTTTTGTTTAAGGAGAAGGACTATACATTTCCGTTGAAAGTTTATCTGAATCCTAATCTATATCCACCGTTTTGGAATTGAACATGCCGCTTTAGCATTTATTCGATAATATTACACTAAAAAAGAGCATTAACGATATCGTTAATACTCTCAGTTTATTTTCTTATTGATCTTCAAAATATTATAGATAAAACGTGCGATCACAAATAAGAGGCCACCTATAAATGAACCTAGCGTATTCATTATCCAATCATCTATATCCGTCGCTCTTCCTAATGGTAAATAATATTGGGCAAATTCAATACCAAAGGAAAAAAGCGCCCCAATAAACGTGACCATCAGAATAATTTGTTTCGAATGCCTCATCCACCAAGCTATAAAAAAGGTTAATGGAACAAACAATAATATATTGGCCAACAGATTTCTAATGGGAACATCTAAATGATTTCGGTAAATTAAATTCAACTTAAGATTAGAGAAGGGATCAAAATTCACCGATCCCTCAGCTACATTTCCACCAGTCAATGGAGTCAGGGTAATTAAACAGATGCCTCCTATCGTTATGCACGTAAATAGAACAGGCAGTAAGTTCATCCATCTGCCCTTCCCTTTTCTTTTCTTCCAAAAGGAGACCGCAAAGATAAGGGAAATCGTCACAACTATAATAATTGGAAGAACCCAACCAAATGCGCTCCATAATTCTTTCATGATTCCTTTTCCTACTTTCCTCTAAGCTACAAACGATGATATTCATCTAACCCTTTATACCTTAATCTCTCTATATGTAAACTCGTCTTTCCCTTTATAATAATAAATAAGCTGATTGCATTATTTCCCCATCTTCTCACCTTCCCTCTATCTTTTCTTTTTGAACCGGAAAAATAGGACTCCGGCCATTATGGCAAAACATATGGCGAATAAGATCCCCTTCCATACATCTCCATCTGAAAAAGATTTCAATACCCATATCAAAATAAATAGGGTTATGGCTATATCAATCATCATCATACCTTTTGAGTTTCGAATGGTTCTTCACCTGCTGCCTCTTAATTTAGTTGAGATTCTTTTACTTTATCATAATTCTGGTTCACGATTCCATTGGGTCTAAACCCATAGCGACTCCCCATTTTAACATTATCATCCTTAAAAACCTGATTTTGGAATGGAAATTCAATAGTAATAAAGGAGAATCACCTGAAAATATGTGATTCTCCTTCGTAAAAAGTCTATTTAGACCCCTCTTGAGTTAATGTTTTCATATCTTGTACGATTTCATCGTAAGGAACGTCACTATTGCCACTATACGTTTTTACGACAGTACCTTCTTGATTCACCAAGTAGAAGCTGGTACCATGAATCATCTGATCGGAATTAGGATCGTCGGCAACAATCGAGCGGAAGGAATGTTCCGCAAGGTCTTTTACCTCGTCAAATTCATAGCCTGTAAGTAGTTCCCATTTACTTGTATCTGCTTCAAAGTTTGAAATATATTCTTTTAATGCGTCCGGTGTATCGTTTTCAGGGTCTACGCTGAAGGAAACGATTTTGTATTCCTCTACCCCTTCTTCTTTCAGCTTTTCTTGAAGCTTCGTTAAATTGAATGTCATAGGTGGACAAACTGTTTCACAATTAGTGAATATGAAATCTGCGATCCAGACTTGTCCTTTCAAATCATTCAAACCGACTTCTTGATTATTTTGATTCGTATAAGAAAATTCTTTCACTTCATAATCTGTTTCTGCTTGAAAGTTACTATTACTGCAACCTGCAAGGAGAATCCCGATGATGGTCATCACCACAATGAATGTTTTGGTTTTTGACATCTTTATCTCCTCCGACTTTATCTATATCTCCCATTCTATGTTAGTAAAAAGGGGATAAAAAAACAATCAGCAGAGGCAATATTCATTGTCTATTTTGTGAATGCTCTGACACCCTTCCAACATCATACGCTCCCAGACTTCCAGCGTATGCCCCTTTCTCTGGAAAAATAGGGGTGTAGGATAACATATCTTGAAATTGTGAAAGGTCCTCTTTTAAAGCGGGATTTGAATTCAATGCACTTCCAATAAACACGAAATTCTCTAACTTATGGGCTTTAGACGCTTGGGATGCAAGGAGAATAATGGTTTCGGCTATCATATTCGTTAGAGCCCGCAGTTTGTCTGCTTTCTTAGAAGAAGAATCCCCTTTAGCGAAATTAGCAGCTGTCAAATGTTCAGGAACTGGAGAATTCATTGCCTCATATACGTCTCTCACTGATAAATCAACTAGTTCTCGTTTGCCTTCTACTGATAACCGTACCAGCTCGTAATAGTCAGATTCTCCAGTTAGTAGACCTCCCAATCCCATTAAGGTTCCGCCCCCTAACCCACTACCGAGTAATCTTTCACATCCGTTTTCATCAACCTTAAAAAAAGACGTCCCTGTACCTATATTTATGAGGGTGAATTGTTTCAGATCACTTTTTTCCTCTTTAAGGAGAAGTTTAGCTCCACTGCATACCGCTTCGAATTCTCCAATGATGTGTGCATGTGGAAAAATCCCACCCCACTTCTCTGCTTTTCCTCCCGTAATGTAAAGCTTATGATTTTGGGCCAGGATTCCAAGCCACTGAAGCACCTGCTGCTCACTGGAAAAGGTTTTAAAATGCAGCGCGCCATTTTCTTCATACACGATCTTGGTTAACGTTCCGCCAGCATCGACTCCTACCACACTCATTCTTCCCGTTCCTGCATTTTTTTCTTGGAAAATAAATAGTGCAGGGTAAAGCCATGAACGACCATTATCGTAAGGAATGCAAGAAAATAATAGAAAACACCTATGACCCCGGCTGAAGTATCCTCAGTAATGAACCACCATACCGATGCAAAAAGAAGAAATATAAATTGAAGAGCGACTCCCTCCAAGAAAGGTTTTTTATAGGTATTGAAATCCAGCAGTCTCTTCCAGCTCCACCCAATTGCAACTACGGCTGATACTAACAATAATAATATGTAAATACTTATTTTCATCAATTATGCCTCCATTCAAATTCTTACTATTTCCATGGTATTCAATTGATCTGGAAATTGAAAGAGAAAATGGGAAAAACACCAATTTATTTTGGTGTTTTTCCGCCTTAATCTTATTCCAAGCTTTTGTGATCGTAACGATAGGCGTTGAAATGAGTGATATCCACCTTTACTTTCACTTGGTCTAATGAATTTTCTGTTAAATAAAATGAATGCTGTTCTTCAAGCTTGCTAAATTTTTGTGGATGGTGTCTATACCATTTTTCACCTACATTCAGTAAATCCACTTGTTTGTCCAGCCCAATGTTGTACACTTTTTCAATTTCATTTTCCAAAGACTTTTCAAGAGTACTTTTCACTTCTTTATATGGAGCCTCTTGTAATTTTTCAATTAGCTCTGCTTTCACGCTGACTTCAAGTGAAAAGGAGGGAAAATCACCTTTTTCTTTCTTATATTTTATTTTCGGCTCCTTCGTCAATAGTTTAAAGGTAGATACTAATTCATCATCAATATACAAGGGATAATCTATTTGATTCTTTTTGGTAAGCAACCAATCAACGATGATTGAGGGTTTAGAAGGAAGGTCTCCTTTGAATTGTGATTGTTGAAACAGACTATACCCGTTCAAGTAAAGTACAGGGTAAGGTTGATCCGCCTTCCAGGATTTTTTATCAATACTAATATTCGGGATGAATGCCGTGCCCATCGGTTCATAGTATACCCTTAAAAAATGCATTAAACTTGTAGCACCGATATCATCTTGTAAAGACTCTATCGTTTCTTCTGTCAGCAAAACTGTATAAACGGGAGGATAATGAAACAAACCATTCATCTTAAAGATTTCTTCCATGCTCTCGTCAGTTGTAAAAAGGAGCAGATTCGGCCTTAATGAGCGATTTCTGCCCACATCCTCCAGGACCTCTTTGAATTTGTACTTCAACACATTTTTTGAGACGACGAGCGTTTTTGTATGTCCAAAAAATAATGATGGCCTTGATACTTTATATAGGTTTCTTACAGCCAGATTCAGGGTTTTCCCGGAAGCAGAACCCACAAATGTCGGAACAGGTTCCGAAGGCTTACTTCCCTCCTGTTTTGCTACATTGGCAAAATTCAAGCCTTGAAGATATGCTGTATATTCCTCATTTTCTTCATTATAATCCAATCCAATCGAGACAATATACGTAAGATCCTGAATGTTTTTTGAACCCGTACATCCTGTTAATAGTAAGACTGATGTAACTAAGATGAGTTTACTTATCTTGTTGTTCACGCTGATTTATTCCTTTCTTGTATCGTCATCCGGGCTGGTTGAAGGGGTACGGTTTTTATAAAATTGAATAGGCAAGCGGAAAAATGACCGAATGACTTCATTCCAACTGATGGGAGCTACTGTACCAAGAAATGGAGTACCAAAGGAAGATTTTGTCGCTAAATATAAAACCGTCAGAATAAAACTCATAACAACACCGAATAATCCAAAAAAAGTGCTAATGAGCAATACAACGAACCTTAATACCGTCGTTCCATATTTCAACGTTTGATTGACGAGTGTAAATGACGAAATATAAGTAATGGCTCCAATGACCAGCATGGTTGGGGATGTCAACCCGGCACGTATGGCGGCATCTCCTACAATCAGTCCACCAAGCACAGAAACCGTCTGACCAATCGCCCTGGGTAGACGGACACCTGCCTCATTAAAAAACTCAAACAAGAATAGGACGATAAACATCTCAACAGGAGCGGAAAGTGGCAGGCCGAACCTGGAAATCGAGATCGTCGCCACGAGCAGATAGGGAATTTGTTCAATATTATAAGCGGAAAATGCAACCCATAATCCTGGTAAATAAGCTGATATCAAAACCCCTGCTACTCGCAGGACTCTTTCCAGAGATACATATACGTAGTTAATACTTGAATCTTCTGGTGACTTCGTTTGTAACAAGAGGTTTATTGGCGCAATGGAAACTGTAGGGTAGCCATCCACCAAGAGGGCAAATCTTCCCTGAACCAATGAATCAACGATAAAATCGGGGCGACCTGTGAAATCGAAATTAGTGAAAATGGAATTAGGGTTGTCGTCCAGCATCGATTCCAACTGTTGATTGCTGGTTAGAACATCTATATCCACTTTTTTCAATCTTGTATATAACTCATTGAGAATACGCTCATCGATTACATCATTCAGGTACATGATGGCAATTTCTGTATGACCGCGGGTACCTATCTTGAATTTCTCCACTGAAAGGGTTGGCGTGAAAAGTCTTCTCCTAATTAAAGATATATTTGTATTCAAATCTTCAACGAATCCATCTTTTGGCCCCCGGATTGATGTTTCAAGCGAGGATTCTTCTGGCAGCCGTTTAGGAAAGTTTCCTGCATGTAAAGAGATAATTTTTTCATCGATGAAAAACAAAATATACCCGTTGAATAGAGCAGTAGAGAGCATATCCAGGGACTTCCCTGTTTCTTCTACAGCTTGGAAATTCCCCGCCACCTTTTTTGCATAGGACTTTTCTGGACCTTCTTCTAATTTTGGGAGAATGAATTGATCGAGGTAATGTCGATCGACCAAGCTCTCAAAATATACCAGGGTGACCACTTCATCGTAAAAAAAATGCTCTCGAATAAGTAAATCATGACTCTTTGAAAATAATTGCTTTAACTCTTTCAAAGTGTCCACTTTTTCTTCCTCTATCCGCTTTTCTTTCGAAGACTTCTTCATTTTGAACATCCTTTACTTAATAAATCGGAGGATCACTGCTGACGTAATAATTTGTACGATGAAAAGGACAACGGTTGCGGGAAAAAAGTATTCAAATAAGAACTTATAAAAAAAATACGTATCAACATCTATAAAAATAAGTACCAGCAATATTAAAAAAATTGGCACCATCACTTTTAGTGATATTTGATAACGATTCTTCTTTTTCGTAAAAAAAACGGCCAACAGAAACATGAATAAACTAATTCTGATAAGGGCACCACATAACCACTGATAGAGAGCGAAGAAATCCAAATGAGTAATAAATTCCCCAATGGATAAAATTCTCCATTGTTCATAAGCTGGATACCTCATATTCGCTGATTCTATATGACCAAATTCCATGATGGAAGCGGTTAATGGCCCAAACATTAAGCCCATGAAAATTAGACCGAGAACGATTAAATGGTGAAATTTAATTTTCCCTTCACTATAAGGCTGTATTAAGACAATCAAATATAATTCAAGTAAACCGGATAATACATAAATCATCCCTTTAAAGACAGGCTCATATCCATTACTAAAAATCGGTAACAATAGACTGGGATCTTTCATATTGGTGTTTGTAAAAGCTATAAAAAAACCAAATAACATAACCAATGGCAATAAAATCCCACTCGCGATGGCCATATGTTTGATCCCTGACCAACTAATTAAGAAGCAGATAAGGAAGATGCTTCCTACCACTAATAGGGATGGGACATCAGCTAAAAAATAGGCACTTAACCATATTATTAAATCAACAAAGGTTATATATGCACTTGATAATAAAAATAAACACATTGGCAGTGAGAATAGGAAAACAAACCATTTATTCCACTTTTGATTAAGTAGATGATAGAACCCTTCCTGCGGGGAATTCTTTACTATGTAATAAATGAATAATGTCACGATAAATAAAATTGGATAGGATAAGAGGATACTGATCCATCCATCTCTCCCGGCTGCATTTAGAATGCTTGGTATAAGCATGACATGATTTAATAAGCCTGTTGAAAGGATAAGTAATAGTATTAATTGTCGGGGAATTAAAATAGGACGAATGCTTTTCATAGGTTATCTCCAAATTTCAGACTGTTTTATCTCTATTTATGTCCTACATAAAAGAAATCAAACCTCCAATACCAATTAAGGATCACCCATGCACAAATCACTTCTATATTCTTGATAAGTTTCTTGCCACAATTGAAAACAGTCAAAGAGATGTCTCTTTGACTGTTTTCATCGTTATTGTGAAGCTCCCATGTATGAATTGAACTAAGCCAAAAACTGAAACTCGGTTCTGCTTCCACTTTGGGACGATATGACCTCAAGACGAGCGTCGATTCTTTCTTTCAACTCTGGAACATGAGAAATTAACCCAACTAGTCTCCCACTGCTTTGAATATCCATAAGTGCTTCGATTGCGTGATCAAGGGACTCTGGATCGAGGGTACCAAATCCTTCATCAATAAACATCGTTTCAAGTGAGACGCCACCAGCATACTGTTGCACGACATCTGCAAGTCCGAGGGCCAATGCTAACGATGCCTTGAAACTCTCCCCTCCGGATAAAGTTTTAACGTGCCGTTCCTGACCTGTGTACTGATCAAATATGAGCAGCTCTAAACCGCTCTGGACGTTTCCTTTACTTCTATCCGTTTTTCGAATCAGTTGATATCGCCCCGACGTCATTTTGATTAATCGTTCATTTGCCACTTGAAGAATATCTTCAAGGAATGACGCCAGCACATATCTTTCAAATGTAATTCGATTTGCATTCTGACCCCGGGCCACTTCTGCCAGGTGTCCCACCATTTGATATCTGGATTCTAAATGCTTTATCCCTTCATTTATGCTTGTCACCCTTGAAAGGATAAGTTTATTCTCTTTCGTATTTGTCATGATTTTATTAAATTTTTCATTTACAAGCCTAAGTTCCTCGGTAACCCGTGATATGTTTTCTTCAATGCTTTTCACATCAGGCTTATGTTTATCCTGTAAGTGCTTTTCGATGTCATGTAGACGATCGGAAACAGAACGCAGGTCTTCACCATACTTCTTCACTTTTTCTTGAAGACCGAGGATTTCTGCTTCAGACTTTTTTGCTTCCTGGAATGCTTTATAATGGGAAAAACCTTGTTCTGTAAGAAGCGTAAGGAATGCTTCACGTTCTGTTTTCATCTCATCATCTACTTTTTCTATCTGCGTTTCTTTGTCTCTCACTTGTGACTCTTTTACACTGTACATGTTCTCAAGCTCATAGTATTGCTTCTGGGCGCGCTCGTATGCCGTCTTCAACTCTTCTCTTTTTTGCTTCTGCTCCTTTAACACTTTGTTAAATTGATCTTTTGATCTGAGCTCATAAGGAATACCTTCCTTCACCTTTTGAAGGGTCGTATCCTTTGTAAGGAAGAGAGTATTCAGCTCCTGCAGCTTGTCTAGATTTTTCAACCTTGAGCCGTCCAGTTCTTCTAGCTTTTCCCTTCCTTTTCTTACTTCCTCCCTCAGTACCTTTGCTTGTTCGACTTCTCTTTTCTTTTCAGCCATTGTACGTTTCAATGCTTCCATCTCTGATGTCATTTGAGAAAGAGTATCATCTATTTCGTCCCGATCAAAATCGCTTCTCTTGACACGAATTTTCCGAACGATATCGTCTATCTGATCCTGAATACCCTGCATTTTTGTTTCCTCTTGAGCAATCGCAAGGCTCATCCTTTTTTCTTCCTGGTTGAGTTCCTCCTGCTTTTCCTTCGCCACTTTCAAATCTTCCTGAGAGGGTAATGAATCAACACTGGCGGCAGGGTGTGGATGATGTTCTGAGCCACAAACGGGACAAGGTGCATGATCAACCAGCCCTTTTGCAAGGTGAGCAGCTTGAGCAGAGTGCCACTTTTCTTCTAAATGGGCCAGAGTTTCAGACGCATCCATACTTTGTTTTTGAAGGTGAAGATACTGTTCTTTTAATTTTTGCTCTTGTTTATGGACAAGCTGAAATTTTTGATCCATCTTCTTTATTTCATTTACCTGTTCAAGAAATGATTGATTTTCTTGCAAAGATTTTTCTAATTTAAATAAATCTTCTTGACCATTTTCGCCTTCTTCAAGTCGTTTCTCCCGGGATTTTATGCCTTCTTGTAAAAATGAAATCTGCTCTTCCTGTTTTTTGACGATGTCTTGCTGCTTCTCATAACTTTCTTTCATTTCTTTGGTATCTTTCATCAACTTATCCAGAGAATCTATATCTTTCTCCATTTCTTCGAGTTGAGTGATTTTCTTTGAAACCTCGTCCCTGAGATTTTCGTTATTCTTTTCTTCTTTTAATGTTTCTTTAGCTACTTGTAGCTTTTGTGTGATTGAATTCTTTTCCTCGGTAAGTTGAGCTAATTGAACCTTCAGTTCCTTCAAGTTTCGACTTAGTTTATGGCAATACTCATCTTGTGGAACTAATCGGGAAGCTCGCTGTGCTAATAAAATGTCTCGATCGATTGATTCGATTTCAGACTTTAATTTTAAAAGGGATTCTTTCTGTTCCCTTAGTTTTTCTTGAAGAACGAATTGATCGACCAACCCTTCTGCTTCTTGAAGCTGCTTCTGAAGATCATCTCTTTTCTCCTGCACACTTTCATAGTTAAGCTGTATTTCTTTCTCCCTTATTTCCATGCTCTCTATGTGAGCTGGAAGAAGGTGAAGAATATGGTGGTCATTCAATGGATTTTCTAATAATAATGATTGAAGCTCTTCATTTTCTTCAAAATGAATTCTAAGTAATTCCCTTGTTCGTTCTTCCATAGAGGTTTCTACTGACTTCTTTAAATCGTCTGCCTCAAATTTCAGTTTTTCCTGGATGGTCTTATAGAGCTCTGTATGGAATAAACGTTGCAGGATAAGCTCCTTATCTTTACTGTCTGAAGTTAAGAGCTTTCGAAACTCTCCTTGGGGAATCATCAGGATCTGCCTGAATTGATTGGCATCCAGTTGAATTAACCCTTTGATCTTCTCATCCACGTCTCTGACGTTAGCCGCCAGTAGCTGTTCTTTCCCATCTTCATCGTATACGTATAATTCAGATCGGGCATTGATGGTTGTGTAGCCTTCTCCTCTTGCTTTCTTTTTGTCCTGCTGAGGGGAGCGCCAAATACGATACGATTTGCCTCTTAAACTGAATGTAAGCTCTACCTCCGTAATAACATCATTACTTGCAAATTGACTCCTCAGTTCAGTCGGACTGCGATCTTCACCACTTGCCTTTCCGTATATCGCATAGGATATTCCATCAAAAATAGTCGTCTTACCTGAACCAGTCTTCCCGGATATCACGAACATTGTGCGATGCCCCAACGAACGAAAATCAATCGTTTCTCTTCCTGCATAGGGTCCAAAGGCTTGCATCACTAATTGAAGAGGTTTCATGCTTGATCGACCTCCTTTCTCGCTTGTTCTATAACGTTCTGTAGGACTTGTTCCTTTTCATCGGTAAATTCACCTGTCGTCATATCCCCATAGAATTCTTTAAACAAGTCAAGCTCCGACCTTTTCTTATCCTCTAGTACACGGAACGTATTTTTCTTTTTTGCATCGGTGAGATCCATTTTCCGCTCCAAATGAAGGACGTTCGGATAAACTTGGCGCAATTGATTGATGGGGTCGATTAACGTTCCTTCATCATGTAACGTAATCTTTAAATAGTCATCCACTTTCTGGGATTGATAGAATGCGGGATCAAGAAGCTCTTCCATCAGTCCCTGGAGTTCTCTCATATCTTGTTTCGGCTGAAGCACTTTTTCTCGTAATTGGAATGATCCGTCCCCATCCAATTCTACAATGGACACTGATTTTCGCTGACTCGCTTCAGAAAAAGAGTATTTTAATAGAGATCCGGAATATCGAATCGTTTCATGCCTGATGGCATCTGGACTATGAAGATGCCCCAGGGCTGTGTAATGAAAAGGCTTAAACACATCGGCACCGACACAGCCGGATCCTCCAACAGAAAGGGTCCGCTCTGAATCTGTGGTTTTACCCCCAAGTACAAATGCATGACCCACAAAGACATGTGGTTCATTCGGATTCATCTTTTCTTCAATCCGGTTCACAATCGCTTCCATTGCAGCGTGATGAGAATTGATTGAATCGTCTTCAAGGATTTGTCTGACATTACCAGGCTCAGCATAGGGAACGCAGTGGAAATTAACCCCATTAATCGTGATTGGAGTAAAGTCATTTGTCAGCTTCCCTTTCAAGTAAAAATGACTATGCTTGTACCATGATGAACCAAATGATAATCGTTCTGCACTATCATGATTTCCGGATACAGCCACTATTGGTGTATTTAATTCTACATTTATCCGGAATAATACCTCATCCAATAACTCTACAGCTTCAGTAGGAGGAACGGATCGGTCATAAAGATCCCCTGCAATCACGACTGCATCGGGCTCCTCCTCTTTTACAAGCTCTATGAATTGCTCTAATATATAGCGTTGTTCTTCTGTCATATAAATGCCATGAACCAGTTTACCTAAATGCCAATCGGCGGTATGAATAAATTTCACTGCTGTTGTCCCCTCTCCGGTCATTGATTATCTCCCTAAATTATATCAAACTAAGAAGTTATACGTAAAAAAAATGTCAACTTACAGAACATTCGTTCCTATATCACTTTAATTCTTTATTGAGCTTTCATAAAGAGAAAGGAGGCTCCCATGTGAAATGAGGAGCCTCCTTTCTATTATTCTTTTAACTGCTGAGGTAGTGTTTGTATCGACGTGATTACGGCATCCAGCTTCGTCTCAATACGATAGAGCAGATACACCGTGACAACAATCGGAAAACCTACATCAGAAACGAATGAAATAATAGTTTCCATCCTTTTCACTCCCCTCATCTTATATATAGGTAAAAGGAGCGAAAAAGGCGACTATATGAAAATAAAAAGCGACTCCATCATTTCATGGAGTCGCTTTTTAAATTTATCATCCGTTTAGATCACTTATTAAGCTTGCGCTTACTAACCCTGCTTCATCAAGAATCTCTTTGATTTGGTTTTCTGCTTCGTTTAATTTTTCATTGGCTGCCGTTAAATCTGTTTCGCCCTCTTTAGAAAGTGCTTCAGCTTTCATATTATATGATTCTGTCAGGGTCGCTTTGAATGATTCCACCGCATCTTTATGATCACCAAGACCTCCCGGGATTTCCATGCTTTCTACAGCTTTAGCAGATTCAGTTGCTGATGCTGCAGCAGCTTCCTTCATTTTTTTCAACTCTTCTCCTGCAGGAGGCTCTTCTCCTGCTATCGCTTCTTCATATCCATTAAGATCAATATCAACACCATTGACGGTTGTTGTTAAATTTAAATAAAAATCCATTATATCTCCAGCAACATTTGCGTTTTCTTCCTTTGCATTTGTTGTTTCCTCTTTTTTAGCTTCGTCAGAACCTGAATCGGAGCATCCAACCAATGCTAAAGATAGACCCAGACCTAAAAACCATACTTTTTTCATACTTGTTTTCCCCTCTCTGTCTCAATCAACATGTTCAAGTATAGAAGGCAAGCAATTCCTATAGGAAATCGCTTTCTTCAATTAATGATAAGCCGGCAAAAAGTATCTTATCACGGGGAGAATAGACTGGTAAAGAAGAATTTTCTAATTTTTCCAAAGTTTAAATCTTATAAATATTTTAAATATACAGCCTATTACCCGCGAGAAAGAGCCCTTATGTTCGATCCATAAGGGTTCTTAGTTCATTGGTTTTGTAAGGTTTCCCTCCTTTTTCTCTCTGTGGCCTGAACAGCTTCAAACATGATATGGAAGGTGGTTCCTTCTCCCTGCTCGCTTTGCACCCTGATATCCGCCCCATGATCACGAAGAATTCTCAGACATATGGTGAGACCCAAGCCCGTGCCTTTTGTCTTCGTTGTGAAGAAAGGCTCTCCGAGTTTATCCAGCGTTTCTTTTTTCATGCCTACTCCCTCATCTTTGAAGATTAATTGAACCTTGTTATAAGAGGACAAGTCTGCACTTATCGTAATCGTTCCTCCATGAGGCATCGATTCTATCGCGTTTTTAAGTAAGTTAATGAATACTTGTTTTAGCTGATTTTCATCTCCACGAATATGGAGCTCCCTTTCATGAAAATCGGTTTGGATTTCAATATTATATAAAATGGCATTCGTATTTAATAATTTCGCAACATGATCAAGGGTCTCGATAATATTGATTCGTCTATATGTAACGGATTGCGGCTTTGCAAGGATCAACAATTCGCTCAGCACAAGTTCAATCCTCTTAATTTCAGAAAAGACAATCCCTAAGTATTCCTTCGTCTTCTCATCAGCATCATCTCTTAATAACTGTAAGAAGCCGTTGATCGACGTAAGGGGATTACGTACCTCATGTGCAATTCCGGCTGCTAATTGCCCTGCGACAGATAGTTTTTGAGATTCAATGGCTAACGTTTCATTCATTTCAATCAATTCTTCTTCATTATGTACTCTTTCGGTAATGTCTGAGATGGTTCCTACCGTACCAAGAAGTTCACCATTTTCATTATAGTTTAACTTAACATTCACTTCACCCCAACGAAACTGACCATCCCTCTTCTGATAAGAGAAGTCCATTTTCATTTTCTCCTTTTTCAAGCTTATGCTTTGTCTTACCATTCGAAGAATTTCATGACGTTCATGTAGGGAAATAAAATGAAGTGCATTCTTATGTAAACTTTCTTTAACTGTATATCCCGTGTAGTCTTCCCAGGATTGATTCAGAAATTGAAACTCTCCTTTGGAATTGGTATGAAAGACTACTTCATCGATACTCTGAAGCACATGCTGCATTTCTTCATTGAGAAGCTTCACCCTCTCTTCACTCTTTCGCAGGGCAGCTAACGTTTTATAGCTTGTGTCATAATTCTTCCCCATATAGTAGCTGATAAAGAGAATCAATAGAGTGAATACCAAATCCACTTTCAAATCGACTGGATAATGCAAAACAAAGTAATAAATAAAATCCCATGTTAAGACTAGTAAAAGTCCCATGAGCACTGATACTATTCTCCCTCTATAGATCATCCTGTGAGCCCCCTATCCATCCAAGCACGAGAATCGAAATAGAAAGAATTTTCGCGATATTTGTTATTTATTAGTATATCATTTCTAATTGAGAACAGTATAGACTTCTTTTGTAAAAACAACGATATTCTTGTCACAAGCTTTTCCCTTGTCTATAATGAATACGATACATACGCTTTTTGAAAAATTGAGGTGAAAGCATGCTTGAAGGTTGGTTCTTATATTTCATACTGTTTTGGGTCGTATTTTTAGTGGCTTCATTTGCTATTGGTGGATTCTTTATGTTCAGGAAATTCTTAAAGAGATTTCCTAAAGAGGATGGAAAATCCGATTTGGACTGGGAAGAGCATTATGTGAATGAAACCATCCATTTATGGGGTGATGAGGAAAAGAAAATGCTCAATGAGTTGGTCACACCCGTACCCGAATTATTTAGAGACGTAGCAAAGCAAAAAATTGCAGGTAAAATTGGAGAATTGGCTTTAAAAGACAGAGCCTCTTCCATTTCTCAGGAATTAGTCATCAGAGGGTATATCCTGGCGACTCCGAAACGGGATCATAAGTTTCTTCGAAAAAAACTAAACGAAATGCAAATAGATGTAACCCCCTACGAACATTTATTCTAGATGACAGGAAGGAAAGACGATGGGATCGATATTAATTATTCCGATTGTGCTGTATTTAATTTTCATTATAGGTGCTGCATTCCTGTTTTATAAATGGAAGAAAGCAAAAAAAGGTAAACGATAATCGTTTACCTTTTTTATATGATTAATCAATGGGATCCTCTGCCTTACCGTATCTAATGACGTCAAGTATCGCTTGTCCATCACTTGGTTTCCCTTCTCCATTTCGAAAAGGAAACAATGAAAAGAATATAAAATAAACGGAAAAATACACAAATTGATAGAAAAAGATGTGAACAGGAATGACTCCTTCAAATATCAGGAAGTTAATGGCTAAAATCGCAATCAGGTTAAATAAACTTCCAGACATGTAAATAAGCACATGAACCCACACCTTATTATACTTCAATTCTGTATATTGACACCAACCCTCCATAAAATACATTCTCTTAACTTCCAGTGGACCAATGCTCATTAAATGCTTACCGGTTCCAATGCAAAACTTTATCTTTGCACCAAAAATGCGAGCAACGAGGATATGACCTGCTTCATGGACGATGGTGACCAATGGCAGTGTTAAAAAGAATGCCAGAAAAAACGTCCAAATATCTGCTAGTGTAAACAATACTTATCCCACCAATATCTCTTGTTATTTTCTTCATCTCTCTCTTTGCCCTAAATGACTCAACCCTAAGCATATTGGTCTCCTTTGTAAAGAAATCGTAATCTCACGTGAAGAAATTTCCAAATAAAATAGCAGCGTGATAGAAATCACCCTGCTATTTTCCCCCATGAATTAAATTGAATTCGTTGTTAAATCCTGTTGCTCTTGGTGCAGCTTTCTATATTGAAGATACATGGTGATTCTCCATGGAACGATCATACCAAAGGCAAGAATCCAGAACATCCCACTAAGTTCACCATAATCGATCGATGCACTTAGAATGGATTTGGCCAATATTCGTATTAATAGGAGCCCAATCAAAATAAATGCGAACGCTTTAGAACGTTTTAAATAAATATCATTATCACGAATTTCGAATTTGGAAGTCTTGATCAACAATATAGAAAAGATCATGCCTACGGTAATCGCTTCTAGAAACTCTCCTAAAGTGACTCGAAAAACAGGAAATAAGAACATTAACGCACCTGTACTCATAAACAAAGGAGGTAAGATAATCTTCTTGCTGCTAACAGGCTTTTTCTGAGCCTTCATTCTAATAAATATCACCATAAAACCCATGCAAATCGCAACAATGGATGAAGCTATCATCATAAACCATCATCATCCTTTTATTTTCTACTTTCATACCTTTCCCTATTATAGCCCAAATGAGAAAAAAACGAAAACACAAAAAAGAGAGGTTGTATAGAGCTTTAACCTCTCTTTCCATTTATCACCCTAAAACTCTTTTGATGGCTTCTTCTACCCTTACTTCGTCAAAGGGTTTCACAATAAAGTCCTTCGCACCCGCTTCAATGGCTTCCACCACTACCTTTTGTTGGCCCATAGCTGAACACATGATTACTTTAGCTTGGGGAAACTCGGATAAAATCCTTCTAACCGCTTCTATTCCATCCAGCTCAGGCATCGTGATGTCCATAGTCACCAGATCCGGCTGAAGTTCACGATACTTTTCTACAGCGATAAGTCCATTCTCTGCTTCCCCTACGACTTCGTGACCGGAAGAGGAAAGCATGCTTCCAAGAGTCATTCTCATAAATTTCGCATCATCCACTACAAGTATCGTTGCCACAGATGTTTCCTCCTTGTATACGCTACCCGATGTCTGTTATATCTAATTTCCTAATTCATCCATTTAAACTATACCATAAAACGTAATGAAATGTATATTCTATTCTATTATTTTATTGGTTTAAAACCCAGTGAATCCTCCAAATACCGAAGTAAGGTAAGCTAGAATGACGGTCATCCAATCAAAGAATAGCATGATTCCTACCGCAATCATCACATATCCTCCTACCTTTACAATCTTTCCACTGTTTTTTCTGATCCATTGCATTCTTCCGATAAAGAATGACAGAATGAAAAACGGAATGGCAAACCCTAATACATAAGCTGTCATATATATGACGCCAGAACCTGGATTAGAGGCGGCAAGAGCCAGAACCGAAGCAAGAATCGGCCCCGTGCATGGTGTCCAGCCGGCAGCGAATGCCATTCCGATTAATACGGAGCCAAAAAAGCCTGCCGGTCTATTCTTGAATTCAATGCGACGGTCCTTCATCAATGTTTCCGGTGTGAATACGCCTATGACTACCAATCCAAATATCACAATGAAGATAGCTCCAAGCTGACGAATGAGATCTTTATAATCCAAAAAGAAGTTTCCGATAAGGGAAGTACCAAAACCGATGGCGATAAAGATTGCCGAGAAACCGACTAAGAAAAACAAAGTATGTAATAAACTTCTTCTTTGAAGCATTGCATTATCTGTTTTGAGCTCATTCACACTCATTCCTGTTATATAAGAAAGAAAAGCGGGATATAATGGAAGGCAGCATGGAGAGATGAAGCTTAGGAAACCGGCCCCAATTGCTAAGAAAATATTAAAGTCAGACATTTTTACAACTCCTACATTTCAGTATATATCTCTATTCTATCAAACAAAACCGGTTTCTATGAGGAATGTTTGTGTGAAAGATTTGTGACCATCATATTACAAGCACATTTTACTTTTTCAAATGTGTTAAACTCTCTTTTCTTTTTTAATAACCAATAATTTTGCTTTGAAAAACAGTTCGATATTCGTTATACTAATAAAAAGTTACAGTTATTACTAGTTTTGTATTCCGTTTGTAAGGACATACAAAAGAAAGGAAACAGCCGTGTCTAAAAAAGAGCTTCTCGAACGAATTGAAAAAAAGCGTGCTCAATTAATTGATATTGTTGCTGAAAATGGACTCACGTCACCTCAAGCTATTCAATTTAGTCAGGAACTTGATCGTCTGTTAAATAGCTACAACTCCCTATACATAAAAAAGTGCTCACCTCAAATGAGCTAATGCATGATTGAATACAATTATACTATTCTAATATAAATATCAATGACCAAAAGGCAGACTCTAAATTTATAGAGTCTGCCTTTCATACCTTCAAGTACTTGTAACGGCATCTTCCATGCCATCAATTAAGCCATTTTGAAGAAGATACATCTTGTGATAAATCCCTTTTTGAACAAGTAATTCCTGATGACTTCCTCTCTCGACAATCTCCCCCCGATGAAGAACCATTATGAGGTCTGCATCTTGAATCGTAGAGAGTCTATGAGCAATGGCAATCGTTGTTCTTCCTTTTCTCATTCTTGATAATGCCCCTTGAATGGCTTCTTCCGTTTCCGTATCGATATTGGCCGTTGCTTCATCCAGGACAAGTATTTTCGGTCTGGTTGCGATGGTTCTTGCAAAAGCGATTAATTGCCTTTGGCCACTCGAAAGCGTTGATCCCCTCTCAACCACTGGATGCCCATATGCTTCAGGTAGTTTTTCTATAAAAGTATTGGCTTGAACAAATGTGGCAGCTTTCTCCACTTCTTTATCCGTCATGGCTTCTGAATAAAGCTTTATATTATCTCTGATGGTTCCAAAGAAGAGAAATGGATCCTGTAGGACTAGCCCCATTTTCCGACGCAGCTCCTCTACTGGATAAGACTTAATGTTTTGACCGTCTATTAGAATATTTCCACGATCAAATTCATAGAACCTCATGAGTAAATTGATGATTGAGCTCTTTCCACTACCTGTGTGTCCCACTAAAGCGACCGTTTCTCCAGGTCTTGCGGTAAATGAAATATTCTTAAGGATATCTCTTTTCCCATCATAAGAGAATGAAACATTGTCAAATGTTATTTCACCTTCACCGATGGTTCCTTTCGAATGATTCTCTACATTCTGTGCTGGGGAAAGTTCATCTTCATCCAGCAGCTTAAAGACACGGGAAGAGGCAATGATTGCCTGCTGAAACATGGATAGTCTCATCATGATTTGATTGACCGGCTCAAAGAATCGGTCCAGATAATTAACAAAGGCATATAAAACCCCTATTTCAATAGGCTGATTGAATGATGTCACGCCAAAATAGCTTAAAACTACAATTAATGCCGCTACATACACCAGATCAATGGCCGGCCTTAATAATAATCCATCCACTTTTATATTTTTCATTCCAGCTAAATAGTGTTTTTCATTGATATCGCCGAATTCTTCCCTTAGTCTATTTTCCTGCCTGAACACCTGGATAATGGACATTCCTTGAAGAGACTCACTAAGCTTTGCATTAAGCTGACTCAATCTCTCGCGCATATCCTGATAGAAGATGGCGCTAAACTTGCGGTAAAGATTCATAATCATAAAAATGACCGGCAAGATGAATAAACAGAAGAAAGCCAGCCGGGTATTGAGTGCAAACATAGCGATAAAGATACCTGTTAATAGGAATGCTCCCTGAATGAAGGATACCAGTACACTCACAAACATATCTTTAATCGCTTCCGTATCATTGGTAACCCGTGAGACAATACTTCCTGCAGGGGTTTTATCGAAATACCTCATTCCTAACCCCTGGACCTTCGTAAAAACATCTACACGAATCTGCTGAATGATTTTCAGAGCTATCTCTTGGAACTTCAATATTTGAAAGTAAGAGATCAATACATTCCCTATTTGAATGAATAAATAGGTCGCTCCCAATCCTACAAGTGGACCGTACGGAAACTCTCTTGGGGTTAAATAATCGTCTATAAAGACCTTGATGATGATTGGTCCAAAGACATCGCCTATCGTTGTCAGCAGTAATAATGAAAATGCAAATAAAATCGTTTTTTTATGCGGCTTTGTATATTTCATTAGACGAAAAAATATGTTTCGCTGCTCTTTCGCCGTTAAAGTCGGTATAGTATCCATATCTTATCCCCCATACTCCACTATTTCTTCTAACTGTTGACGCAGATACATTTCCCGGTACCATCCCTTTTTCATCATCAGTTCGCTATGAGTGCCTCTCTCCATGACCTTCCCTTCATCGAGAATAATGATCAGATCTGCATGTTGAATGGCGCTTAATCTATGAGAAGTGATCATGGTCGTTTTTCCTTCTCTATTTTCCTTTAATGATGTCAAAATGGATTCTTCTGTCTTCGCATCAACAGCTGACAATGAGTCGTCAAGAATGAGTATCTCTGGATTCATTAACAGGGCTCTCGCAATCGCGATCCTTTGCTTTTGTCCACCAGATAAAGAAACCCCTCTTTCACCGACCACAGTTCCGTATCCTTCACTGAAATGAACGATATCCTCATGAATATGCGCAAGTGAGGCCGCCTCTTCCACTTTTTCTATGGGGGTAAGTGGATGAGTGAAAGCTATATTCTCAAAAATCGTGGCTGAAAATAGAAAATGATCTTGAGGCACATAACCAATACTTTCACGTAAACAGGATAATTTGTAACCCTGGATCATCTGCCCTCCGAACGTTATTTCGCCCTTATACCCTTCAAATTCTCTTAGTAATAACCTTAATAGGGTTGTTTTACCTGCTCCCGTTTTCCCTGCAATTCCTAACGTTTGACCTTTCTTTAAGGAAAAGTGAATATTCTCTAAAGCATGCACATCTTCATTTGGATAAGAAAAGGACTCAATTTTATATTCTATATTTCCTGAAGGTGCTCGATCCAACACCCCTTCATGATTTTTAACGTCTACCCTTTCATTTAACAACTGTGATACACGGTCGTAAGACGCACGCCCTCTCTCCACAATATTAAATAACCATCCGAATGCGAGCATCGGCCAAATGAGAAGTCCCAGGTAGGTAGTAAATGAGATCAGTTCTCCTATTGTCAGCTCTCCACTCACGACAAGTCTTGACCCAAATACAATCGATAAAAAGAAAGAAATCCCTACTATGATGGAAATAGTTGGATCGAAAAGGGAATCCACTTTTGCAACAGCAATATTCTTCTGCACTACATCATCAGATTGCTTTCTAAATGATTCGATATCCTCTTTCTCTTGTCCAAACGTCTTAAGAACCTTGATTCCCGTTACACTTTCCTGCGTTTTATCATTTAAGGATGAGAATGCTTCTTGAGCTTTATGAAATCGTTTATGTAGAAGGGTACCATAATAACTCGTCAGCATTGCCATGAACGGCATTGGGATCAAAGCAATAAGGGTAAGCTTCCAACTAATTGTAAAAGCCATGGCCAGTATCACGAAACCTCCTGTAGATATGGAATCTACAAACGTTAATACTCCGACTCCTGCCGTTTGTTGAATCGCTTGAAGATCATTGGTGGCATGCGCCATCAAATCACCGACTCTCCTCTTTTGGTAAAAGGAAGGCGACATCTTGGTAAAATGATGATACAACCGATTCCGAAGCAAGCGGGAAAGTTTGGTCGCCGAACCAAAAATCATGATCCTCCATACAAACCGAAGTCCGTACATGGATACAGCCGTGGTGATAAGGATGAGAATCCATTTCAGCATGTCTTCACGGGTCAATGAGTTCTCTTTGATACTATCCACAATAACCCCTACAATCTTTGGTGGAATCAATTGAAGAAATGCAACAATTAAAAGCAGGATGGTTCCTGTGATATATGACTTTTTCTCTTGCAAAAAAAACCACTTTAAATCTAAAAAGACTTTCATTCTCTCTCCCCCTTATCTATAATAAATCGACTCTTTATTTTACCAAATTTCAAAAAAATGAGAAATCTTTTTTTGATAAGACTAATAATCAAAAAAAAACACCTCTTAATGTCTTAAGAGATGTTCTTATAATTGATATTATACTAATGGATTTGAACAAATGGTTCTTGGTCCACTTCTTTTACAATGGTTGCTTTCAGACCCTTCGGTGTCTTCACATATAGGTAAACGGGCGTATGAGGGAAGTAATCAACAATTTCAGGACCAATTGCCTGAGAAAAGCCTATTAGTTCTGTTTCTTTCACCATTCCTGTATGTACATCAATCACGAGTTTATTCAAGGTGTCCTTTTGGTATAAGGCTTTTCCGACAAACTCAATATCCTGGTGTGAAAAATATTTCGAAACATAATCTTCTAAATCACGTATCCGATTATGTAGATCGCGATCCTTCTCTTCTCCTTCATCACTAGGGAAGTAATAATATTTATCCGTTACATCATTCCATTTTTTTGCAGACTTATCATTTTCGTCAACATAACTGGAAGTAATATAGTTGCCGGACACTACACTATTCAATGGTTGAAGTTTATAAAGGGATATCAGTATAGGGACATCTTTCAGTTCCTTATTGGCTTTCACCCTACTGACAACGGTGTTAGCTATCTTCTTTCCGTATTCTTCTAACTGTTGGTCATCGATCTTTGCCTCATCAAAATGCATGAGCTTATTTTCATCTTCGACTCGAATATAATCTACGGTATTCATAGCAAGACCGAGGGAAATCCCTTTTATTTTTCCTTCCGAGTCAACGTAGTTCTGTTCATGGATATAAGCGAGATACATGGGATTCTTTTTTTCAAGCTCCATTTGTTGTTCCCAGCCCATATCATCCTTAATCTCCAGAGCAGGATTAAGCCCTGATTTATTTGATTTAGACTTTCTTCCCAGCCATGAATTTAGACCTTTTAGATATTGACCTTCCTGGTATACATAATCCTCCGGTGAAAAATGCTCGGTGGATAAAGACATGAGGCCAGTCTCGATTTCATCCATATCACTGCGATTGTTAATCATCATCGTAATAAGACCACGATTGATTGATTTCTTCTCTTTGTTCACTTTATAATTTAAATATTCGCGCGCTTCTCCAGCTGCACTATTTTGAATTTCAAGTGTTTCTTCATCCATCACTTCTTGAGGCTTATTGCTGCATCCGGCAACAATAATCATGAGAGACAGTGAAGCTATCATCCATTTTTTCATATGACTCCCTCCGGACTATATTCTATCATAAATTCAATTTTAATCTGAATGATAATCATTAAGTTTTTTTGAATTGACTAAAATAATCAATTTAGCCTAAATGACAATAGAATGATTATAAACTCATTATCGTAAATAGTTTGTCACAAATAGAAAAAGCACTCATCACCTGAGTGCTTCTATCTATTACTTCGTGTTCTTATTCATTGCATTCATCATTTGATTGATTTTCTTTTGCGAAGGTTTTTGACCCATTTGCATCATCATCATGCGTAACATTTGCTCGTTAATTGGTGGATTTTTCTTAAGATAGCTCATCATATATTTACGAGCAATGAAAAATCCTAGTGCAACTCCAGCAAGTAATGCTAGAACTCCAACTAGAATAAGTAACCCAGTCGTTGACATACTCTTACTTCCTCCTTCATGTTGTCCTTATAAAAGTGTACTAAACCATGAAACATTATACAATATTTCTGTCATAATTTCTTATTAATATATAAATTTTCTTTGTTTTATCGGTTTTAACCATCCAAAACGTTCATTTTGGATATCGATTGCGAGCAATTGACCCATATTTCTGCGCAGGATCTCAAAAAAGATATATTCAGATTCATCGTGACCCCAAGCATTGAGGGTCATCCATTTTTCATTGAGAACAAGTGTAGCACCTGTATCGATCTTTTCAATTGATGCAACAGAATCAACCCAAGCCGCTCCTTCAATTTTACCGATCTCGTGCTGCAGGATTCTTTGAGTAGGAAGGTATGGAATTGGCCTGGTAATGTAATTTACTTGTTTCGAGATGATATCGTGAAGCTCCCCTGAACTTGCTTCCCATTCGGAAAACAGCTGATAGAATATTCTTTCCCGACCATAATAGTGCTGAACAAACATTTCTTCAATCCAATAGATTTGATAGTTTCGCACCTTTACACCCTCCTACCTTTCTTTCATATAGTATAAATCAACTAGAGAGGAGTCATTGTCGGAAAATGTTGAAAATCTACACTAGTTTTGTCGAAGGGCAAGTGAACTCAAAATATCGGGGATTGTCTCAAGTTGTAAAGTATAGGGAGTTTTCATCATTTACCCATTTTCTTTCACACATACTCTTTTTAATTGACAATGCCATTCAGCTTAAAAAAGGTCGACTCCTTTAAGAGTATTAAGGAGTCGACCTTTGATGTCTTTAAATTATTACTGTATCAATGCTTTGATTCTTGAAACTACATTTTCAGATGTAAAGCCGTACTCTTCCATGACTTTTGCTCCAGGTGCAGATGCACCATATCCATCAATCGCTAAGATGTCACCTTCGTCTCCTACATAACGATCCCAACCCATTGGAGATCCCATTTCGATAGCAAGACGTTTTTTCACACTCTTAGGCAGAATAGATTCTTTGTATTCTTTTGATTGTTTCTCGAAGCGATCCCAAGACGGCATACTTACGACAGATACGCTGATTCCGTCTTTTTCAAGTGCATTTTGAGCGTCTACTGCTAAATGCACTTCAGAACCAGTTGCAATCAGTAAGGCATCAGGCTGTTCCTTGCCGGAAGCAGATACCACATATGCTCCTTTATCTACGCCGTTATATGCTTTATCTGCAGTACCTTTAAGAGTTGGGAGGTCCTGACGAGATAGAACTAACATCGTAGGCTGATCCTTTGACTCTAAGGATAATTTCCATGCTGCAGCAACTTCATTTCCGTCACCAGGGCGGATAACAGAAAGGTTAGGCATGGCACGAAGTGAAGCGAGCTGTTCTACAGGTTCATGCGTAGGTCCATCTTCTCCGACAGCAATACTATCATGCGTGAATACATATGTCACAGGTAAGCCCATTAGAGCCGCTAAGCGGATAGCAGGTCTTAAATAGTCACTGAATACGAAGAATGTCCCTCCGAATACGTGCAGACCGCCGTGAAGAGCCATACCATTCATGGCTGCACCCATACCGAACTCACGAACACCGAACCAGATATTACGACCTTCATACGATTCATGAGTAAAGTCTGCTTCATCTTTAATCATCGTCTTGTTAGATCCGGCTAAGTCAGCTGATCCACCAATAAATGAAGGAAGTTTCTTTGCAATCGCATTTAACACTTCACCAGAAGAAGCTCTGCTTGCTAGTGCTTTTCCTTCTTCATATACCGGGATATCTTGATCCCAACCTTCTGGAAGATCACCTTTGATTGCTGCTTCTAATTGGACAGCAAGCTCTGGATGCTCTTCTTTGTATTTAATGAATAGGTCAGCCCAGGCTTCTTCTTTTTCAGAACCTACTTGTTGGATTCTTTCCTCGAATCTACTGTAAACTTCCTCAGGTACATGGAAATCCTGTTCAAACGTCCATTGATAAGCTTCTTTCGTAAGCTTCATTTCGTCTTCACCTAGTGGAGCACCGTGAACAGCAGATTTCCCTGATTTATTAGGAGCTCCGTATCCGATGACCGTCTTAACTTCGATCATAGTAGGACGGCTAGTATCACCTTGAGCCTCTTCGATTGCTTTGGAGATTTCATCAAGGTCATTCCCGTCTTCAACACGAATATATTGCCAACCATACGATTCAAAGCGGCCTTCCACACTTTCAGAGAAAGATTTGTCTAACTCTCCATCAAGTGAAATATCATTTGAATCATAGAGAACGACAAGTCGACCTAATTTCAAGTGAGCTGCTAGAGAAGCTGCTTCAGAGGCCACACCCTCCATTAAGTCTCCATCTCCACAAATAGAATATGTAAAATGGTCTACCATATCGTATTGATCCTTATTGTATGTAGAAGCTAAATGCCTTTCAGCCAATGCCATACCGACGGCCATACCGATTCCTTGCCCTAGTGGTCCAGTCGTGGCTTCAACACCTGGGGTATGTTTGTATTCCGGGTGTCCCGGTGTTTTACTTCCCCATTGACGGAATTCTTTAAGATCTTCCATTGAAACATCATATCCCGATAAATGAAGCAGGCTATATAATAGCATTGATCCATGACCAGCGGATAAAACGAATCGATCCCGGTTAAACCACTCAGGATTTTTCGGATTATGATTCATGAATCTTGTCCAAAGAGCATACGCCATCGGTGCTGCTCCCATAGGCATTCCAGGGTGTCCTGAACCTGCTTTTTCAATTGCATCGATAGATAATGTACGGATTGTATTAATTGCTAATTGATCTGTGTTATCAAACATATGTCAGACATCCTTCCTTTTATTGTACCTTATTAATATTAATCTTCTTTGTTAGTTTATACAACTATCTTGAATGATAACATGACTTTATAATCGTTGAAAATAAAAACCCTTATGATTTCATAAGGGTTAAGAAGGAAAAAACGGCCAGGTCCATTTTAAAATGGACCTGGCCGTTCATTAATCTAATGCATTTTCTTTTTAGTCTGTATATCCTGAATCTTCTTAGGTGTCACTTCATTACCTTCCGGATCAAAGATTCTTGTATTTTCAATGGTCCCTTTCATCGATTGACGAAACGTTTCCAGGTATTCTTTTCTCAACTTGGACTGCTCTTTTGCTTCTTGTTCGGTTAGTCCGCTACTTTTAGACTTTTTGGCAAGTTCATTGATTCGATTCATTTTCGTTTTTGAAAGCATCTATAAAAACTCCTTTATTGCATAGTCAGCAAATTCTAAAACACAACTAAAATTTGAACGTAATACTATCGCCATGTTACTAGATTCAAGGAGATAAAACAAGAGTTACGCATTTTCAACTGAAGTCATATATTCTTTAAAACGCCTATGTACTGTAGCTTTGGAGACATCATACCCGAACCCTCTTAATGTTGCTGCAATTTCAGCAAAAGTCAGTTCGTTCTTCCTTAAACGGACAATTTCCTCAACCGGTACTTCAATCCGCTCTCTTCCATCCACATTTCCTTTATTTTTTAGATTTTTATGAGGTTGAAAACCATTTTCCACTGCCCTTTTCATCCCTCGTCTGATTTTCAAATTATGGAGTTTTCTTTGATATTCCTCAACCATGCTTACGATATTAATCACCATAGAATCTGACTCAGATAAGTGTAGCTCCCCACTATGGGTTTGACTGATAATCTTGACTTCCTCTTTTAGTAAACAGTGAATGAGAGCAATTTTGGCATTCCCTCTGCCAATTCTTGTTTCATCCTGGATGAGAACAGCACCAATAGACTCATCTTTAATCAAATCAAGAAGTTCAAGAACACCAGGACGATCTAATTCAAAACCGCTTGCTTGATCTTTTATGATAGCAGCCACTTCGTATTGGTGGTCTTGCGCCAATTTCACTAGTTCCTCTTCTTGACGTTCCAAGGATGTTTCCTGTGTGTCTTTCTTTGTACTGACTCTGCAGTAAATTACTGCCTTCATCTTCTATCCCTCTATTCTTCGTTCATTACCAATTCATAATCTGAATGGGTAGATAATGTTGGATTTTCTATAGGTAACACAAGTGATTCACCTGGTTGGATTGAGAATGATGTAAGATTATTTTCCTCTCCTACCCATGCGATAAATTCTTCCACTGTCATAGAATATTCTTCATTATACTGTTTGGCAATAGTCCAAAGAGTGTCTCCATCCTGAACAGTGATGCTTTGGTAAGAAGGTTGACTTGCCGTGACTATTAGAAAATATACTGCTGATAAAAGTGCTAAGACAAATAAAATAATAATGTAAGAGAAACGATTCCAAATATGTGTTAACATAATAAAACCTCCATACGAATGTTTGTTCTGTTTTTGTTATACTCATTGTAATACGAACATTCGTTTGGTGTCAACAGAAATTCGAACTTATGTTTGTACCGACTGGAAAGACATGCTATAATGGGAACATAAGATCTATAATAGAGGTGCGTGAACATGACAAAATTGTCTAAAAGACAGCAAGACATACTAGAATATATTAAAATTGCAGTAAGAGAAAAAGGGTATCCACCTTCCGTACGGGAAATTGGTGAAGCCGTTGGTCTTGCTTCTAGTTCCACCGTACACGGACATCTGGCCAGGTTAGAGAGCAAAGGTCTTATTCGTAGAGATCCCACTAAACCAAGAGCCATCGAAATCTTAAACCTTGAAGAGGATACAATCCCACGCCAACGAGTTGTGAATGTTCCCTTAATTGGTAAGGTTACAGCCGGTCAACCCATTACGGCTGTTGAGAATGTCGAGGAATTCTTTCCACTGCCTGAGCGTATGGCACCTTCAGATGAGCAGGTTTTCATGCTGGAAATCATGGGTGACAGTATGATAGAGGCCGGAATCTTGGATGGGGATTTTGTTATCGTACGTCAGCAACAAACAGCAAACAATGGAGATATCGTCGTAGCGATGACAGAGGAAGATGAAGCAACTGTAAAACGTTTTTTCAAAGAAAAAGATTTTGTACGATTACAGCCAGAGAACTCAACAATGGAACCGATCATTTTACGTAATGTATCCATTTTAGGAAAAGTTGTCGGAGTTTATCGCCAAGTACATTAATACGTTAAGCCGCTATGTATAATAGCGGCTTATTTTTTTCTATACTTTTGAAGGTTCTAAAAAGGCAGTGGGTGGTAGCATTTTTCGCTACCACCCACTGCTTATAATTAATAGCAATTATTAAGGATTAATACATTTGAATATATTGCTCACGTTCCCATGGGTGTACTTGTGTACGGAACATATCCCATTCGATTTCTTTCGCTTCTACGAAATGTTCGAAGATGTGTTCTCCAAGGGATTTAACAATTACTTCATTTGTTTTAAGATTTTCTAATGCAGCGTGTAATGTCGCTGGAAGATCTACGATTCCCGCTTCTTCACGCTCTTTTTTGTCCATCACATAAATGTTGCGGTCGATTGGTTTAGGTGCTGGAAGGTTATTTTTGATTCCATCTAATCCAGCTGCCAGTAATACAGCCATCGCCAGGTATGGGTTAGCCGCGGGATCAACACTTCGGACTTCAACTCGTGTGCTTAACCCACGAGAAGCAGGGATACGGATTAATGGGCTGCGGTTACGAGCAGACCATGCAACATAACAAGGTGCTTCATATCCAGGGACTAAACGCTTGTATGAGTTTACAGTCGGGTTCGTGATCGCTGTAAAGTCAGTTGCATGTTTAATGATACCTGCAAGGAATTGACGAGCTGTATCGCTTAATTGCAGATCTCCCTTTTCATCGAAGAAAGAGTTTTCCCCATTTTTGAATAGGGACATGTTACAGTGCATTCCTGATCCATTTACACCAAATAGAGGCTTAGGCATGAATGTTGCATGTAATCCATGCTTACGTGCAATCGTCTTAACCACTAACTTAAATGTTTGGATATCATCACATGCTCTTAATGCACTTGCATATTTAAAGTCGATCTCATGTTGACCAGGGGCAACTTCGTGGTGAGATGCTTCGATTTCAAATCCCATCTCTTCCAGTTCTAATGCGATATCACGACGGCAGTTCTCACCTAAATCTGTAGGAGCTAAATCGAAATAGCCACCGTTATCGTTTAATTCTAATGTCGGATCACCATTTACGTCTAATTTAAAGAGGAAGAATTCCGGCTCAGGTCCTAAATTGAAGTCAGTAAACCCTAGCTCTTCCATTTGACTTAAGATGCGCTTTAAATTGTTACGCGGATCTCCTTCGAATGGAGTACCATCTGGATTGTAGATATCACAGATTAGTCGGGCTACTTTTCCTTTTTCAGCTGTCCACGGGAATACTAACCAAGTGTCTAAATCAGGGAATAAGTACATATCTGATTCTTCAATTCGAACAAATCCTTCAATTGAAGATCCGTCAAACATCATCTTGTTATCTAATGCCTTCTCAAGCTGACTAAGAGGGATTTCTACGTTCTTAATCGTCCCCAGAATGTCAGTGAATTGGAGTCGGATGAACTTGACACCTTCTTCATTCGCTAATCTTAAAACATCTTCTCGAGTATACTTTGCCATTTTCGTGTTCCTCCTCAAGTTTATTAAAGGTATTATTTAATGAAAAAAGCGGGACATGTCACCTTGACGCAAAGATGCTTTAGTAAATCGACCAGAATGCATCAATTCATTTCGGAGTAATTTACGCAGCTCGTCATCGGATAGATCCTGTCGTGCTTTTTCTTCCTTTTCATTACTTACGTCAGATACTACTTTACTTTCATTATGACTGGATACCGCAAATATCTTCTTAATCCCAGCCATGTTGATGCCTTGATCTAACAGATCCTTTACTTCCAATAACTTATCAATGTCATTCAAGGAAAAGAGCCTACGATTCCCCTCAGTACGTGCAGGGCTGATCAATTGGTGCTCTTCATAGTATCGAATCTGACGAGCTGTTAGGTCCGTGAGCTGCATGACAATACTAATTGGGAATAATGCCATCGTTCGACGAATTTCACTACCGCTCATCTTGATTCCTCCTTCTGTTTTCCTTCTTGACTTTATTATATGTAATGTAAGGAGTTCTGTCAATTAAATGTTAGTTTTTCTTACATAAGAATTCAGAAGAAAAGGATAGTCAGATTTAGACTATCCAATTACTACTTTATTATCCTTTTGTCACAGTGATTAAACCTTTTTCAATCAAATTATCTACTGCTGAGCAAACGGCAATTTTCACGTGGGCGTAAGTTAATCCCCCTTGAACGTATGCCACATAAGGCGGTCTTATCGGTCCGTCTGCAGATAATTCAATGCTGGAGCCTTGAATGAATGTACCTGCCGCCATAATGACATCATTCTCATAGCCAGGCATATAGTTGGGATATGGAGTGAAATGAGAATTTATAGGTGATGCAAACTGTATTGCCTGACAAAATGCGACCATCTTATCTCTGTCATCGAACTGTACGGACTGGATTAAATCTGTTCGCTTTGCATTGGGACTTGGATTTGTGTTCATGCCAAGTTCCGTTAAGAGCGCCGATGTGAAGACGGCCCCCTTTAATGATTGTGCCACCACATGGGGTGCCAAAAAGAAGCCTTGATACATTTCTTGCAAGCTATAAAGAGATGCCCCTGCCTCTGCCCCTATTCCAGGGGAGGTCATTCGATATGAACATGCCTCTACGTATTCTTTCTTTCCTACGATGTAACCCCCAGTTTTAGCAAGACCTCCACCAGGGTTTTTGATCAGGGAGCCTGCCATTAAGTCTGCTCCGATGTGACAAGGCTCCCTCTCTTCTACAAATTCACCGTAGCAGTTGTCAACGAAAACGACCATTTCAGGGTTGATCTCTTTTACAAAATCAATCATTTCTTTGATTTCTTCTATAGTAAAGGAAGGTCGGTTGGCATATCCTTTAGACCGCTGAATACCCACCATTTTTGTTTTGGAAGAAATCGTTTTTGCCACCTCTTCATAATCGACCTTTCCTGACTGGAGTAAATCTACACTTTGATAGCCAATTTGAAAGTCTTTCAGTGACCCCGTTCCTTCGCCGCGAATCCCAACAATTTCTTCCAGGGTATCATATGGTTTTCCCGTTATGTACACTAGTTCGTCCCCAGGTCTAAGTACACCAAATAAGGAGATGGAAATCGCATGAGTACCTGAAATAATCTGAGGTCGTACCAGTCCTGCTTCTCCTCCGAATACATCGGCATAAATACTTTCTAATGTGTCTCTTCCTGCATCGTCATAACCATAACCAGTGGAAGGTATGAAGTGAGAATCGCTTACACGGTGCTTTTGAAAAGATTTAAGTACCTTGAACTGGTTATTTTCAGCTCGTTCTTCAATTTGGTTGTGTATCTCTTTAATGCTTGCTTCAACTTTTGATACCAATGGTTTTAGAGTGTTTCCGTGCACTAATTGTTCAAACATGAGGTTTTTGTTTCCCTTCTACCTTTGAAATTTCTTGATGCTGCCTGCGATTGGATGATCTTCTAAGTGATAGCCCGTCAATTGGTAAACCTGGCTTTCTTCTATAAATTCTAATTTTCTTAGGATCGTATCCTTTTTTAATTGAGAAAGAAGCTTCCCTTCATTTGCTGGGATGAGCACATGATAAGATGTCATATATTTTTTCACGATTTTTTCTATTCTTAATAAAAGCTGACCTCGATCCTCTTCGTTCAAGGCACTGATCATGATATGATCCCATTCACTACCCGGAACAAAGTCAGGGTCCACCACATCCCGCTTGTTGTATATTGTTAACTGAGGAATTCCGTTCATATCCAAGTCTTTCAATAATGACTGAACCGTTTTTTCTTGCTGACTGTAATCTGGATTTGAACTATCCACTACATGTAAAAGCAGATCCGCTTCCTTCACCTCTTCCAGGGTAGAACGAAATGCCGCTACTAATGTAGTAGGGAGGTCCTGAATAAATCCGACAGTATCCGTAAGTAATGTTGAGTAGCCACTGGGCAAGGGCATTTTTCGTGTCATCGGGTCCAATGTTGCAAAGAGTTGATTCTCTTCATAAGAATCTGCTAATGAAATTCGATTAAACAATGTCGATTTCCCAGCGTTTGTATAACCTACCAGTGCAATTTGAAAGGCTTTATTACGCTTTCTTCGCTCACGATACCTTTCTCTATGCTCGACAATGGTTTGTAATTGTTTCTTAATGTCATCAATTCTGCGATGAATGTGACGCCGATCACTTTCGAGTTTTGTCTCACCTGGCCCTCTTGTTCCAATCCCTCCACCCAATCTTGAGAGAGATGCTCCCTGCCCGATTAATCTTGGAAGTAAGTATTGAAGTTGTGCAAGCTCTACTTGTAATTTCCCTTCTCTTGAACGAGCGCGCCCAGCGAAAATATCCAGAATGAGTTGAGTTCGATCGATCACCCTTGCATGTAAATCTTTCGATAAGTTTCGTATTTGACTCGGAGAAAGTTCATCATTAAATATGATGATATCCGGTTCAAATTGTTCTTCCAACATGACCAGCTCTTCTACTTTTCCCTTCCCGATATATGTACCAGGATGCACGCGGTCCCGTTTTTGAGTGAGAGCAGACACCACTTGACCTTGAGCCGTTTCAGTCAGTTCTTCAAGCTCCGCTAAACTATATTGAAAACGCAAGTCATCTTCTTCCAGTTGACACCCAACCAGAATGACTTTTTCCTTCATTTCATTCTTCAATAAACATCCTTCTTTCTGTACATTTCGATTTCATCTTCATCATAACAAATCCGACTCGTAAACTCTATGTTAAAAGCAGTGAAAAATGGTTGCAATTAAGTGCAGACGTGTTAAAATCAGTATGTTTGAATTTACGAAATCACACTCATTCAAGAATCTACATAATGGCATGTAGCATATTGTAATAGGGTTAGGGGGAATGTGTATGACTTGGGAAGTATTGAGTATTGTAGGTACCATTGCTTTTGCTATTTCAGGAGCTATCATTGCCATGGAAGAGGAATACGATATCCTCGGTGTTTATATATTAGGTATTGTCACAGCATTCGGTGGAGGAGCTATTCGGAATTTACTGATTGGCGTCCCTGTTTCCGCTCTATGGGAGCAAGGCATGTTGTTTCAGATTGCCCTCCTTGCCATTACAGCTGTCTTTCTTTTCCCTAATAATCTCCTGAAACACTGGAGAAAATGGGGGAATTTCTTTGATGCCATAGGCCTTTCAGCTTTTGCTATCCAAGGAGCACTGTATGCTTCTGAAATGAATCATCCGATAAGTGCTATTATTGTAGCAGCTGTACTGACAGGGAGCGGTGGTGGTATCATTCGTGATCTCCTTGCCGGTCGTAAACCTTTGGTGCTTCGGTCAGAAATTTATGCTGTGTGGGCAGTCCTGTGTGGAGCAGCAATCGGGCTTGGAATTGTCCATTCAGCCTTTGAACTCTACTCTTTATTCGTGATTACAACAACATTACGGGTGCTATCCTATTTATATAAATGGAGGTTACCCAATAGGAGCTTACGAGCACATGTATAATAAAAAAATGCATTCACTTATGAATGCATTTTTTTATAGATTTTTATATTACTAGGTATTTACTAAGTATAGTCATTCAGATGACCCTTTGTTAAACATTAAATCATTGCTGCGGATTGTTACTAAATCATGTCGATCATAGCAATTTTCCATTAGCAGCCTCATTGCCTGAGCACGAATCGACTTCTCTAATACATTTCGTACATACCTGCCATTTGAAAATGCCATAGGAGATAGTGTGTTTTTTGCTGAGTGAAGGTGTTCCCGAATCTTCCTTTCTGCATCATGACTTAATAAATATTCCTTTTCCTCTAACATCCTTCTGCCGATTTCCATCAGCTGATCAACTGTATAATCAGGAAAGTGAAAAACGAGTGGAAATCGTGATTGGAGGCCGGGATTCAAGGTAAGAAAATGTTCCATTTCCCTCGAGTATCCTGCCAAGATCAAGATGAATTCATGCTGCTTATCTTCCATATGTTTGACAAGTGTATCAATGGCTTCTTTCCCGAAATCCTTCTCTCCCCCTCTGCCCAGTGAATACGCTTCATCGATAAACAAAATCCCACCTAGTGCTTTTTTTACAAGGTCCCTTGTTTTTTGAGCTGTGTGACCAATATATTCACCAACCAGATCAGCTCTCTCTGCTTCAATTAAATGTCCTTTAGATAGTACATTCATTTTCAAGAACAGTTTTCCAATAATCCTTGCGACAGTAGTCTTTCCTGTACCGGGATTTCCTTTGAACATCATATGAAGGGCTTGTTTTCCCGCTTTCAACCCCATTGTTTCCCGTTTCTTATTAACATATATCCAAGCATAGATTTCTTTCACCATTTTCTTCATTTCTTCCATTCCGACCAGAGATCCAAGCTCTTCTTCTATTTCTTTTAATGCGACATGCTCTTGAGGGAGCGACTGAGGAACGGAATCATGCCTCAACGAATCTTTTACTGAACTCCGTTTTTGAGAATTCAATACAATGCTGATTTGTCCATTATTTTTCATTCTCATTGGTTGATCCAATGGATTCACCTCACCATTCTTAAGACAGTATACGCTCCTGAAGATTTTAGGGTGACAAACGCCTATATTTCACCTGTTTTTTTCGACAAATTAGAAGAATTCTGTCTATTCCTGCGCTTTCCCGAGAAATAAAAAGAAATACGGAGTGTTTTGCTTCGTTTATTTTTCATAACGTTTCATCATATTCATAACTATTGAAAACTAAATTGGAACATTATAAGTGAGGGACATATAAAAAAAGCCTCTCTTATCATCCTATTCAATTACTTTTCGTTTCATTAATTATTTCTTGCAATCATGAATCAGATTCATGTCATATATGATTAATCATACTAAAAATGACTACAAAAAAAGCTGCCCCTCGGGGCAGCTTTCGCTGTTTTTCCTATTAATTGCTTTGTTCTTCGAAATTTATTTGGACATTACGCTGTGGGGCGAATGTTGAAATGGCATGCTTATATACAAGCTGCTGTTTTCCTTCGCATTCAAACAGCACTGTAAAGTTATCAAAACCTTTCACTTGTCCACGGATTTGGAATCCATTCAGTAAAAATACCGTACATAGTGAACTCTCTTTTCTCAATTGATTAAGGAATTGATCTTGGATATTAATGGATTGTTTCATGGTTAGTCCTCCTCTTCTATCTCTACATTACTTATTCGACTTTAATTGTAGCTTTCCTGCAATAAATTCTGAAATATCCTCAATATTTTTGGTGCGCTGACTGTCATTTGTCATATCGAACCAGGCAACATCCATTTTATTTCTGAACCATGTAAGTTGGCGCTTTGCATACCTTCTTGAATTTTGCTTTAGGCTTTCTATCGCCCGTTCCAAGCTAACTGTACCATCAAAATAATCGTAAAGTTCTTTGTACCCAATGGCTTGAACAGACTGAACATTTCTTATTCCTTCATCATATAACTCTTTTACTTCTTCTAACAAACCTTGTTTCATCATCAGATCAACGCGAAGATTTATTCTTTCATAAAGTCTTTCCCGATCCATGGTTAACCCAATTAAAGCAACATCGTACTGCAGCTCCTGGGATTGCTTTTCTTGATACTCAGACATTGTCTTTCCAGTACAATGATAAATCTCCAATGCACGAATGACTCGACGGGTATTATTCCGGTGAATATTCCCTGCTGAAACGGGATCCACAGAAACTAACCGATCATGGAGCCACTCGGAACCATTTTTCTCAAGGCTTGCTTCTAATTCCTCACGAAAGTGTTCATCACCTGGAGTTTCAGTGAATTGATAATCATATAATACGGACTGAATATACAGTCCTGTACCCCCAACTATAAGAGGGACTTTTCCACGTGAGTGAATTTCTGAAATTTTCTTTCGGACAAGTTGCTGAAAGTCTGCTACAGAAAAGGATTCCCATGGATCTTTAATATCAAGCAGATGATGTGGGACTCCTTCCATCTCTTCAGGTGTGATTTTCGCGGTACCGATATTCATTTTTTTATACACCTGCATGGAGTCACCACTTATGATTTCGCCATTATACCTCTTGGCAAGTTCTATACTTGTATTGGTTTTCCCTACAGCAGTCGGACCAATAAGAACGATCACTTTCTCTTTTTCAATTCTTGTCATACGTTCACTGCTTTCTATGTAAATGTTTCGTTACATATTATCGTACCATAATGATAGAGGTTGTTAAATCACATCTTGCCAGTATACCCGATTCTTTTATGTTTATTCAATATAAGAAGCTGTTTCCTCCTTTCTTCTTAGAAGTGATTGTACCCATTTCTATTAGGGATAAAACTCAACGATATGAAACTCTCATACTATAACCAGCCTGGAGGGGTCCTCCAGGCTGGTTATGGATGTTCATTATTTTTCATGTAGAAATTGTTTTTAAACCTTTGATGACCAGCTGCTATAGACTTTAATTTGCTTTTAAAATTAACCTATCCCCATCTGGGTTTGAAATGGATGTTTGATGATAGTCCCCATTTTTCCATGCGTTTATTTGATTTTGATACCATTTACTTTTATAATGCCCCGCTTGTCCTGGACCTACAATATGATAACCATTGTTCATGGTCTCTGTATCAATAACAAATCTCCATGAAGCACCATGATTGACGATTCCACTCTCATTGTAACTCGCAGCGCCAACCGTCACCCTACTTCCTCCCACGGGCTCGGGATCCCGGTCATTTAAGAACCTTTTCAACACGGAAGAAGCTCCCGATAATGGGTGTTCAAAGTATACTTTATGATACAGTCCCCACTCCCACTCGTCCATTGAAGAACCATAAGCTTCTTCCAGCTCGTCTATTGCTTGGGTTAATGAAGCTGATATAAAAGTTTTGTACCCTCCCCTGTCCACAAACCACTGAGACTCCTCTCCGTTATGAGCTTTTCGAATGAGTTCATCCACGATACTTTGCCGGCCTTCAAACAATTTGATCATATCTCTTGGAATTTCCTTCTTAAATAGCCCAGTGGAAATTTCGTTTATCCATTGATGAAAAACGAGTGGCGCAGCAAAATTTTTATCATCTTTATGGTTCCAGGACTTCAGCAACTCAACCGCTTCTCTTTCTTTAGCTGTTAGCGAGCCACTCTCCATATCTTCAATAAGGATGGGAACCATTTCACGTGCATGTAGATTCATCTGATCCATTTGAAGGTCTTTCATATCGGAAAGAGTGAGATCATTTTCCGATTCTAAATACTCCGATATTCTCATGTACCGATATGGCTGAGCCCAGTGATGACTAATGTGATATGGATATTCATCGGAAACTACTTTATTATTTGCTGTTGCAATGAAACCCGATTGGGGATTGATGACTTTTGGAAGCTCTTCGAATGGTATAAATCCTTCCCATTCATACTCAGGATCCCATCCGGGAACAGGCAGAAGTCCGTTCCCTTTTTTCCTTATAGGAATTTTCCCATTTGCCTTATACGCAATCGTCCCATCCTCTGAGGCAAAAACGAAATTTTGCGTAGGAACATGGAAATCCTTTAAGGCTTCTTCAAATTCATCCCAATTCTTTGCCTTATTGATGTTAAGGATTGCAAGAAGTTCCAGACTTGGATCAAGTGCTGTCCATCTCATTGATAGTACTTTTTCACTCTCATTTTGATGAGCAAATTCTGAAATTACCGGACCATGCCTTGTGATCGTGACTTCATAAGGAATGGTGTCACCATCTTTTACTTTAATGGGCTCTTCTATGATCGTTGCCCTTTCCCAATTTTCATCATATAAAAACAGAGAAGGATCTTCTTCATTTCGTTTTTCAACATATAAGTCCTGAACATCAGGTCCCGTATTTGTTACCCCCCACGCAATTTGCTCATTATGACCAAGGATGATTCCTGGAATACCGGCAAAAATCACTCCACTCACATTGACTTGTGGTGATTCCAGGTGCATCTGATACCATATCGAAGGAGTTCCCAATGAGAGATGGGGATCGTCTGCCAGGAGGGGCTTAACACTGGCTGTTTTCTCTCCGCTCACCACCCAGTTGTTGCTCCCATTAAACTCAGGTGGAATGACTGCACCGGCAAATGATTGCTTCATATCAACCTGAACTTCTCCTATATCCGATAGAATGGTAGGAGCGTCTTCAGGGTATGACGGAAACAAATCATAGGCTTTATCCTTTGGCAGGTTTTCTAACGCCCAATATCGGAACGCCTGACCTTGCCAGTGGCCCCCTAAATCAAATGCCATATACTTCCCTATGGTTAATGAATCAATGGGAGTCCATTTTTCAGGTTTATAACCAAGCAGGGTAAATTCAATAGGGAGCTTTCCTTCATCTGTGGCTTCTTGCATATAAGCGTTGACCCCACCTGCATACCATTCGAGAAGCTGCTTGGCTTCATCAGGATATGCTGCAAATGAAACTTCCGCTGCCCTCCGCAAACCAAATGTCCGGAAGAACTTGTCCCGATCAACTGCTTTCTCACCGACCACTTCACTCAATCGCCCTGAAGCCTGTCTCCTGCTTAGGTCCATTTGGAATAGGCGATCCTGAGCCTGTACATAGCCTTGTGCCATATACAGGTCTTTTTCATTTTGAGCAAGAATATGGGGCACACCGTCTTTATCCCTGATCACTTCTACATCTTCGGATAACCCTTTTAAAGAAATGGAACCAGTTGTAACAGGCAGCGATCTGTCAATGTAATAATTTGCAAAAATTAGGATTCCAAGCATGATGAACATGATGGCGCCCGCTGTCCATAATGTAACTTTAAGGCGTTTATTCTTTTTCTCCCTTAGAAGCTCTATGTCTCCATTCATTCCATTTCCCCCTATTATATATGGAATTTTCTGAAAATATCTATATCTTAGTATTAGCTTTATGTGAGAAGAATTCCTTCTACAAAAATGCATTCAGATAAATTTCATATATAAAAACCGAAAGGGCTATTAAGCTCTTTCGTCATATAGAGGTACAGTACGTTTCAATCTCTATCACTTTAAACCTTTTTATTTCCAAAAACCCTTACAATCTGTTTCTGATTAATTGCTCGAATAATCAGAAACTCTTTAAAAACAGAATAACTTAGTTTCTATAATATTATTATTGTAGTTTAATATGTTCAGAAGTCCTACTTAAATTGCTATAGCCTTGATATTTCTTAAGGTGCACCACCCTTTATAGCCCCCTTTTCTGATGTAATTCTCTTATCTATCATCGGTCCCTATCAGAATGACCCAAACTTATATACACAGCTGCTTGGTGTATTTTTTTCATTTATAATCAACGAGCACAGTCATTAATAGTTAAATAGCATAACATATACTAGTTTAGTAAAGAGGAGGTGAGATGATGGGTATCTTCCTAGATGGTAGAACAAGTCAAAATGCCAGTTTGGCAAACACTTTAACAACTCCAATCCTTGTAGGTACCGATTCTTTATTTGGCGTGGTGGGGTTAGACGTGTCAAAGGCAACCGTTGGACAGATAAGAGTGGAGTTCAGTGGAACTGTTGCTGTACAGTTACCTTTAGTTCCGCTTGCAACTAGTGTCAATATCACTGTAGTAAGAGGGACGCAACAATCAGGTTTAACAACTGTATATTCTGCAGAACAGCAATTGAGTCTTGAGATATTGGGGCCACAGCTTATTACATTTTCTGGCGCAAACTTTAATGCCCCTAAGCCGGAAAGTGGACCTCTAGTATATACCGCATATATAAGCGCCTCAGCTATTGGGACTATCAGAGTCGGTCCTGAGAGTTTTAGTGCTATTGCAACAGCTGGATAAAATTAGGACAACCTATGCCTCACCTTAATTGGGTGAGGCATATTATGATATTTAATTATCTGTTCAGATCATCTTCCCAGTACCTTCAAGGAATGGTTCTATTATTCTTGTAGGGTGTTTTGCTTATAACAACATAGGATCTGCCACTGGTGATTAATGACTACAGAGAAAAAGCCGATGGATTAGCAGTATTCCATCGGCTTATTTTACATTATTCTTTTAAACATTTTTTCCATTTCATAAGTTGAATAGTGAATGATGATTGGCCTGCCGTGGGGACAGGTAAATGGATCACTCGTTCTTCTCAGTTCGTCCAGTAAAGCTTGCATGTCTTCATTGCGCAAATGATGGTTCGCCTTGATCGAACCTTTGCAACTCATCATAATAGCCGCTTCTTCCCGGAGTTTTTTGATATCAACCCGGTTCATTTTCAATACTTGTTCGATCATATCTTCGATGGTTTGCTGTTCTTCCCCTTTTGGAAACCATTGAGGATGTGCCCGGACAATAAAGCTATTGTAGCCGAACTCTTCCAGGAACACACCGACTTCTTCCAGAAGATGGCGGTATTCATTAATCTTAATATACTCGTCTGTAGAAAATTCTAGGGTAAGCGGGACCAGGAGTTCTTGGAGCTCCTTCGCAACCTCCCCCACTTTTTCTTTAAAGAACTCATATTTTATTCGTTCTTGAGCTGCATGTTGATCAATGATATATAGGCCACGATCATTTTGGGCGAAGATATACGTACCGTGCATTTGGCCAACAGGGTAAAGTGGTGGAACTCTAGGAGAGTGACCTTTCTCATTGAATACTTCTCCCTCTTTTGTATCCTGAGATTCCATTTCTTCCTCAAGTGTGTGCGTTAAGTCCGGAACTGCCGGTTTATCTGAAACAGGAATTTTTGCCTCATGGGATTCGTTCATTTCTGGTTTTGGCTCATAAAGCTTTTCCAGCTCTTCTCTAGGAAGCAACCGTTCACGAACCGCCCCTGCGAATCCCGCCCTCTCCTCTTTCGAAGGAGTTTTAGCCGAATGATCCAGGCTCATGGACGTTTGCTCTGATTTCGGCTGTACAATCTTCGGTGCCACGGATCCTGAAGGAATCAATTCTTTTCCTTTAAACACATTTTTGATTCCTTCAGTAACTAATGTATTTAATTCACTTTCTTTACTAATGCGGACTTCCATTTTGGAAGGATGTACATTGACATCTACCAGAATCGGATCCATTTCTATACTCAGAAGGACGATGGGGTGACGACCAATAGGAAGAAGTGTGTGATATCCTTCGCCGATCGCTTTCGCCAAAGCATAGTTTTTAATAAACCGCCCGTTGATCATCGTTGAAATATAATTTCTGGAGGCACGTGTAACCTCCGGCAGGGAGATAAAGCCCTTAACCTTGAAATCAAGTGAGCTCACTTCAATCGGAACCATCTTTTTGGCAATCCCTACCCCATAGATTGCTGCCAGAACCTGCAGGACATCTCCATTACCATTGGTGTGTAATAAAGCTTTACCGTTGTGCAAAAGCTTGATTGAAACGTTAGGATGAGCCAGGGCAATCCGGTTCACCACATCTATAATGTTTCCCAGCTCAGTGTGAATGGTTTTCATGTATTTTAATCGTGCGGGTGTATTGAAGAACAATTGTGAAACTGTGATATCTGTGCCTTTTCTTGACGACGTTTTTTCGAGTGAGTTGATTTCTCCACCTTCAAGCTCGATACACGTACCTGGACCTTCTCCCGTACTCGTCTTTAACGTAAAATGAGAAACAGAAGCAATACTCGGGAGCGCTTCTCCTCTAAATCCTAAAGTCCGGATTCGGAATAAATCATTTTCGTCTTTGATTTTACTGGTTGCATGACGCTTAAAAGCTGTTTGTACATCATCCTCTTCAATACCGTCACCATTATCAATGATGCGTATCGAATGTAAACCTGCTTCCTCTATATGAATTTCGATCACAGATCCGCCTGCATCTATGCTGTTTTCAAGGAGCTCCTTCACGACAGAAGCGGGTCTTTCCACCACTTCACCGGCGGCAATTTTATTAGAAAGCGCATCATCAAGCTGAAATATTTTCACCACAGTTTCACCTCCTTTAATTTTTTAACTTTTTTTGGATCCCATAGAGGGTGTTCATTGCATCCAATGGAGTCATCTCCAGGATATCGAGCTTTTTAAGCTCATCTAAACATTTCTTTTCTTTAGAAGTAAGATTTTCTTTTTTCCCCTTTTTCTCAGCAGCAAAGAAGGATAGCTGGGCAAGATCTTCTTCATTTGGTTCGTGTTTCCCACCAGCTGATTCCATTGCAGCAGCCACTTCTCTGGAGTAATCAGGCTTATCCTTGCGCTCAAGCTCAAGAAGGATTTCGTTCGCTCTTTCAATCAGGGCTTTAGGCAGCTCGGCAAGCTCGGCAACATGAATTCCATAACTTTTGTCAGCTGCTCCCTCCTTGATTTTATGAAGGAATACGAGCTTCCCGTTTTGTTCCATGGCACTTACATGTACGTTTTTTACCTTTTGTAATTCTTCTTCAAGAACCGTCAGCTCATGATAGTGAGTAGAGAATAAGGTTTTTGCCCCTATATGTTCATGAATGTATTCTATGATCGCTTGAGCCAATGCCATGCCGTCATAAGTGGAAGTACCACGTCCAATTTCATCAAATAATATTAAACTCTGCTGGGTCGCGTGGATGATCGCATTTTTCGCCTCTAACATCTCAACCATGAAAGTACTTTGACCTGAAATCAGATCATCCGCTGCACCAATTCGCGTAAATACTTGATCAAAGATTGGCAGGTTTGCCTCACTGGCAGGAACATAACACCCAATTTGAGCAAGGATACTCGTTAAAGCCACCTGTCTCATATAGGTACTTTTCCCCGACATATTCGGTCCTGTTATAAGAAAGACTTCTTTTTCTTGATCCATATCGCAGTCGTTCGGAACATATTCCTGAGCACCCATCACCTTTTCCACAACCGGATGACGTCCGTCCCTCAACAGGATTCTTCTTTCTTCATTAAAGGCAGGGCGGGTATAATGACGCTTTTCACTGACCGTTGCAAAGCATTGAAGAACGTCCAATTCACTTACGAGTTTCGCGAGTTTCTGAAGGCGGGGTATAAATTCCTTCACGCTTTCACGAATCCCCAGGAACAGTTCATATTCCAGATCCACGCTTTTTTCATCGGCTTGAAGGATAAGAGCTTCTTTTTCCTTTAACTCCGGGGTGATGAATCGCTCCGCATTTGTTAATGTTTGTTTTCTTTCATAGCGGTCTTCTTCCAGGTGTTGAAGGTTTGCTCTCGTTACTTCGATATAGTAGCCAAAGACCCGGTTAAATCCAACTTTAAGGGACCTGATTCCAGTCCTTTCCCTCTCATCACGTTCAAGTTGAGCAATCCAGGACTTCCCGTTTCTACTTGCATCACGGTATTGATCAAGCTCATCATGATACCCATCCCGAATCAGACTTCCCTCTTTAATTGTAAGAGGGGGGGTTTCCACTAAAGCCAGGTCAAGAAGATCTGTTAGCTCTTCACATGGATCAAGTTTCTTTACGAGATCATCGGTTGAATCATTTTCGAGTGATCCGACCAAATGTTTTAACAGGGGTACTTGCTGAAGTGATTTTTTCAGCTGAATCAGATCACGTGCATTCACATTACCGAACGCAACCCGCCCGGCGAGCCTCTCCAGATCATACACTTCCTTTAATCGTTCTCTAAGATCCTGCCTCTCAAAGAATCGCTCCAATAACACTTCGACAACCGTTTGACGTTTTTCAATGTCCTGTTTATGAATAAGTGGTCGATCGATCCATTGCTTGAGTAACCGGGCTCCCATAGCCGTCATCGTTTCATCTAATAGCCATAGAAGCGAACCTTTCTTTCCTTTTGAGCGGATCGTTTCTGTCAACTCCAAATTTCGCTTTGAATAATAATCCATTTTCATAAATTGATGAAGCTGATATGTTTCAACTACTTGTAAATGATCCAGGCTTCTCTTCTGTGTACGGAAGAGGTAATGAAAAAGGATGGATGAAGCTTTTATTAGTTTATCTTGTTTTAAAGGAGCAACGAGATGAGCAAAATCTTCTCCGCCGTCAGCTTCTTTCTCATATGACAAGGTAACATCATTTCGTTCTTTAATCTTTCCTTGTATCGCTTCACTAAGATCGGGATGAATGACGACTTCCTTCGCACCAATCGTGGATAATTCATTCAGCAATGCTTGAAGGCCATCTGTGACCAAGGTCACTTTTGTTTCCCCTGTTGTTAAGTCACTATAAGACAGTCCGTATGTTTCATCATTAAAATCGGTCACAGAAGCAATATAGTTGTTTTCTTTGTCATTCAGGCCCTTTCCATCCATAACCGTACCTGGTGTAATGAGCTGAACAACTTCTCTCCGCACAACTCCCTTAGCTTGTTTCGGATCTTCGGTTTGTTCACAAATCGCTACTTTAAAGCCTTTATCGATGAGTTGCTCTATATAGTTAGGGGCAGAATGATACGGTACACCACACATGGGAATACGCTCCTTCCCTCCCCCATCACGACTTGTTAACGTTATTTCAAGTTCCTGCGATGCGGCAATGGCGTCGTCAAAAAACATTTCATAAAAATCACCTAAACGAAAAAATAAAAAGGCATCCTGGTATTCTGCCTTTACTTGTAAGTATTGTTTTATCATTGGAGTATATTGTGTCATGGTTTCATTCAAACCTTTCCAAGTAAATCTACTAATCTCGACTATTCATTATATCACACGTATAACGGATGGAGCATGTAGTAGATTGAGGAAACCGGATATGGTCACCTCAAGATTAGTGGGTACATCTCTTTTTTTTCACAAAAAAATCCGCTTCCAAAATGAGGAGCGAATCGATGTCTTGTTTATTCGGATTGTTTTGCAATGTTTGACTCACCGTTCAAACAGCTGGTGTTTTTTGCCTTCAATTTGAAAAAATATTTATATGATAAGAAACCAATCACCAGTATAGCCCCTCCAATGAGAAGGTAGGTTTGTATGTTACTCATTAAAGACTGTACATATTTAAGGTTTCCATTCTTGCCGACTATTAACATCGTGAGGGTAATGGGAAATATTCCGATGAACGTCAGTCCGCCAAACTTCCATTTGTTCACTTTACTAATACCTGCAACATAAGAAATATAGTTACCAATGCCAAGCGGTCTCGTGATGGCAATACTCCACAATCCGCATTTCCGAAACCATTTCTGACCTTTAGCCATTTTCTTCGAGCTTGTTTTTTCTTTGATTTTATCTTTTAATTTATATCCTATTCCATATGGGATATAACTAAATACCGTATATACCAAGCTGCTTGTGAATGATAAAATGATTAGCTTCGTCCAGGATGGATCCAAAAGGTAACCATATGTCAGCGTCACGAGGGCTCCCGGAAATGGCAAGGATGATGCTTCAATCGCATTTCCAGCGAATAACCCCCACATTCCAAGCTCCTTAATTAAATTTATTACGAAATCAAACATCGGTGTGTTCCCTCCACGATTCATTTATATACCCTTTTCCCTATTTTGCATATTAAAAACGCTTATAAAGAATAAGAATTCATCCACTGGAGGGAAATAATGTATCTTAATGGCTCCTTATTCCATTTCCTCAAGAAAAGCATGCCCGTCTATTTTCCATTGATCCTCAATCGTATCTTTCCGAATGATGAATTGAACGTTATTTTCTTCTACAGATTGATTGGAACGTATCCATTTCACTCTTAGCTTAAGCTTCATTCCAACAAGTATCGGTAAATCCTCTACAGGAAGTATCGATCTCTCTGTAACATCAATATGTTTCACTCTCTTAAGGACGGACCCGCCACTTCCAAACATAACTTGTGAAATCAGCTTTTCATCCTGCTGATTGACAGCAATCTCCATTACGCTGATCAACTCATAGGGGTCCAATTTGTATAGAAACTCATCCAGTTTTCCACCTGCTTTTAAAATCATGATCTTATGTGCCAAATCAGGCGTTGGCGTTTTATGGGTTGTACTTCCATAAAAATGCACGCAGAAATGTCCCGGAAAATTGTTTTGGAGAGCACCTGCTCCGTGCGGCATCCCGTTCATTGAGGCAGATATTAATTGATCATGTACTAAAACGAGAATTGCACGACGGTCCCAACTCCATTTTCCCCCATAGATGGATTTCATGATTTTCGTGTCTTTTTCAGTAACTGGTTGTACATCCGCATGTTTACTTCCCGCTCTTCTTTGAACCTTGAAAGAAAGGCCGGTTTCTATATCAATAATCGTAAAATAAGATTGTTTTGGAATGATATCTTTCACTTGATCCCACGGAAGTATTTCTACAGTAAAACTAGGCATTGCCCCCGCAGGTTTAGGACTGCATGAAAAAAGTAAAGACACAACCATCATGGACCTGAATAAATAAAGCATGTAAAGACCTCTTTTTTTTCTTAGTTTTTAATCACAGCTGCAAATACATAACCATCAATTTTTGGCAATTAGGATTTGACATGAAAGAAGCCTTTTCCACCGATACTACATTAGAAAGGAAGGGTTCATATGCTCTTGATTAAACTTAGTACAATTGGTCTATTACTGTTTCCTGTAATGAATGGTCAAGATCAATTACATATACAATTTCAAAATCATACGCCAATTTCTATAGAACGTAATTCATTAAAAATACCATTGGTAGATGAACCAATAATGGACGAAAGTCAATATGAGGAACTAGTTTCAGAAGTGCAAAATCAAGTTTATACCCCTCCTCTGAATGCTTATATCAATGAGAATAATCAAATTATTTCAGAAAGAGCCGGCTACAAACTTAATGAAAGGAAATTTCGTGAACTGGTTCATTCCTTCTTCTTTTCCAGAGGATCAGTCAATATGGAAGCCCCCCTTATGACCCTACACCCCAAAGTCGATAGTGAGATCCTTGCGCACATCCGGACACAGCTTATTGGAAGATACGTCACATATTTCAATAAGCATAATAAGGAACGGTCTCAAAATATTGTTTTAGCAACCGAAAAAATCAATAATACGGTTGTGTTCCCTGGAGAAGTGTTCTCCTTTAATGGAGTGGTAGGAAGAAGAACGAAAGAAAAGGGATATAAAAAAGCTCCCGTAATTGTAAAAGGGGAACTATCAGAAGATATTGGGGGAGGGATTTGTCAGGTATCATCTACTTTATTTAATGCCGTTGACCAGGCAGGCGTAAAAATATTGGAACGGTATCATCATTCAAAGAGGGTTCCATACGTGCCAAAGGGCAGAGACGCTACAGTTAGCTGGTATGGACCTGACTTCACTTTTAGAAACGCTTATAACCAACCACTGCTCATCCGGGCAAAAGTAATGGGCGGGCAAGTTATCACCTCGATTTATTCTTCTGACCTTATCAATGTGGAAAAAAGAAAGGTGCCAAGCGCTTCAGAAGAATTATCTACGGAGAAAGATGTGGATAAATCTATTCATGAATAGTGTTTTGAAAATGAAAATGCACCTCCTGATTCATGAGGTGCATTCATTATTAATGATATTCTAAAAATTCAATTCGATTTCCAAATGGATCTGAGACGAAAAAGCGATCTCTACCGTTAATCGGTGTATCTTCTTTTATCCTGATACCTTTCTCCAATAGGGTACGCTTAAGCGCAGCTAAATCTGTAACAAGTAGACCCGGATGCGCTTTTGTTGCTGGTACAAAATCATTTTGTACCCCTACATGAATTTCCTGTGGTCCATATTGAAACCAACAGCCGCCCCTCCCTTGAAGATTTTCAGGTTTCGGTATTTCGTTAAGACCAAGAATTTCACCAAAGAACTTTCTAGCTTCCTCTTCACAGCCTTTTGGAGCAGCAAACTGAATATGATCAATCCCTTTGAAAATGATGCTCAACCCCTCCCCCTTGATTCCTACTCGTTCATTTTACCATAAAATTCTATTCCCTGAAAAATGGAAAAACACCTGCACAAACAGGTGTTTTTCCATTCACTATTATTGAAGTTGCTTGATCCCATCCATCACCGTGGATAATAACAGATCCAGATCTTCCTCTTCTATGTTTAATGGTGGTGATAAAGTTAGCACATTATTGTAACCAGCGACTGTTGCCCCATTTTTCCCTATGATTACCCCTTTTTGCTTACAGTATCCAATCACCTCATTGACCTTCGATACGTCTAAAGGTTCTTTTGTTTCCCTATCACTTACCATTTCAATTCCAATTAACAGACCCTTTCCTCGGACATCTCCAACATATTGATGATCTTGCAAATGATTTTTCAAAGTGTTCAATGCCTTTTCACCAAGATCAGCAGATCGTTCAAAAAGCTTTTCACTCTCCATGATTTCAATGTTTTTCAAAGCAAGGGCACATGCTGCAGGGTTTCCACCGAATGTATTAATATGGCGGAAGTAATCATATTCCTCAGATCCTTTAAACGCTTCATATATCTCACGCTTCACGGCTGTTGCTGATAGCGGAAGATACGCACTTGTAATTCCTTTTGCCATCGTGATGATATCCGGCTTCACATCATAATTCATGAAACCAAATGGCTTGCCTGTACGACCAAAGCCACAAATTACTTCATCGACAATCATAAGTGCTCCATGCTTCTCACAAACTTCTTTCGCCGCTTTCATATATTCATCTTGTGGAACGAGAATCCCACCTCCTGTGATGATCGGTTCCATGATCAACGCAGCCACCGTTTCACTCAATTCCCAGGTCATGGCTTGATCAAGTGCTTTTACACCAGGAAGATCATGTGGATTTTCCCCCGATGTTTCATCGCGATAGCAATCAGGTGGAGCGATATGGATAAACCCAGGAGCTAACGGCTCATACTTATATTTCCTCTGAGCCTGACCTGTTGCGGCCAGGGCCCCCATGGAATTCCCGTGATATCCTCTATATCTGGAGAAAATTTTATACCGTCCATGTTCCCCTTTTTGCTGGTGGTACTGCCTGGCAATCTTAAAGGCGGTTTCATTTGCTTCGGATCCACTATTGGAAAAGAAAATGACATAGTCATCCCCAAGTAATTGATTTAATTTCTCTGCAAGCTCGATAGCCGGCTGATGACTTTGTGTTAGTGGGAAGTAAGCCATTTTCTTAAGCTGATCATAGGCTGCCTCTGCTAATTCCTGTCGACCATATCCTACGTTTACACACCATAGCCCTGCCATGCCATCCAGAAACCTTTGACCATCCTTATCTGTAATCCAGGACCCGGCAGACTCTGTAACAACCATTGTTCCATCGGGATTGTATGGTTTCATGGAATGCCAAATCAGCTTTTCATCATTCCTTAACCATACATCTTGAGATTGACCTGCTTTCACCATGAAAGTTCCCCCTAACTCTGATTAAAAATCAAATCGAGAAGTGATCATTTTCTTCCTAGTATAGAAATTTACTCCGTCTTTACCGTTTACATGCATATCCCCATAGAAAGAATCCTTCCACCCTGAAAATGGGAAGAACGCCATTGTCGCAGGAACACCAACGTTAATACCCAGCATTCCAGCGTCTGCTTCTTCTCTGAACTGTCGGACTGCCTTTGCATCTTTCGTGTAAATCGTAGCACCATTTCCATACCTTGATTGACGTATATAATCAAGACCTTCATCCAGATCCTTGGCTCTCAACAAGCTGAGGATAGGGGCAAACATTTCTTCTTTTGCAATGGTCATATCCGGTGAAACATGGTCGAAGATCGTTGCACCCAAGAAGTTTCCTTCCTTGAAGTCATCCATTTCTTTACGCCCATCCCGTAAGAGGGTTGCACCTTCATGCAGTCCTTTTTCAATATAACCCAGTGTCTTCTCTCGATGTTCTTTTCGAATGACGGGAGTGAGTAGCACTTCTTCGTCCATCCCGTTACCAATACATAATTCATCTGCTTTTTTACTTAATGCCTTAACAAACGGTTCATTATCCCCTACAACCACTACGGCACTGCAAGCCATACATCGCTGGCCGGCACTGCCAAACGCTGAACTGATAATATGCTCAGCCGCTTTATTCATATCTGCATCAGGCATGACAACATGATGATTCTTCGCCCCGGATAGGGCCTGAACCCTTTTCCCATGAGAGGCAGCCTGTTGGTACACATACTTAGCCACCGGCTGAGACCCGACGAAGGATATGGCTGCAATATCTTTATGCTCGATCAATCCATTTACGACATCATGTGCACCATGCACGACATTCAATACACCATCGGGCATTCCTGCATCTGTTAATAACTCTGCAAGCCTATTGGCTAAAATCGGGGTTCTTTCTGATGGCTTCAACACGAAAGTATTTCCACACGCAATTGCAAGCGGGAACATCCACAGGGGTACCATCATAGGAAAGTTAAAAGGCGTAATCCCCCCCACTACACCAAGTGGATATCGGAACATCTCTGAGTCAATATCCTCTGCAATACCACTCAGCGTTTCACCCATCATTAAAGTCGGTGCACCACAGGCGAATTCCACACACTCTAGCCCCCGCTGCACTTCACCATACGCCTCTTTAAATGATTTACCATTTTCCTGTACAACCAGTTTGGCCAACTCCTCATGATTGTCAGAAAGTAAAGAATGGTATTTATATAGAATACGGGCACGTTTTGGAACCGGCGTCTTCTTCCAGGTTTGTGAGGCTTGTTTAGCAGCTTTCACAGCCCTAGCTACGTCTTCTTTAGTAGAAACCGGGACTCTTGCAATCTCTTCATTTGTAGCAGGATTCACTACTTGTAACGTCTGTGAGCTAAGAGAATCAACCCATTCCCCTCCAATGTAATTCTTTAATACAGCTACGTCTTTTTTAATGATCGTCATATTCTAGTTCCTCCTTATTTTTCCATCGGATTTTTCTCCGTGGTGTAGAACCTGTCGTATAGTTTATAGTTTTATTATGAAAGAAATTGTCAGTGGTTTCATTAGACATTGTGTAAAAGAACCTGGCTTCTCAATTTGACACTTTACCATTAATTAATCCTCGACTCTTTCAAAGAGCTAAGTGGTTGCAAATAATCATGGGCAGCAAGGAGAAACTCGATGGCCACACGTTTATCAGAGGTCATAAAATCATCTCCAAGTAAATCCTCAATTTTTTTGAGGCGATGGTAGAGTGTTTGTCTTACTATAAATAGTTGTTTCGAGGTTTCCTGTTTTGATCCCTGACATGCAAGGAAAACCTTCAACGTCTTCAATAGACTGCCATCATGTTTACGATCATAATCAAGGAGCGGTGTGAGGTACTCTTCGATCATTTCCCAAAGATTCACATTGTTGTTAACGATTGAAATCAGCCTGTATAAATGCAGATCATCAAAGAAAAAATACGCCTTTGAAGCATCCACCTTTGACTGAAACATGAGACTGTCTTTAGCAGTTTCATAGCTCTTGTGAATTTCCATCGTCTCCATTTGGTATTTGCCAGTTGCAAATACTGTTTGTGAAGAATCTTTAAAGAAATCAGACTGAAGAATCTTTTCGTAGGCAGTGGTGACTCTCGATTTCCAATCTCCTGTCCTCCTTGTGTCCAGAAGAATGAAAATGAGATCATTCCCTACTCTTTCGGGTAACACACGAAAACCCTGCTGTTCAAAAATACTTCTGGTGACAAGATTAAAATAGGTAAAATCAATCGGCTCTTGTTCATTCAGCCTGTTCGTCTGGCAAATACAGACGACTCCACCATTGACTTGTACTTTTAAGTCGGCTAAAAATGCGGAGAGTCTCTCATAGGACTGTTCTCCTTTTAACCAACAGGTAATCCATTTGGAGTCTTCTAACCGTTTTTGCTCGTTAAAATACAATTCTCTCATTAAATACTGGGCTAACGCCGTTGAAGTTCTGTCCAATATGAGAAGCTCATATTCACTAAAAGGATGATCGCTTCTGTATATACATAACTCTGCGTATTCCTGGTCAAATAAAATAACTTTAGTGGAGGCAAAATGGTGATTACGGGTATCTTTATGACTGTGATAACTTTTTCGTATTCTCTCTTCATCCGGTGAGCACATGAGTGGATAGATTTCCACCTCTTGTTCTTTCAACTGAAAGAGTACAGGTACAGTAAGCTCCTTATGTAAAACCTGAAGGATCTCTCTGAAGTGATTAACCCCGAGCAGCCTTCTGTTTAACTCCTGTGCATATGAATCCAGTTTTTTTATCATGTCGTATTGCTGATTGATGAGTACGGAGTGAATATCCTGAGTTATACTAACGAACGGAACTTCCCTCTGAAACACGATAATAGGAAAATCAAATGAATCTGCACACTTTAATACAGAAATCGGAATCGTGGAAATATTGGTATCAAGTTCAATGCAAATCGCTGCTGCTTCACTTTCGATTAACTGTTGAAGGAGTGAAAGAAAGGTCTCTTCCTCCTGTAAAGCGATTCCTGTAGAAAGAATCAGTTCATTTCCGTTAAGAAGATTTTTTATCGAAGTTACTTCGACTACATGGACCCACTTCACCTGACGGCTTAGACCATTGTGCCCAGCAATCACTTTAGCATGTTCAAAGTACTTTCTTACTAGAATATCTTCTACTGAGAAATAGTAATTACTTTTCATGTTTCTCTCCTTATGTTCTGCCTTTGGGAAATGGAGAAAAAGGATTGGCGGAACCAATCCTTCATTTTGCTTCTATTCTTCTATATAGGGGATGGCAAACTGGATCTCTTCACTCCACCATTTCATTATTTCTTCATCTGATAGCTGTTGTGAAGATAAGACGGCTAACACCCAATCGATTAGCTCATCAGACGTTTGCATATTTCCAGGAAAGAGTGTCAGTTCCTTTCCTTCACGCGGTCCCATAACGTCACTCATCCAAGCTCCCCCCTTCAACTATTAGTTTTGAAGTAATAGATTTGAAAAATATTTTCGTGCATTTGCCGTTTTCACATGAAGAGTGGCACTTCTTTTATTTTCAGTATGCTTAAACAGAACAAATGCCCCACTTAGGTTCTCTGTTATTTTCTCAATTTTAAAGCCTTTTTGAATGAGAAAATCAATCTTATCCCTTTCACTTAAAAACTCTTGATAATCAGACATGCCGACACCCTTTCTAACGTATCTTCAGAACTACCCTGCTTCATGATCCAATGAAAACCATGCCTATTAAGAAAAACTTGTTCCTGTTGGGGATTCTTCCGAGACAACGACTTCTTCTTCGACTTGAATTTCCCAATCGCGGCCGACAGACAATCCAAGATATTTCTCATCACTCGGGTCAATTAGTTCTGCCTGCTCGTATTTCTTAAACCACCAGAATTTAGCCAATACATAATAGCAAAGAGCTCCAACCCCGAAGCCGACTAAAAATGAGAAGTTTGGAACGTAATAGGCGGCAACTCCCCCAATAATCCATGAGATGAACCCGGCTAGATTCACTCCATTCATATACTTGAATTGTCCTTTTTCTTCATATAATGCAGGTACATTGACTCTTCGCTTCCTGATAAAATAATAGTCTGAAATTAAAATCCCCACGATGGCTGACAGTATGCCTCCTACGAATAGTAGAACTGGAATGATTACACCAAAAAGGTTCCATGGTTGTACGATCGTACCCACAATACCAGCAGTGATGACCCCTGCCCAGAACGGGAATTTCGGTCCCCCGACATTAGAGAATATTGTTGCAGCCGGAACGATATTCGCAGCAATATTCGTTGACCATTGAGCCAGGACGATCATCAGAAGGAGGACCCCTAAAACGAATCCGCTCGCTGCTTCTTGAAGGGCTACGACGGGATCATAATTTAAAACGGCAATATACGAAATCCCACCAATTAACACCATAAATGATTGAGTAATAGGGAGAGCTACAAGGTTACCAATGATCGAGCTTTTGTTTCTCTTAAACCAATTCCGCTCATTTTTTGGAGCTTTCATGAATCTGGAAATGGACGGAATATCAGCAGATAGTGTGGCCCAAAATCCCATATTACTAAAGATGACTACCAGAAAAGCAGTAAACGTGGCAGCACCTGTTACCGGACTTTCAACCCAGCTCCAAATGTCCCTTCCTTGAGAAGCGGCTGATTCAGATAAGGATGAATACATCCATACAGAAATAAGAATGATGACCGGTGCGGCAAGGTCGGCAAACCTTTCCACCGCTTTAATCCCAAGAGCTGTATTCACTAATTGAAGGACGGCAAAAATCATGAAACAAACAAACCAATTATCAAAACCAGATAAAATATTTAAAATACCATTCATCGCTGTTGCACCAAAGTAGGTGTTTATTCCAAACCACATTGATGCTGCCAGACCACGAACTACAGAGGGAATATGGGTTCCCAGCGTTCCAAAAGGTGCTCTCATATAAACCGGAAATGATACCCCGTGCTCAATCCCGATATCCCCGGTTAATGTAATAAATAGACCAATCGCAAGAGACCCAATAATGGTGGCCAGAACAACAAGAGGCAGAGGTAGGGATACGACCCCGGCACCCCCAATGGCGAAGGTTGCGAGAACGACAACCATTCCAACCCACATAAATGAATAGCCAAGCTTGGTGATTTTTCTTTCGCTCTCTTTAATCGGTAATAAATCCGGAGACTTTAAATAACTTTTCTTCATCTTGAACACCCCTTATTTTTTTGCTTCGAATGGCAAAACCATATCTTTGACAAGAGAGGCCGGAGGAAGGCAGTCTCCCTTCCTCTGGCAGGAGTTGTTCTACAGTTAAGATGCATTTTTTTCTAAAGTTTTTAAGATTTAGAGGATTGAAGTGCTTCACTCTCTTCATTTGAAAGAAGCTTACCGTATTTTGCTCTCTTAATATACTTTCCGGTTCCCAGCTTACCGACGAACTGTTTGTCTTTAATGACATATTCACCCCTGGACAATACAGAAACAGGTTCACCTTTTATCTTCATGCCTTCAAACGGGTTATAATCTGCTGCCATATGATGAGTTTCAGCACTTATCACCCTCTCAGCACTTGGATCGAAAATGACCACATCTGCATCAGAACCTACAGCAATGGTCCCTTTCTGAGGATAAAGACCAAACAGCTTTGCACTACGCGTAGACATGATATCAACAAACTGGTTTAAGCTTATCCGCCCTTTTTCAACTCCTTCTGAGAATAATATGGATACACGGTCCTCAACAATCGGTCCGCCATTCGGGATTTTAGTGAAATCATCTTTCCCAAGATCTTTTTGCCCTTGGAAATCAAATGAGCATTGATCAGACCCTAATGTTTGCAGCTGTCCACTTTTCAAGGCATTCCAGAGAACATCTTGGTGCCACTTCTCACGAAGGGGAGGCGACCAAACGTATTTAGCTCCCTCAAAGTTTGGACGCTCTAAATAGGTTTGATCAAGCACAAGATACTGAGGACATGTTTCTCCCCAGACATTCAATCCTTTACTTCTTGCTGCTGAAATCTGCTCAACGGCATCAGAGCAGGAAACATGCACAACATATAATTGGGAATCTGCCAATCCGGTTAGTTTGGCTGCGCGGCCAGTCGCTTCACCCTCCAGTTCAGGCGGTCTCGTCAGCGCGTGATAAATTGGTTCCGTTTTCCCTTCCTCTAGAGCCTTTTCGGTTAAATACTCAATAACGTCGCCATTCTCGGCATGTACCATGACGAGTGCTCCTAATTCCTTCGCGGCAATTAAGGTTCTAAATAGCGTTTCATCGTCTGCCTGGAATACATTTTTATAGGCCATAAAGACTTTGAACGATGTAATCCCCTCTTTATCCATCACCTCAGGAAGCTGTGATAGAACTTCTTGATTGATTTCCCCGATCATTAAATGGAAACTATAATCTATGACTGCTTTATCCTTAGACTTCGCATGCCATATATCAATGGAATTTTGAAGTGGTTCTCCCTTATTGGTCAAACAGAAATCAATGAGTGTCGTCGTTCCTCCAAAGGCAGCTGCAATGGTTCCGCTCTCGAAATCATCCTTTGATACCGTCCCACCGAAGGGCATTTCCAGATGAGTATGGGGATCGATCCCACCGGGGAAAATGTACTTTCCTTTCGCGTCAATTATTTCTGCATTGCTAGTATCAAACCCTTTACCTATGGCTGCGATCTTCCCACTTTGTATAAGCACATCCGCTTTATATGTGTCTGTTGCCGTCACAATGGTTCCATTTTGAATAATTTTATTCATTTCCATACCTCCAGATTTATTTCGCCGCGTTTACTTTAGCTTCGGATAAGCTCCCTACTACCGCTTGACGTTCATTCCATGTCATTGGCATATGGCCGCTTGGAACTTCTATCATGTCAATAGCCCCATCAACCGGACAGACAATCGAGCATAAATTACATCCGACACAATCTTCTTCCCGCACTTTTAAATAGCTGTTTCCTTTAGGGTCTTTTAGCATGTCAATGCATTGATGAGACGTATCTTCACAGGCAATATGACACTTATTGCAATTAATACAAACATCCGTGTTGATTTTTGCCACAACACTATAATTAAGATCAAGATTTCCCCAATCAGAAAATCTCGGTACTGATTTCCCGACGATATCCTGAACTGAAGCAATCCCTTTTTCATCCAAATAATTATTTAAGCCATCAAGCATATCCTCGACTATTCTAAAACCGTGATGCATAGCAGCAGTGCAAACCTGGACCCCAGATGCTCCCATAAGCATAAATTCGACGGCATCCTGCCAATTGGATACTCCTCCCATTCCTGAGATCGGAACATTGATACGAGGATTTCTGGCACATTCGGCAACCATGTTCAATGAAATTGGCTTTACTGCAGGTCCGCAATATCCTCCATGAGCACCTTTTCCGGCTACATGCGGAATGGTATTCCAAGAATCCAGATCAACACCTGCTAAACTGTTGATTGTATTGATCATACTTACTGCATCTGCTCCACCCCGGACAGCGGCTTCAGCTGTGACAGTAATGTCTGTAATGTTTGGCGTTAATTTTACAATTACAGGTGTCCTGGCCACCTCTTTGGCCCAAAAGGTTTGTTTCTCGACGAGTTCTGGTACCTGACCGGACGCAGATCCCATTCCCCGTTCAGCCATTCCGTGTGGACATCCGAAATTCAGCTCCAGCCCATCAACTCCGACGTCTTCAACCTTCTTTACGATTTCATGCCATTTTTCTTGTTTAGGCTCTACCATTAATGATGCAATGATTGCATGATTCGGAAATCGCTTTTTTGTTTCATAGATTTCCTTCAGATTCACTTCTAATGGTCGATCGGTAATGAGTTCGATATTGTTGAATCCTGCTACTTTTTGACCATTAAAGCTTACGGCTGCGAACCTTGAAGATACATTAATAATAGGCTCCCCTAATGTTTTCCATACTGCACCGCCCCAACCGGCCTCGAATGCTCTTTGAACCTGGTAACCCGAGTTCGTCGGTGGCGCAGACGCCAGCCAAAATGGATTAGGTGATTTTATTCCTGCTAAATCAATGTTTAAATTTGCCATGAGTTCCCCCCCTAGGACAATCTTAATTCACGTGGACTTTCTCCAATTGTGCATGTAATTGATAGGCGGCAAGCTTCCCTTGCTCTGCAGCCGTAACGACCATTGCTTCTCCTACTCCCTTACCAAAAACAACGTCTCCACAGGCGAAAATCTTTGGATTAGAGGTTTGGAAGGTTTCTAGATTAACCTGTACCACACCGTCTGAATGCTCCAGATCGAATTGTTCAATAAGTGATAGATGACGAGTTTGGCCAATCGCCTTAATGACTGCGTCAACAGGAAGCACAAACTGTGAGCCTTTGACAGGAATCGGACGTCTTCTTCCATCCTCACCAGGCTCTCCTAACTCCATCTTGATACATTCGATTCCCGTTACTTCTCCTGCATCATTTCCTATAATTCTCTGAGGTGACGTTAGCCAGCGGAATTCTACTCCATCCTGTTTTGCAAATTCGTATTCAAAATCATAAGCCGTCATTTCTTCTTGTGTACGTCGGTATAAGATTTTTACATTCTCTGCTCCTAAGCGGACAGAACAGGTGGCTCCATCAATGGCTGTATTCCCCGCTCCGATCACCACCACTTTTTTGCCTACATAATCTTGCGACAGCTTGCCACTTTTCGTTGCCTTAACAAATTCAATGGCGTCATGAACACCTTTTAAGTTTTCCCCTTCAATTTTCAAATCTGGAACATGGGACATTCCTGCCGCCAAGATGACAAAATCATGGCTCTCTACGATTTCATCTGCAGATATGTCTTGACCAACCTTGACATTGGTTCGAATATCGACATTCAATTTCTTTACTTGCTCCACTTCCCAGTAAGATATGCTCTGGGGAAGTCGGAAAGATACGATTCCATAAGTATTTAAGCCTCCAGCTTCCTTTTCCGCTTCATATATGGTTACTTCATATCCGAAGCGGGCAAGTTCCCTTGCAGCCGATAGGCCGGCTGGTCCCCCTCCGATAATCCCTACTTTGATCCCATTTGGTTCCCCTGCTTCAAATAGCACCGTGTCGTTATGTCTTGCCCAATCTGTTGCATATCGCTGCAGGTCTCCAATCATGATTGGCTTAGTAGAATGATTCAGTACACAAGCCCCTTCACACAGCTCTTCTGTCGGGCAGACACGTGAGCAGCTCGCACCCACAGGATTTGCAGACATGATTGTTTTTGCCGATCCTTTCAAGTTCCCGGATGCAATCTTTTTAATAAATGAAGGTATATCAATGCTTGTGGGACAAGCTACTATGCACGGAGCATCATAACAATACAAGCAGCGATTCGCTTCCTCCACGGCTTCCCTATTGGTCAATCCCTCATGGGCTTCGAGAAAATTCTTCTCAAGATTGAGTAATGAAAGTGTGTTAGACAAACTGACTTCCCCCTATCCATTTCCTATTAATTTCCATAACCTGTTAAACACCCCATGGCTGACAATGATGGTTCACCGTCAGCCTCAATATTTTAAGGAAGTAAAGCCGTCATATCGTTATAAGTTTCAGGCCTGCGATCTCGATAGAACTGCCATGTATCCCGGACTTCACGCAAAAGCTTCTTATTCATTTCACCGATAATGACCTCATCACTATCTCTGCTTCCAATGGAAACAAAGCTGCCTCTCGGATCGACTAAATAGGACTGTCCGTAAAATTCACCCATATTCCAAGGACCCTCAAAACCAACACGATTAATAGCTCCTAAGTAGTAGCCGTTTGCCACCGCATGGGCTGGCTGCTCAAGCTTCCATAAGTATTCAGATAAACCGGCTACCGTTGCAGATGGATTGAACACAATTTCTGCCCCTTTTAATCCTAATAAGCGGGCACCTTCCGGGAAGTGACGGTCATAACAAATATATACTCCTACTTTTGCATAAGCAGTATCGAATACCGGGTACCCAAGGTTTCCTGGTTTAAAGTAATATTTCTCCCAGAATCCGTAACCTTCCTCTCCAACCCCAACATGTGGAATATGCTGTTTTCGATATTTTCCGAGATAGGATCCATCTGCATCGATGACCGCTGCCGTATTATAGTAAGTTGCTATTCCTTCTCTCTCATAGATTGGAAGAACGATGACGACACTCAGCTCTTTGGCTAACGCCTGAAACTGTTTTGTTGTTGGACCATTTGGTATTTCTTCAGCAGAGTCATACCACTTTGGATTTTGTTCGGAGCAAAAGTAAGGACCATAGAAGATTTCCTGTAAACAAATGATTTGAGCTCCCTTTTTTGCTGCGTCCCGTACCAGTTCCACATGTTTTTTGATCGCTTGCTCTTTATGGACGTCTACCCTTTCACTCCCATCTACATCATGAGAAGCTTGAATAAGTCCAATTTTCACCAAATCTGACATTTCATTACCCCCTACACAAATAGATTTTATAAAATAGTAAGCGCTTTCATTGTTTTTTTGCTCCATTGGTTCACACTTACTAGATTTCACCGACTAAAAAAATCTGAATTTTAAGTATTTTCACTTTATTTTAACTCGTACATTTACAGAATGCACTATACATTCTGTAACACTAACTACGTTCCGGATTTGTCATTATGTACATTCTATAAAATGAATGGTTTCTCTTAAGGTAGCATACTTTCATTACGAATTTTGTAGAATTATTTGTTTTAATATTTAGAAAATTCAGTTTTCAATCGACAAAAAAACAGGCTACCCTCTTGATTCATTCATTCTCATTCCTGAAGGTCTGTGCAAGAGCATTTGAACTTTCCAAATAAAAAACAGCCTTCTCTACTGAAAAGGCTGTTTTTGTCGATAATCGTTATGAACTTACTGACTTCATCTCTAGTAATTGTTTCCTTCTAGGTCTGTATTTCACTATTTGTCCCACAAACCAAATCAAGACTGCCAACCAAATGACGGAACCAATCATCATTGCTGTTGAATAGGGTAGACCAAAACCTTCTGGAGCGTAAAAAATATACGAACTTACAACTCCTGTCATAAACAGTGCAGGAATACTGCAAATCCAGTGGAATCTTGCTTGACGTAATAAATAAATGGCAGCAGTCCACAACATAACGGTTGCTACTACCTGGTTGGACCATCCAACATATCTCCACAGGAAGGTATAGTCAATTTGAGTAAGTAAAAACGTAGGGACTGCCACCGGAATAACTAACAAGACCGGCAGCCATTTCCCTTCAACCTCTTTCTTACGTACGTCTTTCAGTAAATCAGCAAGCATCATTCTTGATGATCTTAACGCAGTATCCCCAGTTGTGACGGGAAGAATGATTACACCCAGGACAGCAAGTACTCCACCTAACGTGCCTAACGTCGTTTTGCTGATTTCATTTACCACTCCTGCAGGTCCGCCGGCTGCCAATGCTTCTTGAAGCCCCGCTGTTCCATTAAAGAATGCCATACCTGCTGCAGCCCAGATCAATGCGATGATTCCTTCAGCCACCATTGCTCCATAGAATACTTTTCGTCCTTCACTTTCTTTTTTTAAGGTTCTGGCTAAGATGGGACTTTGAGTGGAATGGAATCCAGAGATTGCCCCGCATGAAACGGTAACCATTAACAAAGGCCACAAAGGTAAATCATTTGGATGTAAGTTTTCAAATGTTAGATTGGGGACTGGATGTTCAAAGAAAAACAACCCAATCCCAATCGAAACTGCCATAAAGATAAGGATGGCTCCAAAGAACGGATAAACCTTTCCAATAATCTTATTAATCGGTAAGACAGTCGCAATGAGAAAGTATGTAAAAATAATGATAAGTGACGTCATAAAATTAAGCGGTGTCACCTCTGCCATTAGTTGTGCTGGGCCCGATGTAAAAGCAGCGGCTACGAGAATCATCAGCACGATCGATAAAATGTTCATAACGGATTGTACAGGTTTTCCTAAATATTTTCCTACGATAGAAGGAAACTGAGCTCCATTATGCCTAAGTGATAACATTCCAGAAAAGTAATCATGAACCGCTCCCGCAAACAGGGTGCCAATCACAATCCATAGGAATGCCACCGGCCCATACAAAGCACCTAAAATTGCCCCGAAGATCGGACCTAACCCCGCAATGTTTAACAATTGAACCAGGCTTGCTTTCCACCAGCTCATGGGCATATAGTCCAAGCCGTCCTTCTTTGAGTATGCAGGAGTCACATTGCTATCATCAATACCGAAAATACCCTCTACCACCTTTGAATAAATGAAATAACCTACTACTAGAATACAGATGGATGCAAGAAATGTTAGCATCACGATGTCCTCCCTTCAGTAAATGAATTTAACGTTTATTTTAATATGAGAAACGACAAAAAACAACAGAATTTTCTAAAAATATTATTTCTTCCGAATTAATAAATAATTTATATATAAGCTAAAGACTGTCAAATAAACAATGTAAGGGATTACATTGTTCGAAAAAAGTTTCTTAACATAATACATATATAGTGAATCTATTTGCTTGAATCGACACTCTTTTAAATAAAATCACAAAAATAAAATACACCTCTCAGAAGAGGTGCATTTTACATGTTGGAAGCTACTGTACTTTTCCTTTTGCAAATTCTTCATGAGCTTTTAAAAATTCTATATTATTCCTTTCCCTTGCAATTTCCAATGGAGTACGGTCATTCCCTGAATGTATCTCTCGTCCATCCCCGTGAGCCAGTAACAGGGACACAATTTCTTCACTTCCGTCGAAAGCAGCAATATGTAACGGTGTGTGCCCCGATGAATCGGGCTGATTGACATTCGCTCCCTGTTTTAATAAAAACTCCAACAGTTCTTTAGAAGCTTTCCCGGCGATTCCAGCATGTAAAGCCGTATTAGAAGGAATGTAGGAAACTTTCGAATTTGATATGGAATTGATATCCGCACCAAAATTCAGAAGAAGCTCGACGATCTCCTTATGACCATAATGTGCAGCCACTCCTAATGCAATTAAACCTTGTTCATTATCTGCGTTACATAGATTTGTGTCATTTCTCAATGAAAGTTCTACTGTCTCTTTGTCACCTGTTTCAATTGCTTCAAAAAATTCTTGAATGGTAATTGATGTCATTACACCCACCTCACTTTCACATAATTATAAATATTCTATCAATTATATTTAAAAAAAGATAGGGATGACTCCTAAAATGGGGAGTCATCCCTATAAAAAATTACTGATCCAGTTTAAATTTAGCCAAAGCATCAGCTAATGCAGTGTTGACCGGCTCATCCTTCTGCTGTGATTTCAAATACTTATTTACATCCTTTTTGTTTGCTTTGCTATTCTTTTCTTTTTTTCTTCGATCGTTAAAGGTTGAAAGTTTCTCTCTATGCCCACACACACAAGTGAACATCTGCCCTTCCCCTTCTCCTCTTAGATCTAAGCGTTTATGGCAATTAGGGCATCTCGCATTGGTTTTTTTGCTAATATTTTTGCGATGACCGCACTCGCGATCTTGACAGACCAATTTCTTCCCATGCTTATTTTTTATTTCCAGCATCAGATTGCCACAGTCAGGACATTTCGTTCCTGTCAGATTATCATGAGAGAATTTCTTAGTAGAGTTCTTAATTTCATTAACCGACTTATTCGTATAATCTTTAATCTCTTTTAAGAATACTTGTTTATTAAGAGATCCATTTGCGATTTTTTCAAGCTTTTGCTCCCACTCTGCTGTAAGTGTCGGGGATTGTAATTCAAGAGGGGCCAATTCCAATAATTGCTTTCCTTTAGAGGTAATCAGAATTTCTTTTCCTTTCGGTTCAATCACTCCTGAGTTAAAAAGCTTTTCAATTATATCTGCCCTTGTCGCAACTGTACCCAGTCCCCCTGCTTCATGTATGGTGTCGAGAAGATCTTTGTTACTTTCTTTCATGAATTTCTTTGGGTTTTCCATAGCGGATAGAAGTGTTCCTTCATTAAAACGGCCGGGAGGATTCGTCTGCCCTTCTGTTTCTCTTATAGACAGAACGGAAAATATATCCCCTTCTTCCATTTTTGATAGCACTTGATCTTTTTCTGAATCAAAATCATATACTTCTTTCCAACCGATTTCTACAATCCGCTTTCCTTTCGTCTGAAAGGTTTCAGTCCCAATCGAGGCTTCTATCGTCGTTTGTTCATAAAGATATGGAGGGTAGAATACAGCTAAGAAGCGTTTCACGACTAGATCATAGATCTTTCTTTCACGGTCCTGTAACTTTTGTAGGAAAGGTGTCTCCTCCGTCGGTATTATGGCATGGTGATCCGTCACCTTTTGGTCATCAACGTATGCTTTTGAAAGCTGTTTTGAACTCTGCAACGCTAAATGAGCCATTTTACGATAAGGCTGTACGCTCACTGCTTTCAATCTGTCCTTCAATGTCGCGACCATATCGCTGGATAAATGTTTGCTATCTGTTCTTGGATAAGTCACTAATTTATGTAGCTCGTACAATTTCTGCATAATGGAAAGTGTCTCTTTAGCAGAATAGCCAAAGATTTTATGAGCATCTCTTTGCAATTCTGTTAAGTCATATAAAGAAGGAGCGTGATTTTTCTTTTCTGATTTTTTTACTGATTGAATAGTGATTTCCTTTTTGTCCTTCAATAAAGCCATGACGTTTTTCATTTCGTCTTGAGAAAATGTTTTCGTATCTTTATTTTTACGGTTTGACCAAATAAAGGTACCGCGATCCGTCGTGGCCTGTATGCCATAATACGTTAGTGGTTTAAAGTTCCTGATTTCTTCTTCCCTCTGTGCAATGATGCTTAACGTAGGTGTTTGTACTCGTCCACATGATAGCTGTGCATTGTGCTTGGTAGTCAAAGCCCTGGTTGCATTCATTCCCACATACCAATCGGCTTCAGATCTCGCTTGGGCAGCTGCAAAGAGATTTTCATATTTTTTGGCATCTTCCAGTTTATTGAATCCGTCTTTAATCGCTTTGTCGGTGACAGATGAAATCCATAACCGTTTCAGCGGTTTATTTACCCTGGCCTTCTCAATGATCCAGCGGGCAACAAGCTCCCCTTCCCTTCCGGCATCAGTGGCAATGACGATTTCTTTGACATCCGGACGGTTCATTTGTGATTTCACTGAGCTAAACTGCTTCCCTGTCTTCTTAATGACCACAAGGTTAAGGGATGGGGGAATCATAGGCAAATCCTCAAGCTTCCATGCTTTGTAGCGGTCATCATAGCTTTCAGGCTCTGCTAATGTGACTAAATGTCCCAGGGCCCAAGTGACGATATAGTCGTTTCCTTCTAAGAATCCATTTCCTTTTTTCGTACACTGGAGTACTTTGGCAATATCTCTACCGACAGAAGGCTTTTCTGCCAGGACTAAAATCTTTTTCATGTAAAAAATCCTTTCAATACTAGGTGTTTTGTTTCTATATCTTTTCTATTTTAACATACAATAAAATGAATAGTATTCTAGAGTTCAGACCAATCACCTTTACAGGTGGTTGGTTTCTCCCACGAAAAAAAGAGCATCTAGAGAGATGCCCCCTGTACTGTTTACCATCCCTTATGCGATAAATTCCCTTTAACTCTGAAGAAGAAAAAACTAGGAAGAGGCCGTCTTCCTAGTAAATGCTATTCTTCGTCTCCTTCTAAGAAGTCTGGATCTAACTCTTCAAATTCTTCATCATCTAAGTCGCAATCCCAGTCTTCATCGTCACAACCTTCAGGATTTACAAGGACACATACTTTCGTTTCTCCTATAACTTCCACTAGGAATTCACGTTCGACGTGAACAATGATTTTGTTACCATTTGGTGAAATAACCGCTTCGCAGCAATTCGGCTGTTGCAGTACTCGAGCACATACTTCAATATCATCTAAGCAATCAGGATCACGGTATTTCAACTTAATGCAGTCTGTATACTGTACTCTCTCTGTTACAACGGATGTCTTTGTGTTGTCACTGTGGGAGTACCATACGTTGATATCGTATGAACCGTGAATTTCAACCTTCTTGCCAACTTTGTGTGCTTCATACTGATGATTAATGATCCAGCAGCCTAAAATGCTCGATGGATTATGCGGCGGGCTAATCGTATGATGAGACTGTGTGAATTTACGTCCCTTCGCTACGACCGCTTTAGTAATAATCTCTCTATATTCTGCCATTCGAGCGAACCTCCTCATTCATTTTCAATTCATCTTATGCGACTATCTAGGTGTTTGTGCGAGTAAATTTAATTACATAATGGGATTGTTGCGAGATAATGTATTGTATGCGAATACCCATTGAATGTTCCGGAATGCACTACCCGCCACCATAGAAAAATGGTAAACTAAGATTCAGCAATGAAGTGTTGATTCGAAGAGGAGGATGTATTTATGTCAAAAAGCAAGGCAAGACGAAAAAGGGATCATGTCCTTAGAAATACGGGCCGGGATGTGACGAGGCTCCGAAGTACCTTACCAGACTTTTCTATAATGGAGCGCACAACTAAAACGAAAAAAGAAACATTAGCAAAAGATCAAACTAAACACAAAAAACGATCTCCGCAAGAAAGGGACATTCCTTTAAGCAGAGATCGTTTTTATTTTAATTATCCACCTATTTACACAATTCTTCTATTAAGAACAGCTTCCAGGCGTTGAGTTTTTCACTTGTGATCCGGTTTCACCACGGAGTAAGTCTCCCCCGGTGGTTTCAATGATTTGATCCGTCACATTATTAGAAATGACGGAAGCAACAATTTGCAGTAAATCATTCACGTCCGTTTGAGACTCTTTAAATTGTTGTACGACTGGAATGGCGTCGATTTCTTTTTCCAGATTTTCAATCTTTTCTTCAACCATTTTTAATGCTTCTGTCTTACCATAGTGCTGAAAGTTAACCGCTTGTTTTTGTAAGCTCTTAATACTTGCGATCATTTCACGCACTTTTTGATTTTCGTGAATCTGAGCTTCTGCTCGTTTAAAGAAATCCACTTCTTCTGTTTCAGCAATCATCGTTGCAAGCTCTTCTGCCCGCTTCATAATATCGTCTTTTGTGTACTTTGCCATATTAATTCACCTCTACCGGTTCTTGAAATTCTGATCCAATCAGGCCTTTTTCGACCATTTCCCCATCCAGTGACCACGATTTAGCATCTGTGATCTTAACCTTTACAATTTTTCCAATGGCTGTTTTAGGAGCCTTGAAGTTGACAAGCTTGCTGCGTCGGGTATAACCGGCAAGGATGTCAGGGTTTTTCTTACTTTCTCCATCCACCAGTACCTCGACGATATGTCCTTTATAGTTCTTCATCGCTTCAGCAGAGTATTCCTTCACAACTGCATTTAATCGTTGAAGCCGTTCCTTTTTGACTTCCATCGGTACATTGTCATTCATTTTCGCCGCAGGGGTACCTTCCCTAGGAGAATAGATGTACGTAAAGGCCGATTCAAATCCAACTTCCCGATATAAAGAAAGTGTTTCTTCAAATTGCTCGTCGGTTTCATTCGGATATCCGACGATAATGTCAGTTGTAAGAGCAACGTCCGGCATCGCTGTTTTAATTTTCCTTACTAATTCCAGGAATTGCTCACGTGTATACTTACGTGCCATGATTTTCAGAACATCTGTCGAACCGGATTGAACCGGTAAATGAATATGCTCAACCAGATTCCCTTTTTTCGCAAGGACTTCTATTAAGTGATCATCGAAATCCCTAGGGTGGCTCGTCGTAAATCGAATGCGTGGAATATCCACTTTTCGAAGGTCATCCATTAAATCTCCTAAGCCATATTCAAGACCCTCGATATCTTTACCATAGGCATTCACGTTCTGTCCAAGAAGTGTGATTTCCTGATACCCCTGGGCGGCAAGTTGTCGTACCTCTTGAATGATTTCTTCAGGACGGCGGCTTCGTTCCTTACCCCTTGTGTATGGAACGATACAGTATGTACAGAACTTGTCACAGCCGTACATGATGTTCACCCATGCTTTAATGTTACCGCGGCGTACCTTCGGAAGGTTCTCGATGACGTCCCCTTCTTTAGACCAAACTTCTACGACCATTGCTTTGGACATATAAGCATCGGACAGGATTTTAGGAAGACGGTGAATATTATGGGTTCCAAAAATCATATCAACCTGCTGGTATGTTTTCAGGATTTTATTCACAACGGATTCTTCCTGGGACATACACCCGCATACACCGATTAACAGCTCAGGTTTTTCCCGTTTCAAATGCTTCAGGTGCCCTAATTCCCCAAACACCTTATTTTCGGCATTTTCACGAATCGCACATGTATTTAAAAGGATCACATCTGCATCATCAGTCGAATTCGTCGCTTCATAGCCCAATGCCATGAAAATCCCTGCCATCACTTCTGTATCATGTTCATTCATTTGACAACCGTACGTACGAATATAGAATTTCTTGCCTTTTCCTAAACCTCTATATTGATCATCAATCGTAAAGTCATTATGATATTTAATTTCTTCCTTCCCACGCTTTTTGGCATCTGTTAACGATGGTGGGATATAGACACTTTCAAAGTATTTACTGTAGTCCTTTTCGGATTTTTGGTCCGGTGGAGTAACAGACTTCGATTGTTGTCCATGCTTTCGTTGCTCTTCGTTCATGAAAAATCCCCTTTCTACCTCTATAACCAAACCGCTTATCTTCTATTATAAAATAATCTAAGAAGATATACATTCTTGCACATTATAATAGTATAAAGGTTTTTGAGGCTACATACAATAGAGGCGCTTAAGTGTTGAAATTTGTTCGAAACTTCCAGCATACCTGGATAAATGGGCTTTCATCCATGTAACTCCCCTTCCAAATGGTGCATAACGTAAAGTAAGACAAATACCCAGGGAGGAGATTCAAATAGCAAAGGATAAAATAAAGACGCCTATGTATCACATTGAAAACCAAGAAAAATTATACCTCCATTCCAAAATAGATGAATTGAATCAAACCGTTGAAAGATTACAAGAAAGCTATCTGTATGCAGAGGTTCAGCATTATAAAGAACTTTTCACTTTAAAGCTTCACCAATTGGAGCACCTAAACGAGGAGTTAGAAGTAAACCGGGTTTCTGAGGAAGAACTTATGAGGGATCGAAATAGATTTAAAGAAGGGAAAGAGAAGCTTGAGTATCAAGTGAATGAGCTTCATCATCAACTACACGTCAAGGAAAATTTCCTTATAGAGAAGGTTGAAACGGTTAATGAATTAGAGCAAAAGCTGCTTCGGACCGAGATGGAGCGAAAAAATCTATCAGTATCTTTATCCTTATTAGAGGATGAAGTGAAAACACTTCAGGATAAGCTTATCAGCAAGGAAGAATCCCTTTTGGAACAAGGTGAAACGGTAAAAGAGTTGGAGAAAAAACTGGTTCAAACTGAGGTAGAACGGAAAAACCTGGCCCTTTCCATGTCCAGGCTGGATGAAGAAAGAGATTCACTCCGTCAACAGCTTTACCATAAGGAAAGGCTCCTGCAAGAGAAAGCTACATCCATTTACGAACTAGAAAAAAAGCTCCTTCATTCGGAAAATGAACTCAATAGCCTCTCACTTTCATTATCCAAGCTGGAAGAAAGTCATAACAAGTCATCAACTGAAAACAAAACGTTACTAAATGAAAATCAAACATTACTGCAACTAAATCAATCGTTAAATACGAAAGTCCATAGTCAACAACAGCATATTTCGGATATAAATGCTGCTTTAGCTCATTCCGAAGAAACGAAGAAAGAAATGTTCTATAGCCTTATTTCTAAAACAGAAGAGTTAGAAAAGCTGATGTCTGAGAGAAAACATACTCTTGATTCTTTGCAGTTCGCAAAGGATCAGTTAGTGGAAGCAGAAAAGCAAAAAATGGAGTATATAAAAACGTTTATCAGCGAATATCAAAAGCAATTTGAAGAGAATGAGTGGTGGTTTTCCACCCAATTTGCCGATATTGATCAACGGTCAAAACAACAAGCTGAACGGATTGAAGCGGTCGAGCAGGAGCAAGAGCTTCACTTCATCCACCAGAATGAAGCTCTAATGGAGAAATTTAAAGAAGTCGAACAGCGATTTATAGAATTTATTGAAGAAGTGGATTCTATCCGTGACCATAATTCCATAATGACTCACAATCTATTTGAACTGAAACGCTTGGTTGAGAACCAAAAGAGAAGTCAGACTCATATAATTAAACCTCGTCAAAAAGCTTCCTCAAATAAGATGGGTACACAAAAGGATGCCAGTTCAAGAGAATGACGACAGTAATAAAGAAAGTTGCCCAGGGAGACCCTGGGCAACTTTTTATTGTTAATAGGTAATCATGATTTTATTGTTTGAACTGAGCTGGAGCTCTTGTTCTTCAAATAACACAAACCCTAAAATAGTAGAAGTTTCCTGTTCTTCAAGATTTTCCAGCGTAAATTGCAATCCCTCCACTGTAATTGTTTCACCCGGCGGGATGAATGATTCCTGTATAGATTCAATCCAATAATCGCCAGTTGCGTATGCCTTTTCCAGCCAGTCTTTCCCCATATACTTCCATCCTTGTGCACCGTTTTGACCTTGAATGGAAAAGATATCACTCATTTCGGGGGGAAGGATCTGTCCTCCAATTTCAATTTTATCAGGAGGGTTCATTCGAAAGCAGATTTTTGGATTCAATAAGTCTACGTTTCCGGTATTCTTTATAAAAAAGCCGGCTTTGATAGAATATCTTTCCAGTTTTCGATTAGGTAGTACATGATAATCAAAATATATTTCAGCTGAAGGCTTTTTTACCTGGGCTTCTCGAATTTTCCTGTCCGCTTTCTGCTTTTTGATTTCTTCGTATTCTTTATCATCAATCTGGCTATGCCTATTTGGCTTCTGCATCTCGCCCTTATTTATTCCGGTATCCTCTACAAGCTTATCTGTCGTTTTTAATAAATGCAGAACATCCATATCGAGTAAGGTAGGTTTTTGCTTCCCCAGTAGTGTTTTTAGTACACAAGTCGTCAAAATGGAAGGACCTTCATTAAGTAGGAATTCCTCATCCTTACACTGCACGGAACATCTAAGATGTGGAATTGAGTGGCGCTCGGGCAATAAATAATACCCATTGAAATGCAGCTCATCCTTATAGAACGAGAGATTTTTTTTGACATTGATGGAATTCAGTTTTTCGTTATATCCTAATGAAACAAACCGTTTATCGTTCTTTGGTTTGCTCAACACTAGTTCAATAAATAGATCCCCCTCACTAGGCTCTTCAGTATTTCCCACTATTGAAATATCAACCCCATAATGAGTTAATACCTCTTTCACCTTTTCATTAATCTCATGATTTATGTTTTCATTCGATGTATTCACTGATAGCCATACTTTTTTTCCATGAAGAGAACTTTTCACTTCCACCATTTGTTCCTCTTTGTTCCAATTGAAATGGTAATTATTTTCCGTACAAAAAAACCGGATGGCTGATAAGGTATAGGCTGGAATAGATCCCCAATCATGTTCATTGATCTTTAATTTCATGTTAATGCTCACCACCCTATTGATGTTGTCTATGTATCTTATGAAAACTGAGAATGAAATATGATTTAGTTCTTTCATATGTAACAAACACCTATATTGATGCGCTTGGGTTTATGGTTCATCCAGTACTTTTTCAGAGGAAGTCAATCAGAACCTAATGATCGAAAATACTATTATTATATGTTTCTCCTTACGTAGCGGTACTGAAAAAGATGCCTTCGTTTCGACTGTAGGCTGATGTTTGTTTTATACTACAGCCCTCTCCTCTCACTGTTTTTCACATAAACTAGTAAGAGTCAGGTGATCGATCTACACTTCATCATTTGATAGGTGATGATCATGTTACTGGTCCGCATTATTAATAAAATCGATATTTTATGAAAGGAGAAATTATTATGATTACCCCACATGGCGGTAAACTCATTGACCAGGTCGTAAAAGGGAAAGAACGTGATGAGCTGTTGACTCGTATGTCCTCCCTTCCATCCATCACGTTGGATTCATGGGGGCTTTCCGATTTAGTCCTGATTGCCACAGGTGCCTTTAGCCCCTTACAGGGATTCATGAACCAAAAAGACTATCTGAATGTGCTGAAAGACATGCGATTGGCAAATGGGCTGGTATGGAGTTTACCCATTACGCTCCCTATTTCTAATGAGGTGAAAGATAGTCTTTCACTTGGTGATACCGTTTTTCTTAAAGGAGAGGATGGAGTAGTCTACGGTATGATGGATATACAAGAAATGTATGAATACTGTAAAGAAGCGGAAGCACTTTTCGTATTTAAAACATTGGACAAACTTCACCCCGGTGTTCAGAAGACCTTTATAAAAGAGGATGTGTATGTAGCTGGACCCGTTAAGCTTCTTCAATTCCCTGATTGTTTTAGAAGGGATTTTCAAACACCAAAACAATTAAGGGAACGATTTACAGAGTTAGGTTGGGACACCATCGTCGCATTCCAGACAAGGAACCCCATACACCGTGCCCATGAATACCTTCAAAAAACAGCCCTGGAAAATGTCGATGGATTATTGATTCACCCATTAGTAGGAGATACAAAGCAAGACGATATCCCTGCAGAGATTCGAATGAAAAGCTATAAAATACTACTCGATGAATACTATCCTAAAGATCGGGTCCTATTGTCTACTTTTCCTGCAGCGATGAGATATGCAGGGCCTCGTGAGGCTGTATTCCATAGTTTAGTACGGAAAAATTTCGGCTGTTCGCATTTCATTGTGGGAAGAGATCATGCAGGAGTTGGGAATTATTATGGAACATTTGATGCTCAGGAAATCTTCTCCGAATTTACAAAAGAGGAGATAGGAATAGAGATATTAAAATTTGAACATGCATTTTATTGTATTAAGTGCGCTACGATGGCGACTACAAAAACGTGCCCTCATGATGAAGAATTTCACATTCATTTGAGCGGAACCAAAGTACGCAAAATGTTAAAAGATGGAATCATGCCACCTAAGGAATTTTCGAGACCAGAAGTGATTGAAGTACTAATTAATGAAATGAGCCGTGATTCATAGATCAAGGTATACACAAGGAGTCGACATCATGATAGAATTTTATATTGTAATATTTGGAATGATTGTTATGCTTTCATGCCTGGTCTTTGAATTGGAACGGCCCGAAATCGTTCTACCCGCAACTCTTCTCCTATTCGTATTAACAGGTATCATTACGCCTCAGGAAGCTACAAGGGGCTTTTCTAATGAAGGGATGCTGACCATCGGTTTATTGTTTATAATAGCTGGTAGTATTCAAAACAGCGGAATTGTCGATCACGTTTTTCAGTTGTTGCTGAATCATTCAACTTCAAGAAAACACGTACTTGCAAAGATTCTCTTCCCAATCTCTTTCCTATCAGCTTTTCTTAACAATACCCCCATTGTCATTGCCTTCACCCCTCTTGTTAAGAAGTGGTGTGAAGATCATCATCTTTCCCCTTCGAAATTCCTGATCCCACTATCTTATGCGACAATTCTTGGCGGTACTATTACACTCATCGGAACATCGACGAATCTTGTCGTGCATGGTTTACTTCTAGATCATAACCTTCGGGGCTTCACGTTTTTCGAACTTAGTAAGATCGGGGTTCCAATAACCCTCGTTGGTTTATGTTACCTTATATTTTTCAGTTCTTACCTGTTGCCAGTCCGTCAAAGCAGCCCCATTAAAAACCTAGATTCCTTGAGGGAGTTTACAGGTGAAATCCTAGTACTTGAAGAATTCCCATATATCGACAAGAGTGTTGAAGAGGCCAGATTAAGGAGCTTAAAAGGGCTATTTCTTGTCAGTATCATTCGTGATGACGAAATCATTACCCCTGTCACAAATGCAACCATTCTTAAAAAATATGATCGTTTAATTTTCATAGGGGACATTACGACAATCACAGAGCTTCAGTTCAGTAAGGGGCTTCAACTACAAAGCAATACCGGTTCATACTTCCCTTTTCATCAATTGGTGGAGGCTGTCGTATCACATCATTCAACCCTATTATATAAAAAGATCAAAGATACAAATTTCAGGAGTAGACACAATGCGGCCGTCATCGCTGTCCATAGACAAAATCAGCGCATAAAAGCCAAAATTGGAGATGTTGTGTTAAAACCTGGAGATATTTTGTTACTCGTTACGGGATCTGATTTTCATAAAAAAGTCCATACAAATGACTTTTATTACGCATCACCTATTGAAAATAAAATCAGCACCCACAGACATTCAAAGCAAGGATGGTTCTCTATCGCATTATTAGGCACTATGATCCTTTTGGTGACACTGGGCTTTATATCTATGCTGACAGGAATGGCATGTACCGCTTTAGTATTATTTCTATTGAAGATTGTATCTGCCCAAGAGGTGAAAAATGCTATCCAATGGAATGTATTGTTACTGGTTTCCTGTTCGTTTGGCATTGGCTATGCCTTAATAAATTCAGGTGTTGCCACTTATATTGCTACTTTATTAATGGAGGCTTCCAGACCTCTAGGAGTATTTTCCATTATTCTGGCTGTCTACCTTCTCACCAATCTATTCACTGAAATGATGACTAACAGTGCAGCTGCAGTCATGATGTTTCCTATTATTCTGGAAGTATCAAGGACAATGGATTTAGATCCGATTGCATTGGCAGTCACGGTGACCATTGCTGCTTCAGCAAGTTTTGCAACGCCAATCGGTTACCAAACAAACCTGATTGTATATGGTCCCGGAGGATATCATTTTAAGGATTTCCTTAAGGTGGGCATACCACTGAATATCATTACGATGCTCACAACTGTAGTGCTGATATATTTCTTTTGGCTATAAATTCCGGAAATGAAGGAGGTAAAAAGGTGAAGAAAAAGAATATTAAATGGCATGAGGGAAAAGTAGAGAAAGCAAATCGACACAAGTTATACGGACATAATAGTGCATTGCTTTGGTTTACGGGATTGTCCGGCTCAGGAAAATCAACCATTTCAGTAGAGCTTGAAAAAGCATTGCACGAACATAGGATTCACACTTACCGACTTGATGGCGATAATATTCGACATGGATTAAATCAGGACTTATCATTTTCAATAGAAGACCGTAAAGAAAATATCAGAAGAGTTGGAGAAGTGTCAAAACTGTTTGTCGATGCAGGAGTATTAACATTAGCTGCATTCATATCCCCCTTTAAAGTGGATAGAGCATTCGTGAGATCTCTTTTCCAAAAACAAGAATTCATTGAGATTTATGTTCATGCAAGCGTTAAGACATGCATAAAAAGAGATCCTAAAGGGCTTTATCAAAGAGTGGTTAAGGGTGAAATAAAAGGCTTTACGGGAATTGATTCACCCTACGAAATTCCTGAATCGCCTGAAATCATCGTTGACACAGAATGTCAGACCGTTGAAGAATCTGTAGAGCAAATCGTCCAGTATTTAAAGAACAATAAATTGATTTAAAAGCCTTATTTAAAGGAGTCTTTCATAAGGAGTTGAAACGATTTGGTGAAGGACATAATAGAAATTGCGGTACAAGCGGGTAAAAGAATTTTGGAAGTATACGACGATACGTATAACATTCATCAAAAAAAAGATTTATCACCCTTAACTCTTGCAGACCAGTTGTCCCATGAATATATAAAAACTGAACTATGTAAGCTCTCGATAAGTATCCCGATACTCAGTGAAGAAGGCGACACAATCCCCTTTAAAGAGAGAAAGAACTGGACTTCATTTTGGTTGATTGACCCCCTGGACGGAACGAAGGAGTTTATCAAGAAGAATGATGAATTCACCGTCAATATCGCTCTCATCCAAGGGAATCGACCAGTATTGGGGGTAATATACGCCCCTGCCCTTGATATTCTGTATTATGCTGAAAAAAACAAAGGCGCTTTCAAGATAATGCATGCGGGTACTTCCAGGGATAGAAAATCGACATTGATCATTTCCTCATCCTCATCGAACAAAAAAGTACTCATATCCAGGTCCCATCTATCCAAAGCCACTCAGGACTATATTGAGCTTTTACAAGTACAGGAAGGGAAACTTGAGTTCACTTCTATTGGAAGTTCCTTGAAGTTCTGTATGATTGCAGAAGGTAGTGCTCATTACTATCCCCGATTAGCACCTACAATGGAATGGGACACAGCTGCAGGTCAAATAATTGTAGAAGAGGCAAACGGGCAAGTGGTAGAATATGAGACAGGCAATCCTCTTGTATACAACAAGGAAATTATCACTAATCCCCCTTTCCTCTGTTCCATTTCTTAATAAAATTCCGGCTGCTAAGAAAAGCAGCCTTTTTCTGCATTCACGAAAAAACCGTTTTCCCCATACACTACCGTAAACTATATCAGAGCAAAGGAGCGATACTATGGGAAAAGAGCCTCCAAAAGTATCAATCATTTTTCCAGTACGCAATGAAGGTAAGAATGTGAAAATGACTTTGGACTCATTGTTTACGGTTAAGACAAATATTGAGATAGAAGCAATTATAGTGGACGATGGTTCGACAGATAAGTGCTGCAATTTTCTGGAAAATTATTTACACCGGCACAAAGTGACGTATATCCGTGCAAATGCATTAGGTCCGGCAAATGCCAGAAACTTGGGGGCTTCAAGAGCTAAATATCCATATTTAGCATTTTGTGATGCTCATATGACGTTCGAAAATTTCTGGATTGACCGTTTAGTTTACCATATCGTCAAAGGGACAAGCGACGCTGTATGCCCTGCCATAGGATCCCTTGATGATCCATCCATCAAGGGATATGGCCAATCCTTGACTCCTGCACTCAAAATAAAGTGGCATCAAAAACGGAATTCATTGTTTGAAACAGCCGTATTACCAGGGGCTTGTATCATTATATCCCATAAGGTGTTTAACGATATCGGTGGGTTCGAAACAGGGTTTTCAACCTGGGGACATGAAGATGTGGAATTATCGCTCAAATTATGGCTTTTTGGATATCGCTGTCACTGCGATCCACAGGTAACAGTTCTTCACTTATTTAGAACTGTTCATCCTTACAACGTTAATTATGAAGGAATTTATTATAACCTATTAAGAATGGCTTACCTTCATTTTGATAATAAAAGGATAAAAAAAGCGAAAACTCTTGTCATACACGGTTCGCCTGCTGTCATTGAAAAAAAAGTGATCAAAGACGGTGTACTACTTAAAAGGGCTCAATATGTAGGCAGAAGAAAGATCGATATCGAAGATTTGTTCAAGAAGTTCAACATTTACTTTTAGTGAACACCAATATCTCATTACGACATAAAGTTCCAGTCGCAATGAGATGCCCGCTTAATGGTTTTCGAAGTACTCGAGGATATCAGTCAAACTTTCTTGCAGTGATAAGGTGGGTTCCCACAATAATTGATGAAGAGAGGAATTTTCAAAGTGAATGTCAGGTGTGTGGTGAAAGTGTTCGGTGAATAATGGAAGATCACTTTGTGAAAGCTCCTTCAACATTTTCGCAATCTTTAAAAAAGTGAAGGTTTCACCTCTGGCTATTGTATAACTATGATTCCTTTTTCCTTTATGCAGAATTAAATCGTAGGCTACAATGGCGTCCCTTACATCTACAAAATCTCTATGATCAAGGATGTTATGAAAGTGAAAAGTTTTCGATTTATCTTTCCGATAATCTAAACATTTTTGGGCAAGCAGAGAGCAAATGCCATTTGAATTCCCAGGTCCTATCAAATTGGAAGGCTTCGCTATTCGTACGTCCAGATCATAGAACGTTGACCAGCTGGATGATACAAGAATTTGCATATATTTAGATAAGCCATATGGATGATTGGGATGTTGTGATTGACATGGATTATACTCGATAACAGAGCCAACGATGAGAACAGTGGATTGGGGAGCAGCTTTTTTTACTGCTTCAAGAAGATTCATCGTTCCTATTACATTTGTATTCATGGTGGATATCGGTTCTTCCCATGAGCGACCACTATGATTCTGAGCAGCAAGGTGAAGGATAAAACGCGGTTGAATAGATTTAAGCATATCACTCAAAGCATCTGCATTCATCAAATCACAGTCCACGTGCCGAACATTTTTCTGGGGATGTTGATGGTGACGAACTGCACCGTAGACCTCATAGCCTTTATTAACGTAATACTTACATGCATGATTACCTGTAAAACCAGATGAACCCGTAATGAAAACCTTATTCATTCCCCTTTCATCCATTCTCGAAGTTCATTCAGCATCTCCCTGTAGCTTTTCACCGGAAACTTGTAATCCCTTCTTGTATGAATAAGAGTCTTATCATGCACTGGTTCGTCTACAGGGATAATATCTACTTCATCATGTTCGAAAATTTCCTTGAATAGAAGCAGGAGCTCATATTTGGATATCTTTTGATCAACACTTAAATGGTACAGCCCTGAAATATTCTCCACAATCAAAGCTTGAATGGCCTTTGCCAATTCAAGAGTCGTTACACCATTCCAGAAGACATTTTTATATCCTTTTATATTCCCTCTCTGTTGAAGGAACCAATGAAGGAGACCGATACCGTCCTTTTTCAATTCCGGGCCTATGATGGAAGTACGGACGGTCAGATGAGGCGGAGTTTCGATTTCGCCAAGTGATTTTGATTGGGAATAAACGTTCCAACCATCTTTTTGGGCATTTTCAGTATAATTTCCTTTGTCTCCAGAAAAGACACAGTCTGTGCTGATATGGATCAGCTTACCTCCATATTCATTTACCATATCCATCAATAAGTGAGGTAAAAGGCTGTTCACTTGAATGGCTTCCTTAACATGAGTTTCAGCGTAATCGTTAAGAAGTCCTGTGGCGTTGATGACGATTTCAACCTTATGCTCCGACACAACCTTTCTTACGTTTTCCAGATCCCTAACATCTAATAAGATACCTTTGGGATCTTCTTTTCTAACGGTATATAAAACGTGATGGCCACAACGTCTCAAATATTCTACTATGACATGGCCAGCCATTCCGTGTCCCCCCAGAACGAGGATATTCATTCTAGAAAACCCCCATCTTTCAGCATTGTTTTGATCTGATCATAATGAATGATATTGTCACTGGAAGAATACGTATCTAAATCTACTTGGGGGAAGTCCTCGTAATATTCCATTAACCCCTTGATAGGTATGGTCGGGAGGATGACAAAATACTCGTTATCATACACAATCGTATTATGACTTTCAAATTCCGTTAAGAGAAGCTCGTGGAGTTTCTCTCCTGGACGGATTCCCGATTCCTCCACTATCACTTCCTTGTCAGGAGAATACTGATCAATCAATACTTGGGCAAGATCGATGATTTTACACGTCGGCATCTTCATAACAAAGATTTCTCCTCCATGACTTTCAAATGTTGCTTTAAAAAGAAGTTTAATAGCATCCTTTATTGTAAGAAAAAAACGGGTCATTTTTTTATCTGTAATACCAATTTTGGATTTGGTCTTGATTCCATGTTTAAATACATGTATGACACTTCCATTTGTACCCAATACATTTCCTCCGCGAACACAGACAAACTTTGTTTTATCCGTTAATACATTTGCATTAATGATCAATTTCTCACCCATTGCTTTTGTGAATCCATAGAAATTGGAAGGATTCGCGGCTTTATCAGTGGAGATGTTGATGACCTTTTCAACATTATTTTCAATTGCTGCATCTATAATATTCTGAGTGCCCATTACGTTTGTTTTCAATGCCTCCAAAGGCTGGTATTCACAGACAGGAACGTGTTTAAGAGCAGCCAGGTGAAAGATATAATCGACCATCCTAGTTGCTTCTGAAACCGCTTCTTTGTCTCTTACATCCCCAATGATGAAGGTCAACTTAGGATGATTCTCAAATTTTTGTTTCATTAATACCTGGCTCGTTTCATTCCTGGAAAATATACGAATCTCCTTTGGATCTTTTTCAAGCAGTTGAGATACCAGTTCATTTCCCCATGATCCAGTACCACCCGTTACAAGAATTGTTTTATTAGTAAACAATGTCTGAACCCCCTAGTAGAATATTAATCACTTTATCAGAAACATTTGTATCAAGATACTCGGCTGGACAAACCCACTTTGATGGTTTTGAGCACATTACTTTCACACCATTTAAAATGGCCGTTTCCTTTAACCCTGAAATGAAATTGCTGCCGCAATCCACCGTTTCCGGCCGTTCAGTTGTCTTTCTGACCGTTACAGTCGGAATATGAAATATACAGCATTCCTCTTGAACTGTCCCACTGTCTGTCAACACACAAAATGCGTTTTTCTCAAGTTTTATGAAGTCAAAAAATCCGAATGGTTCGTGAAGCCCGATTAATGGATGTAATTGTAAATGTGGGGATGAATGTAGTTTCGATCGAGTTCTAGGATGAGTACTGAGGATAATCCGCTTTTTATAAGTTTCGGCCAGCTGATTAAGTGCATTCACGATAGTAGTTAAATGTGTCGGGTTATCAACATTTTCTGCACGGTGGATAGTCGCCAGGAAATATTCTTTTTTTTCTAAAGTTAACTCTTGAAGGATGGAGCTACCCTCGATCTGTACATCATATTGGTTAAGAACTTCGAAGATCGGGTTCCCTGTAATGATGATTTTACTGGATGTCATGCCCTCATTGAGTAAATTAGTCTTGCTGTATGGTGTGTAAACAAGATTATAGGAAGATACGGCATCAATAATTTTCCGGTTTTTTTCTTCAGGTACATTCAAGTCAAAACAACGATTTCCAGCTTCCATATGGACGACAGGGATCATCATTCTTTCTGCGAGAATTGCGCTCAAACCGCTATTTGTATCCCCCAACACCAGCACCTTGTCCGGTTTTTCTTTCAGTAAGATTTTCTCCAGCTCTTTAAATAATGATGAAAGTTGTTCTCCAAGTGATTGTTGTTTACCTGCCAACACATAATCCGGCTCTCTTAATCCCAGTTCTTTAAAGAAGATCCCATTTAGGGAGTGGGTAAAGTTCTGCCCTGAATGGACAATAATATGGTCATCCGCCAGCAAATCCAACTTCTTCATGATTACACTCAGTCGGATGATTTCAGGCCGTGTTCCCAAAACAGTTACAATCTTCATGATCACCTCTCCTTTTTCTTCCTCTTATATATTTATGTTTTGAAGGGGGCCATGTCCTAGACTACTCTCTCTATTTTCAAAAAAGGCGTATGTCCTGACAGATATTACCATAACCTTTTTTTCTTTTGAAGGGCATTAGAGTATAGCTGGACAATATTCCGTCCTAATATATTTACATCCCACAATTCCTTCCCCTTTTGGGAAGCATATTTACTCATTTGGTCACGTATTGCTGGATTATTCAAGAGGTATTCTATCTTCTCCGACAACTGCCTGTTATTCCCTTTTTCTATAATGAAACCATTCTTATTATTTTCAACCATCTCCGGAAGTCCTCCGGCATTGCTGACAATTGTAGGAACACCGAGTAACTGTGCTTCTATTACTGCAAAAGGCTGGTTTTCCTGCAGGCTCGGGAGAACAAGCATGTCGGATTGGTATAATATTTCTTTCACTTTTGAAGTATTTCCCCAGAATAATACATTTTTCTCGACTCCTAGTTTTCGGCAGCTTTCTTTTAAGCTTGCTTCAAGTTCCCCTTCACCCAGAATCCAACATTCCCACTTATCCCTGTACTTCAAGAATGAGAGAGCTTCTATTAAATTGTGCAGTCCTTTTAAATAGACCAGGCGACTATTGACTAATATGATCTTCTTCGCAGGCTTACGCTTGATAGGGGTGTCAACATTAAAATGAGAAAGCTCTACACCATATTTATAGGTGTGAATTTTGAAAGTATCGATTTTGAATTCGTTTTCGATGATTCTTCTCATCCATTGACTTGAAGTATGAATGAAATCACTGGATTCATATCCTACTTGTTCTAGTCGGGCATAATACTGGATTATGAATGAGTTCCATATCGCTTGATCCTCTGTATTAATATTCAAGGATTTATTCTGATGGAATATGGCACCAGTTAAAAAACCATGTCCACTTGTAATCAGCGGGACTCCCATGGGCTTGACACGGCTTAATGCCACTGCTGAAATGACATCCTGTGCATGAATGATATCGTACTTAGTCATATCGACATTGGTAATCCCCTGCTCAAATATATACCGATTTAACTCCGCGTGGTATACCCAGGGACTTCTCACCAAATGGGGGACAGATCTCATTAATTTCTTCTCGACATAGGAACGGTACTGGCTAAGATCAATCACTGTCTCAGAATTCAATATAACCACTTTTGAGTTATTATCCCTTGTACATAAAATATCTACATTATGACCTTGCCCGACAAGGTAAGCCGACAAGTTAGAGACAAAAGACCATATGCCTCCCCCCGGTAGAGGAAACACTGTCGCAATTAATATATTCATCAACCATCAATCCTTTGGAAATTGTTCTAGAATGGATTTTAATCGTGTATCTGGTATGGTGAGTTTCTTGTGATTCAAAGAATCGTGGGTTCTGTTCCCGATACTATTAACAACTGATCCACGTTTTCCATACACATGCCTAAGGTAATTTTTTCTCGGTAACATCTATTTCACTCCATTTTTAAAAATGATGTATTACGGTCTTGCTTGTTGATTGATGAACGAATAAGCATCATTTCAATGAATTGAATAAATTACATTGAAGTTATACTCCTCAAGATTTTTTTCCCAAACCAGCATGTTCGATTTAATATTGAAACAAGATAGTCTTGTTGGCATGACACCAAAATCACCAACATATTGAGTTGAACCATCTTTGTTTTTTTTGCTTGATGGACGTATTCTAGAAAAACCCACCAACACCAAATCTTCTGATATAGGCTTAATTCCCCTGCACCATCCTATTTTCTCTTGATGTTTGCTGATTTCTACAAGGTTCACTACTCTCTCCATTTTAAGTGTCTTAGCGTTTACGATGACTATTCTTCCGTCAACTTGTGTAAAATAGATTTTCCCATTAAAGACGACCCCATCATGTATTAACTGACGACCAATGTTTATTCTCTTCATTCTGTCGGTTAAACAAATGGCGTCCTTTTGAAGGCACCTGGTCACCCAAACTTCATCATTCAGTTCAAAGACAAAATTGGGATGTGACAAGTGCGGTTTTGTAGTAGGAACCCTGCGATAATCAATATTTGGGTCGAATCGACTCCATGGCCCTTCGCCCATCACATTCCACAGATTTACGATCCCACCTGCCCGATTTATTTCTACCACCATATCCAATCCTGTATTAGCGACCAAAAGGTTCCCATTCTTCCTTGGTTTCACATGATGAACATCATTGAATAATGGCAAACTATAATAGTCTATGAGCTTATGAGTAGAGGTATTGTAGACCAGGATTTCTGTTTGGGTACATACAAACAGCCTATCATCTTTTAGTGAAGCGGCCGTAAATGAAATGGAAGCTTCATGTGCAGGACACACCTCCTGTGGAGAAATATACTCGATGACTCTTTCTGCTTCTTTGGTCACCCCATCCAACTTTAAAACTACAGCTTTTTTAAACTGTTCCCAATCCTTCATCACTTTTGACTTTTGTTCTGCCCCTACAAGGTATAAATCTTTCAACCCTATCACCTCATTATATTTAAAATTAATCTACCCCAATCGGATAGCAGGTCCCGATTATAACAACTACAAATAGTTCAAGGCTTTACGAATAACTTCTCCCGATATTCTATGTACTGCTTGTATCTTTTGACATAGAAATTAAGTAAAATAAGTCATTCTCCAAAATATTAGCCACTTAGCCCTCTACAAACAGGGTTAACTTACATATAAGAATAATAGGGTAGTTTATTTGCTCGTATTAAATGATTGGAGGATATCAAATGAAAATACTATTCGTTTTTTATGTACCTAGTGGAGGGGTTGAAACGTTAAACAGGCAAAGGTCCATCGCCCTAAAAGAAGCGGGGATCCGGTGTGATTTTTTATATTACAGTAAGCGGAGAGATTTATTGAATCATGAGAAATCAAATGTGTTCATAACGAATGATGATCAGGAGATCAAGAACATTTTGCAGAAAGGAAAGTATGATGCCATGGTGATCACTTCCGATTATGCGGGGATGGAAAGATTCAGAAATTTAGGATTTAAAGGGAAAATCATTCTTGAGATTCAAGGGTTTGGACCTCAGAGTGTAGCTCGGGCACAATTACAAAATGCAATTCCGTATGTACAGAAGTATTGTCATGCACTCCTGTATCCCAAGACTCCCCATATTGGGGTGATTTTCAGAGAGTTTTTCAAATCCACTCCTATTTTTGGGTTTAATAATTGCTTTGATCATAAAGCCTTCACCTACCAAAAACATCCTAAAAGAGACAGACCCATTGTTGCCTGGATTGGTAGATTAGAAGACAACAAAAATTGGCGTGAATTTTTACACATTGGTCATCAATTAATTAAAACGAATAAAATGATTGAATTATACATGTTTGAGGACCCTAGTTTGTCCACCCCAAAGGAAAGAAATGATTTTATCCAATTGAAAAGCAGATTGAACCTGGATAAATATGTACATGTTTTACAAAATGTACCAAATAATCAAATGCCTGGTTACTTTTCGAGAATCGGCGATTCAGGAGGGTTTCTTTGCTCAACCTCAAAAGTCGAGGGGGCTCCCTATTCTTTGTTAGAAGCTATGAGCTGCAGGTGTCCCGTTCTTACAACAGACTCAGATGGAGTGAGGAGTTCGATTTTGCATAACCAATCCGGTAAGTATTATCAAATCGGAAACATTCAGCATGCCGTTCAACAGGCGGAAGAACTTATGCACAATTCCAAACTCCGTAATTACATCATCGAAAATGCTCTGCTTCACTTAAAATCTCAGTTCAGTCATGCACAGTACTGTAAACACTTCACACAAATGCTAAAGTCCATAGGTTTATAGTTTTGGTTAAAGGGGCTCAAGTTCAATCAAATCTTCGTCCACAGGCATATGCTATTAAAAATAACAAAAGGTTAGGTGTCTTATGAAAGCACTCGTTACAGGCGGGGCTGGGTTTATAGGCTCACATTTAGTGGATACACTTATTTCTAAAGGCTATTCTGTTCATATTATCGATAATTTAAGCAGTGGTAAGAAGGAATATATAAATCCTTTATCCATTTTTCATGAGTTGGATATTTCTACTCCTGCAGCACAAAAAGTCATCCTTAAGGAAAAACCAGATTATATTTTTCACATGGCTGCCCAGGCTGATGTGTCCCGATCCACCTCTTCCCCACTCGATGATATGCACACAAATGTTGCAGGAACCATCAATTTATTGGATGCATGCAGGCATTATCCCGTGAAGAATTTCGTCTTTTCATCTACATCAGCCGTCTATGGGAATGTCTCCAGTGAAAAGATTGACGAATCACACAAGACTTCCCCAATATCGTTCTATGGTTTATCAAAGCTTACCGCTGAAAACTATATAAAACTATTCCACGATACCTTTCAGATTCCATTCACCATCCTTCGGTACGGAAATGTCTATGGACCCAGGCAAACGTCTAAAGGAGAAGGAGGGGTCATTGCTGTATTTCTGGAGAAACTTAAGAAGAATGAACAGTTAAAAATCAATGGGGACGGTCTGCAAACACGGGACTATGTTTTTGTACAAGATGTGGTGGAAGCTAATTTTGCTGCAGCCGATAAAGGTAAACAGATGATGATGCACATAAGTACCGGGGAAAGATCATCGATTCTCCAATTAATCGAATTATTAAATAATTATCATACTGATGAAATTCGCGCCTTCCATACAGTAGATAGACAGGGGGATATTAAGCATAGTTGTTTAGATAACACACTTGCAAAACGTATTTTATCCTGGAAACCCAACTATTCCATTCAAGATGGATTGAAGGAGACCTATATGTCCTACTCTTTCTGACTTCCCGGACAATTAAAAATCATCAATCAATTGATAAAACCAATTGATTGATGATTTTTTGTTGAATATAGCTAATACTTTTTCCGTACCACTTTAAAGAAATTCTGATATTTCCTTTGGATATGCTGTGATTCTTTCACCATCCCCGCCCCGTGTTTTGCAGAACCCATTCTGGCGTGGACCCTATATAAAACAAGCACTTCATCCAAATAATGCATCTTGGTATAAAGGCTCAAGCGGCACCACATCTCGTAGTCCTGTGTGTATTTCAGCCTCTCATCAAACCACCCTGCCTGCTTTATTAAATCGATTTCCGCCATTACTGTGCATCCATTAACAGGACATGCTTTTAATAAGACCCTCTGGAATGCATCTCTGTTCATTCTCCTGGAGTGGATCTCGTTCACCACTTTATTATTTATATCAATGGTTTTAAATGCTGTATAAGAAACTTTGGAGCCAATTGAATTCATATAAGCTAGTTGCCTAGCGATTTTGCTTTCTAGAAACATATCATCTGAGCTCAACCAGGCGAAATATTTCCCTGTCGCTTGCCTTAACCCCTCATTTAAAGCGGATGCCGTTCCACCATTTGACTTCCTTATATACTTTATCCGGTTTTTGAACGGTTGGATTTTTTCAACATATTGAGTTGAACCATCGTCCACAACTATGACTTCAATATCTTTATAGGTCTGACGAAGAGCGCTCTGAATGGCTTGGTCAATATATGCGCAATTGTAAAATGGAATAATAATTGATACCTTCACTTAGTTCCCCTCTTTCATCAAAGTAAGTGATAATACCACTCTATGTAAATGAAAGCAAAGTGCTTGTATCATCACCCAGTCCATAGAAAAAGAGTGCATTCAGCACTCTTTCATTCAAACACAATGTCAATATGTTTAACCTTCCCATTATTGATCGTGTAACATCTTATCTCTTCTTTCCTTCCACCGACAGCGGCTATAAAATAATAAACCTCCGGAAATTGTGAGAAAGTAACATCGTCCTTTGAGGGAACAGGACTTCCATACGGATGTGAATGATATATTCCCATAAAAACTTCTTTTTTATGAATCATTTTAGCCATGACATGATCTTGTTCATCGGGATCCATGGCAAAAGAATATGGTGTAGGTTCAGTATTTCTCATTGGCCAAATCGTCTGACAAAGATTCGTGGATCCCGAAATCAACCCGCAAGCTTCATTCGGTAGCCCCTTTTTCACCTCAATCATAATCTTTTTGTATATCCGCCAAGGCATCCTTACGATTTCTTTAGGCGTTGCACCCGCATCCCTTGAATTTAAATTTCGTTCTCTTAACTTCCATTTTGATTCGATCCTCTTTCTTAATTCCAATGGGTACTCTCTTTTTCCGCTTATAAATATCATTGAGATCTTTGGATTGCATTATTATCACCCCTTTCAATCTACCTCATATACTTGTTGGGATTAAACATGGTACGTTTCGATTCAGAAGCCATAGGTATATTGCCGTATTCATCGAACTGAGGATTAACATGAGAAGCTTGCTTTTTCTGCTGCTGCTTCATATTTTGGTAAATTTCTTTTTTCTTATTGGATCGAGATTGAAGATCTTTCTTTAGCTTATCCAACTCCTTTTCCATTTCAGCTTCCCGATTACTTTTTTCCTTTTGATTACCTGTATATTTTTGATTCAATAAACTTACTTCTTTTTCAAGGTCTTTTTCTCTTTGTTTATAATCTTCCAATTGATCCTTTAATGAATGAAGTTCATCCTCATAATATTCTTCGATTTTCTTTAACTCATCGTTCAATACACTTATTTTCTGTAAATAACTCTTGGTTGTTTCCTCACTTTCATTGCTCTTTATCAACGTCTCCTTGACTTCATTGAATTTCATTGAATGTGATACCAATTGCTCTTCAATCAGATTAAGTTTTTTCAGTATTTCCGGATGATTGTTTTCCTCTTCCTTACCCCATAAAAATTTCCACACTATTGTATACCACCTTTCTTTAATTGGACGCATGTATTGTTTTCGGTGCATTCGTAACCAATCAATAAGATTAACGAAAACGTTATTATATACCTCAACTTCAAATAAAATTTTTTTCTCTGACAAAAAGTACTCATTCGCTTCAATTAATAAGGATATCGCTTCATTTTTAATTTTTTCGAGTGGTGATTTCATGTAACCTTGAGCACTTTCATAAATTATTTTAACTTCCGGGATTGGTGTAGGTGCAAGATGGACATCCTTTGAGTTATCTTGTATGCTTTCTTCCTTATATGCTACCTGAAAGTTTTTGTCATTGGGCAATTCAGTTTCATCGGAAAGGGATTTCTTCATTAATTCCTGTTGCAGTTCAAGATCTAACTCATATTTCATTTCAATATTTTGAAGCAGAAATTCAATCTGTTCTGTCAGCATTAGGATGGTATGATGATTTTCCGCAATTTCTGATTGATAGACAAGATGTTTGGACCTTTCTCTGGACAATTCTTCCGACACATTTTTAATTCGTTTCGAATAATGATTATAGAGAGATTGTATTTCTTCAGATATCATATGAATATCATTCATTAATTCCGGATATTCTGTGCCATGGTTAAGCTTATACTCCTCCTCGGTCACCTTTTTCACCTCCAATAATTCCTTTGTATTATCTTATGTACGGTTTGTTTACATGTTAAAAAAAAGGAGAGAGAGTTCTCTCTCCTTCATTTAATTAGTCATCCAAGCCTCCAAGTAAGTCTGCAAATGTTTCACACTCACCAAACTCAACCAATGCATCTACCACTCCACTATCGAAGATGACAACATTAGCCGTATTTCTTAAGATTAAGCGGAAGCCTTCAGTAGGTGCATCAAAAATTTGAAGTTCATAGAATAATTGTTCAGGTGCTCCGTCAAAGTAACGAATTCCTTCTCCAACCGCAGTAAGTGCATCGTCACCACAGGTTACTCTATCGATAGATGATGGATCGAAAGTAAAGGAGAAATCAGGTTGGAATCCTGTTGCAGTCGGTGCTGGAGTAGGGCCTACTTCTGTATCAGTGAAAGAGTAAGACCATGTACTGTCTGCAAGTGAGCACTCTTGACAAATTTCAGCTCTTAAAGTTGATAGACCTGTTACTGTATCAGCTGTTGCACCAGATCCGAATGTTGCGTCAGTATCTTCATTTCTTGCAAGAGCTGTCGCCTGGCATTCACAGTTATCAACCGGGAATAACCCTGGACATTGACGCGGGAACTCTAATAGGCTTAAATCACAACGAAGTTTTTCTTCAGGGACTCTGATATTGTTAGGACGCGGGAAACAGAACTTTGCCAGGACTTCTAATTTGACCGGATATTCTACTTGGACGTCTTTACAAAGAACAACTTTTAAAGGAATCATAGGCCCGAATGGATCAGGTCCCATTAATACTCCTCCTGAGCTGGCAATGACTTGAGTCGCTCTGATATTTAAGTTTTCATTGGTGATACCAGTAGGCACACAAAGCATAATCTCATCGGTAAATTGTGTACGCACAGTAAACGAACACTCTGCTACACCTTCGATTAGAATTGTTACTTCAACAGGTACTGTCCAAACAATCAAGACTCTACCAGGATTACCATTTTCAAGAATGGTACCAGTCACACTTACATCCGATGGGTCAACCGGAGCTGTTTGTACTTCTACTCTTTGACCTGCCGCAAGAGCCGCGCTGACTGCTGCACGACACGCTTCATCAGGAATGAAATTCTTGTTCTCATACTTGTTCGCAAAGAACACCCAGTCATATACTTTGTCTACACGAATACATTCTGGTGCTAAATCATTCGGATCCAGTGGAATCGGAGACGGAGATGGTGTAGGAGTCTGGGAACCCCTAATTTGTTTACGCTTCTTCAAAAAAATCCTTCCTTCCTTTAAATGAATATTTATATCACACTATATCCTATGGACGATAAAGAATTTGGTATAGAGTAAATACCTATTTATTCAAAAAAAAATAATAGGCTTATTAATAGTTTTTCGATTACTATTAAAAAATAGGCTAATTCTATAGACATTTGACTGTACTCCTGTTTCTTAAGCGTCATATCATATAACATAAGGAAAGGGGGAATGTAGGACCTTTAACAATTTAATATGTGAAATTTTGAAAATTACCATTAGAATGAAATGTTATGATAAAGTGTTTAATCTATGCATATAAGTGGTTACGCTACCTCTTTAAATGAATATTAGAACGTGAACGATTTCCTATCATTGCAATGATATTAATTATAAATATATAAAAGCCATGTAAACGCTGGGAAGTTTACATGGCTTATTTTATGGACAAATAGCTTTCGCCTCGGTTGGTACATATAAATAATAAAAGCATACAGAAAGGAGTATTCAAACATGAAATATCTTTCACCAATCCAACTTCAACAGCAAATAATCCATTATAAATCCGAATTGGAGAAATACAAACATAAGTGTTCAACCTTGGAAAAGCACTATCTTGCCCACGAAATCCATTCCATAAAAAAAGAAAATCAACGTCTAGAAAACTCAAATGAAGCCTTTCGAATACAGATTGAAAAAAAAGTTGAAGAAAATGAGCAACTTTCCATAAAATATAAATCTGCCTACAAATCTCAAGAAAAGGAAATAAAAAAGCTTCGTTATACCATTAATCAATTAAAGGATCAACTGCGTAAAATAAACCTCCTCTACTCGACAGAAGTAAAAAAACTGGTCGAACATAACTATTTAACTAAGACTGCCCTTGAAAAAGAAATCATTTCATCACAAGTGTCACATAGTTATCTAATAAAAGAAAAAGAATTACTAACGATTAATAAACAACATATGGAAAAACAGTTATATTCAAAAGAAATTGAATTACTGGAGATGGAAGAGCTCCTCGTGGGGCTGAAAATTAAGTGGAATGAAGAAAAACTAAATTCAGACAGACTAAATAACTTTGAGAAATATAAAAACAATAACCTCTCGGATCAGAATAAATTCTTAAATAATGAGCTTTACGTAAAAGAAATGGAACTTCTTAAGTTGAAGGAGCTAATTGAGGAATTGAAAATTGAGGGCTCATTACAGAAACAACATTTGCTCAAACTGAATAGCTTTGAGGAATATAAAAATTACAACCTTTCGGATGAAAACGAATCCTTAAAAGCTCAACTTTACTTAAGAGAAATAGAATTGTATGAAGTCCAGCAAATTCTTTCAGAATCTACATCCCATTACGACGACTTACTTACCACCAAAGCGATTCAGCTCGAACAGGCATCCAAAATGCAAATCGAAAAATCAGCCTATATCCAAAAAATAGAAACATCACTAAAAAAACTGATAGACGAAAAAGAGGCATATACCAATACCCTTCATTCACTAAGGAAGAACATTAAGCTTATGAAGGAAGACGTATTCACTTTCCATGAAGAAGAATCAGCTGCAATTAAAAATAAAATGAATAGCTATGAAAACACAATTCAGCACCTGCAATTCACAAATGCTCACTTAATTGAAGAAATCAACAAATTAAAAAACCGGGCACCTAAGTGAGGAGCCCGGTTTATTCTATTACATAAATTCTTTGACTAATTCATTAAATTTATCCTCATCTAACTTTAAATCATGTGTACTTAATGGCTCTTCAGAATACCCGGTTACGAGGTCCTGGTATGAAGGCTGTTCTTTGTTTTGATAAATCAATCCAGTCACCAGTCCATCCTTCTCCATAAGCGTATTCATTGCTTGTTCACGATTAGATGGATCATAGCCTTCAACATCAGAGAGCTTTGTCAGGTTCTCTTTGAACCAGTCGTACGTATTGATCTTGTTATAGGTTACGCAAGGACTAAACACGTTGATCAATGAGAAGCCTTTGTGATTAAGTCCTGCTTCAATTATCGCTGTCAGCTCTTTCAGGTCAGAAGAGAAACTTTGAGCAACGAAGGTTGCACCTGCTGTTAGTGCCATTTCCATCGGTGCCAGTGCTGGCTCTATGCTTCCCTGAGGCGTTGACTTTGTCTTAAAACCAGATGACGAACGAGGAGAGGTTTGTCCTTTGGTCAGCCCATAGATCTGGTTATCCATAACAATGTATGTGACATCTACATTACGACGGATCGCATGGATGGTATGGCCAAGGCCGATGGCAAACCCATCTCCATCCCCACCAGAAGCGATAACGGTTAATTCCTTATTCGCCATCTTCAATCCTTGAGCGATTGGAAGGGAACGTCCGTGAATGCCATGAAAACCGTACGAGTTAATGTAACCTGATATACGTCCGGAACAACCGATTCCGGATACGACAGCCAATTGTTCAGGATCGAGCCCTACATTTGCCGATGCCCGTTGAATCGCAGCTTGTACAGAGAAGTCTCCACACCCAGGACACCAATTGGGTTTAACATTATTTCTAAAATCTTTAAAGGTAGCCATGGATCAGATCAACTCCTTACATCTTGAATGAATTTCATTTGGTAAGTAGGGTGTGCCATCATACTTTGTCATTTTCGTGATTTTATTTCCATACCCTACGTTCATTTTGATTATATTGGCTAATTGTCCAGTAGCATTATGTTCAATCACAACCACTTTCTTAGCTGATTGCATCAGTGGCTCGAGCTCATTTGCCGGAAACGGATGAATTAAGCGGATATGAGCATGATTCACTTTCACCCCATCCGCTTCAAGTCGTTCCATTGCTTCTTCAATTACTCCACGTGTTGAGTTGAAACCCACTAATAATAAATCGGCAGCTTCATGTGGTGCATGAGTGTGGATTGGATTGTTAAAGCGTATGTTTTCCACCTTGCGCATACGTTTATCCATCTGTGCCTGTCTGTTTACAGGAGACTCAGACGGCTTCCCTGTTTCATCATGTTCGACTCCTGTCACATGATGAATGCCGTTTTTCATTCCAGGGATGACACGTGGTGATACACCATCTTCAGTCACTTCAAAACGTTTAAAGTATTTCTTTGCCTCTAATTCATTTAACTCTGATTCAGTGCCGACAAGCTTCCCTCTACGAATCTCCACTTTGCTGTAATCAAGTGGTTCTACCGTTTGCTTCCCTAATGAAAGCTGTAGATCAGAAAGAATGATGACTGGACATTGATACTCTTCAGCCAAGTTAAACGCCTCTACTGTATCATAGAATGCTTCCTGTACAGTACTTGGAGCCAGGACGATCTTAGGAATCTCTCCGTGCGTACCGTAAATCATGGCCATTAAATCGGACTGCTCCTGTTTCGTCGGAAGTCCAGTGGACGGTCCTCCACGTTGGGTATCCACCACTACTAAAGGCTGCTCTGTCATACCGGATAAGCCGATTGCTTCCATCATAAGTGAAAGACCAGGACCAGCCGATGCTGTGAATGAACGGATTCCCCCGTAGTTCGCCCCGATTGCCATCGTTGCGGCTGCAATCTCATCCTCTGTCTGGATAACCGTTCCTCCGACCATCGGAAGCTTCTTAATAAGATATTCCATGATTTCAGAAGCTGGAGTGATTGGATATGCTGCCATCAGGCGAACCCCACCAGCCAGAGCACCGAGAGCTATCGCATCGTTCCCGATCATGAACATGCGCTTATTTCCATCGGCTTCCTTCAGTTGTAATGAACCGACCTTGCTTCCAAGCTCATCTTTCATCGTTTGATATCCTTGCTTGATGGCTTCCATGTTCTTCTCTACTACCGTCTCACCTTTACGCCCGAAGATTTCTTCGACTACTTCCTTGAAAACGTCTGGACCCAGGTTGAGAACGGCACAGGTCGCACCTACCGCTACCATGTTCTTCATTAACGACGTCCCAAGTTCCGTAGCCAACTGAGTGAAAGGAATGATATAGAGAGAAGCATCCGTATCTTCAGGCTTTTCTGGCTTGAACTTCGCATCAGCTATAATCACACCATTGCTATGTAATTCTTTATAATTCACATCAATCGTTTCCTGATCAAATGCAACTAAAATATCTAAGTCATCAGCAATCGCACGCACTTGTGTTGTGCTTACCCGAATCTTGTTATTTGTATGTCCTCCCTTAATACGAGAGGAGAAATGCCGGTAACCATATAAGAAATACCCAAGGCGATTGAGGGCCATAGAAAAGATTTCACCCGTACTCTCTATCCCTTCACCTTGCTGGCCACCAACTTTCCATGAAAGTTGTTCCTTCATTTATTACACCCCTTCAATCAATTTTTGCAACATCTATTAGAGAAGCGTATTCTCATTTTTCGTTCAAACAATCTTTTACTACAAAGGATTGTTTCAACTTTTTTCATTGTATTCACTCTATCAGTTTATCACTATTCTATTTAAATCACTACTGTATTAAAGAGATTATGAATATGAACACTTTATTCCTGGTACAAAAAAACATTAAAGGTATTTCTATAATGTCTGGTTCAGTAATCAATCTGGTAATCTTCCAACAAAGTTTTCGAACAGGAATTTTTTCACCTGTTTCTCGCTATAATATCGTTGAAGTGTGTTGATTAAGTTATTATATTGATCGAATGATGATAACCCCTGTACTGTTTCTGATATTCCGTCGAAATCCGATCCAAATCCAATGTGATCCTCTCCACCCAAACTGCATACATGTTCAATGTGCCTGATGACATCTGAAATCGCCGCTGTACCTTTTTTGTTTAGAAACGGCGGTACAAACGTGATCCCCATGACACTGTCCTTTTTGATTAACGCTTCAATTTGTCCGTTTTTCAAATTCCGGGGGTTGGGGCAAATGGAGTAAGCATTCGAGTGAGAAGCGATGGGATATTCAGCACTTTCGATTGTATCCCAAAAAGCTTTCTCACTTAAATGGGAAACATCTGTCCACATCCTGTTCTCGTTTAAGAATGAAACGACCTCATGGCCAAAATTGGTTAATCCTCCACCCCTTGGCTCCAGTGCTCCATCTGCTGCAGCATTTGCCCAATTCCACGTTAAACCTGCAGAACGGACCCCAAGCCGATAAAGAATTTCAAGCTTGGTAAGGTCCTCTTCAATCGCTTCAATGCCCTCAAGTGTTAGCATTGCCCCGATTTCATCATGCGCTAATTTTTCTATATCTCTTTTCGAGGTGACAAATTTAAGCTTAGGATTGGGTTTCAGGATTTGATTATGAAATAAGTTCACCATTTCCAGGGCAGCTTGAAATCGTTGACCCGGCTTCAAATTGGATGGGATATAAATAGCAAACAATTGTATCTTACTTCTGCTATCCACCAGCTGTGGATAGGTAATATGTAAAGTATGCTTAGATTGAAATGCTTTCTTCTCCGGTTCTAAGTATAGCTTCATCAATACATCACAGTGTGCATCAAATAACATGTTTCTTCATCCTTTCAAGTGCCTGACTTACCTTTTAATAATACTATGGAAAAATAGAAAGGCTGTCCACTAAAGAATCCCCTCTTTAATGAACAGCCTATGGTATATTATCTTGGTTCCACTATTAACTTTATCGCCGTACGCTCTTCCCCATCGATCAGAATATCTGTAAATGCCGGGATACATATCAAATCTAAACCACTGGGAGCCACAAAGCCTCTGGCAATCGCAACTGCTTTAACGGCTTGATTTAAAGCCCCTGCACCAATCGCTTGTATCTCAGCTCCTCCTCTTTCACGAAGAACACCGGCGAGTGCACCAGCTACAGAATTAGGATTAGATTTTGCTGAAACTTTTAATATTTCCATTCCTTTTCCTCCTTGTCATTTCCCCCATACCGTATGTCCGTGGTAAAGAACAAACTTGGTATAAATGATTCCACTGATACTATATTCAGGAAATGGACAAATCATTCCGGTCTCACTGAAAAAAGGAACGAAAACATTTAATATTCTGCCATAAATGGATGATCTTCGTTAATTAAGATACGATCGATTTTCTTGGCTTTACCCGTTTTTTGATCAACATCTATTAAACAGGCACTCAAAATTTTACGACCTGTCTTTGGAACTTCAAAACGAACGGGCAAACTGGTCTGAAATCTCTTCAGAACAGAATCCTTACTCATTCCCAGTACCTCATCATATGGGCCTGTCATACCGACATCACACATAAATGCTGTGCCATTGGGCAGGATGCGGTTATCAGCTGTTTGCACATGTGTATGGGTGCCTATTACAGCAGATACCCGGCCATCCAATAACCAGCCAATCGCCTGCTTTTCACTGGTTGCTTCTGCATGAAAGTCAACGAAGATAATGGACGTTCTCTTCTTTGCTTCGGCTACTAGTTCATCCAGAGCCTTGAACGGGTCATCAAGGGGCGGCATAAACGTTCTCCCTTGTGCATTGATAACGGCAACCTCTTTTCCATACACTTCAGCAAACACCAGACCACTTCCAGGGGTTCCTTCCGGGAAATTCGCCGGTCTTACCATTTGTTTTGATGAGTCGATAAAATTGAAAATGTCTCTATTGTCCCAAGTATGATTACCGAGAGTTACCATATTGGCACCATCTTGCAAAAATTGTTTGTAAATCTTCTCCGTGATCCCTCTGCCTGAAGCAGCATTTTCCCCGTTCACGATGGTGAAATCCGGTGAATGCTTCTTTTTTAACTTCGGCAGGTATTCTGTGATCATTTCCCTGCCCATTGAACCGACAACGTCTCCAACAAATAAAATTTTCATGAAAATTCCCTTCTCTATATGTATTCAGTCTTGTAGTTATTGTATCACAAAAAACCTGTCGTCTATTCATCCGTCCAGGGAGCATATAAACGATAAAAAAAGCTGACTCGAAAAGGGATATCCCTTTTCGAGTCAACCTCTTATTTCGCGTATTCGACAGCCCTAGTTTCACGGATGACCGTTACTTTAATATGGCCTGGATAATCGAGCTCATCTTCGATCCGTTTACGGATATCCCTCGCTAATCGGTGAGATTCCAAATCGTCAATGGCTTCTGGTCTAACCATAATACGAACTTCACGTCCTGCCTGGATCGCGAAAGATTTCTCAACGCCTTCATATGACTCTGAGATTTCTTCCAGCTTCTCTAATCGGCGGATATAGTTCTCAAGCGTCTCACTTCTTGCGCCAGGTCTCGCAGCAGATAAAGCATCAGCTGCAGCAACCAGTACGGCAATGATGGACGTAGGCTCTGTATCTCCGTGGTGAGAGGCAATACTGTTAATGACAACAGGGTGTTCCTTATACTTCGTTGCCAGTTCAACACCAATTTCTACGTGGCTTCCTTCTACTTCATGGTCGATCGCTTTTCCGATATCATGAAGTAATCCAGCACGTTTAGCGAGTCGTTCATCCTCACCAAGCTCTGCTGCTAGTAACCCGGATAGATACGCCACTTCCATTGAGTGTTTTAAAACGTTCTGACCGTAACTTGTACGATACTTTAAACGTCCCAAGATTTTAATTAAATCCGGGTGAAGACCGTGAACGCCAACTTCAAAGGTTGTCTGTTCACCAACTTCACGGATGTATTCATCCACTTCACGTCGAGATTTATCGACCATCTCTTCAATTCGCGCAGGGTGGATACGTCCATCCTGAACTAACTTCTCTAATGCAATTCGAGCCGTTTCTCTACGAATCGGATCAAAACCAGAAAGAATAACTGCTTCAGGAGTATCATCAATAATCAAATCAATTCCTGTTAAAGTTTCCAGCGTACGAATGTTACGTCCTTCTCGCCCAATAATTCGACCTTTCATCTCATCATTCGGTAGGTTCACAACACTAACCGTTGTTTCTGCCACATGTTCAGCAGCACAACGTTGAATAGCCAGTGAAAGGACTTCTTTCGCCTTCTTATCTGCATCTTCCTTCGCACGTGTTTCATGCTCTCTGACCATAATGGCGATATCATGGGAGAGTTCATTTTCAACGCGGTCAAGAATGATTCCTTTCGCTTCATCACGAGTTAAGCTCGAGATACGCTCTAGCTCTGTTTGCTGTGATCGTACCATCTCGTCCACTTTGCTTTCCATCTCTTCAATATGTTGTTGTCTCTCGTTAAGAGTCCCCTCTTTTCTCTCGAGTAAGGCTTCACGCTTATCAAGCGTTTCATCTTTCCGATCGAGGTTTTCCTCTTTTTGCATCAAACGATTTTCTTGTTTCTGCAATTCATTTCTTCGTTCACGAAGGTCATTTTCCATTTCTGTGCGAAGTTTATGATTTTCGTCCTTTGCTTCTAATAGTGCTTCTTTCTTCAGAGCATCTGCCTCGCGCTTCGCATCTTCTAAAATGTGCTCTGCTGAACCTTTAGCACCAGCAATCTTTGCTTCAGCAATGGACTTACGAATTAGGTATCCAACAACTACACCGACGATAAGGCCAAGCAAAATGGAGATGATTGTTATAGGTTGCATTATTTCACCTCCTCTTGCTATGAACTAACATCATGTCTTTTACATGTCGGCTTGTACATTGCTCACTTGAACAAAATATACAGCGCTAGGCTTTCAAATATTCATTCGAAAAATTTGTAAAATATACATGTTAATTTTAAATCTCTGAAAATTTATTGTCAAGGGGTTGAGCCCTCTATCCCTAGATTTCTCAAGGGATTTTTTCCATTCGACATAAATTGACACTGTCACTCTGGGGTTATGGATGATTTTTTGACACCATGCAGCTATTTGAAAATTTTTTGTTGAATTTAGAAGTTATCATCAGAACACGATTATTTTCATGCTTTTCATAACTATAGGCGATCAGCTTTAGAGAAAAACACTATTACTATTTTCTACCAACTAATAGCTTATCATACATAATAAAGAGAAGCACACCGAAAATGGCTGCTTCTCTTATATTTGGTTAGTCTTCTAAAAGACTTAATTCACCTTTATCATCGGTTTCAGCTCGACCTGTATCCAATCCGTAATGTTCACGGATTTTCAGCATGATTTCGCTGCGGATTTCCGGGTTTTCTTTGAGGAAAATTTTCGCGTTCTCACGACCCTGACCTAAGCGTTCTTCGTTATAAGAATACCAGGCACCGCTCTTCTGGACAATATCGAGCTCAGATCCAAGATCGACGATTTCACCTTCTTTAGAAATCCCCTCACCGTACATGATATCTACTTCAGCTACACGGAAAGGTGGAGCCACCTTATTTTTCACTACTTTAATCTTCGTTTTGTTCCCTACCATTTCATTCCCCTGCTTAAGGGTCTCAGCACGACGGACTTCTAAACGAACAGAAGAATAGAACTTCAGTGCGCGTCCACCGGGAGTCGTCTCAGGATTTCCAAACATGACTCCAACTTTTTCACGAATTTGGTTAATGAAAATCGCGATGGTTTTCGATTTATTGATGGCACCTGAAAGCTTCCGAAGAGCCTGTGACATTAAACGGGCTTGAAGACCTACGTGAGCATCTCCCATCTCCCCTTCGATTTCTGCTTTCGGTACAAGGGCTGCAACAGAGTCGATAACGATAGCGTCCACTGCTCCACTACGTACAAGCGCTTCAGCAATTTCCAATGCCTGCTCACCTGTATCAGGTTGAGAAAGCAATAATTCATCTATGTTTACTCCAAGCTTTTGAGCATACTCAGGATCAAGTGCATGCTCTGCATCAATGAATGCAGCTTGACCTCCTTGAGCCTGAACCTCTGCAATCGCATGAAGTGCTACTGTTGTTTTACCGGATGATTCGGGACCATATACCTCAATGATTCTTCCACGTGGATATCCGCCTATTCCAAGAGCAGCGTCCAGTGCAAGTGAACCACTTGGACATGTTACTACGTTTCTATCCGTTTTCTCCCCAAGCTTCATGATTGAACCTTTACCAAACTGCTTTTCTATTTGTTTTAACGCCATATCTAAGGCTGCTTTACGATCGCTCACAAATCTTCCTCCTTTGAATATAGAACTTGAAATTGACAACTTATAAGCTTGTCTCAAATCCAACCTATCTATACTATAAACGTTTTTATAATAGAAAACAAGAAAAAAATCGAACATTCATTCGGTTTTTTACTCTGGGTGTTTTGGATTGAATTTAGAGCGGTTTAGCACAAAAAAACTGCCTTCCATATCAGAAGACAGCCTCAGTACAATTACTTACTCAATTCTTTCATCAAATAATACCAACCATACTTCGCCGTTCTCATCCGGTTAGCATTTCGTCCGCCGCCAAGATTCAAATGAAACGTTTTAGTTGGCTGATCTTTCATGGACAACCCGATCCAAACGGTTCCTGCAGGTTGCCCTCCGTGTGAACCGGGACCTGCCACACCTGTAAAGCTGATCCCAATATCGGCTGATAAAAGCTCTCTTACATTTTCAGCAAGCTCCTGGGCACACTTTTCGCTTACTGAGGTATGCTGTTCAAGCGTACTCTCTTTCACGGAGAGTATCTTCTTCTTGACCTCATCCTGGTAGCAGATCACCCCACCATTCAGGATGGAGGATGCTCCTGGTAAAGATGCTAATTGAGCTTGAAAGAGCCCCCCGGTTAAACTCTCTGCACAGGATAGTGTGAAACCCTTCTCTTTTAATAATTTGAATCCCACCTCGACGAGGGAATCCTGATCGTAGCCGTAGAAGTATTCTCCTACAATATTCATAATCTCAACTTCCAGCTCATCCAATAGGGTAATGGCAACACCTTTCGAATCGTGTTTGGCCGTCAGCCTCAGTGTAACTTCTCCGTCACCAGCCAGTGGGGCAATGGTTGGATTGGTTTGTTGTTCAATCAGATCTTCCAATTCTGTTTCCAACTGAGCTTCCCCAATGCCGAAGAAGCGCAGGACCCGGGAATGGATGATTTCTTTCTTCTTTAATAATTTTTGGATGGCCTGTTTGCCGTAAGTACTGAACATCGGTTTCATTTCAGATGGAGGTCCGGGTAAAAGCATGTATGCTTTAGCATCTTTTTTCAATAGCATGCCGGGAGCCATACCATGTTCGTTTTTCAACACCTGAGAGCCCGCTAAAATGAGAGCCTGTTTTTCATTATTGGGGGTCATCTCCCGATTGACTTTTATAAAATAGCTTTTTATTGATTTCAATGCATCTTCGTCCAAGGTCAAAGTTCTACCTAATGACTTGGCAATGGTTTCTTTCGTCAAATCATCCTTCGTCGGTCCAAGTCCACCAGTGAAAATCAACAAGTCTGCTCTCTTTTGAGCTACTGAAATCGCATGCTGCAATCGTTCAGGGTTGTCTCCAACACTCGTGTGGTAGTAGACATTCACCCCCATTTCAGCCAGTTGCTCTGAAATGAATTGAGCATTGGAATTGACGATTTGACCTAATAGTAGTTCTGATCCCACCGCTATGATCTCTGCATTCATCCTTATTCCCCCTGTCATTGATGTAAAGAAGGGGATGATTCCAGTAGAATCAATCCCCTTGTTATAACGTTTTATTTCGAATTTACAAATGCTTTTTTGTTATGTTTGAAATAGTCCCACCCAGACCAAATCGTAAAGAACATAGCCACCCAAAGAGCAATGGTCGCAAATGGCAGATTGATCAGTTCGAAAATGGCATTATGCAGAAGCAGCGCTGAAATAGCGATGATTTGTGCCCATGTTTTGATCTTTCCAAGTTGACCCGCAGCAACCACTTCCCCTTCACCGGCTAACACAAGGCGAAGGCCTGTTACCGCAAACTCACGGCTGATGATGATAATGACAATCCATGACGGGGCAAGACCAAGCTCAACCAGAACAATTAATGCAGCAGATACAAGCAATTTATCCGCTAATGGATCTAAGAATTTCCCAAGGTTCGTCACGAGGTCAAGTTTTCGTGCATAATAACCGTCTACCCAATCGGTTGTTGCCGCAATGATGAATATCAAAGCCCCTACAAAGTGCTTGACCGGCATTTCTGCCCCAAGAAACATCATGTCACCCCAGTTTAAAGGTGCAAGCATAATGATTAAAAATAATGGAATTAAAAATATCCTTGAAACTGTAATCTTATTAGGTAAGTTCACCTTTCTACCTCCAATACTTAAAAAACACGTTCTAACTATAGTATGTAAGAAAAAGGAGTTATTAAAACTCCTTTCATCTCAATTATTGCGCTGATTGTGGTTCGTAATTGATGATAATATCCTGCCTTACGACATCCGTTGCAGAGATTTTATATTCAAGTTTTTTGCCGTTCACACTAATATCCGTGTTTGAAGCATCCCCTATGATGAGGTATGCCTGTTTTTCACCGGAAAAGTCAAAGTCCTTTTTATTATCCTGTTTTAGTAGACCTTCAAACAAAACCTGCTCGTCGGTGTTAAAGACTTTTACCCAGGTGTCTCCCTTAGCTGACAATTGCAACTTGAACTCTTCTGCATTTTTTAATTCATACGTCGTTTTATAGTCTGAAGAATTCACTGCTTCTAATGATTGTTCTGGTTTTTGTTCTTTATCTTCCTTAGCATTTTCATCTTCTGAAGATTTACTTTCTGTTTCATTCTTATCTTTGGTTTCTTCTTCAGGCTCTTCACTTTCAGCCGTTTGATTCTCATCTACATCAACTTGCTGCTGATTTTCTGAAGGTTGTGTCTCAGGGGCTTTATCCCCCACCTTCCCTTGCCAGAATACCCATACGGCAATCAAGGCACCAATAACAAACAGGGCTATAAGCAGTTTGGGCACGAAGTCAAATACCCTTGTAGAGCTTTCTGATACAGACTTTCTCGTCTGGACCCTGGAAAGGGAAACCGGTATCTCATCTTCATAGGTAGTTGGAATTTCTTCCTTATGCTCCTCAAAAATCACTTCAGGAGGAAGACCGACCGCTTCACAATACTGTTTAATAAATGCACGCACATAGAACTTCCCAGGCATCGCGTCATACGAGCCTTCTTCAATCCCAATCAAATAGCGTTTTTGAATTTTTGTTATTCTTTGTAAATCATCGAGGCCGTAACCTTTAGCTTCACGGGCTTCCTTTAAACGATTTCCTAATTCCGTCACCACTTAACACCTTCCAATATTAAAAATCAAAACCTCCAAAATCGGAATTTTGAAATAAATTATTTTGTTCTACTAATTCATATGTAATTTCTTCATCAGGATCGTTTCTAAGTTCAATGATATAATCAAAATCTTCAAGTGAATATTCAGAGTTTTGAACGAATACATCAGGATGTTCGATTACTTTCACAGCAGGCAATCTCATGATTTCCCTTACTAGTTGCCAGTGCTTTTCACTTGCACGGCGAGTTGAAACGATTCCGTCAATAATAAATAGATTTTCAGATGAATACTCGTCTTCAATCAGTTTGCTTCTTATTGTCTGCTTTAACAAAGTAGAAGAGACAAAGAGCCATTTCTTATTTGCACATACGCTTGATGCCACAATGGATTCGGTCTTCCCTACCCGGGGCATTCCTCTGATCCCAACAAGCTTATGTCCCTCTTGCTTAAATAGCTCAGCCATAAAGTCTACTAATAAACCCAGCTCATCACGAACAAACCGAAACGTTTTCTTGTCATCGGCATCACGCTGAATATAACGGCCGTGACGAACGGCAAGGCGATCCCGTAATTTCGGCTCTCGGAGCTTTGTTACATTAATGGTATCCATCGTTTGTAAGATGGACTCAAGCCTCGTAATCTGTTCATCATTGTTTGCAAGAAGAAGCATTCCCCTTCTGCCTTCATCTACTCCATTTATCGTCACTATATTTATAGAAAGCATTCCTAATAACGAGGAAATATCACCTAAGAGGCCTGGACGATTTTTTTGAATTTCATATTCTAAATACCATTCTTTGCGTTCCATTGGTTCCCTCCTGAAAAAACTGTGACATTCCAATTCGATAAAAGTCGACATAATTCGGAAAATTTATTTAAACATCTAGGTATTATAATAAATGATTTTCCGGTAATAGAAAAGCAAAACCTACATAAATATGTACAATTTCTCATTTTAGACCTCATAAGCTGTTTATAGTAAAGAAGTATAGACTTCTCAAGTGATTTTTTTGAAGCATATAAAAAAGAGAGGAAAAAATCCCTCTCCTTAACGAGTACCATTGTTATTAACAAGTTTAACCATCATGTTCGCAATGGCATGTTGTTCTTCAGGGGAAGCGACAGACCATAAATCCGCTAACACTTTTTCCTGATCGTTCTTAGCTTCGACTTGATTCGCTAAGTAGTCACCAATTTGGTAAGCTAAGTCAGAAACCGTTTCATTTTCCATTCCACCATGTTGAGCCTGGTTGAGACGATCACCTAAGAAGTTTTTCCAATCAGACCAGTTATCTAATACAGACATTTGTCATGACCTCCTTTATTGAAATACAACCTTAGTTTGTATCCCGGAGGAAAAATTATTCGCCATAATCTTTTGACCAAAAAACTTTTTCATGTATGCCACCCACCATTGATGGAAATGGTTTGACCTGTGATATAAGAGGCTTTGGCTGAAGTGAGAAATTGAATCGAGTCGGCAATTTCATCCGCCTGAGCGAGACGACCCATTGGAATCTCCTCCCTGATAGCTTCTAGTTCCCCTTCAGAGAACGAACTCATCATCGATGTATCAACTGCCCCTGGAGCGATTGCATTGATCCTTACCCCGCTTAGAGCAAGCTCCTTACTCAATGATTTCACAAATGCCAATTGCGCACCCTTAACAGTTGAGTAAACGACCTCACATGCTGCGCCAATTTGTCCCCAAATGGAGCTTACCATTACAATACTCCCCTTACGTTCTATCAGCTTAGGCAATAACTTTTGAATAAGAAGTAAAGGACTTTTCACATGAACGTTAATCATATAGTCCACCTCTTCTTCAGTTTGATCTTGAAACATTCCCCAGCTTGAATTCCCACTACTATATATAATGGCATCAAGTTGGAAGATACCGTTCACGAGACTCCCGATTTCTCTCGGGTGGGCAAGATTTGCCCGAATGGGGATGGCCTCCACCCCAAACTTTTCAATCTTATGTAGCAGCTCTGTTATAGCTTTTTCATTCGAATGATAATGTAAATATAAATTCCATCCCTCTTCTGCCAAGCTTAAAGCCGTACTGCTTCCGATTCCCCCTGAAGCCCCTGTTATTAAAGCATATTTCATCTGTTTCCACCTCAATGTCTCCATAAAGAGAGGAGCTACCCTCGGGCAGCTCCCTCCGATATTACGATTTCGGAACTACTTGACACACCGTAAAGCGCTCTTCACTAATAATGGTACTCGCAACGGTTTGAATATCATCATACTTTAATGATTCAAGTGTAGGTACGACCTCAAACAAATCCATTTCGTTAAAAGCATAGCGTGTGAATTGATTTGCAATAAACTCAGGAGAATTAATGGCACGTAAAAACGCACCAATTTTCTTTTTCTTCGTTCTTTCTAGTCCCTCTTCTGTAAAGAGAGATTCATGTTTGGCTTTAAGTAGCAGCGATTGTACCTTCTCAGCAAGGATATCCGGCTTTTCCGTGTCCCCGCCGACAGTTAGGAATCCAAAGCCATTTTCTTGTGTATAGTCATAGTGGAATGTTTCATCAATCAAGCCATCATTGTATAGTTCAGAATAATACGTCGAGCTTTTACCGAATAACATATCCAGGAAAACGTTCATAGAAAGCTCTTGTCTAAGCATTTCCTTGCCTTGCTGATGTGGTTCAGGCGCTTTAAGACCTACCAGGCACTTAGGGCTTTGCACATTCATCTTAAGGACCTGCTTCTTCTCAGCAACCGTTTCCGGTTCTTCATCAAATCTCCGCTTGATCTCAGGCATTTTTTCATAATCCTTCTTTTCCTGGTTCGAACGAATCTGATTCATGATTTGATCCGGGTCTACAGCCCCCACTACAAAGAGAAGCATATTGCTTGGGTGGTAGAATGTGTTATAGCACTGATACAACATATCTTTCGTGATTGGTGTGATGGACTCAATCGTTCCTGCAATATCAATCTTCACCGGGTGATTTTTGTACATATTCTGAATCACACCAAAGTATAATCGCCAGTCAGGGTTATCATCATACATGGTGATTTCCTGACCGATGATGCCTTTTTCTTTTTCCACTGTCTTTTCTGTAAAATACGGGTCTTGAACAAAGTCTATAAGCGTTTCCAAATTTCGTTCTACATTGGTGGTACTTGAGAATAGATAAGCCGTTCGTGTAAAGGATGTGAAAGCATTAGCCGACGCTCCCTGGCGGCTGAATTGCTGGAATACATCACCATCTTCCTTTTCAAACAATTTATGCTCCAAGAAGTGGGCGATTCCATCTGGAACCTTAACGAATCCTTCTTCGTCCAGAGGGACAAAATGATTGTCGATGCTTCCGTACTTCGTCGTAAACGTAGCATATGTCTTATTGAATCCTTTTTTCGGGAGAATATAGACATCCAGTCCATTAGACATTTTTTCATAATATAAGTTTTCCTGTAGTTGATCGAAGGAAATTTTCTTCATCCTTATCCCTCCATTCCTGTTAAAAAGTAGATGGTATCAAGTTCGACTTTATTTGCAGCTTTCACGATATCTTCTTTCGTCGTTTTCTCAATTTCATCTAACCAGTGTTTTAGATCAATTTCTTCATGGGCGACAGCATTATGATAAAGGACCTCAACCAACCCACGGGACGTATCAATGGTTTCAAGCAGTTGATTGCGGATGACCGCTTTCGTCTGTTCGATCTCACCATCTGTAAAGTCTCCATCCTTCATGGCTTGCAGCTGATCATTGATGATTCCGACTGCTTGATCATATTTCTCAAATTCTATGCCGGACATAACCATCAATAATCCTTTATGACTTTCCAGTCTACTTGCTGCATAATAAGCTAAGCTCGCTTTTTCTCTCACATTTATGAATAATTTAGAATGAGAAAATCCACCGAATATGCCATTGAATACCTGAAGGGCAAAGTAATCATCATCGCCATATTGTGTATGTGTCCGGTAGCCCATATTCAGCTTACCTTGCTTCACATCCTGCTTTTCTTTCACGACGTTTTCCCTTTCTTTTTGTTCCACTTTCGATGAATCGACTTCGAGAGGGGTACGTTCGTTTAATTGAAGGAGTTGATCACACAGATTTTCAACTTCCGCAACATCTACATCTCCGATGACATAAAGATCGAATTGATCTTCATTCATGACTTTTTGATAATATTCATATAAACTCTTGGCCGTTATGGACTCTACTTCTTCACTAATGCCATTGACATGAAGGGCAAAACGCTCTCCCTTACACATTTCTTCTACAAGCCGGGAATTAGCGTAGCGCATTTTATCGTCATATACTGCCTGTATTCTTACCTTCTGGTTTCGTTTTTCTTTCTCCACCGTTTTCTTATCGAATTCGTTATTTTCAATATGAGGATTTTGCAGGACGTCTGCTAAAAATTCTATTCCTTTTTGAAGTAACGGCTCTGAGTCCCTTAAAAACTTTTCGTTGGCGATTTCAACTGACATGCTGACCACGTGGTACTCACCTTTTTTACCTAAATCCGTAAAAAAGTTCGCACCATATAATTCATCCAGGTAGGATCGTAATTCCGTTGTACTCGGATAGGTCTTTGTACTGCTTTGCATCACATGAGGGAGTAATCCGCGTAAGGTCACTGATTCTTGATCTAGTGGAGCTTTCATTTTCAAGATCAGACTGTTGGTTTTATACTTATCCGTTTGAACGATATGTAGCGTGTACCCCTGTTTCTTCTTTACTACTTCATTTATGGCTGTCATCGTACCGTCCTCCTTAGTTCAACACTTCCGTCATTTTTGATATCAAAAAAGTTATAAACACCTTTATTGTGCGGTATTTATGTATAACTATACATGTAGTGATATGTTGATTTCAAGCATCTTCCTCTATTGGAAAAATACCCATAGAGTAAACTAGTATATGCATGGATAATATTCATTTATGATTCATTCTTTTGTTTTTATCAATAATCAAAAGAACCTCAAAAAAAAGGTACCTCGAATGTCGAGATACCTTTGATTGGTGCTTATGTTATGGATTAACGATTTCCTTTGATATACGGTGTACCAAGTGCTTTAGGTGCATCTGCACGGCCGATGAATCCGGTAAGTGCAAGGATGGTCAATACATATGGTGCGATTAGCAGATATACACTTGGAATATTCTCAAATAATGGGATACTCGATCCGATGATACTTAAGCTTTGAGCGAATCCAAAGAATAATGCTGCACCCATTGCGCCAAGGGGATGCCACTTACCGAAGATCAAAGCAGCTAAGGCCATGAATCCCTGTCCACTTATCGTTGCATGACTAAAGTCGGACGAAATCGACTGGGCATATACTCCTCCGCCTACTCCTGCAAAAGCCCCGGAAATGATAACCCCGATATAGCGCATTTTCGTTACGTTGATTCCCATTGTGTCAGCAGCCATTGGATGCTCACCTACGGAACGCAATCTCAGACCAAATGGAGTTTTAAACATAATGAACCAAACGATGACCGACACAAGAATGGCTACGAATGGTGGCCAGTAAGTGTTGGAGAAGAAAATATTTCCAATAACCGGAATTTTGTTAAGTAGCGGTACATCCACTTTTCCAAAGCCTTCAGAAATGATGTCTGTTTGACCTTTGCCATAAATACGTTTAACTAAGAAAAGAGTTAAACCGATGGCAAGCAGATTGATTGCCACTCCGGACACTACCTGATCGGCCCGGAATGTAATGGAAGCAACCGCATGGAGTACAGCAAGTAACGCCCCCATGACCATGGCAATAAGCAGGGCTACCCATGGTGTTGCCGCACCAAATGTGTCGGCAAACGCCAAGTTGAAAACGATACTTGAGAAAGCTCCAATGACCATTAGTCCTTCAAGTCCGATGTTAACCACACCAGAACGTTCAGAGAACGCTCCGCCCAAAGCAGTGAAAATAAGTGGTGATGCCCACAATAATGTTGATGGAATAAGGATTGTTAAGATATCGATGAAGCCCACTTATTTCACCCCCTTCTTACTAAATCGTTGAATCAGATAGCGAATCATATAACCAGATGCTACAAAGAAAATAATAAGGGCAATTATGATGTCTACTAGTTCATTTGGAATGCCTGCTTCAAGAGGCATATTCAATGCACCTACTTTTAGCCCTCCAAATAACAGCGCTGCGAACACAACACCAATGGCAACATTTCCTCCCAATAAAGCTACAGCGATCCCGTCGAATCCGACCCCTGTAAATCCACCTTTGATCGAAGCGTATCCAAATGTTCCCAATCCTTCCATAGCACCTGCAAGTCCGGCAAATGCTCCAGAGATGACCATAGAGAGAATGATGTTTCCATTTACGTTCATTCCTGCGTATTGAGAAGCATGTTGGTTAAAGCCTACGGAACGCAGTTCATATCCACGAGTCGTTTTCTCTAAAAGGAACCACATGATAAAGACACACAGAAGGGCAATGAAGATCCCCCAATGCAGTCTTGAGTAATCCGTTAACGCCTCAAAGAATGGGGACTTTAATGAAGCCGTCTCTGCGATATAATCCGTACGATCTTTGCGCTCCGTCAATACATCACGGATAATCGCATTCGTTACGTGAAGTGCAATATAGTTCATCATGATCGTAACAATTACTTCGTGTACACGGTATCTTGCTTTCAGTAATCCTGGAATGAAGCCCCAGAATGCGCCAGCTAATGCCGCTGCGATTACAGCTAGCGGTAAGTGAATGATCTTAGGTAACTCATCGAAAGCGACCCCTACCCACACTGCTGCAAGCCAACCTACAATCAGTTGTCCTTCGACCCCGATATTGAATAATCCGGTTCTGAATGCAAAGGCAACAGCCAATCCAGCAAGAATGTATGGAGTCACTTGACGCACCGTTTCCCCTACATAGTAGATCTCTCCGAAAATACCTTGCCATAGTGCAGAATATCCTGCAATTGGATCATACCCACTCACAAGCATAATAATGGTTCCGACAATAATTCCTAAAAGGACCGAAATAACCGGGATTAATATATTTGTTAATCGATTAGACATGTGTGTTCTCCCCCGCTTCCTTCCTCTTCGAACCAGCCATCAGTAGTCCAAGTTCTTGTTCGGTTGTTTCTTTTGGATTCACAATTGCTACAATTTGCCCTTCATAAATGACGGCGATACGGTCACTTACATTCATGATTTCATCCAATTCAAATGAAAGTAATAGTACGGCTTTCCCGTTATCCCGCTGCTCGATCAGACGCTTGTGAATGAACTCGATCGCTCCTACATCCAGCCCCCGGGTAGGCTGGGCAGCAATCAACAGATCCGGATCACGATCGATTTCCCGACCGATGATCGCTTTTTGCTGATTACCACCGGATAATGCCCTTGCAAGGGTATATTCAGAAGGTGTCCTTACATCAAACTCTGAAATTAGCTTTCTCGCTTGATTGTAAATATTCTTATAGCTTAATACCCCTTTATTTGAGTAAGGCTTTTGGTAATAGGTTTGTAGAACCATATTTTCACCGATTGGAAAATCCAGGACTAAACCATGCTTGTGGCGATCCTGAGGAATATGACCTACACCTGTTTCATAAATCTTGCGCGGTTTCATATTGACTATTTCTTTTCCATTCAGCTTGATCGAGCCACTATTAACTTTGTATAACCCTGTAATCGCTTCAATCAGTTCACTTTGACCGTTCCCGTCAACTCCCGCAATACCAAGGATTTCCCCGGCTTTCACTTCCAGGTTTAACCCCTTTACAACGGAAACGTTGCGGTGATCTTTTACGTTCAAATCTCGAATTTCGAGTACATTGTCAGTAGGAGTGGCTTCCTTCTTCTCCGTTTTAAAGGTCACTTCACGTCCTACCATCAGACTGGCAAGATGATTCGGATCGGTTTCCGATACTTGCACCGTCCCGATCCCTTTTCCTTTTCTGATAACGGTTACATTATCACACACTTCCATAATCTCTTTCAGCTTATGAGTGATAAGAATGATAGACTTGCCTTCTTGAATTAGAGTTTTCATGATTTGAATAAGCTCTTTGATTTCTTGTGGAGTCAGTACCGCTGTAGGCTCATCGAAGATCAGAATCTCTGCACCACGATAAAGTGTTTTCAAAATCTCAACACGCTGCTGCATTCCTACTGAAATTTCAGAAATTTTAGCGGAAGGATCCACTTTCAAACCGTATCTTTCTGAGATTTCCAGAATATCCTTCTCTGCCTTTTTAATATCCACTGTTGCACCGGACTTCGGCTCTCTTCCAAGAATAATATTCTCTGTTACTGTAAAGGTATCAACAAGCATAAAGTGCTGGTGAACCATTCCGATCCCTAAGTCATTGGCAATATTGGGATTGGTGATGTTTACTTTCTGCCCCTTAACACGAATTTCTCCTTGTTCAGGCTGATAAAGTCCAAATAAAACATTCATCAGTGTAGACTTACCTGCTCCATTTTCACCTAGAAGCGCATGAATTTCACCTTTTTTGAGCTGGAGGGTAATATTATCGTTTGCTACGATGCCTGGAAATTCTTTACGAATATTCAGCATCTCAATTACATAATCCATTGCTAATCACTCCTTGCATAGGCTAGGGATATTTATCTAGTAGTTAGAGGTCAGACCTTAATACTCTAGAAAAAAAAGGGTTGCCCCGATTAAAACTCTAAATGAAAGATAGAAAGAAGTTTCTATACTTCAATTAAAATTTTAATTATTATGAATACTCCTTCTAAAAAAGGGTTAAGAGGCCGGCTATCCTTGGCCCCCTTATCCCTGTTCAATTAGTTAGCTGAGAATGAGTTTGCTGCATCTAAAGATTCAGGTACAGTAATTTCCCCACTCATGATCTTTTCTTTCCATTCATCAACTTTAGTCATAACCTCGTCTTTGTTAGAAAGCTCTTCGTTAAGTTCAGCTAATCCAACACCCTCTTCGTTAAGACCGTAAGAGATAACTTCTCCACCCGGGAAGTTCCCTTCTTTTGCTTTATTAGAAAGATCCAGAACCGCATTATCTACACGCTTTAAAGAAGAAGTTAAGATGATGTTATGATCCCCAACTTTACCCTCTGCTGATTGATCGGAGTCAACTCCGATTGCCCATAGCTCACGGGAAGGGTCTTTTTCTTTTAAGTCACGTGCTTCTTTGAACAATCCATTACCCGTACCACCAGCTGCATGGAAGATAACGTCTACATCTTGTGAGTACATCTTAGACGCGATTGTTTGACCAAGTTCAGCTTTATCGAATGCTCCTGCATAGTCTGCAACGATCTCCGCTTCGGGATTGACTGATTTAACACCAGCAATGAAGCCAGAGTGGAAACGCTCGATTACTGGAATTTCCATTCCACCAAGGAAGCCGATTTTGTTCGTTTTCGTTGCTAGTCCAGCAGCAACTCCGGCAAGGAATGAACCTTCTTGCTCTTTAAATGTGATACTTGCAACGTTTGGCTGATCTACAACAGCATCAACGATTGCAAAGTGAGAATCTTTTTGTTGTTGTGCAATATCATTGATTGCACCTTCCATAAGGAAGCCGATACCATATACTAAGTCAAAGTCTTGACGAGCCAATGTGTTTAAGTTAGTAGCATAGTCAGCATCAGATTGTGATTGTAAGTAGTCATAACCTTTCTTACCTTTTTCTAAGTCGTGCTCTTCACCGAAAGCTTTTAAACCTTCCCAAGCAGATTGGTTGAAAGATTTGTCATCTACTCCACCAACATCCGTAACCATTGCTACTGTAAATTGATCTTCTTTTTTGTTACCTTCACCACTAGATGCACCTTCTTTGTCCTCGCTTGTTCCACAAGCACCTAATAATGTACCTGCAGCTAGAACAAATGACAACGCTAAACTCATTTTACGTTTTTTCACCTAGAGTACCCCCTAATATTGTAATAAATTAGTAGAAAGATGGATTGTTGTTATACACGCTTTCTTAATACGTGGAAGCTAAATTTGTCTGACCGAAAATAGTTTACTGAGTACAGAATCGGCTCATCGTTTTCATCAAAATGCATTTGCTTTAATACGAGTAGTGCCGTTTCTGGTTCACAATTTAGAATAGGGGAGATTTTATCGTGATAGCCCATAGGTTCTATTTGTGCAACAGCATGAGTGATTCTCTTATTCTCGCGTTTTTCCAAAACGGTGAAAATCGAATTATCTTCATGGGTGAAATTCCTCGGCATAATCTTTTCAGGAATTTTGTCTACACAATACACAACCGGTTCCCCGTTTGCAGTACGAACCCGTTCAATCAGGATCACGTCGTCCTCTTCATTGCAAGTAAACCTCTTCACATCATCCTCAGTAGCTTCTTGAGTTGTTGAGCTTAAGAAAATGGTCCCTGGCTCCATACCAGCCTGCTTAATCATGTTCGTTACACTGTTTAGCTGCTCAATACCAGAAGTAAAGAGCGGTTTAGCGTTTACAAATGTACCTACACCATGACGTCGTACGATGACACTTTCTTCCTCAAGAATTCTGAGAGCTTCCCGGAGAGTAGCCCTACTCACACCCAGTTGTTTGGAGAGATCAAATTCAGACGGGAGTTTTTCTTTTTCTTTGTATATCCCCGCTTCGATATCTTTCTTCAAACGGTCTATCACTTGTAAGTATAAATGTCGATTGTCTGTCTTTATTGTCACTGGAACCACCACCAAATTTTCTCAAGACATCAGACCTCTGATGTATATCTTTCCTACTAATCGAAAATACTATAACACTTTTCTTTTCATAAATAAATAGCATTGTGTGATTTTGTCGAAAAAAATGACTAGAATGACAATTTAGAATCCTTATTTGTAAAAAAATAGAAAAAATATAAAGATGAATAGGGTTTCATGGAGTTATTTTACAAATAATTTACAGTAAGGTTGTTATAGATTATCAATCTTTACAAAATTAAAACAACGACATTACAATTGTAAACGCTTTTAATAGTATAACACATTAGTGGATAAACTAGAATGACATCATTTAAAACGGATACATTTTGAGATTTAATCCTTGGATTTTACATAAAAAAAGTGTGTTACCCCGTTCACTTTGAATAGGGTAACACACTTTTTGTTAAGAGCTTTGCTCTTCTGAAGGTTTACCGATCAAGACGCTTCGCGGCTTACTTCCTTCATAAGGTCCAACGACTCCTCTTACTTCCATCTCATCAATCAATCGTGCTGCTCTTGTATAACCAATTCTAAATCTTCTTTGAAGCATGGACACGGAAGCGGTTTGCATTTCAGCAATTAACTGAACTGCATCGTTATAAAGTTCGTCTTCAGCTTCGCCCGTTTTCTCATCTTCTTGTATCTCGTCCGGAATCATTTCTTCCTGATACTGTGCCTTTTGTTGAGAAATGACAAAGTCTACGATTTCTTCAACTTCTTCATCAGATAAAAAGGCGCCTTGTACCCTTGTAGGCTTTGAAGCCCCTACAGGCATAAAGAGCATGTCTCCTCTACCCAATAGTTTTTCTGCGCCCCCTGAGTCCAGGATGGTTCTGGAATCGATTTGAGATGATACGGCAAACGCAATCCTGGATGGTATATTAGCTTTGATGACCCCTGTAATAACATCAACAGAAGGACGCTGGGTCGCAATAATTAAATGGATCCCTGCGGCACGTGCCATCTGTGCGAGTCTGGTGATAGCGTCTTCTACATCGTTTGAAGCAACCATCATTAAATCAGCCAGCTCATCCACTATGACCACAATATACGGAAGCAGCGGCTGCTTTTCTTCATTTTCAAGATTCTGTCTCTTAACGTAGTCGTTGTAGCCTTCAATATTCCTTGTCCCTGTGTGAGAGAACAATTCATATCTCCGCTCCATTTCACTTACAACCTTTTTTAATGCCTGTGAAGCTTTCTTCGCATCAGTTACAACGGGAGCCAATAGGTGCGGTACCCCGTTATATACATTCAATTCAACCATTTTCGGATCTATCATCATGAGTTTAACTTCATGTGGTTTAGCTCTCATTAGGATACTCGTTATGATACCATTAATACAGACACTCTTTCCGCTTCCTGTGGCCCCGGCTACAAGTAAGTGAGGCATTTTATTCAATTCTGCAAGTACGGCTTCTCCCGTAATATCCCGTCCTAAACCAATTTGGAGCTTGGCATCCGGTTTATTATGTTCCTTAGCTTCAAGCACCTCTCTTAAAGACACCATGGCCACCTCTGAGTTAGGAACTTCTATACCGATAGCCGATTTCCCTGGAATAGGAGCTTCAATTCGAATATCTTTAGCCGCAAGAGCCAACGCTAAATCATCACTAAGGTTTACGATGCGGCTTACTTTCACACCTACATCCGGGTGTACTTCATACTTGGTGACGGCTGGACCTAAGTGAACTTGTGTAACTTTCGCTTTCACACCGAAACTTTGGAAGGTTCTTTCAAGTTTGGCTGCGTTGGCATGGATCAGTTGATATTCATTACTCTGATCTGTTTTTCTAGGACTCTTTAATAACGAAATAGAAGGTAGTTTATAATCCTTATTTTCTACCTCAGTAAACGTAATCGGTGGTGCAGAATCCGCTTCTCCTTCTGAACCGGACTTATCTTTAGCTGCAGCCTCATCATTTTCATCATTCATTCCCGCTCCTGCAGCGGATGGTTGTTCTTTAGTCTGTGCCCCTCCGTATGCACGTTCCGCGAAGTTGGAGATAATCGGTTCTCTCGTTTCCTCTTCCTGAGGCTGCTGTGTTTCAACCGCTTTCTCCTGTTTCACAGGAACTTCTTTCTTTTTCTTTTCTTTCACTTCTTTTTTCTTTGACTGATCTTCTTTCCAATCACTCATATCTTGTTTGAATGCAGACCATTGTCCGCTTAAGAATGCACCAAAGCGCTTACCCGCTCTTCCCAGCACATCCCCGATGGATTTACCTGTCACGAGTATGATTCCGATCAATATGAATGTGGCACTTACAATTCTTGCTCCTTGAGAGTCAAATAAAAAATAAGAAACGGCAAATAGAACGCTCCCTATCATTCCTCCGCCAAGATCTGATGTACTCGTCTCACCACTTACATCCATCCAATACAAATCCCACGTATTCATGATGACACTTGGATTATCGAAAGATCCATCATTTGAGAGCAAATCAAATAATTTCACATGACTCAATAGCAAGAAGCTCGCGATGATGATGTAAACCCCGATAAGTCTGCGACTAAATAACATAGGAATCTCTCGTTTAACCATGAGGTATCCTGCCACATACAGCATCCACAGGAGGGCAACCATATACCATTCACCCAGAAAGAATCGATAGAAGTACACCACTGCTTTCCCTACAGCTCCAAGCTCAATGATTGAAATCAAACTGAGGGAAGCGAGGATCATTCCTGTAATTTCATATTTAATGGTTTGTTTTAAGGTTGAACCCGTTGCAGATCGTTTTTTTCTTCTTTTTCGTTTTGCCAATCCAATTCACCTAAATTCTATTGAAGTCTTTCTTCATATGTACATAAAGATGAAGAAAGGGCTGATCCTTTGGGGCAATCTATGTGCCTAAGGTGTCAGACCCTTCCCGTTAACTTAAAGTATCATCATGTTTGTCTCTTCCAGTAATATTATAGCATAACCACTATTTCGGGAAAATCCTCTTTCGTCCTTAATTGTTGATAAATTCACCTGGGCAAATCTGATTATCGAGATAATGCGCAGGGTCACTACTCATGACCCTGACAATTCGATACCGGTTCTCCTCCTGCTGAACAAGGATAGGAACACCCTGATATTCCATCATCATTTGACCACTGAATTCATTTGCATCTGTTGGAAATACAAGATCATTGGGAACCACTGTATAAAGGATCATTGTACTAACCCCTCTTGTTGATCCGATTGCTTTTTCATCTCAATTAACTCATTAATCTTTTTAATGGCTGTCCCAATGCCCCCGATTCCATCTATCAGGCCGTATTCGACAGCATCGTCACCGACTACATTCGTACCGATATCCCGAGTAAGGTTACCTTTTGCAAACATCAGGTCTTTAAATTGTTCTTCCGATATATTGCTGTGCTTGGTTACGAAACTAACTACCCGATCCTGCATTTTATCCAAGTACTCGAAAGTCTGTGGTACGCCGATCACCAATCCAGTCAATCGGACCGGGTGGATTGTCATTGTAGCGGTGCTCGCAATGTACGAGAAATCGCATGATACGGCAATCGGCACACCGATGCTATGTCCTCCACCCAACACAACAGATACTGTAGGTTTAGAGAGTGAAGCAATCATCTCAGAAATGGCGAGTCCCGCTTCCACGTCTCCCCCTACCGTATTTAATATGACCACCAATCCCTCTATCTTGGGATTTTGCTCAATGGCTACGAGCTGAGGAATAACATGCTCATACTTCGTTGTTTTATTTTGTGGCGGAAGCTGCATATGCCCTTCTATTTGTCCTACAATCGTCAAGCAATGGATATTGGAATCCTGAGAGAGTTGCGGGACATTCGTTTGCCCTAATTGCTGTATCTTTTCCATTAATCCTGATGGTTTATCTTTATTATCATCCTGGCCTTTATTTGGCTGATCCTGCATACGCCCATGATTTAGTTCCATGAAAACATCTCCTTTTCATTCCATTCTCTTGTTATTATTTTAATAAGGGGGTGTTTTCATACTTTATACTTTGGAATCAAACAAAAAACGGAGGCTATCTGTTAGAAACAAATAGCCTCACGCATTAAACTTCCATGATGATCGGTAAAATCATTGGTCTTCTTCGCGTTTTATTGAATAAATAGTAATTGAGCTGATCTCTGATATCTTGTTTAATGGTTGTCCATTCAAATGAACCTTTTTGCAGATAGGAATGTACTACATCCGTTACGATACCTCCAGCTCCTTCAATCAATTCTTCTGATTCCCTCACGTAAACGAAGCCTCGTGATATAATTTCAGGACCTGACACAATCGATTTAGATCTGCGGTTGATCGTCACTACGACCGTAAAGACACCGTCTTCAGATAATAGTTTACGGTCGCGAAGGACGATATTCCCAACGTCCCCTACACCAATTCCATCGATTAACACATTCCCGGCCTGCACCCGGCCGCTCATTCTCATCTTACCGTCCTTGTATTGAAGCACATCACCTTTATCCAAAATGAAAATTTGCTTATAAGGAAGACCGATGTCGTGAGCGATCTGGCTATGCGCCACCAGCATTTTATATTCCCCTTGAATAGGAATGAAATACTTCGGCTTCATGATATTCAACATAAACTTTAGATCTTCCTGACTCCCATGCCCTGATACATGAACCTTCTTATTAGCGGTCAAGACGTTCGCTCCTGCTCTATAAAGCATGTCAATTGTCTTTCCTGCAATGACTTCCATGCCAGGCGAAGGTGAAGCCGTAATAAGGACTGTATCACCCTCTTCGATATTCACAAGACGATGGGAGCGTTTTGACATCCGCTGCAAGGCTTCAAACGGTTCTCCTTGTGTTCCGGTGGCGATGATGACGACTTCATCTTTAGGATGGTCACCAATCTCATCCATGCCGATGATCATCTCATCCCGGACGTGAAGATAGCCTAATTTCAATGCTATATCATATACTCTCTTCAAACTCTTACCCACTACGACCACTTTACGATTATTTTGATCTGCAGCATCAAACACTTGCTGTAGTCGAATTAAATTAGATGCAAAGCAAGCTACAATCACTCTACCGGATGCCATTCGTAAAGCGTCTGTTATATGTTGTTCAATGACGGCCTCTGAGGTTGTGTAGCCGGGTCTCTCCGCTTCTTTGCTGTCAGACAACAAACATAGCACCCCTTTTTCACCGATTTGAGCCATTTTGCCTAAATCCGGTCGATAAAGGTGTTTAGCAGATTGATCAAATTTGAATTCCCCGGTATGTACGATGACTCCTTCGGATGTATGTATACATACACCAACAGAATCCGGAATACTATGTGTGGTTTTAAAGAACGTTACATTCACTCCATCGAAAGTCAGGTGGCTATCAGAGTGAATCGTATAGAATTTCACATCTTCCTTGACATTTTCATCCTTCAATCGTGCCTTAACAAGAGCATTCGTTAAACGGGTGCCGTAAACAGGTGCTTTAATCTTATTTAGTACGTATGAAATCGCTCCAATACTATCCTCATGTCCATGAGTCAAAAAGATCCCTTTCACACGTTCTTTATTTTCGATCAAGTATTGAATGTCAGGAATGACGATATCAATTCCGAGCATTTCATTTTCAGGGAACATCAGCCCCGCGTCAACCACGAAAATCTCATGATCCACTTCGATCACGTACATGTTCTTACCGATTTCTCCTACTCCTCCGAGCGGTATGATCTTTATACTTTCATTCTTTGTCTTACTCACGTTATGTCCTCCTATGCTGTGCCTTTCCCGATCTTTAATCAGTTACGTTTATTATACTTGATAATTTTTTGGGAGTACAACCAATTTTATCCTACCTATAATAAAATTAGGAAAAAGACTGCATTCAATTTTACTACATTACTATTTCGATACTACATGACTAAATCCTTCTTCTTTAAAAATAAATTAATCTATTACTGATTTTAGTGCCTTTTCCTGTCTAAAATAAAAGACTGTGAAGGATGGCCTTCACAGTCTTTTACTTAAGATAATACTTGTAATAATTGAGACAGCTTTGCTCTTTCCACTTCTGTGAGTGGAATTAATGGTAAGCGGACAGATCCAACGTCCAGACCCTTCATCTGCAGGGCAGTTTTAACCGGAGTTGGGTTTGGGCTGGCAAATAACCCTTTCATGACCGGAAGAAGCTTTTGATGCAGACCGGCTGCCGTTAAATGATTTCCACTTGTAAACGCAGCAACCATCTCTTGCATTTCGTTTCCGATGATATGAGAGGCAACAGACACGATTCCAGTTCCACCTATTGACAACACAGGGAGAGTAAGTCCGTCATCACCACTGTATAGCATAAAGTCGTCTGATGTATGTGAAATGATTTCAGTCATGCTATCCAAGTCACCGCTTGCTTCTTTAACAGCTACAATGTTTTCAATCTCTGATAATCGAATGATGGTATCCGGAGAAACATTGACGCTTGAACGTCCAGGGATATTATACAGCATGACAGGTAAGGTTGTTGATTCAGCAATCGCCTTGAAATGCTGGAATAGCCCTTCCTGACTCGGCTTATTATAGTATGGAGCCACCAGCATGATGGCATCTACGCCTGCCTCTACCGCCTTTTTGGTAAGCTCGATTGAGGCGTGGGTGTTATTGCTCCCCGTTCCTGCAATAACAGGTACTCTTCCGTTTACTACTTTTACAACATGTCGAAATAAAGCAATCTTTTCTTCTTTTGTTAAAGTCGGAGACTCACCTGTGGTCCCGGCTACTACTAACGAATCTGATCCATTTTCAATCAGATATTGAATTAATTGGGTCGTCTTGGTGAAATCGATATTTCCTTTGCGGTCAAATGGGGTAACCATCGCCGTAGAAACGCGGCCAAAATTCAATCTTGTCACTCTCCTCTTAAGTTTATCCTATCCTGAATGTAGCGGTTCTCTCTTGTAGTTGAAACGTATCATGAAGTGCATTTATCGCATTAATCAGGTCCATCTCTTTCACCAGAACCCAAATAGTCGTATGACTATCTGCTGACTGGAGGATTCGAATTCCTTCGTTGGACAGAGAAGATACGATGGCTGAAGTCACACCTGGAACACCCGTCATCCCGGCTCCCACTACTGAAATCTTAGCACATTCTGACTCGACAATAGGTTTATGACCTATTTTATTCAGAACCGATATCGCACCTTCAGCCAGGGATGATGCAACAGTGTAAACAACTCCCCGTGGCGAGATGTTAATGAAGTCAACACTGATTCCTTCTTTAGCCATCGCTTTAAAGACTTCAGCTTGCAGATTGTATTGGTCTTCCTTCGCGAATACTTTTATTTGCGTAAGGTTCGGTACATGGGCTATTCCTGTTACGGGATGACTCCGGAATTCTTTGTGTGCTTTTGTATTTTCAAGTGTAGTCACAAGCGTCCCTTCACCCTTTGAATAAGTAGAACGAATCCGGATTGGAACATTTGAATTCATCGCAATTTCAACTGCTCTTGGATGAATCACCTTTGCTCCCTGATATGCCATATTACATACTTCATTATAAGAAACAACCGTAATAGGTCTAGCTTTCGATGATATGCGGGGATCGGCAGTCATGACCCCTTCAACATCGGTGAAGATATCGATGAATTCAGCTTTTAATGCCACTCCTAATGCAGAAGCCGAAGTATCACTTCCCCCTCTGCCTATCGTGGTGACATCACCATCTTTCGTTGCACCTTGAAAGCCGGCTACCACCACTGCATCGTGTTCTTCAAGCTCTTTGACCAAACGGCTGCATCTCATTTCCAAAATTTTCGCATTGTTAAAATCATTATTAGTCCGGAATCCGGCTTGAGCCCCAGTTAAAGCGGTTGACCGGATTCCATGCTCAAGAAGCATGTTAGAGAAGACCAGACTGGAAATGATTTCTCCACAAGATAATAATAAGTCTTGCTCTCGCTTACTTATTGAAGTATTTCTGCCACCGATAAGGGATAATAGGGAGTCAGTAGCGTAAGGTTCACCTTTTCTTCCCATAGCTGAAACGACTACCACCACTTTATACCCCTTATCAATCGCTTGCTTTGTGTGGGCAAGCGCCTTTAAGCGACTTGCCTCATCACGTACAGACGTTCCACCAAATTTTTGTACGATCACTTTCATGACTACACCTCATTGTCATATGTTCAAGAGGTATGTGAGAACGATTAGTGGAAATAAGTAGATCTATAGCTGCAATGGTCCCTCTTCGTTATTTAATTATACCAAGTTTCATTAGACTTTCTGCGATTTGAACTGAGTTCCAAGCCGCTCCCTTAAGTAAGTTGTCAGACACAACCCACATATGGAAGCCCTTGTCTTCATCAAGATCTTTACGCACCCTGCCGACAAATACATCCGGCTTTCCTACTGCATGTGCAGGCATCGGATAAATCTGTTCTTCCGGGACGTCTTCTAAAGTTACTCCAGGAGCGTCTTTTAACAGTGAGTGGATATCATTCACGGTTACAGAACCCTTCTCAATTTCAATATATACACTTTCTGAGTGACCTGTTACAACAGGTAACCTTACGCATGTTGCCGATACCTTTAATGACGGCATATGCATAATTTTCTTTGTTTCATTGATCATTTTCATTTCTTCAAAAGTAAAGCCATTTTCCTGGAATTTATCAATCTGAGGAATGGCGTTATACGCTATCTGATAATGCTTTTTATCCCCTTTTACAGGTAGCACACTTGGCTCAAACGATTCACCGGACAATATGGCTTGTGATTGCTCGTGAAGCTCATCGATGGCCACTGCACCTGCCCCTGAAACGGCTTGATAGGTTGACACGATTACTTTCGATAAACCATATTGTTTACGAACCGGTTCAAGTGCTGCCACCATCTGGATCGTAGAACAGTTAGGATTCGCAATGATTCCATTATGAAGTTTGATATCTTCTTCGTTCACCTCTGGAACAACAAGAGGAACATCTGGATCCATTCGGTATGCACTTGTATTGTCGACGACGATAGCTCCACGTTTAACGGCTTCAGGAGCAAGAAGTTTGGATACACTACCCCCTGCACTAAATAAAGCAATGTCTACCCCTTCAAAACTTTCGGGCTTAGCTTCTTCAACCGTCCATTCTTTCCCTTTAAAGGTAACGGTGGACCCGGCTGAACGGGCCGAAGACAATAATGTCAATTGTTTTATTGGAAAGTCCCTTTTTTCTAGTGTTTGTAGCATCTGTTGTCCAACTGCACCTGTGGCACCGACAACCGCTACATGTAATCCCATTGTATTCAAAATCTTCTCTCCTTCCAACCATTCAGTATTCTCATAGTAGGTATACCTTTTAGTCTATTACTATAATAAAGAATATTTTAACATAAACAATTATTCGACAATAGGGAATTTTATATTTATGCCTTGATTATTTATAAAACATTAAATATTTATACATGAAAAGAAGGCCATCTTAACAGTGCAAGTTGATAGCCTTCTCCGTCTATTAATCTAAATATCTTTCGATTACAACAGGCTGAAGCTGTCTTCCTTCTATAGCCGCTTCTATCGTTTCCTGAATCAGCGTCATTCTGGCTACCATTGATTTCGGTTTGCTTTCAGGTGCATCCTGACCAAATGGGATAAAATAAATATCTTTGGTTGAAATTAATCTCATTAGGTTTACACCGTTTAAGCCAAGAGCATCATTTGTCGATATCCCCAGTACTACAGGACGGTGATTACGAAGAGTCGCTTTAGCAGCCATCAACACTGGAGAATCTGTCATTGCATTTGCGAATTTGCTCATTGAATTTCCTGTAAGGGGAGCGATCACCATACAATCCAATGGAATTTTAGGACCGAGTGGTTCTGCCTTTACGATTGAATCGATCACCCTATGACCCGTAACGTCTTCAATTCGCTTAATCCAGTCTTCTCCTTTACCGAATCTCGTTTCCGTATTCATAACAGTTGAAGTCACAATCGGCATCACTTCTGCTCCGTTATTCACTAATCGTTCAATTTCCGGGAATACGGCATCATACGTACAATGAGAACCTGTCAGACCAAACCCGATTCGTTTTCCTTTCACACTCATGATGAACTCTCCTTTCCTAAATCAAGATCTTCCTCTAACAATTGACAAAGTACATTGGCGAGTATCTGGCCAGCTGTCTTAGGTGCCACGATCCCTGGCAATCCCGGGGCTAACAATGCTTTAATTCCCCGTTTTTCTGCATAACGAAAATCTGTACCCCCAGGCTTTGAAGCCAAATCGATGATTAATGTATGAGCCGGCATTTTGGCTATTACAGCAGCCTTCACTATATGCACTGGAATTGTGTTAATACATATATCACAATTCTCAACCTCTTTTTCTAAGTTATCTAAGTGGAATGGCTCTAAGCCCATTTCAGTCACCCTGGCCAGATGCTCACTTTTCCGGGCACCAACCTTGACCTTTCCGCCTAAATGATGAAACGTTCTAGCTACACTCATACCTACCCTACCCAGACCCAATATGACAATCGTAGATCCATGAATCGTAAAGTCTGTATGTTGAATAGCCATCATAATCGTTCCCTCTACTGTAGGAATAGAATTATAAATGGCAACATCGTCTCTCTCAAACAGCTGAACAAGTTCCCGATTCGTTGAAGACATTATTTCATCCAAATACTTATTACTAATTCCTGAATAGATCGTACAGTGCTCTGGCGTCTGAGACACAACTTCTTCTGTTAAAACGATTTTCTCATTGGAAAAAATCGTATCAATTTCTCCTTGTAGATTCGTGCCGGGTACAGGTAAGATTATGGCATCAATAATTGAAAAGTCCACTTCACTCAGCTTTTCTTTCGTAGCCCCTGTAAAGGCATGATCTAGTTGTTCAAAACCTACGAGTGAGATTTTTGCATCCAACTCAGTAAGCTTCCGAATAATCTCAAGTTGACGAGCATCTCCGCCTAGAACTGCGATCTGCATTCCGGTCAGCATCACTGATTTCACCTACTTTTTACATAATCGCTATTCTAAATCCCTTTTCACTTCAACAGTGTATGTTGCACATACCTAATGGGTGAGAAGAAAAGCAGGTAGAGACTGTCTAGAATGTGGGATTGTTTTGGTAAAGGAGCGGATGTAAGAGGACAGGACGGGATAATAGTCGTAGACAAATTTCATTCAGATGGTACTATATGTATCTTCCTATTTCACTGACTCCTTCCAGCGTTTTCGAGAGGGACATCTTATTTAATTGCAAGGCCAAATAAAAAAACGGGGTGGCCCCGTTTCAATTGATGTTCTATTTCGTTATTCATTCGATACTTCCAGAATGATCATATCCGCTCCGATTGTTCTGATTTGATGCCAAGGTACCCGGATTTCCCCGCCTTGCTTTCGCAGCCATTTACCGGTCGGAATGATAAGCGCATTTATGCTTCCAGACTTATCATTGAATTCAAGATCGGTTTGCCCAAGAATTCCAAGACGTTCTGCTTTTTTATAATCGACTATTTCTTTTCCGCTTAACTCGCTTAATCTCATGAAGGTTTCCTCCCTAAAAAAGCTCTGTATTACAATGTATACACTGTCCACTTTTTTTAGAAGAAATTCTTCGTTATTTCCATCCGATGTGAGGATTCATTCAAAAAAACTCTTTTCGTAAAGCTTGTTGTTATTTTAGAGAAGAAAGTAATATTTGATTTGCTCGCTTTCCGCGTGGTTCCCGCAGGAGTCCATCATCCTTCCGCTGCAATCAACTTACTGAGCATGTATCCTTGAAACAAATCAATAAATACAATGGCGGTGAGCCTGCTCTGCTTCGCCTGTGGGGTCTCACCTGTCCAGCTAAATATTTGACAGAGCCTTGCAGAGCTTATGTTAAAAAGCAACAATCTTTGAGAAAAGATCGTTCAAAAAAAAAGCAGACTTAAGCAGTCTGCTTTTTCCTGTTATTTCCTCATATTTTGAGGGAGATTCCCATCCGGACTGATGAGGGATATAGCATAATCATCTTTAAAGATGTCAAGGGCTAACTGATTTACCTTGTCCATCGTAACGCCGTCGATTTCTTCGACAATCTCATCCAGCGTACGGTGGCGTTTTAGTAGCAGCTCATTTTTCCCGTTTCGACTCATCCGGCTATTCGTACTTTCTAAACTCAGCATAAGGTTACCCTTTAATTGCTCTTTGCTGTTTAGTAATTCTTTAGACGTAATACCATCATCTTTCAGTGCTTGCAGGGTGCTATCGATCGTATCAAATAATTGATCTAACTGATTGGCTCCTGTCCCTCCATAAATGGTAACCATCCCGCTATCTTCATATGCGGAATGATAAGAAAACACGGAATACGCAAGTCCTCTTTGTTCGCGAACCTCTTGAAACAGACGGGATGACATACTGCCACCTAACACGTTGTTTAATACGATCAGGTTATAGATGTCCGGATGCCCGATTTGCAGACCGTCAAATCCTAAGCATAAATGGGCTTGTTCTGTATCTTTTTTCCGGGCAAGCTTATTGTTGTGAAAGGCAGGCTTCACACGGTCCTCAGGTCCTTTACCACCTTCATAAGATCCGAATAGCTTCTCGACTTCTTTGATAAAAGTTTCATCCACATTTCCTGCTACAGACACCACTACTTGATCCGGGGTGTACATGTCATGCATGTACTCTTTCAATTTAGCTTGATTGAATGAGTTCAGTGTTTCTTCCGTTCCTAGAATCGGATAGCCAAGTGGATGCTCTTCATAGATCGCCTTGCTTAGTAAGTCATGAACGATATCATCCGGGGTATCTTCATACATTTTAATCTCTTCATACACTACATTTTTTTCTTTATTCAATTCGTCTTCTACATAGGTAGAGTTAAAGAACATATCAGAAAGTGTATGTAATGCATAATCCGCATGATTGTCCAATACTTTTGCATAATAGCAGGTGTATTCCTTTGAAGTAAATGCATTGACCTGTCCGCCGATGCTGTCAAAGGACTCTGCTATTTCACGGGCCGTTTTCGTTTTTGTTCCTTTGAAAAACATATGTTCCAAAAAGTGGGATATCCCGTTGTTTTGTTCCGTTTCATTGCGTGAGCCGGTTCCAATCCAGACCCCAATCGCTACAGAACGAACGTGAGGTATTTCCTCCAGCACGATTGTTAGTCCATTTTGGCATGTATATTTCTTTATCAAGAAATTTCCTCCTATTCATGATGCAAACTTACTGCTTCTTATTACTATTTCCCTGTTCTGACGAATTATCGACGTCTTCCACGATTCTCTCTTCTTTAACCAAGCTTGAGATCGTACCAAGTCTTAAATTTTTTTCTTTTATTTGAAGAATCAACATGTTTAACGAATTGGCCGTAGAAGCTGTCGGGTGCATCAGTACAATAGCTCCCTTGTGCATCTTTCTCATTACACGCTCGATTAACACGCTTGGTTGTGGTTTTTGCCAATCAATCGTATCCACACTCCACATGATCGTTCTCAAATGCATTTCGTCTGCAATATTTATGACTTCCTCCCGGTAGCTACCGCTTGGTGGAGCAAACCACTTCACTTTCTCCCCTGTGGTCACTTCAATTATTTCATTCGTCTTTTTCAATTCTTCTCTTACTTTTGCTGACTCCAATGTTTTCATATCAGGGTGAGAATATGAATGATTTCCCACTTCATGCCCTGCATCTACGATCATCTTCGCTAAGTCCGGGTTATTTTTCACCCATCTCCCCTCTAAAAAGAACGTAGCATATACTTGGTGTTTTTTCAAAGTTGCAAGCATATCCGGGATATATTCATTTCCCCATGCTACATTGATAATAAAGGAGACCATTGGTTTATCCGGATTCCCTCGGTAAACAGGGGAAGCAGGTAAATCAGGTAAGTGCTTTTCAGGAGGGATTTGCTTGTAGATCAGTTTATCTTCATCGAAAGATTTTTGTTTTTTCATATTTTGAAGAGACGCTTCTACATCCACTTTCAAACCATTATATCCTGGTGTAGCTTTCCAAACTGTATCTATTACAGCATCTTGAGCTGGGACTTCCCTCAATTTTGCTTCTTCTTTTATTTTTCGGGTTAGATCATTGGGTTCGCTTACTCCATTCACTTCTAACGATTCTTGTTTTAGTCCTGTCACATACTGATCTGATAATGGATTTTCAACTACAACTAAAGTCAGAATAGCAATTAGACTAATTCCAATCAAGTATTTTCTTTCCATACCTGTCCACCTTCCTTCTCCTAAAAACATATGTTAGTAAAGGAAAAGGTAGAACAAAAGCGAAGGGGCTTTGCCCAGAGGCGACAAGCATAAGACGAAGGTATCGGAAAGGCGCTTTTTGCCTTTTTGATACCTTTGACTTATGACCTCGAGCCTCTAAGCCCCGTAGCTGGATGATATTCGTTCCATTTGTAAAGATAAAAAAAGCCGTCCCGGAGGAGAGTTTGCTCCTTACAGGACAGCCTGCCAATCTCAAAAGATTATGCCTGGTTTTGTTCTTCTTTTTCACGCTGCTCTTTAAGAACGGCTTTTCTAGACAAGTTGACTCTACCCTGGTTATCAATGTCAAGAACCTTAACAAGGATCTCATCGCCGATCGCTACCACATCTTCAACTTTGCGAATACGCTCTTCTGCAAGTTCAGAAATGTGGACCAGTCCATCTTTACCGCTGAAGATTTCTACAAATGCACCGAATTTTTCAATTCGTTTTACTTTCCCGAGGTACATTTGTCCAGCTTCAACTTCTCTTACTATATCTTCAATTGTTTTCTTAGCAACTTTGTTCATCTCTTCATCAGTAGAAGAAATGAAGATTGTTCCGTCTTGCTCAATATCAATTTTAACGCCTGTTTCGTCGATGATTTTATTGATTTGTTTACCACTTGGTCCAATAACATCACGGATCTTATCAGGGTTAATATGCATGGTTAAAATTTTCGGTGCATATTGAGAAAGGCTGGTTCTTGCTTCACCGATTGTTGCTAACATGCTATCAAGGATCTGCATTCTTCCTTTTTTCGCTTGTTGAAGTGCTTCTTCAAGAATTTCTCGGGATAGCCCATCAATTTTGATATCCATTTGAAGAGCGGTTACACCTTTAGAAGTCCCGGCTACTTTAAAGTCCATGTCACCCAGGTGATCTTCCATCCCTTGAATATCCGTTAAGATGGAATAGTTTTCACCAGATTTGATCAGACCCATGGCGATTCCTGCTACAGGTGCTTTAATAGGAACACCGGCATCCATCATCGCTAATGTACTTGCACAGATACTTGCTTGGGAAGTTGAACCATTTGATTCAAGTACTTCGGAAACAAGGCGGATTGTATACGGGAAGTCTTTCTCGTTTGGAATAATCGGATCCAAGGCTTTTTCTCCCAGTGCTCCATGTCCGATTTCACGACGACCTGGTCCTCTGATCGGGCCCGTTTCCCCTACACTGAATTGAGGGAAATTGTAATGATGCATGAATCGTTTTGATTCCTCAATTCCTAGACCATCAAGAACTTGGACATCTCCTAAAGCACCTAATGTACAAATGCTTAGTGCTTGAGTTTGCCCACGTGTGAACAGTCCTGAACCATGTGTTCTTGGTAATAAACCAACCTCGGAAGAAAGTGGACGAATCTCATCGACTTTACGGCCATCAGGACGGACTTTATCTTCCGTAATCAGGCGACGAACTTCATTTTTCACAAGCTTGTCTAATACCTTTTTCACTTGCTTCAGTGTAGCTTCATCGGCTTCCTTCTCTTCTTCATAAACAGCCATCACTTTTTTCTTAACCGCTTTAATTGCTTCTTCACGGGCATGTTTTTCCTGAACTTGAATCGCAGGGATCAGTTCGGTTTCACATATTGAACGAACCTCCGCTTCAACGGCTTGATCAAGTTCAACAAGTTGAATTTCTGATTTTTCTTTACCGACTTTAGCAACAATGTCCTCTTGGAAAGCGACTAAGCGCTTTATTTCTTCATGACCAAACATGATTGCCTCAAGCATTGTCTCTTCCGGTACTTCATCTGCACCTGCTTCAACCATGTTGATGGCATCTTTCGTACCGGCAACAGATAAATGAATCTCACTTTTCTCCAGCTGCTCCACTGATGGGTTAATAATAAATTCACCATCAATCAGACCAACTATAACTCCAGCAATCGGACCCTCAAATGGGATATCAGAAACAGAAAGTGCCAGTGAAGATCCGAACATAGCTGCCATTTCAGATGAACAGTTTTGGTCTACACTCATCACTATACTGATTACTTGTACTTCATTACGGAATCCATCTGCGAACAATGGACGGATAGGACGGTCGATTAAACGGCTTGCCAGGATCGCTTTTTCACTTGGGCGTCCTTCACGTTTAATAAATCCTCCTGGGATTTTACCAACAGCATATAATCTTTCTTCATAATTCACAGTAAGTGGGAAGAAATCTAATGGTTTTGGCTCTTTTGAAGCTGTTGCACTACTTAATACCGCAGTATCTCCGTAGCGTACCATTACCGCTCCATTGGCTTGTTTGGCAAATTGGCCTACTTCGACCGTTAATTCTCTTCCTGCCCATTCAATGGAAAAGATTTGTTTAGTTTGTTCCATAAAGTGTGCCCCTCTCTTTATATATCACTAAAGGGTTCGGCCTGTACCCAACCCGGATAAATATTGTAAATAAACTATTCTATATCATGCACATTTGTGCCGTTATATTCGTTTGGATGAATAACATAAGGAACTATGTAAATATAGCATGTTCTCTCAATGGAAAGTTCTATTTACTCGCATTAAGGACTCGAATTAACTCTTATGTACATATTATGTATTTTAGACAAAAACTATATAATTGAATACTTTTCGTGATAAAATTTTTTAAAAATAAGTGGGGGATCATACAAAGATTCCCACTTATCAAAACTAAAGAAAAAGCGGGACATAATCCCGCTTCCTTTGTCTGTTTATCGACGTAAACCTAATTTGTTGATTAACTCACGGTAGCGTTGTACATCTTTCTTACGTAGGTAAGATAATAGATTACGACGGTGACCTACCATTTTCAGAAGACCGCGACGAGAGTGGTGGTCTTTCTTGTGAACGCGTAAGTGATCGTTCAGGTTGTTAATTTCTTCAGTTAGGACAGCAATTTGAACTTCTGGAGATCCAGTATCGTTCTCATGTACTTTGTATTCACTGATAAGTTCGTTTTTACGCTCTTTAGTGATAGCCATCCTTTTCACCTCCTAATAATTTCTTTCAAATCCCCTGTTACTGAGCAGCCGTTGGTGAATCGTGATGCCAAGCAAAGGTTCATTTCATACGCTATTTAGAATACTACTCTTTTCAACAAAAATCAAGTATAAACCTCAAATTCCCGAAAAGTAGTGGATTGCTTTGTCTTTATCTTTCTGAATTTGCGAGATTAATTCCTCTATCCCCGAAAACTTCTGTTCATCTCTAATTCTTTCATACCATTCGATATACACTTCTTCGCCATATATTGATGCATGAAAATCAAAAATGTGAACTTCGATTGATAGAGAATATTCGTCAGGATTTTTAAAAGTAGGCTTATAACCGATATTGCATACACCATCGAACCATTTATCATGAATTTTCATTCTAACAGCATACACTCCCACTTTAGGAGTAAGATAGTCGTAGGCCAACTCAATATTGGCAGTAGGAAAGCCAATTTTCCTGCCTCGCTTATCCCCGTGTATGACTGTCCCTTTCATCTTAAACGGCCTGCCCAGGAGCTGACGAACCTTCTTTACGTCGCCTTCTTTAAGGCATTCTCTTATGAACGTCGAACTTACTTTGGAGTTATCGTCTGTAAGTTTCGAAATTGTAGTAGAAGTAAACATATCGCGTGAATGGAATGGAAGTGTTTCCATCGTCCCTTTTCCTAAACGTCCATATGAGTAATCGAAGCCTGCTACTACATGCAGTGCATTGAGCCCAATGATGTATTGATCAACGAAGTCCTGAGGGATCAGACTTGCAAATTCTGATGTGAATCTGACAATAAATAAATAATCCACACCCAGTTCCTCTATAATTTCTTTCTTGTCTTCCAGAGGCGTTATGTAGTGTATATGCTTGTGCTTATGACCTAATACAACTGAAGGATGAGGATCAAATGTCATCACCGCACTACAAGCTTTGAGCTCCTTCGCTTTTTCTACTGCTGCCTTGATCACCCTCTGATGTCCTCTATGCACCCCATCGAAGTACCCTAGAGCCAAAACAAGGGATGGAAAATCATTCTTACTAATTGAATGTGGATGATGTACAGTTATCACTTTCACAGTATTTCACCTTTTTTCACTAGTCGTTGAAAAGCACTTTGACAGGCTTGATCACCCCTGGCTTGTCCGGGTGACGGCGATAAATGGCTATAACCTTGCCATGATACTCCATCACTACTTCACTCGTTTCCGGCCAATCCTCAGGCTCTTCCAAGCGTGCTCCATTCTTCACTTTCTCTGCTAATGTATCATTAATTGCCATTTTCGGCAAATGAGAAAGCCCCATTTCCAGTGGGAGAATAAGTCCTTGTAGATTCCCATTATCAACGAACTCTTTCACATCTTCTAAGGTAAAACAGTCCTCTTTCCTAAAACAGGCTGATTGTGTACGGGTAAGGGCTGACATATGAGCTGGATATCCAAGTCTATTCCCAATTTCAACAGCAAGGGTTCTCACATAAGTCCCTTTGCCACAAGCCACTTCGAATGAGAAAGCGGGATTTTTGCTGTCTAACTCATCCCAATCCTCCAGTAGTTGAAGCTTATGGATACGAACGGTTCTTGATGGTCTATCAACTTCAATACCTTGTCTTGCATACTCATATAACCGTTTACCGTTTACCTTTACCGCTGAATACATTGGAGGGGTTTGCGTAATATCGCCGGTTAAACTTCTGAGAATCTCATCAACCTCCGCTCTGGTAATCGTACGGTCCAACGCCTTCTCTACAACAGGTTCACCCCAAGCATCTTCTGTCGTAGTCGAGAAACCGAGAGTGACTTCCCCTTCATAGGTTTTTCCCGATGCTGTAATATACTCTGCTATCTTCGTCGCTCTTCCAATACAAATTGGAAGTACACCAGATACTTCAGGGTCAAGCGTGCCTGTATGGCCCACCTTTTTCGTCCTAAGGAGCTTCCTTAATTTAAATACACAATCATGTGACGTCATGCCACGGGGCTTCCATAGGGGCAGGATTCCATTCATGTTAATACCTCCACTATTATTTCTTCTATAATACAACAATTAGAAAACAAAAGGACTAATCCATTGGAATTGTCATTCCTTCCGGATCAGCCCTTTCTAGTTACTCATCTGTGTCTTTAGACTCTTCTGGTTCATCTTGAACTTTTCTTAATAAAGTTTCAATATGGTTACCATAATCAATCGATTCATCAAACTCAAAAATAATTTCAGGTGTTTTGCGCAGACGGATTCGCTGTCCTACTTCAGAACGGATGAACCCTTTTGCCTTCGCCAGACCTTTAAGCGTGTTTTCTCTTTGGTCTTCTCCACCTAGAACGGTAATATACACTTTTGCCTGTTGTAAATCACCAGTTACCTGCACGTCTGTAACTGTCACAAAGCCAATGCGTGGGTCCTTTATTTTTCGTCCGATAATATCGCTGAGCTCTTTCTTCATTTGCTCGCTAACACGATTCGCACGATGGCTCATCAATATCACCTCTTATATATCGTTAATGGTTATATGTTGGAACATAAGCAACTCTCTATAACGACTCGATTTGGGTCTCCAGTCTCTCCCACTCCGGAAAAGAATCAATGAATTTCAATGCATGCTCTATTTCTCTTTCACTGGCTCCTTTGGAAGAAGCGACGGTGACGATGGCAATCCTGGTTCGTTGCCATACATCCTGGTGTCCGATTTCAGAGACAGATACATTAAATTTTTGTTTTAGGCGTGACAAGACCCTCTGCAGGACCGCCCGCTTTTCTTTTAAAGAGTGAGAATCATAAATCATGCACTCACATTCAACATATGTGATCATTTACGTGTAATTTCCTCCATGATGAAGGCTTCGATTACGTCGCCCTCTTTCACATCGTTAAAGTTTTTAATCGTAATACCACATTCGTAACCTTTGGCTACGTCTTTAGCGTCATCCTTAAAACGTTTAAGGGCATCCAGTTCACCTTCAAAGATAACAATTCCATCACGAATTAGACGAACGCCGCTGTCGCGAGAAATTTTACCTTCTGTTACATAGCTTCCCGCAATAGTACCAACTTTAGACACTTTAAATGTTTGACGAACTTCTGCTTGACCAATGATTTTTTCTTCGAATTCAGGGTCCAGCATCCCTTTCATAGCAGCTTCAATTTCCTCCATTACCTTATAGATAATGCGGTGTAATCGAATTTCTACTCCTTCAGCATCAGCCGTACGTTTCGCATTTACATCAGGACGAACATTAAAGCCTATAACAATGGCGTTGGACGCTGCTGCCAGTGTAATATCTGATTCGTTAATCGCTCCCACACCAGTGTGGATGATACGGATATTTACACCTTCAACTTCAATTTTCAGCAATGAAGCGGCAAGAGCTTCTACCGAACCTTGAACGTCCGCTTTAAGAACAAGGTTGAGATCCTTCATTTCACCTTGTTTCATTTGTTCGAACAGGTTCTCAAGGCTTACTTTGGACTTCTCTCCCCTCTGAGCTTGCAGAGCTTGAGAAGCACGAGATTCACCAACGGAACGAGCCGTTTTCTCATCTTCAAATACAACGAAACGATCCCCTGCTTGAGGAACATCATTTAAACCTGTGATTTCAACAGGAGCAGATGGACCCGCTTCTTTCACACGGCGACCAAGGTCATTGACCATTGCACGAACACGTCCGAATGTATTTCCTACTACGATAGGGTCTCCAACTTTTAATGTCCCGTTTTGAACAAGTAAAGTCGCTACAGATCCCCGGCCTTTGTCTAATTGTGCTTCAATTACCGTACCTTGAGCAAGGCGATTCGGATTTGCTTTAAGCTCTTCCACTTCACTGACAAGAACGATCATTTCAAGTAAATTATCGATTCCTTCTCCTGATAATGCAGATAGTGGTACGAAGATTGTATCTCCACCCCATGCTTCAGGAACCAGTTCGTATTCCGTGAGTTCTTGCATTACACGATCCGGATTCGCAGCTTCTTTGTCCATTTTATTAACGGCAATGATAATTGGAACTTCAGCAGCTTTGGCATGGTTGATTGCTTCGACTGTTTGAGGCATGACCCCATCATCAGCAGCAACAACAATGATCGCAATGTCGGTTACTTGAGCACCGCGGGCACGCATCGTTGTGAAGGCAGCATGTCCAGGAGTATCAAGGAAGGTGATCTTCTTTTCATCGACTTCTACTTGATAAGCACCGATATGCTGAGTGATTCCTCCAGCTTCTCCTGCCGTTACTTTCGTGTTACGGATGGAATCAAGCAGAGTTGTTTTACCGTGGTCAACGTGACCCATGATTGTCACAACAGATGGACGCTCTACTACTTGTTCTTGTGTATCTTCAGTGAAGTATACTTCAAGATCAGTGGCATCTACTTTGATCTCTTCCTCTACTTCGACTCCATATTCTCCTGCAATCAGCTCAATTGATTCTTTATCAAGTTCTTGGTTTATTGTTGCCATGACACCAAGCATGAATAGCTTTTTAATGATTTCAGACGGCTCTTTGTGAAGCTTTTTCGCGAGCTCTGAAACTGTCAATGAATCTGAAAACGTAATTTTTGAAGGAAGTTCTTTTTTCTTGGCAGGCGGCTGTTGCTGTGGAGCCTGTTTGAAATTTTTATTTTGCCTGTTTTGTTTGTTATTTTTGTTTTTGTTGTTGTTATTATTATTATTATTGAAGACCTTCTTCTCCTTTGATTGGTGCTGTTGTTCGTGTTTTTTTCCTTCACGACTTTTCGGTGCTGATTTTACTTTTTCCTTGTTAGGAGCTTCATCTGTCTTTGATGCATTTGTCTTGGAATCCTTTTGGCTAGGTTTCTGACTGCCTGAATCCCCTTTGTACATCGCGTCTAATTTAGTTACTGCGTCGTCTTCTATAGTTGCCATATGGTTTGATACCTCAATATTCAGTTGCTTTAATTTTCCGATAACATCTTTGCTTGAAACATTGTATTTTTTTGCATATTCATAAACACGCATCTTGCTCATATGTTCACCCCCACTGAGATTCATCGAGCAGTTCGGATAATTTCCCGGCAAAGCCTGCATCCATTATAGCCACCACTACCCTGGCTTCTTTTCCAATGGCCAGGCCCAAATCGTTTCTGCTTTCCACCAAGCTAACCGGGACATTGTAGGATTTACATTTGTCCGTGATTTTCTTGTACGTATTAGCAGAAGCATCTTTGGAAAGAATGACAAGTTTTGCTCGTCCACTACGAACTTCTTTAATAACAAGCTCTTCACCTGAAATAATCTTACGTGCCCGATTCGCCAATCCTAAAAGTGACATCCAACGATTTTGTTTCATACGCTAAACGTTACTCCTTCTCCACAAGGCTAATCAATTCATCGTAAAGAGATTCATCTATTTTCGCTTGTAATTGATTGGCTAATGTATTTTTCTTTTTTGCTTGTAAAATGATGTCTTTATCCTTGGAAAGATAAGCTCCACGCCCTGACTTCTTACCCGTTGGATCGATGGAAACCTCCCCTTCTTTCGAGCGGACAATCCGTATCATTTCTTTCTTCGGTTTCATTTCACCCGTTGCCACACATTTACGCAATGGGATCTTCTTATTTACACTCATCTGACTCACCTCTTAATCTTGATTATCAAAATCAATATTTAAAGGCTCGTTATCATACTCTTCCTCTTCATCTTGAGGAAGGAATGACTCTTCTCGAGGATATAATCCCTGGTCACGAGCGTCTGTTTCACTCTTGATATCAATCTTCCAGTTTGTCAATTTGGCTGCAAGACGGGCATTTTGGCCACGTTTACCTATTGCAAGTGAAAGTTGATAATCCGGAACAACTACTCTTGTCGCTTTATCAACTTCATTCACCTGTACATCCAGCACTTTCGATGGACTTAAAGCATTGGCTACGAATGTCACAGGATCTTCTGACCATTGAACGATGTCAATTTTTTCACCTTTTAATTCGTTTACGATTGCCTGTACACGTGCACCCTTGGTTCCCACGCAAGCTCCAACGGGATCTACTTCGGAATTTTCTGCATGAACAGAGATTTTAGAGCGATCTCCGGCTTCACGTGCAACAGATTTGATTTCTACCGTTCCATCAAAGATTTCAGGAACTTCGATTTCAAATAACCGCTTCAGTAATCCGGGGTGTGTTCTTGAAACAAAGATTTGAGGACCTTTTGTCGTCTTCTCAACTTTTGTAATAAACACTTTAATACGATCATGAGGTTTATATGTTTCATTTGGCATCTGCTCGCTCACTGGTAAAAGCGCCTCAATCTTGCCAAGTGCCACATAGATAAAGCGGTTGTCCTGACGTTGAACGATACCTGTCATGATATCTTCTTCGCGATCCACAAATTCGGAATAGATAATTCCTCTTTCAGCTTCTCTTACTCGTTGGGTAACAACCTGTTTAGCTGTTTGTGCCGCGATACGGCCAAAGTCCTTTGGAGTAACTTCCAACTCCACAACGTCTCCAACCTCGTAGCTAGGGTTAATTTCCCCGGCGTCTTCGACAGAAATCTCAAGGCGGGAATCAAATACTTCGTCTACAACTTCTTTACGAGCGAAAACTCTCATCGTACCCGTTTCAAGGTTAAGGTCTACACGGACATTTTGTGCTTGGTTGAAATTTCGTTTGTAAGCCGACACAAGTGCAGCTTCAATTGCTTCAATGATGACATCTCTTGCAATGCCTTTCTCTTTCTCTAAAACAGTAAGAGCATCTAATAACTGAGTGCTCATGGTGGTTTCATCCCCCTTTATATTGCGGTTAGTTCCTATGAAAATGTAACAGCTAATCGTGCGATCGCTATCTTATCTGTTGGAATTTCAACCTTCTTTTTTCGAGTCTTAATGGTTACTTCTAATGCTAATTGGTCTGAAGTATAGGAAAGAAGTGTGCCTTCGAAGGCCTTTTCACCGTTCAACGGCTCATATGTTTTCACATAAACGTTTTTGCCGATGGCTTTCTCGAAGTCCTTTTCTTTCTTTAAAGGACGTTCAGCTCCGGGTGAAGAAACTTCTAAAAAGTAATTATGAGTAATTGGGTCAATTTCATCTAACTTTTCACTAAGTCTTTCACTTACTATTCCGCATTCTTCAATGTCAACACCTGAATCTTTGTCGATAAATACACGAAGAAACCAATTGGATCCTTCTTTCACATATTCCATATCGATGAGTTCTAATGACATGTCGTCTAAGATTGGTGTAACAAGTTCTTCTACAAGTGTTGTTATTTTGCTCATACTTACCTCCTGGTCTATATGAAAATCTTGCACCAAGACTAGAAATGATAGTTCAAAAAATCTCCATGTAATAACGAAAGAGTGGGGTGCGACCCCACTCTTCTACCTTTAGAGCTATCTTTAGTATTTCCAATAAAAATATACCATAATCAACATTTTTATGCAAACAATTCCCATGGTATCAGCTTAGAACAGGGATAATTGGTTCTTATCCGGCAAGGCTTCCAAGCAGCCGTGATTGTCCAGGTACTCAATGATTGTCTTGGAGACGCGACCTCTTTGTTGAAGATCTTCTTTAGAGAGAAACTCCCCATTCTGTCTTGCATTCACAATATTGATGGCCGCATTCGTCCCAAGGCCGGGAATCGAATTGAACGGTGGAATCAATGAATCTCCATCAATCACAAATTCAGCGGCGTGTGAACGATACAGATCTACCTTTTGAAACTTGTAACCCCGCTCACACATTTCAAGGGCCAACTCCAGTACCGTTAACGTGTTCTTTTCTTTCGGAGATGCATCCAGGCCTTTGCTGTTGATTTCTTCTATCTTAGCCCTGACTGCCTGAGATCCCCTCACCATTGCTTCAATATCGAAATCCTCTGCACGAACGGTGAAGTAAGCTGCATAGTAAAGAAGAGCATGATGCACTTTAAAGTAAGCAATACGAACAGCCATTAATACATAGGCAGCAGCATGGGCTTTCGGGAACATGTATTTGATCTTCAGACAAGAATCAATATACCAATCCGGTACCCCATTCTTTTTCATCTCTTCTACCCATTCATCCTGCAGTCCCTTCCCTTTACGTACAAATTCCATGATTTTAAAGGCAAGTGAAGGCTCGAGTCCTTGATAGATGAGATAAACCATAATATCATCACGACAACCGATTACTTCGCTCAGATTACAAATGTTATTATGAATAAGCTCTTGTGCATTGCCAAGCCATACATCAGTACCATGTGAAAGGCCTGAAATTTGAACAAGCTCTGAAAATGTCGTCGGTTTTGTATCCTCAAGCATTTGACGAACAAATCGTGTACCGAATTCCGGGATTCCGAGTGTACCGGTCTTACACATGATTTGTTCCGCCGTCACTCCGAGCGGTTCCGTTCCACTGAAGATTTTCATCACTTCAGGGTCATCTGTCGGAATCGTCTTCGGATCGACACCTGATAAATCCTGAAGCATACGAATAACGGTTGGATCATCATGACCAAGAATATCAAGCTTCAAAAGATTATCATGAATGGAATGGAAATCAAAGTGTGTTGTTTTCCATTCCGAGCTTGAATCATCAGCAGGAAATTGAATGGGTGAGAAATCGTAGATATCCATATAATCAGGTACTACGATGATCCCTCCAGGATGCTGTCCGGTAGTTCTTTTCACTCCGGTACATCCACTTACCAATCGATCGATTTCTGCTCCGCGGATTTGCAGCTGATGATCATTGGCGTATCCTTTTACATACCCGTAGGCGGTCTTTTCCGCCACAGTACCGATTGTACCTGCCCGATATACATTATCTTCACCGAACAGAACCTTCGTATAGTTATGGGCGTTAGGCTGATATTCACCCGAGAAGTTCAAATCGATATCAGGAACTTTGTCTCCTTTGAATCCAAGGAATGTTTCAAACGGAATATCATGACCATCCTTCTTGTATGGAATTCCACAATCAGGACAATCTTTATTGGGCAAATCAAACCCGGATCCTACCGATCCATCATCAAAGAACTCGGATTTCTTACAAGATGGACATACATAGTGGGGGGATAAAGGATTCACTTCCGTTATTTCTGTCATTGTTGCAACAAAAGAAGACCCTACTGATCCCCGGGATCCTACCAGGTAACCATCATCCAATGACTTTTTCACGAGTTTATGTGAAATTAAATAGATGACTGCGAACCCATGCCCGATAATACTCTTTAATTCCTTTTCGAGCCTTGCTTCTACAATTTCAGGAAGGTTCTCTCCGTAAATGCTTTTCGCCATGGCATAACTCATGCGACGCATCTCTTCATCAGCGCCTTCAATTTTAGGCGTATATAGATCATCTCTGATTGGTTTAATGACATCTACAAGATCGGCTATTTTGTTGGAGTTATCCACAACAATTTCCTTCGCTGTTTCTTTCCCTAAGAAAGAGAATGCATCCTGCATTTCATTCGTTGTTCTAAAATGAACATCAGGAAGTTCGTGTCGGTTCAACGGATTCGCCCCGCCTTGAGAGCCAACGAGAATCTTTCGGTAAATCTTGTCGTTTTCATTTAAGTAATGCACGTTACCGGTAGCCACTACCGGTATATCCAATTTCTTACCAAGATCCACAATGTTTTTTATGATATCTTCAAGGTTTTTCTGACTTTGAACCAAATCCAACTCGATTAAATGTTGATAGACTTCTTTTGGATGAACTTCCAGGTAATCATAAAATTGAGCCTTTTCCTCAACTTCTTCTTTCCCTTTCTGCATCATCCCTTCAAACACTTCGCCTTTGTCACAGCCTGAACCTACTAGAATTCCCGTTCGATACTTTTGAAGCTGGGAGCGGGGAATTCGCGGAACACGGAAAAAATAATTCATGTGAGAAATGGATACTAGTTTATAAAGGTTCTTTAAACCTTCTTCCGTTTGGGCAATCAGCGTGCAGTGATAGGGTCTTGACCGTTTGTATGCATCACCTTTCCCCATGTAATCATTGAATTGATTATGATTGGTGATTCCTTTTTCAACGGCATCCTTCAGCATTTTCAATAACAAATATCCAGTTGTTTCCGCATCATAGATCGCTCGGTGATGCTGGGTCAGTTCAATATCAAATTTCTTGGCTAACGTATTTAAACGATGATTCTTGAATTGAGGATACAGTAGTCTGGCAAGCTCCAGCGTATCGATGACAGGATTAGTCGCTTTAGGCAGTCCTGCTTTTTGATACCCTGCATTTAAGAAACCCATATCAAAGGAAGCATTATGTGCAACTAATATATCTTCTCCTGCCCATTTATGATAGTCGTGAAGAACATCGTTTATTTCAGGTGCCGTTTGCACCATATCATCAGTAATACCCGTTAATTCAATGGTTGTAGCGGATAAAGGATGATGAGGATTGGCAAACGATTCAAATTTATCGATGACCTCACCATCTTTGATTTTCACCGCAGCGAGTTCAATGATGGTGTCGTAAACGGCCGAAAGTCCGGTTGTTTCAACATCAAAGACAATATAAGTACTATCTTCTAAAGGAAGATCCCGGTCGTTATAGGCAATTGGAACCCCATCATCAACAAGATTGGCTTCCACACCATAGAGAAGTTTAATATCGTTCTTCTTGCTTGCGCTATATGCTTCCGGGAAGGATTGTGCAACGGCATGATCCGTTATCGCAACCGCTTTATGCCCCCATTTTTTTGCTTGGCCAACAAGGCTTGCCACTGAAGAAACGGCGTCCATCTGACTCATTGGAGTATGCATGTGAAGCTCCACCCTTTTTTCATCAGCGGGAGCAGTATCCAACCTCAGAACCGGTTTGATTTCATTCACATCGTTGGCGATCATCACCAGGTCACGCACGAATGTATCATTTTGAATGCTTCCACGACAGCGGACCCACATACCTTTTTTCATATTGTTCATGATAGCAGCGTCCTCTTTGTCCCTCGAGAACATTTTGACCAGGATCGAACTTGAGTAGTCTGTAACTTTAAATGTTAATAAAGTACGACCGCTACGTAATTCACGTGTTTCACAATCGAAAACATATCCTTCAATCGCAATCCGTCGTTCTTCGTCATAAATCTCTTCAATCTTCCGGAAGTCAGCATCGTCTTTAATCGTAAGACCAAGCATGAATGGACCGCTGGGTGCACCACTTGCTTCCTCTTTTTCAGCCTTTTCCATTTCAATAAGGGCTTGTTTGGCTCTCTCTTGATCTTCTTTAAGCTTTTCTTCTAAAAATTTCTCATACTCATTGCTTTGTTCCTCTACTTGACTTACCTCTGCATCCAATACTAGTTTAGGAAAGCCAAAGTTCTCGAAAGTAGAGGTGATCATTTCACCGTATTTTCTTTTTAACTGTGTTGCTTCTGTATCATTGGAAGCAACCACAATAATTTTATTTCCATTGATTTTCGGCTTTTGAGTATTTAATAATTTTAATAATGGCGGCGATATACCTTGAATTTCTTTCACACACTCCTGCCAATAGTCTAGAATCTGCTGATCTGATATCTGGGTATTCACCACTTTTACCGTAAATCCTACGTTTGCAATATGTTTAAAGGATGTTTGCAGTGCGATTGAAAATTTACTCCACACGTTACAAGGAATGATTTCCTCGAATGTAAAGTAAAAATGCCATTTCTTCTCCTTGCGAAACACCGCTAATTTTTCAATTTCAGCGTTTGGAAAGTATTTTACAAAGGCATCCTCTGTTAACCCTAATTGCTTTAGCAACAGCTGAAACCTCTCTCTTTTGCCCAGGGGCTTTTCTTCCATGATCCTTCTCCCCCATTTCTAATCGTGTTATTTACAGTAGAAAAAGGGCTGACAGCTAAGGATTGCCTCCTTTAAAGTCGAGCCCTTTTCTTTTTAAGAAAGAGTCTTGTATAATTCTTGCAGTTTTGGTAGAAGCTCGTCCTTATGAACTTCCAGCATCTCACCTGTTCTTCTTACTTTCACTTCAACGATGCCTTCCCCTGCTTTCTTTCCGACCGTTATACGAATCGGAAGTCCAATCAGATCAGAGTCAGCGAATTTAACGCCTGGACGCTCAGCCCGATCATCCATTAATACATCATAACGATTTTCTATAAATGTGTCATATAGTTCGTTAGCAAGTATAGCCTGTGATTCATCCTTCATATTAATCGGAATTAAATGAAGGTCATATGGTGAAAGATTCGTCGGCCAAACCAGACCATTGTCATCATTAAATTGCTCTGCAACTGCTGCAAGGGTACGAGAGACACCTATTCCGTAACAACCCATGATAATCGACTGAGATCGGCCATTTTCATCCAAGAATGAGCTGCCTAATGCGTCTGAATATCTTGTCCCCAGTTTGAATACATGTCCGACTTCAATTCCTTTTGCGAAAACTATCGTACCATTTCCGTCAGGAGAAGGGTCACCTTCTTGAATGAAGCGTAGATCTGCGTATTGAGAAACCTCAAAATCACGTTCAGGGTTCACATTTGTGAAATGGTAGCCTGCTTCGTTTGCTCCTGATACACCATTTCGAATGTATTTAACTGCTTGATCAGCAATGATTTTCACGTCTTTATCTAATGAACAAGGGCCAATTGATCCGATTTCACATCCGATGATCTCTTTCGTTTCTTCGGCTGATGCCAATTCAACTACACTTGCATTTAGAAGGTTCTTCACTTTGATATCGTTAATATCGTGATCACCTCGGGATAATACCAGTACATAATCATCATCTACCTTAAATAGTAGCGACTTCACACATTGAGCTTTCTCGATAGATAGAAAAGAGGAAACTTCTTCTATCGATTTACTCTCTGGTGTTGATACCTTTTCTAATTCAAGCATATCTTCAGACGATTGAGTATAGGAATCCACTACTTCAGCCATTTCGATATTCGCTGCATAACCGGAATGATCGGAGTATGCAATCGTATCTTCGCCGACCTCAGATAACACCATGAATTCATGTGTATCCTTACCACCCATTGCTCCAGAGTCAGCGATAACTGCTCTGAAATTGAGCCCGCATCGGTTGAATATATTTGAATACGCCTCAAATAATGCATTGTATGTTTCGTCCAGGCTTTCAGAAGAAGAATGGAATGAATAGGCATCCTTCATAATGAATTCCCTTCCTCTAAGGAGTCCAAAACGTGGACGCTTTTCATCACGGTATTTAGTTTGAATTTGATACATCGTGAGGGGTAGACGTTTATAGGATTTAATTTCGTCCCTTACTAAACTTGTAATCACTTCCTCGTGTGTTGCTCCAAGGGCAAATTCACGATCATGGCGATCATGCATTCTCATTAATTCAGGTCCATACGTTCCCCAGCGTCCCGATTCTTTCCAAAGCTCGGAAGGTTGCAGGGCAGGCATGAGCATTTCAACAGCACCTGCTGCATCTAATTCTTCACGAACTATCTCTTCCACTTTTTTTAATACTTTATTTCCTAATGGCAAAAAACTATAAATACCACTTGCATTTTGTCTTATAAATCCTGCCCTCAAGAGAAGCTGATGACTCTTAATTTCTGCATCAGCTGGTGTTTCTCTTAAAGTAGGGATGAATGTATTACGCTGCTTCATCTATTAGCACCTCAGTTACCATATATATTATTTATGTAATGTGTGAATTTCCTTTTCACTATTTTATCTTAAATCAACAGGCAGTGACACCCTCATTTTTTGATTCTGGAGGGAGAAACTGCCTGTTCATGATTCATGCATCATATTTTATAAGAAAAATCGTTGAATGTCGTTCCATGTAACAACGAGCATGAGAACCATGAGAAGGGCAAACCCGACAAAATGGACCATTCCTTCCATTTGGCGATCCACCGGTTTTCCTCTTACCGCTTCAACTGCGAAGAACAGGAGTCTGCCTCCGTCAAGGGCAGGAATTGGCAGAAGGTTCATAATTCCCAGGTTGATACTTAAGATGGCTGCCCATCTCATCAGGTAGAATATACCTGATTTAGCCACAACATCCGTTGACTGATAGATTCCGACCGGTCCTGATAACGCATCGATCGAGAACTCACCGGACACAAGCTTTCCTAATAGAACAAAAATCATTTTGGTCCATTCATACGTTTGCTGTGCACTATTGGTCACCACTTTGAGAGGCGACTTTTCAACAGGACTATGAACACCAATGATCCCTATTTCTTCCCCTTCTATTTCTTGAGGTTTTGGGGTGACTGGAATCTCTGTGTTTGAGCCATTACGATCAACATTAAACCGCAGCTCATCCCCTGGGTGCTTCTGTATGATGGTGACAATATCATCCCAGGTCGAAATCTCTTTACCGTCTATACTTAAGATCACGTCATTTTTCTGAAGGCCGGCTTCTTTTGCCGCTCCATCTTCTGTGAGTTCTCCAAGTACAGGATCATTCGTAGGAACCCCTTGCAATAAGCCTACAAGGATGAAAATGAAGAAAGCTAAAATAAAGTTAAATAGAGGCCCGGCAAAAATAGCCATCGCCCGTTGGGGTAGTGACTTAGATGCAAATTGTCGATCCCAGGGAGCGATTTGTGTCTCGACACCATCTTCAATGAATACAGCGTCCCTGGAGATCAAAAAGGTTTTCAGTTCCTCCCCGTCTTCTTCGTATCCACGAATATGCAGTCTGTGCTCCAAATCCGCTTCTTCTACCTCAATGACACGAATGTTCGGATAGCGATCTTTGTTATTTAAGACAATTTTTTTTATTTTTTCATCCTGATCGAGTACAAGACCAACCCGATGCCCGGCCTTTAGCTCAACCATTTCCGGATCTTCACCGGCCATTCGGACAAAGCCCCCAAGAGGCAATAAGCGAATCGTATAGGTTGTTTCATCCTTTTTGTATGAAAACACTTTAGGACCAAACCCTATTGCGAATTCACGGCATAAAATGCCTGCACGCTTCGCGAAAATTAAATGTCCAAGCTCATGAAAAAATACTAAAGCTCCAAAAATAACAACAAAGGCAATCACCGTTTGCAAATAAAAAACCACCTTTTTTATAACCTGTTGGTAACAGATCTAAATGTTTGAAGTAAGCGTAAGAAACATGTCCACTATCATACTACGTTCTAGAACATGTAAACATGCCCAAGTACTCTACAACCAGCTTGAAACAAGTTGTCGAGTCTGTTGATCAATCTCATGTATGGTTTCAAGATCTGGTCTATGTATCACTTGATGAGTAGACATAGCCTTCTCAATATACGCTTCAATGTCCAGGAAAGATATCTTGTTTTCCAGGAACATGGAAACTGCCGCTTCATTTGCAGCATTAAGTACCGTCGTCATACTGCCGCCGATCCTTCCTGCTTCATAGGCAAAAGCAAGACAGCGGAAACGATTTAAATCCATCTCTTCGAAATGAAGCTTACCCATTTCGACTAAATCCAATCTCTTACCTGGTCTAATAAGTCTGTCCGGATAGGTTAAAGCATATTGAATCGGAACACGCATATCAGGAGTACCTAATTGAGCCATCACAGATGAATCATGGAATTGAATCATGGAGTGGATGATGCTCTCTCTATGCTGCACCACCTCAATTTGGTCATAAGGAATATCAAATAACCAATGTGCTTCGATGACCTCTAACCCTTTGTTCATCATTGAAGCAGAGTCGATGGTAATCTTTGCTCCCATTGACCAGTTAGGATGATTCAAGGCTTCTGTTACTGTGACACCCACTAAATCTTCTCTTGACCGGTCCCTGAAGCTGCCTCCGGATGCTGTAATGATCAGTTTTTCAATATTCTTTTCTTGTTCTCCCTGCAGCGCTTGGAATATGGCAGAATGCTCACTATCAACCGGCAGTAAAGTAGTATTCTTTTTCCGGGCAGCCTCCATCACCAGATGCCCAGCCGTTACAAGCGTTTCCTTATTGGCAATCGCAATCATTTTCCCTGCCTCGATGGCTTGTAATGTGGGGTGAAGCCCCACGCTTCCCAGCACTGCGTTAACGAGTACGTCCGCATCCTGATGGCAAGCAACTTCCACCAAGCCTTCTTCCCCATATAGAACCTTTACGGAAGACAATTCTTTCTTTAGTAATTCAGCATCCTCTTTTCGTTGAACAGAAATCAATTGAGGACTGAATTCAAGAATCATTTTTCTGGCTTCTTCTATATTTCTGCCAACAGACATAGCTGTCAGTTTGAATTCCTCAGGATTCTCACGGATTATATCAAGGGTTTGTGTCCCTATAGAACCGGTAGCTCCCAATAAGCTAATCTTTTTCAACAACTACACTCCTCCCGCTAAAAACCTTCTACCTTTATAAAAGAAAGTGAAGAAGGGGAAACACAAATAATAAACTATCAAAACGATCCAACATTCCCCCATGTCCAGGTAATAAGTGCCCGGAATCTTTTACTTTGTAATGTCTTTTCAAAGCTGATTCGACCAGGTCTCCAACTTGACCAAAGACAGATAGAATAGCAGTCACGATCATAAGTTTAGGAATGGACATATCAAGGTCTGTGAAAAACGTCATGATAACTCCAACTACGATGGCACAGATTATCCCGCCAACAAAACCTTCGATGGTTTTGTTCGGACTGATTTGTGGCCATAGCTTCTTTTTACCCATTGCTTTTCCGATGAAATAAGCTCCTGAGTCTGTTGCCCATATGATAAATAAAGCGTAGAAAACAAACTGTACTCCTTCATCCAAACGGATCTCCATGAAGTAATAGAAACCAATTCCTACATATAAAATGCTTAACAGAGCAAATGACACATCATCGAATGTATAACGATTCTTAGTTGCTACTGTATAGGTTAAGAAGAGCAGCACGGCAAGAAAAGCCATTTCGATCTTGGAATAGCCAAAGTCTGCTAAGATCCCGATAGCATCGGTTGGGATCAAAAATACCCACAAAAGGGCCAAAGATAATAACCCGGGAATGGTAAAAATCCATTGCCCTCTCATCTTTAATGCTTCGTATAAACTGATGGAAGCAATAAGATACATTAAAATAATAAATGGTGTTTCACCAAAAATGATGATTGGCAAAAATATCGCTGCAGCTATCACTGCTGTAATAATTCTTTGTTTCATTAGGATTCCTCGCTTTGTAACCCACCAAATCTTCTTGAACGACCTTGATATGCTTCAATTGCTTCTATTAAATGTTCTTTGCCAAAATCCGGCCACAGTACGTCTGTAAAAAAGAACTCTGTATAAGCTAATTGCCAAAGCATAAAGTTACTTAAGCGGATTTCTCCACTCGTTCGAATAAGCAGGTCTGGATCTTTTAAATCTTTCGTCATCAAGTAACTTGAAAACACTTCTTCATTCAATTCGTTCTCATCTAGTATTCCATTCTGAACATCTTTTAAGACATGCTTCATTGAATCAATAATTTCTGAGCGGCTGCCATAATTTAAAGCAAAGTTTAATATCAGACCGTCATTATTCTCCGTCGCTTCCATCGCCTTAGTGACGGCTCTCTTAGTGTGGGTCGGCAAGGCATCAGGAGAACCCATCATTTTCACCTGAACGTTCTCTTCTACTAGTTCAGGTAAAAAGGTTCCTAGAAATTCTTCTGGCAACTTCATAAGAAACTCAACTTCCATTTTTGGACGTTTCCAATTCTCAGTTGAGAAAGCATATAGAGTTAAAGCTTCTACACCTAATTCGTTTGCCAATTTGGTTATTCTTCTGACACATTTCATACCTTCATGATGTCCAGCGACTCTTGGCAAGGCTCTTTTTTTTGCCCACCGTCCATTACCATCCATAATTATAGCTATATGACCCGGAATCGGGTGTTTGACTAATTCTTGAAATCGATCATCCACTTCTTCGGAAGTTTGCTGTCTTTTCCATTGCTTAAGCTTGTTTAGCATAAAAATCCTCCACCAACAATCCAAAAAATAATATTTACCTTTACTATCATATCAAAAAACAAGGAAGATATCTTCAAGAAAATAGATTATGTACTTTCATATATGTATTTTGAACGTTAAACGATGTCTTCTCTCAAAACGATAAAATCATGCAATCAGAGAAATGGAGAAGCCGGCTATCATCATAAACACTCTAAACAAGCATAAAACAAAGGGACCGGCCCATAAGGAATATGAGTTCACTTATAGGTCAGCCCCTTAGGATTAGAATATGATTAATTATACTTCTAACATTTCTTGTTCTTTATCTTTTGCAATAGCATCAATCTTGACAATGCTTTCATCTGTTGCTTTCTGAACATCATCAGAATATCCACGAAGGTCATCTTCTGTAATGTCCCCGCTTTTCTCTTTCTTCTTAAGATCATCATTTGCATCACGACGAATATTGCGGATCGCCACTTTTGCATCTTCAGCTTCTCTTTTCACAAGCTTCACAAGTTCTTTACGACGTTCTTCCGTCAATGCTGGAACAACGATCCGGATAATGTTCCCGTCACTTGTAGGTGTAATTCCCAAGTCTGATTTCAATATCGCCTTTTCAATATCACCTAAAGCTGATTTATCATAAGGCTGGATGACTAACATACGAGCCTCCGGAATTGAAATACCTGCTAATTGGTTAACAGGTGTGGGTGCACCATAGTAATCAACGGTAATCTTATCAAGTAGAGATGCGTTTGCTCTTCCTGCACGGATGCTTGCTAACTCACGAGAAAATGTTTGAATAGCTTTTGTCATTCTTTCTTTTGCGTTTGTTATGATCGTATTTGGCATTATTCTCTCCCCCTAACGATTGTACCTATATTCTCACCTGTGATGGCTCTCTTAATATTCCCATCCTCCATAATAGAGAATACAATAAGCGGAATATCATTGTCCATACAAAGAGAAGAAGCTGTTGAATCCATTACAGCCAAACCTTCTTTCAGAACATCTAAATAGGAAAGTTCTTCATATTTAACAGCCGTCTCGTCCTTCTTAGGATCTGCTGAATATACACCATCTACGTTGTTCTTAGCCATCAGGATGACCTCTGCTTCGATTTCAGCTGCTCGAAGTGCCGCAGTAGTGTCAGTTGAGAAGTAAGGATTTCCGGTACCTGCTGCAAAAATCACAACACGTTTCTTCTCTAAGTGACGGATGGCTCTGCGTCTGATATATGGCTCTGCCACTTGACGCATATCAATTGAAGTTTGAACTCTGGTTTCGATGCCAATTTGCTCAAGGCTGTCTTGTAGAGCCAAAGAATTCATAACGGTAGCCAGCATCCCCATATAATCAGCAGATGCACGATCCATTCCCATCTCACTACCTATCTTACCACGCCAGATATTACCTCCGCCAACAACAACTGCAACTTCAACATCAAGTTCAGCAATTTCTTTTACTTCTTCTGCTACATTTTTAATGACAGAAGGGTTTATTCCGAAGCCATCATCACCTGCTAATGCTTCTCCACTAAGTTTCAGAACGACACGTTTGTATTTTGGAACGCTCATGGGAACCTCCATAAAAATAGAATTTTTCTTGAAAAATAGGGAACACGCTAAGTGTTCCCTACTAAGAATTGTTTAGCTTTTATTATTTCTTAACTTGACTCATTACCTCTTCAGCAAAGTTGTCTTGACGTTTTTCAAGACCTTCCCCTACTTCGTAACGGATGAAATCAGTTAAAGTAGCTTTATTCGCTTCAAGGTATTGACGTACCTTTTGATCTGGATTCTTAACGAATGTCTGATCCAGGATACAGATATCTTCGAAGTATTTCCCAAGGCGGCCTTCAACCATTTTTTCTACGATGTTTTCAGGCTTTCCTTCATTTAATGCTTGTTGCTTAAGTACTTCACGCTCACGGTCTACTTCTTCAGCAGAAACCTGATCACGGGATACATACTTAGGATTTAATGCTGCAGCATGCATAGCAACATCTTTCGCTACATTAGCATCAGTCGTACCTTCTACTACAGTCAGAACAGCAATACGGCCACCCATGTGTAGGTATTCACCGAATGCAGCGTTATCACCTTTAGTACGGATTTCAAAACGACGCAGAGTGATTTTTTCTCCGATTTTAGCGATAGCGGCATTGATGAATTCACTTACAGTTGAACCATTTGCCATTTTTTGATCTAGAGCATCTTCAACAGAAGCCGGCTTGTTAGCTAGTAAGTGATCAGCTAGTTCTTTAACAAGGCTTTGGAAGTTTTCGTTTTTCGCAACGAAATCAGTTTCTGCATTCACTTCGAAAATGATAGCAGTATTCCCTTCGCTTGCAATGTAAGTAGTACCTTCTGCTGCAATACGATCAGCTTTCTTAGCTGCTTTCGCAATTCCTTTTTCACGTAGGAAGTCAATTGCTTTGTCCATATCTCCGTCAGTTTCTGTTAACGCTTTTTTACAATCCATCATTCCTGCGCCAGTTTTTTCACGAAGTTCTTTAACCATTTGTGCAGTAATTGCCATAGTGGGTTTCCTCCTTAGTTTGACTATGTAGACTTTTATCACCGTTTGGCGAAAGTCATAAAATGTACTGCCTCTATAGTAGAGTACAGTAGATGTGAATACTCTTTAAAAAAAGGTGATAAGGGTAAGCCCTCTTATCACCTTTCATTGATTACTCAGCTGCTACAGCTGCTTCTTCACCTTGCTTAGCTTCTAAAATAGCGTCAGCCATTTTACCTGTAAGAAGCTTAACCGCACGGATTGCATCGTCATTCGCAGGAATGACAACATCGATTTCATCCGGATCACAGTTAGTATCAACGATACCCACGATAGGGATATGAAGTTTACGTGCTTCAGCTACAGCGATACGCTCTTTACGAGGGTCGATGATGAATAATGCATCAGGTAGCGTGTTCATATCTTTGATTCCGCCTAGGAATTTTACTAAGCGTTCATGTTCTTTTTTAAGTTGTACTACTTCTTTCTTCGGAAGTACTTCAAACGTTCCGTCTTCTTCCATCTTCTCGATGTTTTTAAGACGTGTAATACGTTTTTGGATCGTTTCGAAGTTCGTAAGTGTTCCACCTAACCAACGTTGGTTGATGTAGTACATACCAGCACGTTCTGCTTCTTCTTTAACAGATTCTTGTGCTTGTTTTTTTGTTCCAACGAAAAGAACTTTACCGCCGTTACCAGCTAATTCTTTCACGAAGTTATAAGCTTCTTCAACCTTTTTAACTGTTTTTTGAAGGTCGATGATGTAGATGCCGTTACGCTCAGTGAAGATGTATCTCTTCATTTTTGGGTTCCAACGGCGAGTTTGGTGTCCGAAATGTACACCAGCTTCTAGCAATTGTTTCATAGAAATTACTGACATGTGTGTTTCCTCCTAAATGGTTTTTGTTTTCTCCTCCGTTTCCGTCATCTTGTAGTAGAAACTATTCGGTTGAATAGCACCATCCACCTCAATCGAGAAACGTGTGTAATAACACCATGAATACTATAGCATACCTACTCCAACCAATCAAGACATTCCTACATAATTTGACGGAATTTTAGCAGGAGCTCAATTTCCGTTTTCCCTTTTCCGACAGTTTGAGCTATTTCCTCGATGGTCTTCCCTTCTTTTTTAAGTGAGAGAACCTCTTGGATAAGGGGATCGTCGTTGGTTTTTACTGTTGGTTTCACTTCCAACTTTTTTTCGACAGCTCCTCTTTGTGGTGTTGGCGTTTGCTTATAGGCCTTTGAAGCTTGCTTATATCCTGCTCCTGACCATTTGGGATTGGTTTGAAGCGGGGAGCTGTTTCCAATTTCATCATCCGTTTTGTCAGTGATACGTGTTTGACTTTTAGCATGTTGATTAAAAGTCCTAATGAACTCTTCGTTCTCTTCTTTCATTTCTATCAAATAAGTAGAAATGACTTCTTCGAGTTCCATGATCATTTTCTTTTGTTCTTTTTCCATGTTAAGAAAACGATTTTGCCTTGAGTATAAAATGACGATCGCAAGCAAGGAGACGATATTAAGAAGAAAAGATATAAAAAGCAGGAATGTTACCATGTCATCACCTTAACTTAGTTTGATTTTAGTATTTCCTAATTATATAAAAGGACTGCTCCATTATACGTATTTCGTGGGAACAGTCCATCAATATCTATGGTTTGTGCTCATTGACTGCACCGATAATCAATAGCGTTGGTTCAAGAGCCTAATAAATTGCGCAGTTTAAAAATGGCCTTGGAATGTATTTGTGAAATTCGTGAGGTTGACAGTTTCATGACTTCCCCGATTTCCGTCAAAGTTAATTCCTCTTTATAAAATAAGCTTAACACAAGCTGTTCTTTATCAGAAAGCGTCAGAATCGTTTTCTCTAACTCTGTTACCCTTTCACCTTTCAGCACTTCTTCCTCAGGTGTGATCGTCTTATCATCTTTAATAGAATAGCTTTGAGAGTCATGATCTTCATCGGTTAGTTGCTCATCCATGGAAAGGACATTGGCAAAGAAATGTTCATTGGTGGTTTGATATACTTCTTCAGGAGCCATTTCTAATGAGGCTGCCACTTCCTCTGCGGTCACGTGGCGTAATAAAATTTGTTCCAGCTCTACTGTTTTGGCTTCGATTTTCTTCGCCCTGTCTCTTGTTGATCTTGGTAGCCAGTCTTCTTTTCTCAGTCCGTCGAGGATGGCTCCCCGGACTCTGAACGAAGCATATGTATCGAACTTCAGATCTCTTGTTGGATCAAACTTCTGAAGTGCATCCAGTAAACCCATCAACCCAAGACTCTTTATATCTTCTCTCGAGACGTTTCTTGGCAGCCCAACGGAAATTCTCTGAACATGATACGACACAAGGGGCATGTATTTCTTTACTAGCATGTCACCTGCCTGGGTATCACGACTGTTAATCCATTTCTCCCAATATAGTTGTTCATCTGTTCGAGGGGGTTGCTGAGACATATGAATCCTCCTTGCTTACTATTTTCTTCCTTAAAATTTGCATTAAGGTATAGAACTCCATGGTATGAGAAAACGAGTGGATCTTTCCTGTTACTCCTTGAAACTCTTCATTGACTCATAATTCTCTTGTTCCTTCATTTACCGTGCGAACATGAAGGATCCCGGTCGACGTGAAGAATTCGATGGTTCTCCCTTTATTACCACCCAAATCCTCTGCAACAATTGGCACTCGGTGCTTCAAGAGAGCCTCTTTGACCGCTTCAGCATTCCTTGGGCCAATTCTCATCACATCGCTTTTTGATTTGAATTGAAACATTTGTGCACCGCCAGCCATTTTGCACTTAAGTCTTTCAACTTTCGCACCCCGTTTTCCCAGTTGTCGGATGAGTTCATCTATTCCAGTGTCTGCATATTTAGCTAATTTCATGGAAGGCTCTTTCCCTAATGATGAATGAGGGAGCATGACGTGGACCATACCAGCCAATTTGATAAGCTCATCGTATAATACCACCCCAATGCAAGAACCTAATCCCGATGTACGAATTGAACTTCCCTTACTAACGATATTCATATCTGCAATCCCCACCCTTACCACTGTGTTCACTTCAATCATAGCTTCACACCGAGGGATTGGAAGATGATTTCAAATGAATCGGGATCCGGTAAGAGGAAGAAGTGACCTTTGATACTTTCCGATTCCTCAAATTCTTCTTCTTTTAAGGCTGTATCTATGACAATCGCATAATCACTTACCTGAGAAATTTCCAGTAAACCGAAACCGATAATGGCACCAGCCATATCTACAGATAAAGCGGGAACAGAAGGTAACAGCTTAAGTCTCGTAAAGTCGGATAAGGAAGACAAATAAGAACCTGAGAGAATATTCCCCAACTCTTGCATGGCTGATAAACCTAATTCTGAATACGGTGGTTCACTAAAGGAAAACGAGCGATCCTGTATCATTGTTCGAATATAAGTAGAAGCTTGTTCAAGTGGCAATAAAAAAAACATACTTCCCGGTGCATCCCCTTCAATTCTTAAGAACACACTTACGACAACATTATCCGGTCCTCCTGCCATGTCCATCATTTCATCGAATGTAACAACCTGGACACTAGGTACCTTCATGTCAATTTTTTTATCCAGAAGAGTAGAGAGGGCAGTTGCTGCATGCCCCGCTCCAATATTTCCAATTTCTCTCAAAATATCTAAGTGCATTGACGATATTTTCTTCTCATAACCCATTCGTATCTGTTCTCCTTAGATGGATTGCAGTATTTTGTCTAAATGAAGTAGAATCAATAATCGTTTATTTTGCTTTACTACTCCACCAATGTACTCTGCTTCTACTACCCCGACAACCTCCGGTGAAGGTTCAATCGTTTCTCTCTCTACATCCAACACATCATTTGCCGCATCGACGATAAACCCTACTTCTTTATCATCTAAACCAACGATAATCACACGGGTGCTCTCGGTTGGCACAGAAGAGGGTAAATCGAACCGGCTTCTTAAATCGATGATGGGGGTTACGACACCACGTAAATTTATTACACCTTTAACATAGGAAGGCGTTCTAGGCACTCTCGTTATATGCTGTGGCTTCTCAATTGATCTGACCTGATCGACAGGAATGGCATATTCCTTATCCACCAATTGGAATACGATCAACTTTAGGTCTTCCATCGTCTCTGACACTACACTCATTTCCCTTACCTCCTATTTAATCAATGCATTGCAATCAACAATCAGTGCTACCTGCCCATCACCCAATATGGTAGCACCCGAAATGGCAAATACATCATTAAGATAATTCCCTAAAGATTTCAGCACGATTTCCTGTTGACCAATGAATGAATCCACTACTAAACCTGCCATTTTTTCTCCTTTGCGGACAACTACGACAGAATAATACTCTTCATCCTTTGAATCTTTAGGAACTTCGAATACATCCTCCAGGAATAACAAAGGAACCACCTTGCCTCTGAAATCTATCACTCTTTGATTATGTGCATTCATGATCTCTTCTTTTTTGACTATGGCCGTCTCGATAATGGAAGAAAGGGGGATTGCGTATTTCTCAGCTTCAATCTCAACAAGCATCACAGAAATAATCGATAAGGTTAATGGCAATTGAATAGAAAACAATGATCCTTGACCAGCACTGGAGTCGATTGTAATGGCACCACCTAATGACTCGATCGTCGCTTTAACTACATCCAATCCAACACCTCTACCAGAGATGTCTGAGATTTGGTCAGCTGTTGAAAAACCTGACGCCAGGATAAGTTCATAGATTTGTCGATCGGATAAGGTTTGCGCCACTTCTTCTGATACAATTCCTTTTTGAATCGCTTTCTCCATCACTCGCTGTTTATTAATACCTGCACCATCATCTTCAAGTTCAATAAATACATGATTTCCGCTATGATAGGCTTTCAGCTTGACTGTCCCTTGCTCAGGCTTACCATTTTTCGAGCGAATATCAGGCATTTCAATTCCGTGATCCAGGGCATTACGAATTAAGTGGACGAGTGGATCTCCGATTTCATCGATCACCGTCCGATCAAGTTCTGTCTCCGCCCCTATGATTTCTAATTCAATTTTCTTATTTAAATCCCTTGCAAGTTGTCTTACCATGCGGGGAAAGCGGTTAAATACCGTTTCCACAGGAACCATCCGCATAGTGAGGATGATGCTTTGTAAGTCTCCGGAAATCCGCGTCATTCTTTCAACCGTTTCATTTAATTCCGGATTATTTAAATCTTTTGAGATTTGTTCCAATCTGCCTCTATCTATGACAAGTTCTTCAAAAAGGTTCATCAGTACATCCAGTCGCTCAATGTTTACACGTATCGTTTTGCTCGATGGATTCAATTGTTTTGATGTTTTATTTGTTTCTTTAGGTATCATGTCTTCCTGTTCTCTTACAACTGCAACTGGTGACTGTTCCTCCATTGCATTCATTTCTTTATTGTGAATATGATGTGAGGACAGTTCCATTAACGTGACTTCTTCAACCTCAGAGACGTTACGTATACTCTTTTCTATGTCACTTGCATCCTCTTTTGACACAACAGCTATAACAAAGGATTGATCGAACTGTTCTTCTTCCAGCTGATCGACAGTAGGGAAAGACTTAATGACTTCTCCGAGTTTTTCCAGCACTTCGAAAACCATATATACTCTTGCTGCTTTTAACAGACAATCATCCCGCAAGGAAACGGTAATTTCAAAGCATCGGAAACCCTGCTCGTAGGATTGCTGAATAACGGTTTGTTCAAATGCTTCGTACTTCATGGACAATGTATGTATTTCAGGCGCTATGGTTGCGGCAGCTTCATTACTTGCTGATTGTAAACTTTCACCCTTTTCAATTGCTTGGAGGAGGGTGACTACTTCTGTCACGTCCCGTTTCCCATCTCCGCCCTCCGCGATAGAAAACACCATTGCTTCCAGGTCGTCAACGGATTTAAACACTACATCCAATATCTCTGGTGTCACTTTAATTTTTTCATTACGTATAGCATCCAGAACATTCTCCATTTTATGGGTAAGGTTTGCCAAATCTTCGTACCCCATCGTTGCAGACATTCCTTTTAACGTGTGAGCTGAACGAAAAATTTCATTAACAATCGCCAGGTTTTCAGGGTTTTTCTCCAATTCCAGTAATTGCTCATTACAGGTTTGTAGATTTTCCTTACTCTCTTCTATAAAAACTTCTAAATATTGACTCAATTCCATGTGCTCCACACCTCTCTACAACATGTACTTCATAATAGATTGAGAAATATCCTCGATATGTTCCACGCTGTCCACTAAATTTGTAGCGATAGCCGACTTCGGCATTCCAAACACAATACAAGTCTCTTTTGATTCTGCAATGGCCCTCACTTCGCCTGTTTCTTTCAGCTTGATCAATCCCTCAGAGCCATCGGAGCCCATCCCTGTCATTATGACAGCTATTTTTCCATAATTCGGAATCAAGCTTGCGGATTCGAACAATACGTCCACGGAAGGTCTGTGACCATTTCGTGGTGCTTCTTCCTTTGATAATTCAAAGGCTAGATGTGCTCCATGCTCGACCACCTTTGTATGAAAACCACCCGGTGCGATATATGCTGTTCCTTTTTGGAGAATTTCTTCATGCTCCGCTTCCTTCACTTTAATTTCGGATTGACCATCTAACCGATTGGCCAGTGAGTTGGTAAAGCCCGGTGGCATGTGCTGTACCACTACCACTGGTGCATCCAGTTGAGGAGATAATTCTGTCAGCACCTGCTGTAAAGCGCGCGGACCTCCTGTTGATGTTCCTATAAGGACCAATTTCCGTGAATCCCTTGTCCATTTCAGGTCAGAAGGTAACGTTCGTACCGCTCCTTTAGCAGGTTCACTTGAATCTACCGACTCTGTCCTTTTTCGAAAAGCGCTGGTTATTTTCGTCATATTCACCTTGCTTGCCGATATTACTTTTTCAACCATTTCATCTTGAACTTTATGAAGGTCCAATGAAATGGTTCCTGAAGGTTTCGCGATAAAATCAACAGCTCCAAGCTCCATGGCTTTGACGGTTTCCTCCGCCCCCTCTTTGGTTGTAGATGAGAGCATCACAACAGGCAACGGACATTCCCCCATGATTCTCCTTAAGGCTTCTATTCCATTCATCTTTGGCATTTCCACGTCAAGGGTCACGACGTCAGGACGGAGTTTTTTAATTTTTGAGATCGCGTCTTCACCATTTCTAGCAATTCCTATCACTTCTAGCTGTTTGGAGGCTGTTAGAAAATCACCAATAAGTTTTCTCATAAATGCTGAATCATCTACAACTAGAACTTTTTTCATTCAGGAATTTTACCTCCCAAAAAATAAATTTCTCATACTCTTTAAAAAACCTGTCTGATTACTCACTGGTCGAAAAGGTCCCCCGACAATTTGATGTAACATTGTACGAAGACTTAAGGTCATGGCTGAAGCAGGGTATCCGACGACTATGGGTCTTTGATGAATGACCGCCTTCCTGACCGTTGAATCTTCAGGTAAGACCCCTAAAGAAACGATCTCCTTATGAAGGAATTTCCTCACCGTTTCTTGTAATCTCGTAATCGTTTCAAGACCTTCCTTCTTGAATTCCGCCCGATTACATATCAGATAGAACGGTTTCTCTTGATCCCTCATATAAATATATTTCATCATCGAGTAAGCATCTGTAATCGAGGTAGGTTCAGGTGTCGTGACAACAATGATTTCATCCATCGCCAAGAGAAATTCCAACGTTTCTTTCGTAGCTCCTGCACCCATATCAAAAAGAATGTAATCATACTTTTGAACTATATGTTTCATCACTTCAAAGAACCGTTCTATCTGCTTATCCTGCCACTCCACGATATTCTTAAGACCATTCCCCCCACTTATGTAAGAGATACCATGAACATTTTCACATATAATCGTGTCGATATCTAGTTCTTTTTCCTCAATATAATCCATGATTGAGTAAGAATGATGACTTCCTAGTAAAATATGAATATTTCCCATGCCGATATCCAGGTCAACTAATAATACTTTCTTATTTTCTTTACCAAGCAAAACAGAAAGGTTAGTGGAGATATTCGATTTACCAACCCCACCCTTTCCGCTTACTATTGCCATCGTTTTAGCGGGGGAAGAGTCGCCATTGACCATTTTCCGCCTTAGGTTATATGCTTGATCTCTCATATTGAAATCCTTTCATTAGTAAATGACCTATTTCTTCCACATTCACCTCGGTAATATCCTCCGGTACATCCTGACCGATCGTTACATAAGATGCACCTATCTTGACCTCTGTCATCATATTGATCATAGAACCGTAACTGGATGTTTCATCTAATTTCGTGAAAATGAACCGATCAATGTCAATAGAAGAAAACTGTGAAATGATTTCCTCCATATCCCTCTCCTTGCTCGTCAGGGAAAGAACCAGAAACGTCTCCATCTGGTGGTCAAAGTCAATAATTCCCCGCAAATCCTCTACATATTTCTTTTCTCTGAAATTCCTGCCTGCAGTATCAATGAAAACATGGTCGTAGTCCTGGAATTTATCGATTGCTTTTTTAAAGTCTTCTATTTTATAGACAACTTCTACTGGAACATTCAACAGACCTGCATATGTCTTTAGTTGCTCGATCGCTGCAATACGATACGTATCCGTGGTGATGAAAGCTATTTTCATCCGTTTCTCTATGACTGCTTCAGCCGCCATTTTCGCTAGAGTAGTTGTTTTCCCCACACCCGTTGGGCCTATCACGTTAATGTATTTCTTCTTGTAACTCATACCACCCAAAGCGATTCCTTTCAGAAGACCCTCCAGAAAATGTTTGACTTCCTGTCTAGCCCATTCGTTTCGATTGTTCCCTGGAAGAAATCCACTCTTGATTCTCTCTTCTAGATAGTCCCCCAACCGGAAGAGAGTGGTATCACTAATGTCATGATTTTTGAGAAATAGCAAGATTTCTTGAACATCTTCAGCGAATTTCTCGAATTGATTTTTTGATTTAATAGTAGAAATCATTTGTTTTAGTTCTTTTAATTCTGACTCTACCGATTTATTAGGAACTTCGTATTTTTTTTCGGGTGGAGAAGAATGAGCGATTGGTGCAGATTTTGCTTTCATTCTACTCATCTCTATCTTTTCACTTTCAACCTCTGGATCAATGGCAGCAATGACTTCAATCATTTTCTTTTTGAATAACCCCATGAAACCACCCGTATATGCTACTTTAGAGTTTAGTATGACGGCATCATCCCCTAATTCAGCTCTGACCTTTTTCATTGCCTCATTCATGGAAGGTGCTGCATATTTCTTTACTTTCATCCGAGATTCACCACCCCTAAACTTTGTACTTCTACATTTGCTTCTAATTCGTTATATGAAATGATCGGTACTTGTGGAAAATACCTTTCTGTTAATTGTCTTACGTACATTCTCACAGCAGGGGAACACAGAATAATCGGTGACTCCTCCATAAGGGACAACTGTTCCACTTGAGATGCGACTGCCTCCAGGATTCCTTGAGAATCATTTGGATCCATGGATAAATAATTTCCATGTTCCGTTTGTTGAATGGCGTCGGCAATCAATTTTTCAACCTTTCCTGCCATAGTCACAACCTTTAAGGAAGCATCTCCTTGGACATATTGACTGGTAATTTGTCTAGCCAACGATTGCCTGACATATTCAGCTAAAAGATCTGTATCTGAACTCATTTTGGCATAGTCAGCAAGTGTTTCAAAAATAATCGGCAAGTTTCTGATAGACACATTTTCCTTTAACAACTTGGCTAATACTTTTTGTACTTCACCTACTGTTAAAGGATTCGGTGTCACTTCTTCCACTAATATCGGGTAGGATTCCTGCAGGTGATCTATGAGCTGTTTCGTCTCCTGTCTGCCCAGTAGCTCATGAGCATTTGTTTTAATCATTTCGGTTATGTGGGTTGACACCACTGACGGCGGATCCACAACCGTATATCCGAATATTTCTGCCTGCTCTTTCATTTCTTCTGAAATCCATTTAGCCGGAAGACCGAATGATGGCTCGATTGTATCAATTCCCTCAATCGAATCATCCTCCACACCTGGACTCATGGCTAAATAATGATCAAGCAAAAGCTCTCCACGAGCCATCTCATTGCCTTTTATTTTCAAGCGGTATTCATTCGGTTGAAGTTGTATATTGTCCCGGATCCTCACTACAGGTATGACCAGCCCCAGCTCTATCGCTAATTGACGTCGTATCATTACAATCCGGTCAAGGAGATCTCCTCCCTGATTCGTATCGGCAAGGGGAATCAGACCATATCCGAACTCAAATTCAATGGGATCGACATTCAGTAAGTTCACGACGCTCTCCGGACTTTTCATTTCGTCCTGCTCTACTTCTTCTTCCATTTCCATCATGTCAGATTCAGTTTCCTTAGGTGATCGTGAAAGCATGAAGGCTCCTATCCCCATAAGGGCTGCCACTGGAATGGTTAAGATATCATTAATAGGAGTTGCTACACCCAGCATGAAAATCGTGAAGGCAGCTACATACAGCATCGCAGGATAAGCCAGTAGCTGATTCATGATATCCTGTCCAAGATTCCCTTCAGATGCCGCTCTTGTTACCACGATGCCCGTGGCTGTTGAGATCAATAGGGCAGGAATCTGGCTGACGATTCCGTCTCCGACTGTAAGTAAGGAGTAACGGGTTGCCGCTTCGGCGATAGGCAGCCCTTGTTGTGTCATGCCGATAATAATACCGAAGATTAAATTGATCATGACAATGACAATTCCTGCTATGGCATCTCCCTTAACAAACTTAGATGCCCCGTCCATGGCACCATAGAAATCTGCTTCCCGACCTACTTTTTCCCGGCGATTTCTGGCATCATGCTCTGAAATCATCCCGGCATTCAAATCGGCATCTATACTCATCTGCTTACCGGGCATCGCGTCAAGTGTAAATCTTGCCGCAACCTCGGACACACGCTCAGACCCTTTTGTTATGACAATAAATTGGATCACGATGAGGATGATGAATACTACGAGACCGACGAGAATATTTCCTCCTACAACGAATGTTCCAAAGGTTTCCACAACGTCCCCTGCTTCACCTTTACTAAGGATCGATCTCGTTGTGGAAACATTTAGACCTAATCGAAAAAGTGTTAACAATAATAATAGGGAAGGAAATATAGAAAATTGCAATGGTTCATTCATATTCATCGTGGTTAGGAGTACAAGGAGTGCAAGTGAAATATTAACGATGATCAATAAGCTTAATAACCAGGATGGGAACGGGATGATAAGCATGGCAACGATTAATATGACACTGGCTAGTACGGATAAATCTCTTGCTGACATTGTTTCTCTCCTAACTGCTTACATTTGATTTTTTATTCGGTAAACATAAGCTAAAATTTCTGCAACTGCTTTGAAAAACTCTTCCGGAACGGCATCGCCTATTTCAGCCGAGTCATAAAGGGACCGGGCTAAAGGACGATTTTCCACCATCACCACGTCGTTTTCATTGGCGATATATTTAATCTTCTGTGCTAGATAATCAACGCCTTTCGCCACTACATAAGGCGCATCCATTTTATTCTCATCGTATTTAAGTGCAATGGCAAAGTGAGTAGGGTTTGTAATCACCACATCCGCTTCCGGAACTTCCTGCATCATGCGTCTCATGGCCATTTCACGCTGTCTCTGCTTAATTTTGGATTTAATCAGCGGATCACCCTCGATGTTTTTATGTTCATCTTTTAGATCCTGCTTTGACATTCGAATATTTTTTTCAAAATCATATTTCTGATAAAGGAAATCGAATAGTGATAAGAATAGTAGCGCCAGTGAAGCAGCGATTCCCATTTGTACAGTTAAGCTCGCCATCGTCGCTAATGAATCCCCCACTGACTTAAACGATAAGCTTAACACTTGATCAATATTCTTCCAGAGAATGACAAACGTGATCGCACCTACGAAGGAAATTTTCAGAATGGATTTTAATAGTTCAACGATTGCTCTTAAAGAGAAGATACGCTTAAACCCTTTAATGGGATCAATCTTTTCAAGCTTCGGCTCAAGCGGCTTAGTCGTAAACATGACCCCTACTTGAATATAATTCGAAACCAACCCGGCAAGTAAGGCCACTAACATAATCGGACCGAGAAGCAATGCAAGTTCTTTCATAATATCCATGGTTATGACTTGAACTGTATTCTCTGTCAGTTCCATCAGCATGTATTCCTGAAAGGTTTGATTAAAGAGATCGAACACAATATTCCCGATATATGAAGCACTGAACGTAAGGAATAAAAAAACGGCAAGAAGGATGATTGCTGTATTCACATCCTGGCTTTTTGCTGTTTGTCCTTTTTTCCGCGCGTCATCCCTTTTTTTTGGAGTCGCTTTCTCCGTCTTTTCCCCACTGAAAAACTGTAGGTCTAATGATAGCCACTTCAATTTATGTGCCTCCAATAATTTTCATTAAATCTCTCATGGTCACGAACATCATTTCAAAAAGCTGCTGCATGACAGCAAACATCACGCCCATTACAATGAACAGCACGATAAATGCAACGGCAATCTTGATAGGAAACCCTACGACGAAGACGTTTAACTGCGGTACAGTACGAGCCACAATCCCCAAGGCCACATCCACAAGGAACAGCGTTGCGACAACAGGAATCGACATTTGAAAAGCAATGATGAACATCGAGTTAAAAGATTTCATAACATAGTCGATTAATCTCTCATCTCCAAAGGGTATCCATGGGCTATCAATCGGGATCAGCTGATAACTATAAAAAATTCCATCGAGGAGCAGGTGATGACCATCAAGAGCAAGCAATAAAAGAAGCGCAAATGTATATAGATATTGACCCATCAAAGGGCTTTGTGCTCCTGTTTGGGGATCGATCACATTAGCAATGGCAAACCCCATTTGAAAGTCTATAAACCCTCCGGCTATCTGGATGGCCGTCACAATCATATAGGCAACAAAACCGATGAGAAGTCCGATCATGGCTTCTTTCATGATCAACAAAAAATAATGGCCGTTGATTTCAAATGCCGTGGATTCCATCGTATAATACATGACCCAGGAGAGTACCACCGAGAAAGCGATCCGATGTTGTGCAGGTATGTTACGGTATGAAAACAGGGGCATCGTAACAAAAAAAGCCGAAACCCTAACAAACACTAGTAAATAAACCGATAGAATGGGTACAAGCTCTTCCATTCTCTTACCCTACGAACCTTGTTAAATCTGAGAAGATTTGTGAGGTATACGTCACAAGCTTCGTTAACATCCAAGGCCCAAAGAAAACAATCCCGACCAAGACCGCCACGATTTTAGGAATAAATGCAAGAGTTTGTTCCTGTATTTGTGTTGTTGCTTGAAATATACTGACGATCAACCCTACTATAAGGGCCAACAGCAGTAATGGAGCGGAAACGATGAGGGTTACATATATTCCACGCTCCGCGATCGCGATAACAGATTCAGCATTCATTGAAACTCACCTACTTAAAAACTTTGTAAAAGAGATTTTATTACTAAATACCAGCCATCCACTAACACAAACAGTAAAATCTTGAAAGGCAATGAAATCATAACAGGAGGGAGCATCATCATCCCCATGGACATCAAGACACTCGCTACCACCATGTCGATGACTAAGAAAGGAATAAAAATCATAAATCCTATTTGAAAAGCCGTCTTAATTTCACTTAACGCGAATGCCGGTACCAAGGATGTAAGAGGAATGTCTTCCACAGAATCGGGTGGTTCAGCCCCGGAGTATTGTAAGAACAACTCTAAATCCTTTTGTCTTGTGTGCTTACTCATAAATTCTTTAAACGGGATCGAAGCCTTGTCGTAAGCTTCTTCAAGATTAATCTCTTCATTAAAAAGAGGGGTCAATGCTTCATCGTTTACCTCTTGAAAAGTTGGAGCCATGATGAAAAATGTAAGAAATAAAGAAATTCCAATCAATACCTGATTCGGCGGCATTTGTTGTGTGGCAAGAGAAGTCCTGACAAAAGATAGGACAATCATGATCCTGGTAAAAGATGTCATTAAAATCAGAATACTGGGTGCCAGTGAAAGGACGGTAAATAGTAATAGCAGCTTAACACTTGTCGATACATTATCTGCAGAACTACTATTAAAAAACTCCATGAATTCATTCATCGGAATGATTCTCCTCTTTCTTTAGATCCTTGAACATCTTTTTTCTTCCCTTTTTCATTTCCTCCAATTGTGATTTCAACTGTGATTGAAATGAACTTGTATCAGAGGATTGAGAAGGACCTTTTACCTTTGTTAACCAACTGGAAACGGCTGTTTTGGCATCAGGATATTGAGCGTCCTGATAAAAGGATAGTATCTCTTCTTTTTCTTTTTCATCCTGAATCTCTTTCAATAGCTGAATATCTTCTCCTACACCAAGTACCAGTACTTGTTTGCCTACCTTAACAATTTGGACAGAACGATTTCCCCCGAGGGGCGTTCCACCTAAATGATTGATTAATTTCGTTTGTTGAAAGGACCTTCCTTTTTGATTGATAAATTTCAACAAAAAATATATGAGAGCAACTACAAAGATAAGAGCAACGATCATTTTAAAATAATCCAAAAAAGTAACCGAGGTAGCTGCGCCTGAGGTGTCAGCCTCATCATTTTGCTGCTCATTGCATTTCTCTGGATGTTCTATGCAGTCCTTGACATTATTCACTTCTGCAAATGCTGTTACATTCACAGCATTTGCAGTAATGATAAAAACAATAAGACTCACTATAATTTGAATCTTCTTCAATACATGCACCTTCTTACTAATCTGTTAGCCTAGAGCTTTCTGAATGGCTTCGATTACACGATCGGCCTGGAATGGTTTAACGATAAAATCCTTTGCACCCGCTTGTATGGCATCAATCACCATTGCTTGTTGACCCATTGCAGAGCACATAATGATTTTCGCACCGGCGTCAACTGCTTTGATTTCCTTCAGAGCTGCAATACCGTCTTTTTCCGGCATCGTAATATCCATGGTGACAAGGTCTGGTTTCAGTTCCTTGTATTTATCAACAGCTTGACTTCCATCGGCTGCCTCTCCTACTACATCAAACCCATTTTTCGTCAAAATATCTTTAATCATCATTCTCATAAAAGCCGCATCATCTACAATTAGAATTTTATTAGCCATTATCGTCATCCTCCATCATCGTCTAAGTTATTTAAGTTTTTTAATACGATCACTTTGACTTACAATGTCCGTAATTCTGACACCAAAGTTCTCATCTATCACTACTACTTCCCCTTTAGCCATCAATTGACTGTTTACAAGGATATCAACCGGTTCTCCCGCTAATTTATCAAGCTCTATTATGGAACCAGACGATAACTCGAGTATGTCCCTGACTGATCGGTTCGTCCTTCCGAGCTCTACCGTAACCTGCAAGGGAATGTCTAGTAGCATATTCAAATTTTTTGTTTCCTGTTGTCCCAATGTTGTCGGTTCAAAATGACTAAATGTAGCCGGTTGTACATTTACGGTTTCTCCATGCACCCCTTGCCCCCCCAAATGCTGAGGAGACGCGTGCGGATGGGAAACACGGACAGGTTCCTCATACATACCGCTATTCGGCTCTGCTTGTGGAGCAGCAGGAAGTTCCACGGTCGGTGTAACCGTTGCTGCAACTTCGTCAGTAGCTCCACCATTCATTAATTCATCTACCAAACTCTTGGCAAAACTTAAGGGCAAGAGCTGCATGATGCTCGAATCAATGAGATCTCCGATTTTCAATGAGAATGATACTTTTACTAATAGATCTTGATCAGGAAGGTTTTCTTCTCCCTCTCCTTGAGGTATGTACATCAAATCGATGGAAGGTGGTGAAATATCCACTTTCTTACTGAAAACCGTAGACATGGAGGTTGCAGCAGAACCCATCATTTGATTCATTGCCTCTTGAACCGCACTAAGCTGGATTTCCCCCAAATCACTGGATGGGTTCCTTCCATCTCCACCAAGCATCAAGTCAGCGATGATGGATGCATCTGATTGTTTGATCACCAGCAGGTTCACTCCTGAAAATCCTTCAGTATATTGAACTTGAATGGCGACATAAGGATGAGGAAATTCCTCTTCTAAATAATTTTTATCAATGATCATTACTTTAGGGGTCGTTATCTCAACCTTCTGATTGAGCAACGTGGATAAAGCCGTTGCCGAACTCCCAAAGGAGATGTTCCCGATTTCACCTAAAGCATCCTCTTCCATAGAACTAATGTAATCATTGCTATTTATCTCTTTGCGCTCTTCTGTTTCCTCTTCAGGTTCTGCAGAACCACGAAGCAACGCATCAATTTCATCTTGTGATAACATATCATCACTCATCATCGTCGTCTCCCCCCTTCAACGAATCTAAAATTTGAACGGCCAGTTTCTTATTTGACTTCCCTGGCTGAGCTGTAAATTTAGGAATATCACCCACTCTGATCGTTAATGGATCATCGATTCGGGTGTTCATTTCGATTACATCACCAATATCCAGCATAAGGAACTCTTCAATTGAAATATCAGAACGTCCTAATTCAGCCACTATCGGCACTTGGGCTTTCTTGATTCTTCTTTCTAGATGTGCCGTTTCTTCCGGCTTGCTCTCTTTACGTTTGCTTTCCATCCAATAACTTCCTGATAATTTAGGAAGGATCGGCTCCAGTACAACGTGTGGAATGCAGATGTTAATCATTCCACTTGTTTCACCAATCGTTGTGTTTAATGAAATAACCACAACCGTTTCATTTGGTGACACCATTTGAAGAAATTGCGGGTTCACTTCAAATTCCGCAAAAAGTGGATCTACATCAGCCACAGTGCTCCAGGCTTCCCTTAAATTCTCAAACGCCCGTTCAAAGAGCTGACTCATAATTCTCGTTTCAATTTCGGTTAAATTCTCTACTTTATTAACGCTGACTCCCCTTCCACCCATCACCCGATCCATCATCGAATAAGCAATATTCGGGTTGATTTCCATAAGGATCCTTCCATCCAATGGTGGTAATTCATATACGTTTAAGATGGTCATTTTCGGAACGGAACGGATAAATTCTTCGTATGGGATTTGGTCAGCAGAAGCAACATTTATTTGAACATAAGTTCTTAATTGAGCAGAGAAATATGTAGTCAAGATCCGGGCGAAGTTTTCATGTATTCTCGTTAAACTTCGAATTTGATCTTTAGAAAACCGTAAAGCTCTCTTAAAATCATACACTTTCACTTTTTTCTCTTCTTCTTCTTTTTTGAAATCATCTGCACTCATCTCTCCTGTATTGAGAGCTGACAAGAGAGCATCGATTTCACTTTGAGATAAAATTTCACTCGCCACCACTTCACCTCCAAACACTCATAATATCTTTCTTATTGAATCATCATAGAGGTGATATAGACTTTTTCTACCATTCCTTCTTGCATAAGGGAGTTTACCTTGTCTTTAACCTTCGTTTCGATCATTTCTTTTCCTTTTTTCCCTTGCAGTTCTTCTGCTTTCAATTCTGAAAGCTCTTCTATGATGATGTTATTCACTTGAAAATCTCTCTTTTCCAACTCACTTTTTGCTTTTTTACTATCTGTTTGAATCTTAAAGGAAATACGAATGAAATCATTACTCATTAAATTGGTTGTCGTCTCAGGTATGTCCACCGAGTTTTCAATCACTTCTTCTATGGAAGGCTCTTTCGCTTCTTCATCACCTGAAAACTTCAGAATGACAACTAACGCAATCACACCGACAAGTGTAATCGTAACCAACAGGATCATCATGATTGTCAGGGCTTTACTCTTCAACTGATACTCCCTCCCTCATGGGGCATGCTGAGTAAATTTGCTTTTTGAAAGAAAGAAAGTGTAAGGGAGTCAACCTCATCCACTGTTTCTTTCACAACATATCGTCTGCCATTTGTTAATAGAATCGTAGTGTCCGGAAACGCTTCTACTGTTTCTATGTATAAAGCATTCAACGTAAATGACTTTCCATTCAGTCTGGTTAACGTGATCATAAATTTCAGGACTGACATCCATCCCCCAATCTAAGGTAAAATCTGTTAGATGTCAGTCCCTTCCTCCCTTTTTAACGAATTAACGTTTCAAGTTTATAAGCTCTTGCAGGATTTCATCCGACGTTGTGATAATACGTGTATTTGCCTGGAAACCACGCTGAGCCGTGATCATTTCAGTGAATTCTTCGGATAGGTCCACGTTGGACATTTCGAGGGCACCAGACTGAAGTGCCCCTCTTCCCTCTCCAGCTAGCCCCTGGTTCGGAAGGCCTGAGTTGTTTGAAGCCTGGAACAGATTATTGCCGGCTTTCGTCAACCCACCCGGATTAGAAAAAGTAGCTAATGCCAGTTGACTTAAAACTCTCACTTCACCATTGGAAAATACCCCATTCACTTCACCGGAAGAACCTATGTTGAAGCTTTCAAGGTACCCTTCTGAGTTTCCGTCAACAGTATCTACATTAGCGGAGGATGAGCTATCGAACTGAGTGATCTTGGAGAAATCCAGATCGATTGTTTGGGTAGGATTTGCACCAGTTTGATTATTTAAAACTATAGGGAAAGGCACCTGAGAAGTTGATTTCCCTTCTTCGTCAAAATTCAAAACGGTATCTTGACCATTGGCGACTGTAACGTCATCGGTCAGACTGGATATTGTAACTCCCCATTGATTTTGACCGGATTTCTCCATTACTAACTTAATACTAATATCTTTACCTAGTGAATCCTTCACTTTCGTTTCAAGCTCCACTACAGTACCATCGACGGCACTAGACTTTAAGTTCCCATTATAAGCGGCCTTGCTCGTAGCCTGTGGTGCCATTGTGGTATTAGTATCAATTTTGATATCAGTCGCCCCACTCTGATTGACTGCACCGTCATTAGTAACCGGATACCCCTGTACAAGATTTCCTTGACCTGTCACAAGGTTTCCGTTTGAATCTAAATAAAAGTTCCCGGCACGGGTAAACATTTCGTTATTTCCTTGTCTCACAACAAAAAATCCGTCACCCGAGATGGCTACATCCAAGGATCTGCCTGTTGTCTGCAGACTTCCTTGAGTTTGAATCGTATCAATGGACGACAGAGATGCCCCAAGACCTACTTGCTTTGCATTTTGACCTCCACGGTTTTCAGTTGCTCTACTCGCACCAGAAACGGTTTGGTTCATTAAATCCTGGAATGTGACACGCCCTTTTTTATACCCGTACGTATTTACATTAGCAATATTATTTCCGATTACATCCAGTTTTGTTTGAAAGTTTTTCATTCCACTGATACCCGAATACATTGAACGTAGCATGATTTTTCCCCTTTCTTATTAGCTGCTTCAATCAGTCCACAGCTACAGGCCTCCATAAAAGGTCCAGCCTATGAATCTATTAATATCGTTCCATTAATGTTGGTGAAAATCTGAGAATGTGCTTCGTCACGGTCCAAAGCTGTGATCACCGTTTTGTTTTTTGCGCTTACGATTAACGCGGCATCTTTCAGAATCACCAGAGAATCCCCGACACCCTTCGATTTTGCTTCGTTTATTTTCGACCCTATCTTCTCCCAAGTTTGTTGAGAAATAGAGATTCCCCGTTGCTCCATCCTTACCATTGCATGTTTGCTAATCTGTATGTGGGGTACATGTTGAACGGCCTTATCTAATTGGGAAGCAAATGATGATGTTGAAGGTTTAGAAATAGCTTTCGTCTTATTTGGTACAATCGGTTGTGGTGAACGATGAAAGAATGTCTTTTCCATACAACCACTCCCTATGATTCGATTTTAATTAATTTATCACTGGAAATTTTGTCACCTGCTTCTGTATGAAACCAAATAAGTGAATCTTTCTTTGAAACGGATTGAACGATTCCGCTCATCTCTCCATCTTCACTGTTCCATGTTACGTTCTTTCCTATTAATAAAGATGCATTAACGAGAGAAGCTTCCGGGGTATCCGTCGTATTCACTTGTGAAATATTCCCGGGAGTCAGGATTGTTCCGTCCTCCATGATGAATTCAACAGAGTCACCTTTAAAGCGGACTCCTTTTACGATTCCCTGTCCTTCTTGTATTTCGGGTGCATCGCCCGCTTCTGATTCTATAATTTTATGCCATGTCACTTGTTTGCCAACAAACTGATTGTATGAGATCAATTGTGATTGACTTTGGTTATCCACAAATTTCTCCATTGTTTTCGTCAGGTTCGTCATCTGCTCCAATGATGAAAAGGTAGCCATTTGTGCGATGAAGTCTTTGTCCTGCATCGGATTCAACGGGTCTTGATTCTGTAATTGTGTCATCAGGATTTTCAGGAAGTCATCTTTTCCCATAATATCCTTTCCACCTTCACGCTGTTTTGTTTGGAGGGTGGAATATAGTAAGCTTGGATCGATTTTCGTCATATTATCACCTATATTTCGGTATTTACGAGATAATCCTTAAAGGATTGAGTTTCTTCTTCCCCGCTTCCTCCATGTGACTGATTCTGCTTTTGCTGTTGTGAGGACTGTTGCTGTGACTGCCCTTTGGATTGCCGCTCAGCATCTGTTAACGCCTGTGAGATTTCAATCTTCTCTACTTGGAGGTTCTGAGATGTAAATGCATGCTTTAATCCTTGAATTTGAGAATCAAGCATTTCTTTCGCAGTTGCCGTTGAAGCTAATATTTTTGCGGTCATCACTCCGTTTTGTTGTAGAAGTTCAATCCTTAGTGAGCCCAGTTGCTCTGGGTACAGCTTGATTAACAGCTTACTCATGTTCGGCTGTGACACCATTTGAGATTTACTTATGATATTCTGAAATTCTTTCACGAATTGTTCATATTGAACGGAGCGATTTCCTGATGAGAGACTCATGGAAACGGATTCTGTTTTCGGAAGAACAAAGTGTATGTGGCTTGCCTGAATCGGTTGAATACTTTTCTTTTCCACTGTGACCCCTTCTGTTGAAGACTGCTTTTCCATTGTTTGCACAGGTGCTTGGCGTTGAAAAGCATCTTTTAATATCCTCGACCAATCCTTCGCCTGATTAAACTCCTTGGTCAGGGAATGATCTACACCCGCTTGAACCATCTTCATCATCTCTTTCAGTTCGGACGCTTTTGATGCTTCCACCACAAGTAAGTCACGGTTAGCTGCCAAAAGTTCAATGACCTTTACAAGTCTGGTCACTTCTTCCACTGGCCCTTTTCCACTTATGCCCCCCACCTCATTTTTTAATGCGGATTGCAACAACTGCATCGTTCCCAGCAGGATTTCATGAAGATCCTCTACATTATCACCTGATGAAGACGAAGATTGCTCAGTCCCAATAAGAGCGGATTGAAGCTCAGAGAAAAGTGTTTTGACCGTTTCTTTATCCACACCAACTATTTCAGCGATTTGGTCAAAGTCAAATTCCTTTAATCGGGATAAGTCTTCTAATTGCCCACTTGATAATCCAACTTCACCAACCTCTGTTGCACGTAAGATACCTTGCAGGCTAACCAGAAGAGATAGTGTCTCGGGCTGTTTTACTTCTTCCCTTTCAACCACATGATTCGATACAAATCCTAAAAGTTTTGAAAACCCATCCATTTCTTTCTTAGAATGCGTTGATTCCTTTCTCATCCCCATGGGAGAGTTGGGAGCTTGGGTACCTATTCCGATTTCCACTTTTTCACCTCCTCTCATGACCTAGCCTATCTTTCCACCGTCGAGAGTAGCTCCGTGTATCTGGCTGCATCCTCCGGGGGCATTTTTTCTAAAATATCTGCTAGCGTATCAGGTTTGATATTTGATAGAATCTTCATTGCCTCATCATCATCCATTTTCATCAGAACAGGGGCAGCACTCTTTGCTGACATGGATTCAAATGTATTGACTACCTCTTTAAAGGCCCGTTTGTTTTCTTCACCAATCTGCCGTAACTCTTCAAGCTCTTCTTTTTGCTGCTGTATGGTTGCTTGCAGTTGTGCATTATCACTGTCTTTTTTATCTACTTCATTTTGAAGCTGAGCAATTTTCGCCTCTTGATCTTCGATTGAAGCTTGTAGAGAGACCATTCGCTCATGTAATTCGTCTGCTTCCCGAGCTTCGTTTGAAGGAAGGATATTAGCAAGAAAAGGGATGTCCGAGCTGAATGATTGCGCTTTTTCAAATACATTGATTCCTGCAACTGTCATGATTACGAGAGCGAAGGTTATAGTAAACAAGAGAGGAATGAAGATGATAAACACAACTCTTTGGAAACGACTGGACTGCTCTTTGTATTCCTCTTCGATCACCTTTGCCATGAAATCACCTAACTCCCCGTTTCATATATTGAACGACTGATACTTCATCTAATTGTTTATTTTCCACTTGTTGATTCGTTTGCAAAAAGCGATGGAGATCATTCTCCTTCATCTTTTCGTATTTCTTTACTTCTACGTTCATATCTACAAGTTTTTCTTCACACCAGTTCATCCGGTTCCTTGCTTGTATCACCAGGTCCTGGTAATAAGAAATGGTTCTTTCAAGATTGGTGATGAACTGTTGATGATGACGAATATGTTGTACAGATAAACCATTTTGCAACTTGGTTTCTTGATGCTGTTCGAGATTTTCTTTCTTTTTCAGAAACTCATAAAGCTTCTCGGCAACTTTTTCAAACTTTTCAATGGAACCCCTGTACATTTCTTGCACTTCATCTTTTTCTTTTTCTTTTAACGTTAAAATACGTTGAAATCTGTATTGATAACTCACTCGATTCATCCACCTTTTTCCGATAGCTTTATAAGTTCATCAACACTTGCAGGGAGAGAAACCTGTTCGTATACTCCCTGTTTCAAGAAGGAGATGATACCTGGATAGTATTGGATGGCTTCATCAACCTCACGGGAAGTACCCTTTTTATAAGCACCAATTTGGATAAGATCCTCAGAGTTCATATAAGTACTTAATAACTCTCTTATTCTCGTAGCGGCATGTAAATGTTCCTTAGATGCCAGATGATTCATTAACCTGCTCACACTTTTCAAAATATTGATAGCCGGATATTGACCTCTATTTGCGATTTGACGGTCAAGCACAATATGACCATCCAATATCCCCCTGACCGTGTCAGAAATAGGCTCATTTAAATCATCACCATCTACCAACACGGTGTAAAATGCTGTAATGCTCCCGAGTACATTAGTTCCTGTTCTTTCTAATAGTTTCGGTAAAATAGCAAATACAGATGGCGTATACCCTTTAGTGGTCGGTGGTTCACCGACCGCCAATCCGATTTCCCTCTGAGCCATCGCTACACGTGTCGCGGAATCCATCATGAGCATGACGTTCATTCCTTTATCCCTGAAATATTCCGCAATGGCAGTAGCCGTAAAGGCTCCTTTAATCCTCATTAGTGCAGGTTGATCAGACGTGGCTGCCACTACAATCGTTCGCTTTAATCCTTCTTCTCCTAAATCTCTTTCAATAAATTCCCTTACTTCCCTGCCCCGCTCACCGATTAACGCAATTACATTTAAATCCGCTTTCGTGTTTCGGGCAATCATTCCAAGCAGTGTGCTTTTTCCTACCCCACTCCCAGCAAATATACCGACCCTTTGGCCTTTACCTACAGTCAGCATGCTGTCGATAGCTTTTACACCAACCTCCATTTTTTCGTTAATGGGTGGTCTTGATAAAGGATTGGGAGGATCTTGCTCTGTATATGTCGTACTTAAGCCATTCGGTAAGTGACTTCCATCAAGTGGATGTCCCAGGGAATCTATCACCTTCCCTATTAAGGATGGTCCAATTTTGATTTCTAATGACTTTGACGTCCCTTCTACTAAACTGCCGGGAGAAATATCCTGCATATTGGTATAAGGCATGAGGATCACTAAATCATCATTAAACCCTACCACTTCTGCCAGAATCACTTTTTGTTTGCCACGGGAGAAAATATGAATGTGACAGACTTCACCTACAGAACTTTCGGGCCCTTGAGATTCGATCATTAACCCTACAACCCGTTTTACCTTTCCAAACTTTTTGAAAGTTGGAATCTGGGGGATATGTTGAATGAGATCTGCTGCTTTCATTCAACATCACCTTCCAGAAAATGTAGAAGTTTATGTTTTAACTCTCTTAATTGGGAGTCCACACTCACAATGACACGTCCCTGATTGGTTTCTATGTAACATTCCTCAGGTTGAAGATCATCATTGGCATAAATAAAGCATTGAACATCCGTTGGGAACATGACTTCAAGCTCATCTTTGTTTTCAACTAAAAGCTTATGCCTGGACGGATGAACATGAACTTGAATATGAGGCAGATCCCTTACCTCCTTTAATCCCCGTTCCACGATCGAAAAGAAATGATCGGGTTCTTCCTGAAGTTTCCGATTCATGATTTTCTCAGCACATGTAATCCCTAAGCTGACAATGACCTTCTCAGCATTTTGAATATAGTCTTGATACTGCTGCTTATTTCTTTCGGTCATTTCATTGGCTTCCATTAATCGCTGTTGATATTCTTGATAACCTTTGTTTCTACCCTCTTCTTCGCCTTGAAGAAATCCGGCATTATAGGCCTCTTGCATGAGTTGCTCGCGCTCAACCAGCCATTTTTCTTTCTCGCGTTCAATTTGACTTTGAGCATGGAGAGTCATCTCTTTCGCTTCTTCGATTATTCGAGTTGCTTTCTCATTCGCTTTATTGATAATGTGATTTCCCTCGGCCACTCTGTTCTTTTCAAGGTCGTTGTCTTCATGTTGATTGAAGTCTTCCAGTGTTTTAACCCTTTTAAGGGATATCAGTTTTTTGTTTTCATCAATGGTTCGAGCAATGGAGGATTTAATGATTCTAGACAATAATATCGTCTCCTCCACCACGGGCTATGATGATTTCACCGGAATCCTCTAACCTTCTTATCACTGCTACAATCCGTGACTGTGCTTCTTCTACATCCCGTAATCGAACCGGCCCCATGAATTCCATTTCCTCTTTTAGGGTTTCCACCATGCGATTAGACATATTTCTAAATACCACTTCTTTCACCTCATCACTTGATACTTTGAGGGACAGCAGCAGATCTTCGTTAGCACAATCGCGAATGACACGTTGAATGGAACGTCCATCAAGGGTGACAATGTCTTCAAACACAAACATTCTCTTCTTGATTTCTTCAGCTAATTCAGGATCTTGTATTTCCAATGCATCCAGAATGGTCTTCTCCGTAGAACGATCTACCCCATTCAGCACTTCGACTACTGCCTCGACTCCACCCGTCTGCGTATAATCCTGGGTCACAGTAGCCGAAAGCTTTCTTTCAAGGATTGCTTCCACTTCACTTATCACTTCCGGAGAAGTTCCATCCATGATCGCGATTCTCCTGGCAATATCTGCTTGAACTTCTTGAGGAAGTTCAGAAAGAATTTGGCCTGCTTGCTGTGGTTCAAGATAAGATAGAATTAATGCAATGGTTTGAGGGTGCTCGTTTTGTATAAAGTTGAGAATTTGAGCAGCATCGGCTCTCCGTGCAAAGTCAAAAGGCTTTACTTGTAAAGATGAAGTTAAACGGTTAATGATCGCCAATGCTTGGTCTGATCCGAGTGCTTTTTCTAATACTGTTTTGGCATAGCCAATCCCACCCTGGGAGATATAATCTTGAGCGATGGCGATATGGTGAAATTCTTCTAAGATTTCCTCTTTCGCTTCAGTCTCCACCTTTTTGACTCCGGAAATCTCTAACGTTAACTTCTCGATTTCTTCTTCTGACAAATGCTTGTATACTGATGCGGATACATCAGGACCAAGAGAGATCAGGAGGATGGCTGCTTTCTGTTTTCCCGTTAAGTCTTTCTCTCTTCTAACCACATTCATCCCTCCTAATCCTCTGATAACCAGGTCCGTAATAATTTTGCAAATTCTTCAGGCTTTTCTTTGGCCATTTTTTCAAGTTGTTTCCGGCGAATCGTACCTTCTGTTTCTTCTTTAGGCTCGATTTCCGGTATATGGACAGGTTCCCTTGTTTCTTCGTACACCATTTCTTCTGTTTTTTCTTTCTTTCTGGAGCGAATCAGGAAGAATACTAAAAGTAGAATGACAATAAGAAGTATTCCTCCAACCACATAGGTCCACCAGGGAAGAACAGATTTTTCTTCAGATGCCATATCGACTTTTCCTTTAAATGGTTGAACCGAGACGATCACTTTGTCTTCTATTGCTTCGTCTGTCAATTCAGGATTGGCTTCCTTATCAATGGAAGTTCTTACAATGGTCGATAATACTTGGCGGATATCATCCACCCTGTCTTGTGGCAGGGAATTTATCTCTTCAGGATTTGGCGGTTCCACCATAACCTGAATCCCAAGGTCCCTTATTTTATATGGGCTCTCAACTACTTCTTTACGGATACGATTGACTTCATTGTTAATCGTTTCCTCCATTCGTTCATAATCACCGTTTGATTCTGAACCGGAACCATAAGTATCACCAGTATTTGTTGGCTCATTAGCATCACCGGCTCCAGGTGTCCCACCCGGGTTTGCTCCTTCACCCGAGAAGGTTTCTGTAATTCGTTGTGCACTTACGGCTATTCCTTCCATGTTTTCTTCATCCACTGGTGTAACAAGGTTTTCTTCACGGTTTTCCTGGGTAAAGTCTATATCAGTTGTAACCGATACAACCACTTTGTTAAATCCAATCAGTGTGCCTAACATATTCTGAACTTGACGTTGTATATCCCGTTCAATTTCTTTCTTTACATCCATTTGTTGAGCAAAGTTGCCTCCACCCATTGAATTATTTTGGGATTCCAAGTCAAAATACTCAAAAAATTGATTCATGATGACGATATTCTCTGTAGGGAGATCAGGAACACTTTTGGATACCAGATGGTAAAGTGATTTAATCTGCTTTTGATCAAAAGTGAAACCTGGATTTGTATTTAATACAATCGAAGCTGATGCTTGTTGTATATCATCACTTAAGAACACCTGCTTTTCTGGGAGATTGATCATGACTTTAGCATCCTGTACTCCTTCGATTCCTTTCATGAGTTGAGCAAGTTCTGTTTGCATCGCATCCAGCTTCAACACATTAAATTCATTATCAGTCATACCAAACCCGGCATTTTGACTAAAAAAGGAGTAATCAATACTGCCCGAGTTAGGAATACCTTCTGCAGCCAATTCAACCTTCAATGTATCTACTTGTTCTTTAGGAACCATGATGGTTGATCCACCATCGGAAATCTCCGAGGGGATTCCTCTACCATCAAGATTTTCTTTTATCGTGCCGGTTTCTGAAGGTGATAAATTACTGTATAGGGGGACAAGAGTCGTTCTAGTTGCAAAAAAGCTCACAACACTAATCAAAATGACTGTTATCAGAAAGGTTGCTCCCATACTTATTTTCTGTTTTTTTGTTCTGCTTGCCCAATAAGACTTTATCTGTTCTGTATATTTCTTAAACGAATCATTCATTACAATCCTCCGGTACATGACTGAATGAGTCTACTACATTGGCATTCTCATTATTTCTTGGTAGGCTTCTACTACTTTGTTTCGTACTTCCATGGTCGTTTGTAATGTGATGCTTCCCTTTTGTGAAGCGATCATCACTTGATGAAGATCAACATTTTCTCCCCGTACAAGCTTGTCAGTCATGTGATCTGAATGAACTTGCATGGAATTCACTTCGTCAATGGACTGTTTAAGTAATTGACTGAAATTCTCCGTAGCTTCTGAAGGAGAGACATTTTTTTTTGCAATTGACGGACTAATAATTCCAGGATTAATCGAACCTATATTATGTATTGCCATAGATCTATAACCTCTTTCTATTTACCGATTTCCAATGATTTCATTAACATCGCTTTATTCGCATTAAACACAGTAACGTTTGCTTCATACGAACGAGTCGCCGATATGAGGTCAACCATTTCTCGTAATGGATCTACGTTGGGCAGCTGCACATATCCTTCGCCATTCGCATCAGGATGTTCTGGATCGTACACCATTTTAAATGGTGTTTCGTCATCTTCTTCGATTCTGGAAACCTTTACGCCGCTTCCAACAGTGGGATTGTCCCTTGTATGCATGGCTTTATTTAAAAATGAAGAAAATTGATTTTCCTTTGGGGTCATCACAACAGATTTTCTCTTATATGGCTGCCATTCTCCCCCCACCATTTCTCCTCTTGTTGTGTCTGCATTCGCCATGTTTGATGAAATGACATCCATTCTTAAGCGTTGGGCAGTAAGGGCGGATGCTGTTGTATTCATACCTGTAAATATCGCCATGATTATTTACCTCCCCTTACAACCGATTGAAGACTGTTAAACTTACCATTAATTCGATCGGTTAAGGCATTAAAATAGATTTGATTCGAAGCCATTTCTGACATTTCCTGATCTAAATCGACACCATTTCCATTGTGATTATATTGATAAGCTGTTTTTGTTTTAACCGCTGGATGTTGACTACTTGACTGAAAACTGAAATGTCGTTGATCCGTTTTTTTGGCATCCATTTGTTGAACTGACTGGTCCAGCATTGTCTTAAATTCCACTTCTTTAGCTTTATAATTTGGAGTATCGACATTTGCGATATTTTGAGAAATCACTTTTTGATTTAACGAGGCGTAATTCAGTCCTCTTTCCAGAGTGGTGAAAGTGTTGGAAAATAATTTCACTTAAGGCACCTCTATCCGTTTTTTTGACAAGATACTACTATTTTTTACAAATTTAGCATGCAACAGTATTTATTGTAATGTTTAGCAAGATTAGTGTCTACGAATATTCCGTAAATTTTCTAGAATGAGGGCGTTATTCAAAGAATTCGTGACTTTTAATCTATATTTAACCCTTAAATTACCAAGGATATTTTACCAATTTAATGTGAATTTTTCTAATTTTATTACATGTATGTTACATATACATATAACTTTCTGATTCGCTATCATAAGAATGAAATCCGACTTTATGTGGGTTCAAGATGGGGGGTTCACCTTTTATCATTCTTTTACACACGAAAATATCACCTTTCAAGAGGTGAATGTCATTATATTACTCACTCTGCCATCTTTTTTTATCAAACTGTCGAAAATAGTCGTAACATTGTTGTAACTTTATTGTACTATTCGTGCCATATATGACAATACCTTATGAAAGATTACCAATAGTCCATTCGGCTTATTTTCCCTAAACAATCAGACATTTCCGTCTACAAAAGCGGAGGGGCTTTGCCCAGAGGCGATAAGCATAAGTTAAGGACACTAGAAAGGCGCCCTTTGCCTTTTGGGTGGCATTGACTTATGACCTCGAGCCTCTAAGCCCCAGAGCTGGATAATACAAAAGCGGAGGGGCTTTGCCCAGAAGCGACAAGCATAAGTTAAGGACACCGGAAAGGCGCCCTATGACTTTTTGGTGTGATTGGCTTATTAACTCGAGCCTCTACGATACAAAGCGGAGCATGCCTTCAGAAGCGAGCATTAAAATAACCAAAAAAAAAGCTGTTCCCCATTTAACAGGGAACAGCTCTTTTTGGATTAATTTGTACGAAGCTTATCTAACTCAACTAAGAATTTATTGTTTAATACTTTAATGTAAGTACCTTTCATTCCCAGGGAACGAGACTCAATTACTCCCGCACTTTCTAATTTACGAAGGGCATTGACGATTACTGAACGGGTAATACCCACTCTATCGGCAATTTTAGAAGCAACCAGAAGGCCTTCATTACCATCTAACTCTTCAAAGATATGCTCAATCGCTTCAAGCTCACTGTATGATAAAGAACTGATTGCCATCTGCACGACAGCCTTGCTTCTAGCTTCCACTTCGATTTCTTCCGCTTTTTCACGAAGAATTTCCATTCCTACTACTGTTGCACCATATTCACCCATGATCAGATCATCATCTTCAAAGCTTGCTTCAAGACGGGCAAGAATTAATGTACCCAGTCTTTCACCCCCACCAATAATAGGAACGATTGTCGTTAACCCATTTTTGAAGAATTCTCTATTTTCAACAGGGAAAGCAGTATATTCACTGTTAACATCCAGGTTTGGAGAAGTCTCTTGAACATTAAACAGGTTTTGAGTATACTCCTCAGGGAATTGGCGATCAGCAAGCATTTGTTTCATTCGCTCATTTTCAATTTGCTGATTAATGGCGTAGCCAAGCAATTTCCCTCGGCGACTTACAACGAATACATTTGTTTCAATGACCTTGCTAAGTGTTTCTGACATTTCTTTAAAGTTAACTGGTTTACCCGCTGCTTTTTGCAGCATAGCGTTAATGGTTCTTGTTTTACCTAATAAATTCATTACATTTCCTCCTACTACAACTTAAGTGTATCTATTATTTAATTTTGTATTCTGATTGATTCATCTATCTTTACCCAATAGAATGAAGGTGAAAACTTATAGAATAAACTGACTCAGATCCTTATTCTTAGCTATGGCGCCTAACTTATCATCCACGTACTTTGGTGTGATATTAATCGTTTCCAATGTAATATCAGGAGCTTCAAAGGAAAGATCCTCGAGAAGTTTTTCCATAATGGTGTGAAGTCTTCTCGCTCCTATATTATCCGTGTTCTGGTTTACATCATAGGCAATTTCAGCAAGTCTACGAATAGCATCGTCAGAAAATTCAATTTGTATACCTTCTGTTTCCATTAAAGCGATATATTGTTTAATGATTGCGTTATCAGGTTCAATGAGTATACGTACAAAGTCTTCTGTAGATAGCTTCTGTAGTTCCACTCTGATTGGAAAACGTCCTTGTAATTCCGGAATCAGATCAGATGGTTTACTCATGTGAAAGGCACCTGCGGCAATGAAAAGCACGTGATCTGTTTTCACCGAACCATGCTTTGTGACAATCGTAGATCCCTCTACAATAGGAAGGATGTCACGCTGAACCCCTTCTCTCGAAACATCGGCTGAAGATTGGCCAGAGCTCTTGCTTGCTATTTTATCAATCTCATCGATAAAGATGATTCCTGATTGTTCTGCACGCACAACTGCCTCCTGGGTAACTTCATCCATATCAATAAGCTTTTGAGCTTCCTCATTTGTAAGAACGACTCTTGCTTCTTTCACCTTTAATTTACGTTTTTTCTTTTTCTTTGGCATGAAGTTGCTCATAGCATCCTGCATATTCATGCCCATTTGTTCCATACCGGAGCCTTGAAGCATATCGAACATGGAGGGTTGCTGCTCTTCTACTTCAATCGTGATGAACTCCTCTTCAAGTTCACCATTTTGAAGTCTTGTTTCCACTATGCGCCTTTGCTCTTGAAGGGAAATCTCTTCCTGCTTTTCTTCCTCTTCGTCAGAAGTGCCCTGAGACTGACTACCACCAAAGATCATTTCAAATGGGTTTTTATAAGAGGTGGACTTTTTCTTGGATGGTACAACGAGTTCCACTAAGCGGCGGTTAGCATTTTCAGCTGCTCTTTCACGAACCCCTACCATTTTCTCCTCTTTCACCAGGCGGACAGACGTTTCGACTAAATCTCTCACCATAGATTCCACATCACGCCCAACATAACCGACTTCAGTAAACTTAGTAGCCTCTACTTTTACAAAAGGAGCCCTGACAAGCTTCGCAATTCTTCTGGCAATCTCTGTTTTCCCGACCCCGGTTGGTCCCATCATTAATATGTTCTTTGGAATCACTTCATCCTTTAATACATCAGAAAGAAGGCTACGGCGATATCGATTTCGCAAAGCGACAGCGACCGCTCTCTTTGCATCTTTTTGTCCTACAATATATTGATCGAGACGTTCAACAATTTGTCTTGGAGTTAAGTGATCAGTACTCTTCATCAAATGGCACACTCCTTACTTTCCCTATAGTGTAAAAGTATATAAAAATTTCAACCTGATGAATAATGTTTATAGCTCTTCAACAATAATCTGGTTATTCGTATATACACATATATCAGCAGCGATTTGTAAGGAAGACTGGGCGATTTCCCTGGCAGATAAATGGTCACCTGCGTATTGTTTTAAAGCTCTTCCAGCAGATAGTGCATAATTACCACCTGATCCAATGGCTAAAATCCCGTCATCCGGTTCAATGACTTCTCCAGTCCCGGAAATTAGCAGCAAGTGATTTTCATCCATCACAATCAACATCGCTTCAAGCTTTCTTAACACTTTGTCGCTTCTCCACTCTTTAGCTAACTCAACAGCAGCCCTCGGAAGATTCCCATTAAATTCCTGAAGTTTCCCTTCGAACTTTTCTGATAGTGTGAATGCATCGGCAACTGAACCGGCAAAACCTGCTAATACTTTGCCATTAAATAGCTTCCGTACTTTTTTTGCTGTATGCTTCATTACAACTGCATTGCCAAATGTCACCTGTCCGTCCCCTGACATCGCACATTTGCCTTTATGCTGGACGGCAAAAATAGTGGTTGCGTGGAATTGTTCCATGTCCTGACCTCCAACTCTTCTTAAGCACGTGGATGATGTGCTAAATATGTTTTTCTCAACTGATCCTTCGATACATGAGTATATACTTGAGTTGATGATAACTGTGAGTGTCCCAGAAGTTCCTGAACCGTTCTTAAATCGGCACCATTATTAAGTAAATGCGTGGCGAACGTATGTCTTAACATATGGGGGTGGATTTTTCCGGTCAGGGAAGCCTTCTCGATAATCTTATTTAAGATAAGACGTATCCCTCTTTGGGTTAATGCTCCGCCACGATGATTGACCAACAATTGGATATGGGTTTGATTCTTCATTAACTTAGGGCGGGACTCTGTTATGTATTGTTCTATGGCATCGTGAGCAAAGCTTCCAAATGGCACATATCTCTCTTTGTTACCCTTACCTTTAACAAGGATTGTAGAAAGCCCTAAATCGATGTCCTTCAGCTGTATGCTTGTGCATTCACTTACGCGGATACCCGTAGCATAAAGAAGTTCAAAGATGGCCCGGTTGCGAATGTCTAAAGGCTTGTCTCCTCCGCACGCTTCTAACAATGCTTGTATTTCTTCCTCATAAAAAAATTTAGGCAATCGCTGTTCTTTTTTAGGAAGATTCACAAAGGAAAATGGATTATCGGTAAGCTGCTTTTCCCGATTTAAATAGCGGTAAAAACTTCTTAAACTGGATACCTTCCTAGAAATGGAAGATCTCATTAAACCATGATCATGCAGCTTAGTTAAAAAAAGTCTCGCATCAGAATACTCGACATCTTTTAATGAACTTAAACCTTGTTCTTTCATAAATACGTAGAACTCTTCAATATCATGACGATATTGTTCAAAAGTATGAGCAGAATAATGCTTTTCTATTTGTATATATTCAGTAAAGGATTGTAATTGTTCATATAATTGATTTCTCATTTTCAACACCTCACAAGGGCTACTAAATAGTAACACAACCCAGCTGCCCTTGCAATGAATTTTACACTTTTTTCACAAAGTTCTGAATTGTTTCTAATGCCCGGTTGGCATGTTGCTCATTACGCTCTTTTTTGCCTTTTACCTTTTTGGGCGAATCAGGGAGTAAACCGAAATTAGCATTCATCGGTTGGAAGTTGTTCTTGTTGGCCGTCGTAATATATCTTGCCATACTTCCAATCGCTGTTTCATGAGGGAACACCACGGGTGATTCACCTACAGCCAATTTCGCTGCATTGATTCCCGCGATCAGCCCGCTGGCAGCAGATTCCACATAACCTTCCACTCCAGTCATTTGCCCGGCAAAAAACAGGTTCTCATGGTCTTTTAGTTGATAGGTATCCTTTAGAACATTGGGGGAGTTGACGAAGGTATTTCTGTGCATCACCCCATAACGGACAATTTCCGCATTCTCAAGTCCAGGAATCAATTGAAGCACTTCTTTTTGCGGACCCCACTTTAAATGGGTTTGAAAGCCCACAATATTGTAAAGTGTTCCTGCTGCATCATCTTGTCTTAATTGAACAACAGCATATGGTCGTTTACCTGTTTTAGGGTCTTCTAATCCCACCGGTTTTAAAGGACCAAATAACATGGTTTTCTTTCCTCTGGATGCCATCACTTCTATCGGCATGCACCCTTCAAAGAAAATCTCTTTTTCAAACTCTTTTAAAGGCACCGTTTCAGCTGATATAAGGGCTTCGTAGAAACGATTGAACTCACTTTCTGTCATCGGACAATTTAAGTATGCCGCTTCCCCTTTGTCATACCGGGATTTCAAATACACTTTGTCCATATCAATGGAATCTTTCTCAATGATTGGTGCAGCTGCGTCGTAGAAATATAAATGTTCTTCTCCCGTTACTTTTCTGATTTTCTCTGAAAGATTCTCACTTGTAAGTGGTCCTGTTGCTATAATGGTGATTCCTTCAGGTAAATCCGTGACCTCTTCATTATATACCATGACATTCGGGTGATTCTTCACTTTATCAGTGACATGGGCTGCAAATTCGTGACGATCCACGGCCAATGCTCCTCCTGCAGGAACAGAACAGGCATCGGCTGCTGACATGATGACGGAATCTAAGTGCCGCATTTCCTCTTTTAATAAACCAACAGCATTGGTTAATGTATTCGCTCTAAGCGAGTTGCTGCACACAAGCTCTGCAAATTTATCTGTATGATGGGCAGGTGTCTGACGTACCGGTCTCATTTCAAAAAGGTTAACCTTTATTCCCCTCTTAGCAATCTGCCAAGCGGCTTCACTTCCCGCTAACCCTGCTCCAATAACATTTACTGCCATCTATATAAACCTCCTGGAAATCAATCCTTCATCTTAACCACATTGTATTGTACACCAATGCACAATGATAAAAAAGACAAAAGCATATTATGAATTTGTCTTTTTAATTAAATGCAAACAGAAAAGGGCTGACCCATCAGGTAATAGAGAAATCACCTGTTGGGACAGTCCCTTGTTACATTGTATAAGTTCATTGTTCAACAATCAATCTTTTTTATTGTTCAGACGAACAGGATACTTACACTACTTCTGAGTTTCTTCTTTATAATCACAACTAGTACATTGAATTTGATTACCTTTTTTAAGTTTTTTCTCTACGAGCAATTCTGAACACTTCGGACATTTCCGTTCGATCGGCTTATCCCATGATAAGAAGTCACACTCAGGATATTGGTCACAACCGTAGAAAATACGCTTTTTCTTGCTTTTTCGTTCGATGATATTGCCTTTTTCACATTTTGGACATTTCACACCGATTTCCTTGACGATTGGCTTAGTATTTCTACAGTCTGGAAAATTACTGCAAGCCATGAACTTTCCATATCGACCCATTTTGAATACCATTGGATGTCCGCATTCTTCACAATCTTCACCGGCAGGTTCATCGCGGATTTCGATTTTTTCCATTTCATTTTCCGCTTTTTCCAAATGTTTTTCAAAATCCTGATAAAAGCGATCGATGATTCTTTCCCACTTCACATTGCCGTCTTCAATATCATCCAGGCTGCGCTCCATGTTTGCCGTAAACTCGACGTCAATGATATCCGGGAAGAACTCTCTCACCAATTCTAAAACGATTTCCCCCAGTTCAGTCGGAATGAAACGCTTATTATCCAATGTTACATAGCCTCTTCGTTGAATTGTATCAAGAGTCGGAGCATAAGTGGAGGGACGGCCAATACCCAGTTCTTCCAGCGTCTTGACGAGCCTTGCTTCGGTATACCTTGGTGGTGGTTGAGTGAAATGCTGATTTGGATCAATGCTTTCACTTTTCACTTTATCGTTTTCTTCCAAGGCTGGTAGAAGATTGTCTTTTTCCTCTTTCTGATCATCCGATCCTTCAACATACACTTTCATAAAGCCTGGAAACTTCACTTTAGAGCCGGTTGCTCTAAACATGACGGAACCATTTACGATATCCACACTCATCGTATCCATAATGGCCGGTGACATTTCACTTGCTACAAATCGTTCCCAAATCAATTTATAAAGTCTGTATTGATCTCTTGAAAGATATTCTTTCACTGAAGCCGGATCCCTTAATGTACTGGTTGGACGGACGGCTTCGTGGGCATCTTGAGATTTTTGTTGTTTTTTCTCTTTACGCTCAGCCTGCTTAACGAAATCATTCCCATATTTATTAACGATGTATTCGTTCGCTTCTTTTTGAGCCACTTCAGAAATACGAGTCGAGTCAGTTCTCATATAAGTAATAAAACCAACCGTGCCTTCTTTCCCCATCTCAATTCCTTCATATAATTGTTGGGCAAGCATCATCGTTTTCTTTGCACGGAAGTTTAATTTTCTTGCTGCTTCCTGCTGTAGTGAAGAAGTTGTAAATGGCGGAGCAGGATTTCGTTTTCTTTCCTTTTTTGTTACTTTATTAATTTCAAAGGACTTCCCTTTTACTTTACCAAGCACTTCTTTCACATCTTCTTCGGTCTTCAGATCAACCTTCTTACCGTCCATTCCGTAAAAAGATGCCTGGAATGTATCGTTCCCTTTTGTGAATTCAGCTTCTATTGACCAGTACTCTTCTGGAGTAAAGCTTTTGATTTCATTTTCCCGGTCAATAATTAATCTTAGTGCGACAGATTGTACTCTCCCTGCACTTAGACCCTTTTTAACTTTCTTCCAAAGGAGCGGGCTGATGTTGTAACCCACTAATCGATCTAAAATCCTGCGTGCCTGTTGAGCATCGACTAAATCCATATTGATCGCGCGTGGATGCTTAAAGGACTCTTTAATCGCATCCTTCGTAATCTCATTAAATACCACACGACATTCGGAAGTGGTGTCCATGGCAAGGCTGTGAGCCAAATGCCAGGCAATTGCTTCTCCTTCCCTGTCGGGGTCAGCCGCGAGGAAGATTTTTTTGACTTTTTTGGCTGCTGTTTTCAATTCTTTTAATACAGGGCCTTTACCTCGTATCGTTATATACTTAGGCTCAAATTCGTTTTCTACATCAACGCCCATTTGACTTTTCGGTAAGTCTCTGACGTGGCCCATTGAAGCCCTGACCTTATATTTTTTTCCTAAATAACGCTCAATTGTTTTCGCCTTTGCCGGCGACTCTACTATTACTAAATAATCTGCCATCCAATTAGCCTCCTTAAAGAGGGAAATAATCACTGTTTATAGCACCTTGGAATGTTTATGATCCAAGTGAAACGGAAACGTTTACACTTTCATTCACATAGGTATAGAATTGATATCAGTGTAGATAATCACTACTTTTAACGATTTATTTCTCTTATATATAGTTTTAGATACCTGTTGCAAAATGTATAACAGTTTCACAATAATTGCAACCATTTTGTATAAATAACTTGTTATTATTCAATCATTATCGGGATAAACCCTACTTTATTAAAAGATTCTATATCATATTATCTTAATTTATACTCCCAGTTCTGAAAAAATATCTTCTATTGATAGGACCATTCTTGCACCTTCCTGGATTAGACTGTTGGTTCCTTCTGCTAACGGCTCATGTATGGATCCTGGTATACATAATACTTCTCTTCCTTCATTTAATGCATAATCAGCCGTGATGAATGTCCCGCTCTTTTTTCTTGCCTCCGTAACAAGCACTGCATTGGTAAGACCGCTGATGATCCTATTTCTAAAAGGAAATTGCCATTTTTCAGGTTTAATATAAGGGGGATATTCAGAGAGAAGAAGCTGATGCTTCATCATATGATGGGCTAATCCTTCATTTTGCTTCGGATAAATGTGGTTGAAGCCTCCACCGAGGACACCTATCGTTTGGCCACCTGAATGAATCGTTTCGTTATGAGCCAACGTATCTGCACCTTGCGCTAGTCCACTTACAATGACTATCTCTTTCTTCACCAGCTGGGGAATCATATCGCGAAGAATTTTTTCCGTATAAGAGGTAGCATTTCTCGAACCAATAATGGCCAATTTCTTTCGTCCATGAAGGAGATTCCTGTTTCCTTTTAAAAAGAGAAGAAAGGGGGGGTCATATACGTTTCTCAGTAAAGCAGGGTAATCATCGTCCATAATCGTGATCCAGTCTATATCATTTTCTGAATAAAGCTTTTTGTATCGGTCTGAATTAAATGAATGAAGGTCTCTATAGAAGAGTTCTGAATTGACTGCGGTAGAAAGGGTTATTTGTTGGAGCGTGGAAGGGGATAAATCAAAGATAGAGTGTAATTCCTGGAGAGATTCTATTATTCTTTTTGTTCCTTTCAATCCGATTCCCCGACAATGATGCATATGAAATAGAATATGACGACGGTCTTTCATTTATTACCTCCTGAATTTTCTTTAATAGAGAATATAAAACTGAGACTGATAGCATGAATGCCATCAGTCTCAAAACATGATTAATGAGTTTTACATTTATCTAAGATTCCTTCTTCTTTAAGAACCTTTATTAATGTTTCGCCCATATCTGAAGGTGTAGGAGCAACTTGAATTCCGCATTCATTCATAACGCGAATCTTCTCATCAGCTGTTCCTTTACCGCCTGAAATGATCGCACCTGCATGGCCCATACGTTTTCCTGGAGGAGCTGTACGTCCTCCAATGAATCCTACTACAGGCTTAGTCATGTTGGCTTTAACCCATTCAGCAGCTTCTTCTTCAGCAGTACCTCCGATTTCACCGATCATGATGACGGCATACGTATCTTCATCTTCATTAAATGCTTTCAATACATCGATAAAGTCTGTTCCGTTTACAGGATCTCCACCGATACCCACTGCCGTTGACTGACCGATTCCCGCTTGGGAAAGTTGGTGAACTGCTTCATACGTAAGTGTACCAGAGCGTGAAACAACCCCTACATGACCTTTTGTATGGATGTAACCGGGCATGATCCCGATTTTACACTCTTCAGGAGTGATGACTCCTGGACAGTTCGGTCCTACAAGGCGTGTTTTCTTGCCTTCCATATAACGCTTAACCTTCACCATATCCAGTACCGGGATATGTTCTGTAATACAGATTGCCAAATCAAGCTCGGCATCTACCGCTTCCATGATTGCATCTGCTGCAAACGGAGCAGGAACATAAATGACGGATGCATTTACGCCAGTTGCTTTCTTTGCTTCTTCAACTGTATTGAAAACAGGTACGCCTTCAACCTCAGTTCCGCCTTTTCCAGGTGTTACACCTGCCACGATTTGTGTACCGTATTCAAGCATTTGCTTCGTATGGAAAAGAGCTGTTGATCCTGTAATCCCTTGTACAACAACCTTGGTATCTTTATTAATAAATACGCTCATTAGTCCCCCGCCTTTCTCAGCCTACTTGCTCAACGATTTTTTGTGCGCCGTCCGCCATAGATTCAGCTGCAATGATATTCAATCCTGATTTATTAAGGATTTCTTTCCCTAAGTCAACATTTGTACCTTCAAGACGAACCACAAGTGGAACTTGAAGACCGATTTGCTTAGCTGCTTCTACAACACCTGTTGCAATAACATCACATTTCATGATTCCACCGAAGATATTGACGAAAATACCTTTAACGTTTTCATCAGAAAGAATGATTTTAAATGCTTCTGTTACCTTTTCCGCTGTAGCACCGCCCCCAACATCAAGGAAGTTAGCGGGATCTCCGCCGTAATGCTTCACGATGTCCATCGTTGCCATGGCAAGACCGGCTCCGTTAACCATGCAACCGATATTTCCGTCAAGGGAAATATAGCTTAGGTCATATTTAGAAGCTTCGATTTCTTTTGCATCTTCTTCTTCAAGATCGCGTAATTCAATCACATTTTTTTGACGGTATAATGCATTTGAATCGAAGTTGAACTTCGCATCCAATGCCATTACGTCTCCATCACCTGTTACAACCAAAGGATTGATTTCGACAATAGAAGCATCCTTTTGGACATACACGTTGTAAAGACCCATCATGAACTTAGCTGCTTTTCCAACAAGTTTTTGAGGGATATTGATATTGAATGCAATACGTCTCGCTTGGAAACCTGTTAATCCAACAACTGGATCAATGTACTCTTTAAAGATTTTTTCCGGTGTTTTTTCTGCTACTTCTTCGATTTCCGTTCCGCCTTCTTCAGATGCCATCAGGACAACTTGGGAAGTCGCACGGTCGAGTACCAGACCTACGTAATATTCTTTCTTAATATCACAGCCTTCTTCAATAAGTAAGCGCTTTACTTCCTTACCTTCAGGACCTGTTTGGTGAGTTACTAAAGTTTTACCGATTAACTCATCTGCATATGTACGCACTTCGTCCAGGCTTTTAGCGATTTTCACTCCGCCAGCTTTACCTCGACCACCTGCGTGGATTTGGGCTTTCACTACATACACGCTGGAATCTAATGTCTTCGCCGCTTCTACTGCTTCTTCAGCTGTAAAAGCCACTTTACCATTTGGTACGGATACCCCGTAATTTCTGAGGATTTCTTTACCTTGATATTCATGGATATTCATTTTCCATCCTCCTATCAAACTCTTCAAAAAATAGACTGCGCTTTCATTGTATAAAATGACAGTATATCTGTCTACCATTATGCTAAAAATATTATATTAATTTTAAAATTCTGAACTTAAGATAGTAGAATTACTCCATATGCTCCATTGTTTTTGAAGGGTTTATCCTTGAAATTATTATTCTTAAAAAATATAATTCACTATTCTATTTCGTGCTCATACCGTTTAGTGACATGAAGTATATTAGATTGACAAAGAAATTATCCCTTCCCCGCTATATCCCGATCTAAGCGATAGATGAAAGCAAAAACCTCCGCTACAGCGCCATATAATTCTTCAGGTATAGATTCCCCTATATCCAGGTTCCCAAGAAGTGAGAGTAAGCTCTTGTCTTCTTGTACAGGTATTTGATGGTCTTTTGCTTGAGCCAAAATGTTTTCAGCAATGATTCCCTTCCCTTTAGCAAGGACCTTTGGAGCTGATTCACTACTTTGATTATAGCCTAAGGCAATCGCTTCTTTTCTTTCATGAGGGTTTTTCATATCTTTAAATCAACTCCCGAAAACGTTTTAAACCGTTCTGCCATGATTTTATCAGAAAGCTCAACCTGCTTATCCGGAGCTTTCACCTTTATTATAGATAGTTGATAGTCCAGCTTCTCCAGACCTTCTTTTAATCCAGGAATAAATGATCTGGACATTTTCTCTGCGTTTGGGTGGTCATTCCAAACGGTCAAGGAGACCACTCGGTTTTGAACCTGCATATCGATTAATGTCTCTTTCATGATATCAAGCTCTAAATAAAATAAAACCCGGCAGTAGTCTCCATCGATCACACCTTTTTCTTTCTCTTTACCTGTCCATTGAAGGGTGATATCGGTGCTCTGTCCAAATAAAGAAAATGGGAATTGTTGTACGATTGTGAGAAAAGGAGAACTCTCCTGTGATTGAAGCACCTGGTGGTTCATCTTGAGAACAAGTTCATCAGCTAGCATTCGAATATCGGAGAGTGGGTGATTTTGACTTAGCCCGATGAGATGCTGCTTAATTGTTGGATGATTTTGAAGCTCTTGCCCATTTTTTTGTAACTGAGCTTCCAAGTTAATCCCAAACGTTCCAATTACTTTTTTCAACACCTTTGCCAGTTCTTCTCCCCGAATCGTCTGAGTGAGTTCTTGTTCTATCTGAAGGTGGAGTTTTTGAAACAGCTGTTCCATGTTCGATGCAGGTGCGCCTCTTCCATAGGACTGCAAGAGCCTCATATAGTTCACCTCAATGGACCGCCACTTTCCCTCTCCAATTACTCCCATCAGCTCTTTAGCTGCCACAAAGGAAGGTTCGTCCCTTTCTCCATTTAGTACAGTCTCCAAACTCAATATTATATCCATCCATTTATCGATATGAGTACCAGAGAGTCTAGGGATATCCCGACCCATGCCGGTAGTCGTAGATAGAAGCTGATCCAGGTCATTCCGAAGCTTTACGGGAGCTGGACCTGGATGATTGGCCAATTGGGTTCTTAGAAGATTTATCTTTCTTTCCCACTGCTCGTGTGAAGACTGTTTCAGTTCTTCTACAACCGTTGTCTTTAACCCTTTCCTCCATTGATTCATGGGGATTTCTTTCGGAAAGACTCCTAGTGACTTCAATAGATCGAAATGGCCTAATCGATTAGAGAAGGTTTGGGAAGTATCAACTAAACGGGATAATGCATTTATCACAAGTCTTTCTGACGCCAGCCTATTCAACGGTTTCTGGATCCCTCTTAGTAAATTGAGTGTGGCCATGTCCCTTCCAGTCCCGCTTAACTTTGAAGCCAGCTCATTTATCTTGGATAAAATGCCGCCTGTTGAAGTTCCCGATTTCATGGAGAGAAAGACCCTGTCAGAAAGCGGCATGTTCCTCTTAGCCATTTCAACCAGGGTTTCCACACTTTCTGATGAATCTTTCCCTTTCAAATGTTTCTCTGCGAATACTAGCAGTTCTTTATGAATGGGAATGTTTTTTTTCATTAGCTCCATAACAAATTCGTTCATTTCTTTGCCATTTGTTGATATGGAAAAATACTGTAATAGATTCGCTGCGGCATGCTTCCCATTTTTTACGCCAGTTTGCCCACGGTTTGGGATTAGATGTAGACTTACATTACTTTCAGATTGTTTCACTTCTACCCAATAACGTTCTCCAGCTTCCATTGGTGCTTCAATTTTCGCAATAAACCGTTGTCCATTGGCTGACACCACTGCATTGCCCTCTCCTAACAGATTATGGACGCTGATAAATAGAACTTTTCCACTTTGAATGGAAAAGGGCCTTTGGTCAAGGGGCTGTTTACTGTTAATACCATGAATATGGGTCATATCCCTGTCTCCCGTTCATTGTGAATCATAATCGTTTCAGTATGGTGCTATTCTATAGCAGCTCCTTCACAGGTGCAAAGCTCTTTCGATGAATGGGGGTCACTCCTAATTTCTCCAGCCCGCCTAAGTGATCCTTTGTGCCATATCCTGCATTCCTCTCAAACGCATATCCAGGGTATGTGCTGGCATACTCTTTCATCAGTCGGTCACGTGTTACCTTGGCAATGATGGAAGCTGCGGCAATGGATATACTTTTCGAGTCGCCTTTAATGATCGACTGACTCGGAAAGGGTGATTGAATTTTCATCGCATCGATCAGTAAATACTCAGGCTGAACCGGCAGGCTGACGATTGCTTCACTCATAGCCTTTTTTGTAGCTTCATAAATATTTATGGAATCAATTTCATCCGCATGTACCATTCCTACTCCGACAGATATTGCATGTTCCCTGATGTATTCATAGAAATCTTCTCTTCTTGCTTCTGTTATCTTCTTGCTATCATTTAATCCCGCCAAATAGAAGTCATGAGGCAGTATGACGGCAGCCGCCACCACAGGACCTGCAAGAGGACCTCTACCTACTTCATCGATTCCTGCAATGAGGGTGAATCCCTGTTGGTGAAGTTCACGTTCATATTGAGTTAGGACGCCAAACTCTTCTCTTTCCTTCTCTCGTTTCATCTGCTCGCGTTCAATCTGTTTTAATAGTTTTTGGACACCAATTCTTTCGTCCTTCCTCAACTCATCAAGAATCGGATCATGAGCAGAAGCAGACTTGATGATTTCCCTTATTTCTTTAATGGTCATATGTACTGTATTCACATTGCTCCTCCTTTTTATATCGGATGTACTTCACATAAATAAAGAGGCTGCGCAAAAGAGATTCCCCCTTTTTACAGCCTCTTTATTATTCGCTCTCCCGCTCAGTCTCACCAATGATATCAAACGTCATGGGTCCTAATTGTACATTTCGAATGTCACGGACGATAAGTTCAGATGTCTTGTCATAATTCACTTCTCCACCAGCCATCAGACAGCCTCTTTTAGTTCCAATTTCATTAAAGCTATCCACTACTTCTTCAGGAATTTCTTCAAGGCCGTAGCGCTCTTCTAATCGGTCTGGATAGTGCTCTTCAAGAAATCGCAAACCATAAACGGCGATATCCTGTAAATTCAGGATGGTATCTTTAATGGCACCGGTCAATGCCAGTTTATATCCAACTTGCGGATCTTCAAACTTTGGCCATAAAATCCCCGGCGTGTCGAGTAGTTCAAGCTCTTTCCCCACTTTGATCCATTGCTGGGCTTTTGTCACTCCAGGAGTATTTCCTGTTTTCGCTATATTTTTCTTTGCCAGGCGATTGATTAATGTGGATTTCCCTACGTTAGGAATACCGACAATCATGGCTCTTATGGCACGAGGTCTCATTCCTCTTGATTTCATGCGGTCGAACTTTTCTTTTAATATTTCTTTAGCGGCTTGAACTATGACTTGAAGTCCTTTGCCAGCCTGTGCATTTACAGCAAGAGCTGTTATTCCTTGCTCTTTAAAATAAGAAATCCACTGATTCGTTCTATTTTTATCTGCCATGTCTGCTTTATTTAACAAAACAAGTCGGGGCTTTTGTCCAATAATTTCTTCTATCATTGGATTTCTTGACGATAACGGTATTCTCGCATCTACTAATTCAATCACAATGTCTACAAGTTTTAACTTCTCAGTAACTTGTCTACGAGCTTTAGCCATATGCCCTGGGAACCATTGTATTGTCATATGACCACCTCCAAACAACTTTTTTCTATTATTTCACGAAACCTATATCTTTAACAGGCCAATAGATCACTTTTGTATCACCAATCACTTCTTCCATTGGAACTGTACCGATGTGACGACTATCTTTACTGAAACGGCGATTGTCACCCATCACAAAAATTTCCCCTTCTGGAACAGTGCCTTTTTCAATGATATCATTCAAAGTGAAATCTTCTGTTAATACACCATCATTTAATTGATCTTTATACTCTTGTAAATATGGCTCAGTATACGCTTTTCCATTAATATATAATGTATCATTTTTGTACTCTACTTCATCCCCCGGGAGCCCGATGACACGTTTGATATAATCCTTTTGTTCAGGTGCGTGGAAAACGACGATATCAAATCGCTCCGGCTCCCCTAATTTACTCACAATCATTCGATCTCCATTATGTAAAGTAGGCATCATTGATAATCCATCGACAACAATGGGTGCAAATAAAAAGAATCTGATAATTGCAGCCAAACCTACTGCGATCAACAGTGCCTTCATCCACTCCCACCACTCATTTTTCTCTTTAACCACATCTCCACCACCCAATGTATTTTTCTATCTTTTTCTATTCTACTAGAAATTCTTGTATTTCTCATTAAAAAAAAGGTGGCTTCATTAAAATAGGCAGTCCGTCTGTGGGACATTTATTTATTACACAAGAAAAGGTCTTCTAGAATAAGGAAAAGGAGCTTGTCTCCAAGCTCCTTTTCTTACGTTCTTATCGAATTTCTTTAATACGTGCCGCTTTACCACGCAGGTTACGCAGGTAATAAAGTTTCGCACGACGGACTTTACCGCGACGAATAACTTCTAATTTAGCGATTTTTGGTGTGTGTACTGGGAAAGTACGTTCAACACCTACACCGTAAGAAATTTTACGAACAGTAAATGTTTCGCTGATACCGCCACCGCGGCGTTTGATTACTACTCCTTCATATACCTGAATACGTTCACGAGTACCCTCAACGATGTTAACGTGTACACGTACTGTATCACCAGGACGGAAAGATGGTAGATCAGAGCGAAGTTGTTCTTTCGTAATATCTTCGATTAATTTGTGCATCTTTTTCAACTCCTTCCAACAGATGCTCTTACAAAAGCGATAGATTGCAGCGGAACATCGGGATCAATGGCAACAGGGGATAACCCCTTAAGCCACAAAGAATATAATATCACACAGACAACCAGGATGCAATAGCCTATTTAGACTTTCTCCAATCCTCTATCCAGGCTTTTTGTCGATCTGTGAGTGTATAGCTTTCTAATAGATCCGGTCTTCTTTCAAAGGTTCTTCTCAGACTCTCCTTTTCTCTCCATTCATCTATCAGACGATGATTCCCTGAGATCAGCTCATCTGGTACCTTCATCCCCCTAAAGTCCGACGGACGGGTATAATGGGGATGCTCAAGGAGTCCTGATGAGAACGAATCCTGAATGGGTGAATCCTCATTCCCAAGCACCCCAGGAAGCAGGCGAACTACACTATCGATGACAACCATGGCGCCAAGTTCTCCACCAGTTAATACATAGTCTCCAATCGATATTTCGTCCGTTACAACATGCTCCCTGATACGCTCATCATAGCCTTCATAATGACCGCAAATAAATACGAGATGTTCTTCCTTAGCAAGTTCCTCTGCCTTTTGCTGTGTATAGCGTTCACCCTGCGGGCACATCAGGACGACCCTTGGCTTTGATTGTTTCTCATTCCTTAAGGCATCGACCGCATCAAAGATAGGCTGTGGCTTCAATACCATTCCGGCTCCTCCACCATAAGGATAATCATCAACTTGATTATGTTTATTATCAGCGTATTCTCTGAAGTTAATTACATTGTAGCTTACGGCTTCTTTTTCGTAAGCCTTCTTAAGAATCGATTCACCAAAGATCCCCTCGAACATAGCCGGGAATAGAGACAGGACATCAATCCTCATCATGACAACAAGCCTTCCATCGGTTCAATCGTAACGAGCTGTTTCTCTATGTCGATCGTCTTCACGATATCCTCTATGTAAGGGATAAGGTATTCTTTCCCTCTTTGCCCCTTCACAACCCATACGTCGTTCGCTCCCGGGCTTAGAATCTCTTTTATGGTCCCAAGCTCTTCCCCGGCAGTTGTTAAGACCTTACAGCCAACGATTTCGTGGAAATAGTATTCTCCTTCTTCAAGTTCCTGTAATTGGTCTTCCTGTACCTTCAGGATACCTTCTTTAAACTTCTCAACCTCATTGATATTTTCATACCCTTCGAAGGTCAATAAATCAAAGCTCTTATGATTTCGATGAGATTTGATCACGAGACTGATCGGTTCTTGGTTTTGACCTTGAAACAAATAAAGTGTGTTACCTTTTTGATATCGCTCCTCGGGAAAATCTGTCGTAGAAACGATCTTTAATTCTCCTTTAACTCCATGAGTATTGACAATCTTACCTACATTAAACCACTTTTCCATCACTTTCACCTCTTGCCTCAACGAATTTCTTTCACAATACCATCTTCAATAATAATTGTCTTAGAAAGTGCTTCTTCTTCCCAATTGTCACCAACTTGAATGTCAACCATACCTTGGACTTCCTTTTCCTTTAGCTCGCTTCCAATAGGAAGGATATTTAACTGCTCGATTTGGAAATCCAAGAGCTTGATCTTTTCAGCCCGCTCATTCAATTCTCTTTCGAAGTGCTGGTTTAATTTATGAGAAGGGTATTTCTTACCACGTTCAATCTTTTTCATTTCGAACTGTAACTGATCGCTTTCCTTGGCTAAATGAAACTTTTGACTTTCATATCGTTTCATTAACAGATCCTTACTCTTTTCTGTTAACACCTGTTTAATCGTAATCGTATGTATCACATTCAACAGTTCTTCCTCCTCCTTCTATTCACCCCACGCTGTCGTACTTTATCCTTAGGGTGTTCTCTTGGGGGAGTGTTGGATTGTGCAGGTCTTTCTTTAGATCATGCAGCATAAGCCTATGAAAAAGGGGACTGACGTCTTAAGGCTATATAGTAACCTTTGTGGGTCAGTCCCCTGATTCTATAGAGTCGGTGTTCAAGGTCTTAGGACCCTTTCGTGTAAAGAGCCAAATGTTGGCTTCCTTACTCCACTATCTCTAAGAAGATTTTCTTCTGTTGTGAAGATCCTGCTGCAGCGTATACCACAGTTCGAATCGATTTAGCTACTCTCCCTTGTTTCCCAATGACCTTCCCCATGTCTTCAGGATGAACAGATAACTTATAGGTTATGTCGTTCGTTCCTTCATCAGTTTCGATGTGGACTGAGTCCGGATGGTCAACTAAGGGTTTCACAATCGTTAGAATAAGATCCTTCATCGATCTAATCGATTACTTGCTGTTTTTAGCATTGTGGAATTTTTCCATAATGCCTTGTTTTGAGAATAGGTTACGAACTGTGTCAGATGGTTTAGCACCATTGGATAACCATTTAAGAGCCAACTCTTCATCAATTTTCACTTCAGCTGGTTTAGCAACCGGGTTGTAAGTTCCAACTGTTTCGATTTGACGTCCATCACGTGGTGAACGAGAATCTGCAACTACGATACGATAGAAAGGAGATCTTTTTGATCCCATACGTTTTAATCTGATTTTTACTGCCATAATTAAAGCACCTCCGAATAGTTTCACACAAGTTAGTATAATATCAAATGTGTATTTTGTTTGTAAAGTGTTTTTTCTTAACAGTTCAATTTTTCTTTTGAAAAACCGAACGAATTGCTTACATAAATGGGAATTTCATCCCTTTTTTCTTACCTTTTCCTTGCATCCCACTCATTTGTTTCATCATTTTCTTCATGTCCTCGAATTGTTTGAGAAGTCGGTTTACTTCTTGAATGGACGTTCCGCTCCCTTTCGCAATTCTTTTTCGACGCGAAGCATTGATGGTTTCCGGATGAATTTTCTCATCCTTCGTCATCGATTGGATGATTGCCTCAACATGACTGATCTGCTTGTCATCGACTTGAATCTTATCCAAGCCCTTCATTTTGTTTGCTCCAGGCATCATTTTCAGTAACTCATCAAGTGGGCCCATTTGCTTCACTTGACCTAATTGCTCCAGGAAATCATCAAAAGTGAAAGACATGGTACGCATTTTTTGTTCAAGTTCTTTGGCTTTCTCTTCATCAACATTGGCCTGAGCTTTCTCAATAAGGGAAAGAACATCTCCCATACCAAGGATCCGTGATGCCATGCGCTCAGGATGGAATGCTTCTAACGCATCCATCTTCTCACCCATCCCAACAAATTTAATTGGTTTTTCAGTGACTGAACGGATGGATAAAGCGGCCCCGCCTCGGGTATCACCATCAAGTTTTGTCAGGACAACACCCGATATGCCAAGATCCTCATTAAAGCTTTGGGCAACATTAACCGCATCTTGACCTGTCATGGCATCCACTACGAGGAATATCTCATCTGGATTTGAGAGTTCTTTAATTTCTTTCAACTCTCCCATTAGGTTTTCATCAATGTGAAGTCGACCTGCTGTATCAATCAGAACATAATCGTGATGTTCTTCTTTTGCCTTTTCGATGGCTCTTTTCGCAATTTCAACCGGACTCACCTGATCTCCCAGCGAAAACACAGGTAGGCTTAGTTGCTTCCCGATGGTTTCTAACTGCTTAATGGCAGCGGGACGGTAAATATCTGCAGCCACCAATAGTGGTTTGCGGTTATGTTTCTTTCGAAGCAGGTTCGCAAGTTTTCCAGTGGTCGTCGTTTTACCTGCACCTTGCAAACCAACCATCATAATGACAGTCGGAGGGCGTTTAGCGACGGAAATCTGACTTTGTTCGCCACCCATCAAGTTTGTAAGCTCTTCCTGAACAACTTTAATGACCTGTTGTCCTGGTGTAAGACTCTTCATGACTTCTTGTCCGACAGCCCGTTCACTTACTTTCTTGACGAATTGCTTCACCACTTTAAAATTAACGTCTGCTTCCAGAAGAGCAAGACGAACTTCACGCATCATCTCTTTAACATCCGCTTCTGAAATCTTTCCTTTTCCACGGATTTTTTGTATTGTACCTTGCAGTCGGTCGGCTAATCCTTCAAATGCCATTCATGCCGCCTCCTAATCCAATATTTCAAGATCATCAATGAGTTTTAAACAATGAGAAGAATCGATTGATGATTCCCCTATTTTTTGTCTGAGTTGATCAAGAATCTCGTTGCGTTCTTGAAATTTATTAAATAATAAAAGCTTTTCTTCGTACTCCTCGATCATGGCCTCTGTTCGTTTAATGTTATCATACACTGCTTGTCGACTAACATTATACTCTTCAGCGATTTCTCCTAAAGAGAAATCATCCAAATAATAGAGGGACATATAGCTTCTCTGCTTAGGAGTTAACAAAGATTGATAAAAATCGTAGAGATAATTCATTCTGGTCGTTTTCTCCAGCACGGATATCCCTCCTTGTTAAGTGAAAAACCTTTACATATGAAGAATACAGTGTTTACGGGTGTTTGTCAAGAATACTTATGGATTTTCCATAGAGAATATCCCAAACTCCCCACACAAAAGAAGAGTAACCTGCAAGACGACTTCTCAAAGTCTTCCAAACAGGCTACCCTATCGATTCTTGAATCTATTCTTCTTCTTTATCAACCAGGTTTGAGAATAAGCCGTATACATACTTTTCAGCATCGAAAGGCTGGAGGTCGTCCATTTTTTCTCCTAGACCTACAAATTTCACAGGGATCTCAAGCTCGTTTCTGATCGCAAGGACAATACCGCCTTTTGCCGTACCATCGAGCTTCGTCAGGACGATTCCTGAGACATTTGTTGCTTCTTTAAAGGTTTTCGCTTGCACCATGGCATTTTGACCTGTGGTCGCGTCAAGAACGAGTAATACTTCGTGGGGGGCACCTGGAACTTCTCTTTCGATCACCCGCTTCACTTTTTCAAGTTCTTTCATCAGATTCACTTTATTTTGTAATCTTCCTGCTGTATCACAAATAAGAATATCCGCTTTTTTTGCTTTAGCTGATTGAACTGCATCAAACATAACCGCAGCCGGATCGCTTCCTGCAGCTTGCTTAATGACGGGAACTCCTACACGCTCACCCCATACTTCAAGCTGTTCGATCGCTCCTGCACGGAATGTATCACCTGCTGCAAGTACCACATTCTTGCCTTGTTCCTTGAACATGTGAGCCATCTTCCCAATGGTCGTCGTCTTTCCTACACCATTCACACCGACAAACAGTAAAACCGTCAGCTGATCATCTTGAATGTTCAGGTTGCTGTCCTCATCACGATTTCCTTGGTAGATTTCAACAAGCTTCTCTGAAATGACTGATTGAACATCATCTGTGTCTTGAATATTCTTTCGCTTCACTTCAAGCTTTAGTTCGTCTATCAGTTCCATGACCGTATCAAAACCAACATCCGCACCGATCAGGATTTCTTCCAGCTCTTCAAAGAATTCTTCATCCACTTTACGGTATCTCGCAACCAGGTCATTGACCTTTGTTGTAAAGTTATTTCTCGTTTTACTTAGTCCATCTTTGAATTTATCTGATACGTTGTCACTAGATTGTGTAAATTTATCTTTAAGCTTCTTAAAAAAACTCAACTTTCACACCCCACTCATTAAGTTTCTAACAATTCCTTTGTTTCTTGCAGTCTTACTGATACTAATTTGGACACACCGGATTCCTGCATCGTTACACCGTAAAGCACGTGGGCTTCTTCCATTGTTCCTTTACGATGGGTAATGACGATGAATTGTGTTTCGTCACTGAATTTCTTTAAATATTGGCTGAACCTCTGTACATTTGCTTCATCAAGAGCTGCCTCTACCTCATCCAGTATACAGAATGGCACGGGTCTGATCTTGAGGATTGAAAACAGCAGGGCAATGGCCGTTAAGGCTCGTTCTCCCCCGGACATCAGCCCAAGGTTCTGCAGCTTCTTCCCTGGAGGCTGGGCTACTATATCAACCCCCGTATGAAGGAGATCAGATGGGTCAGTCAGCTTCAACTGCGCTCTCCCCCCTCCAAACAATGCTCTAAATACCCCTTCAAATTCCACTTGAATCGCCGTGAAGGTTTGATCAAAGCGTTTGATCATTTCTGTGTCCATCTCATTAATGACCAGATAAAGAGTGTCCACCGCTTCCGTCAGGTCATTCCTCTGCTCTACTAAAAATTCGTATCTTTCCTTCACTCGTTCATATTCATCAATGGCACCGAGATTAACGGTTCCCAGTTCTTCCAAGGCCAATTTCACAAGTTTCACTTTCTTTCTCGCTTCTTCGACCCCAATCGTTAAGGGATAATCTGACTTAGCTGCTTCAAACGAAAGCATATACTCATCGCGTAAATGATCAAGTCTATTTTCCAGTTCAACATCCAGACGATTGATTTTCACTTCCTCGTCTCTTAAAGCTCCTACCAACCCTTTATGCTGACGCTTTAATTCTTTCAACTGGAGCTCCTCGTCTTCAACCGTATGTTGAAGATTCAAGCGCTCTTCCCGTCGTAAAGAAATCAAATTTGAAGTTTCTGATTTTTGAACCGAACACTCTTCAGCCTTCTTCCCAAGCTGCTCTTCTCCTGAAAAATTATCCTTCATTTCAGTCTGCAGCCACTCCAAATCGTCTTGTAAAGTCGACTTTCGCTTGTTTGTTTCGACGATCGTTTCCTGCACACGAATTAATTGATTACGACTGTTCACCAATTGCTCGTTTCGTGCGGCCAGGTTTGCTTTTATATCACTGATTTCATTCAATAAAGCATCCTTGGACGTTCGTTCACTATTCTTTTGGAGAGTAAGCTCGCTAATCTTTTGATCGAGCCTTGTAATATCTTCTCCTATTTCATCCAGAGACGCTCTTAATTCTTTCGTTCTGGAATCATGCTTCTCTTTAACCGACGTAAAGTCTTTTTTCTCCAAATCATATAGTGAAAGCCTTTCATCCAGATTCTGCTGGGATAATTCATTTTCACGAAGCTTTGAAAGAAGCTCTTGCTCCTTGAGTCGCAAATGCTCTCCTTTCACCCTCATTTCTTCCAGCTTCTTCTCTCTGAAGCTGCTTTCTTCTTTCAGTGATTTCACTTGAGATTGAAGATGTTCAGTCTGGTCTTCCATCGTTGCAAGCTTTTCTTTCATTTCTTCAAGCTCACCTTTTCGGGAGAGAAGCGAATTTTTCTTTTGCTTCACGGTACCACCGGACATGGACCCGCCGGGATTCACCACATCTCCGTCCAGGGTCACTAGACGGTAGCGATATTGTATAAGCTTAGCGATTTCATTTGCTCCCTTTAAATCCTTCGCGATGATCACATTTCCAACCAGGTTCGAAATCACCATTTGGAAACGCTGATCATAATTCAGCAAGTCGGTTCCAACTCCTATAAAGGAAGGATGACCCTTCAGCATATTTTTTTGACTATCGGGTATCGATTTCCCTTTGATGACATTCATCGGTAAGAAAGTAGCACGGCCGTATTGGTTTTTCTTTAAGAAAGCAATGGCTTTTCGGCCGTCTTCTTCAGTATCAACCACGATATGCTGCATGGAGGCTGCCAGAGCTGTCTCCATAGCTGTTTCATATGATTTAGGTACGGTTATCAGTTCAGCCACCGCTCCTTGAACCCCGGTTAACTGACCGTCACGTTCCTTTAGGACTTCTTTTACACCTTGGAAGAAACCTGTATAGTCGTCTTCCATTTCCTCAAGCATTTCTTTCCGGGATTTCGCCTGTTGCAGGAATTGAAAAGCTTGATATAGGGTTTTTTCTTGCTTTTCGTATTTTGCCTTCACCGACTCAAGCTTTTGCTGTTCCTCACGATAGAAGAATATGTGCTCATCGATTACCTCTTTTTGCTCCTGCAGCAGTTTCGAAAGTTCTTTGTGACTCAGATGCAATTCATCACGCTGAATCACATACTTTTCATTTTCTGCTTCTAATCGGCCGCTTCGATTGGATTGTTGCTCCAGCTGCTGCTCAAGGTACTGGATTTCATTTTTGGCTGACGCCTGCTGATTCAGCTTTTCAATGTAATCACTTTTGAAGGATTCTATTACATCTTCAATATTTTCATTGTAATGCTTAAATTGATTCTGTTTTGTTATGAGCAGCTCTTTTAGTTCCTTAACGACTGAATCGATAGATTTGAATTCCATTTCTGCTTTTTCTTTTTCAGAAGTAAGTTGTCGAATTTGTTCCCCTGCTTCATCTATCGATTGTATTAATTGAGTTTCGTTGGAAGAGGAATTTTTCTTACGTTCCACTAATACTTGCTTCCTACCCTCAAGTTTCTCCAATTCTTCACTTGTAGCGAGGAGCACTTCCTGAAGATTTGAAATCGACTCATCAAGAGCCGCAATTTTATCACGTGTTTGGGTCAGAACGGCTTCTTTCTTTTGTATACGGGTGGAAAGTGCCAGCTCTTCTTTTCCATGATGTTCAAATTCTTCACTAAGCCTTTCCCACTGCTTATGTAAATCCTCAATATCATAGACCGTCAATGCGACCTCGAACTTCTCCAGCTCTTCTTTTTTCTCCAAATAATCACGTGCCATCGAAGCTTGAATTTTAAGGGGTTCTACCTGCCCTTCCAACTCATGAAGAATATCATTCACACGATTAAGATTTTCCTGTGTTTCGAATAACTTATTCTCCGCCTTTTTCTTCCGTGTTTTATACTTCAATACCCCGGCTGCCTCTTCAAAAATGGTTCTACGTTCTTCTGGCTTACTATTCAGGATTTCCTCCACTTTCCCCTGACTGATAATGGAGAACGCTTCTTTCCCTAAACCTGAATCCATGAATAATTCAATGATGTCTTTCAATCGACAAGGTTGCTTATTCAGTAAATACTCACTATCTCCAGAGCGGTACACTCTTCTTGTAACACTGATTTCACTGTAATCGATCGGAAGGGTACCGTCTTCATTATCCAGGACAAGGGTTACCTCTGCTATGTTAAGGGCTTTTCTTGAATCACTCCCGGCAAATATAACATCTTCCATTTTCGATCCGCGCAGACTTTTCGCTGATTGCTCACCCAGTACCCAGCGAATCGCATCTATAATATTGCTTTTACCACTGCCGTTTGGTCCCACAACGGCTGTAACACCCGGGACAAACTCCACGGATATTCTTTCTGCAAAAGATTTAAACCCCATTACTTCTAGTTGTTTGAGGAACATCTTCTTTCCCCCTATTTAGCGTCTAGCTTTTGTTTTAGCTTCTCAAGAGCCTTCTGTGCGGCTTGTTGTTCAGCTTCCTTCTTAGATCGGCCTTTTCCAATGCCTAATTCATCGTCATTTAAACTCACTCGGGAAATAAACTGCCGGTTATGGGCAGGCCCGCTTTCTTCAAGGATGCTGTATTCAATCATCCCTGCACTGCCCCGTTGGACCAGCTCTTGTAACTGACTCTTATAATCCATCACATGAGAAAAAGCACCGACGTTAATTTTTGGATAGACAACTTTTTCAAGGATTGAAATCACTGTTTCTAACCCTTGATCCAAATATACCGCTCCGATAAACGCCTCGAAGACATCTGCGAGTAATGCTGGTCTTTCCCGACCGCCCGTCATTTCTTCACCTTTACCAAGTAAGATGAGTTCACCGAAATTCATTTCAATCGAGAACTTAACCAGGGAAGGCTCGCATACTATGGCTGCCCTTAATTTCGTAAGTTCACCCTCACTCATCATTGGATACTTCTTGAAAAGAAATTGAGAAACCGTTAACTCCAAAACGGCATCCCCAAGAAATTCTAAGCGTTCGTTGTCTTCATAAGGCTTACGACGATGCTCATTCACATAGGATGAATGAGTAAAAGCTTGTTTAAGTAGTTTTTCATCATTAAATTGAATTCCGATTTCATCCTGAAACGTTTTAAACTTACTATCATTTTTATGTCTGGATATTCCTTTGTTTCTACTTTGCTTCCGCATAAGGCACTCCACCTTGCTCTATATGTTCTCTTTTTTCTACTTATCAAGTTTATGCTAAAAAAAGCAATTACGCAAAAGTTTCTTGCGCATGTCAGAACACAAATAAACTTGGTAGAAGTGAGACCTCTACCAAGTTTTAAATGGTTTTGAATGAAAGATCAGCTTGTGCTTATCTTTTAATTCAATCTAACGATTAAGCTTTTGCTTTTATGTAGTTCACAGCATCACCTACTGTGCCGATTTTTTCAGCATCATCGTCAGAGATTTCCATGTCAAATTCATCTTCAAGTTCCATAACCAGCTCAACTACATCAAGGGAGTCAGCTCCTAGATCTTCTTTGAAAGAAGCTTCAAGAGTTACTTGAGATTCATCTACACCTAGACGATCTACGATAATTTTTGTTACACGATCTAATACTTCTGCCATATTTGTCACCTCCCCTCAAGTATTATAGAGCATTTTGACCTCTAATGAAAAGAGTATCCACGAAAACAATTGATAAATTATTATTTTTTGCCGTTACATGACCATTCCACCATCGATATGGAGAGTTTGCCCAGTCATATAAGAAGCAGATTCAGATGCAACGAACGTTACCACCTTCGCTACATCCTGAGGATCACCAAAGCGGCTTAAAGGGATTTGCTTTAACATTTCTATACGTACATCTTCCGGAAGCTGATCCGTCATATCAGTGGAAATGAAACCCGGAGCGATTGCATTCACCGTGATGCCTCGGGGTGCCAATTCTTTGGCTGTTGTTTTCGTTAATCCGATCACACCAGATTTAGCTGCCACATAGTTTGCCTGTCCAGGGTTTCCACTCACACCGACAATCGAAGAAATATTGATGATTCGACCGCTTCTTTGCTTCATCATTTGGCGTGTAACGGCCTTGGTGCATAGGAAAACACCTTTAAGATTGATGTTGATGACATCATCCCATTCAGCTTCTTTCATTCTCATTAATAAATTATCCTTCGTGATTCCAGCATTATTAACAAGAATATCCACTGAACCGAATTGGCCAATCGTTTCCTTCACCATTGCTTGAACAGCATCACTATCTGCTACATTACATTGTACGGCAATGGCTTCCCGGCCTAAACCTTTAATCTCATCGACGACTTCATTAGCCTTCGCTTCACTACCAGAATAGTTGACGGCTACATTACAGCCTTCACGGGCAAGCTCAAGGGCAATCTCCCTTCCGATACCCCGGGACGCTCCCGTTACAAGGGCAACCTTTCCTTCTAAATTCATTTCGCTTCCTCCTTTAAGGCTTGGATGGTTTGTTCCAAGGATGCTTCATCTTGAACAGTATACGTTTTCACCCGTCTATTCACTTTCTTCACTAAACCTGAGAGTACTTTACCAGGTCCAACTTCAATGAACGTATCCACGTCTAATTCAAGCAATTTCTCAACAGAATCTTCCCATTGAACAGGTGAGTATAATTGTTCGATTAATAAACGCTTGATTTCTTCACGATTGGTTACAGGTTCTGCCGTTACATTCGCAATGACCGGTACAGCTGCATCTTCAATCGTAATTGAATCCAAAATGGAAACAAACTGATCTGCAGCAGGTTTCATTAATTGAGAATGGAATGGCCCACTCACTTGAAGTGGAATGACCCTCTTCGCGCCAGCTTCTTTGGCTTTCTCTGAAGCAAGTTCCACTCCTTTCACCGTACCTGAAATCACAATTTGACCAGGACAATTTAAGTTTGCCAGCCCTACTGGATGTCCCTCTTTCGTTACAAGATCGGTAATCTCTTTTAGCGGCTCTCTTGGCATGCCCAGAACAGCAGCCATCGTGCCTTCTCCACTTGGAACCGCTTCTTCCATGAATTCCCCTCTTTTACGAACAGCATACACCGCATCTTCAAAGCGGAGGGCACCCGCAGCTACCAGGGCGGAATATTCACCTAAACTATGTCCGGCCGTATAATCTGCTGTAATACCTTCTGATTTTAAACGATCTAGAATCGCGATGCTCGTTGTTAATAAAGCCGGCTGTGCATTTGTCGTTTGAGTAAGCTCTTCTTGCGGTCCATCAAATATAACACTTGTTAATTCCGATTCCAATCTTTCATCCGCTTTAGTGAAATACGCTTGTACTTCAGGGTATTTGTCAGCTAATTCTTTTCCCATCCCGACAGTTTGAGAACCTTGTCCAGGAAAAATGAACGCAATTTTACTCATGTTATTCTTCACTCCCTTTGATAGCATCCTTAATAGTATTGGAGACATTGTGTTTCACCATTTCCCTGGCTTGTCTCATGGCATTATATAGGGCAATTTCATTCGAGGAGCCATGGGCTTTAATCACCGGTGCCTTCAGACCAAATAAGCCCGCGCCTCCATACTCTGTATAATCAAGCATATTCTTCATTTGCTTTAAATCATTTTTCACTAATCCTGCAGCCAATTTATTTTTTGTTGACGATGTAAACGTCTTTTTAAGCATAGAGAAAACAGAAAGAGCCGTTCCCTCAATCGTCTTCAACACCATGTTGCCGGTAAACCCATCGGTTACGACGACATCCGCAGGACCTTCAAGTAAGTCCCTGGACTCTACATTTCCAATAAAATGAATAGGAGCGTCCTTCAATAATTGGAACGTCTTCTTGGTTAATTCATTCCCTTTTTTATCTTCTGTCCCGATGTTTAATAAACCTATGCGAGGATTGTTGATACCTCTAACTTTCTCGGCATATATGCTCCCCATGATGGCATATTGAAACAGATGTTCAGGCTTGGCATCTACATTTGCACCTAAATCGAGCATAAGAAACCCCTTACCATCCAATGTTGGAAGAGTAGGTGCCAAGGCAGGTCGTTCGATTCCATCAATTCTGCCTACAATGAACAATCCAGCAGTCATAAGGGCACCTGTATTCCCTGCTGAAATACACGCATCCGCTTCTCCATTTTTGACCGCTTGTGCCATCAGAACCATCGATGCATTCTTTTTGCGTTTGACGGCTCTTACAGGTTCGTCTGTCGCCTCGATCACTTCATCCGTATGAACGATTGTCAATCGATCACCTGGTGTGATGTACTGTTTGATTTGCTTTTCATCTCCGTACAAGACCACTTCTATATCATTAAATTCACTTAATGCCCGTTTTACACCAAGAACTATTTCTTTAGGAGCATGATCTCCGCCCATTGCATCTACGGCTAACTTCATCTACGCTTCATCCTTTGCAGATTTTTTAGAGCGATACATCTCAAATTCACCTGTGAAAACGAGTTCGCCACCGACTACACTTTGAACTTCTACAGTTGTTCGATCCTTTTGATCTTTCATATGTATCACTTTCGCTTTCGCAACAACACGCTCACCTTCCCTTACAGGTCGGGTAAACCGGATCGTTGACTTGGCTGTTAACGCTAAATCATCATTAATTACGGCAACAGCAAGAGAGTTCGCTTGAGCAAATAAATGGTGCCCCCTTGCTATCCCATTTCGAACGAAAACATGCTCTTGTTTCACATCAAAAATGGAAATCGCACTCTGATCTAACTCTATATCAATAATTTCTCCAATGATCTCTTCAATAGGTAATGATTTTACTTCATCTTCAAATGATTTCTCTGCCACATATTTAATCCGTTCACGAAGTTCAGGAATCGATAATTCCATACGATCCAACCTGATCGTCTGCACACTTACTCGAAAACGCTCCGCTAATTCTTCATCCGTTATGAAAGGATTTTCCTTTATCGTGTCTGTAAGGTTTCCCTGTCTTTCTTTCTTTGAAAGTCTCAATATCAACACCGTCCAGTATTAGTACTAGGTACTAATAGTAGTATATAATCAAAAAAAGCAGATTGCAAGAAATAATCTCACAATCTGCCTGTCTAGTCTAGCTTTTCACCCTCTAATATCCCCGACCCGGATAAATACTCCCTGAGTGGTTCATATTCGGGATTCTTCCAAAAATGATCGGATTGAATCAAGCCTGCAGCATCATCTCTCGCAACTTCCAACGCACGATAGTCATGCACCATATCTGCCACTTTAAACTCAGGAAGCCCACTCTGCTTTCTACCAAAGAAATCCCCTGGACCCCTCAGCTCAAGGTCTTTTTCACTCAGAACAAATCCATCATTGGTTTCCGTCATGATCTTCATTCGTTCTTTTCCAACCTCTGTTTTCGGTTCGGCAAGAAGAATGCAATAGGATTGATGTTCGCCACGTCCAACCCTTCCCCTTAATTGATGAAGCTGAGACAACCCAAAGCGCTCGGCATCATATATCATCATGAAAGTAGCGTTTGGAACATTCACACCAACTTCAACAACCGTGGTGGATACAAGTACTTGAAGACGATTTGCACTAAATTCCCTCATCACTCCATCCTTTTCATCAGGGTGAAGCCTTCCATGCATCAATCCGACGTTGAAACGTCCTTCAAAGTAGTGCAGCAATTGATTGTATACATCTATCGCATTTTGAACATCCAGTTTGTCCGACTCTTCAATCAGCGGACATATCACATAGGCCTGCCTGCCTTGATCTAACTCTTTGTCCATAAACGAAAGCACCCTTGATAGCATATCCGCCTTAGCCCAATAAGTTTCAATCGACTTTCTTCCTGCTGGCATTTGGTCGATTATACTTACATCCATTTCACCAAACACCGTAATGGCCAGCGTCCGTGGAATCGGAGTCGCTGTCATAAATAATACATCAGGACTTTCTCCTTTTTCCCTGAGCACACGTCTTTGATTCACCCCAAAGCGATGCTGCTCATCGGTTACAACGAGTCCGAGATGCTTAAATTGAACATCCTCCTGAATAAGTGCATGTGTTCCAATAAGAATATCAATTTCTCCGTCTTTTAATTTTTCTACTAAAAGCCGTCTTCTTTTTCCTTTTACCGAGCTTGTTAACAGGGCAACAGAAAGGCCCACAGGTTCCAACAATTCACTCAGAGAGTTTGCGTGCTGTTCTGCCAGAATTTCTGTAGGGACCATTAAAGCCCCTTGATATCCTGCGGTTACACTGGAGTATAAGGCAATTGCCGATACGACCGTCTTCCCGGAACCAACGTCACCCTGTAAAAGGCGGTTCATACGATAAGGGGACTTCATATCTGCTGAAATTTCGTTTACCACTCGCTTTTGTGCATCAGTTAAAGGAAACGGCAAAGAGTCAATAAAAGCTTTGACCTTATCCAGATCATAATGCTGCTGCATGCCAGACGAATGTTCTCTTTCAAATTTTCTAAGCGCCTGCATTTTCAGCTGAAACAACAAGAACTCTTCATACACAAATCGTCTTCTCGCCTGCTTCATGTCTTCAGTGGAATCTGGAAAGTGAAGATGATAAAGAGCATCATTTCGACTTGCCAGCTTATATTTCTCCAATAGATGATGAGGCAGGTTCTCCGTCAGCAAATAACTGTAGTCCTGAAAAGCCTTTTTAATGAATTTTCTAAGTGTGTTGTTTTTAATAGATCCTTTTAAAGAATAAACAGGTTCAAAGTCCCCCTGTTTCCCATGGGGTCCCGACTGAAAATACTGAACCGTTATGATTTGCCTGTTCTTATCCCATTTCCCTGTCACGGTCACCGTATCGTGAAGGTTTATTTTCTTCTTTAAATACGGTTGATTAAAAAATACAGCCTGCACTAAATTTCTACCGACCAATATTCGTAGGGTCAAACGGGATTTTTTTCTCCCATAATACACTAATGCAGGTTCTGAATGGACCTTCCCTTCCACTGTGACACGCTCATCATGGGCGACTTCCTCCAAGTCTCGAAGCCTGTAATCCTCGTACCTGTAAGGCAGGTATTCTAACAAATCCAGAACAGAATAAATCCCCATTGCATTCAGCTGTACAGCTTTTTCTTCACCAATCCCCTTGATGTCCTGGATCGTTAGCCCTTCATTATGAGTCTTCACGTTTATTCAGGGAAACCCCAAAGATTTTCGCTTCAAGCTCCCTGCCTGTAGGGGTGGCAGCCAATCCACCTTGAGCCGTTTCACGGAGAGCCACCGGCATTGTTTGACCGATTTTGTACATGGCGTCAATCACTTCATCACATGGAATACGACTTGTTATGCCTGCAAGGGCCATATCCGCTGCAACCATTGCATTGGCCGCTCCCATTGCATTCCGCTTCACACAGGGTACCTCAACGAGTCCCGCAACCGGGTCACAAACAAGACCTAACATATTCTTTAAGGTAATCGCCATGGCCTCAGCGGATTGACTGGGCGTTCCTCCTGCCATTTCAACGATCGCTGCTGCAGCCATTCCACTGGCAGATCCAACCTCAGCCTGACATCCACCCGCTGCACCTGAGATGGAAGCGTTATTCGCTACAACAAACCCAAACGCTCCAGATGCAAATAAGAAGCGGATCATTTCATCTTTTGTAGGGTTCAGCTTATTTTTAACAGCGAATAATGTTCCCGGAACAACTCCAGCAGACCCTGCAGTTGGCGTCGCACAAATCGTCCCCATGGCAGCATTCACTTCATTGGTCGCTACCGCTTTACTTACTGCATCAAGGATGGTGTCCCCGCAAAGTGAGCGGCCTTTCTCAATATATTTTTGTAAAAGCACAGCATCCCCGCCTGTTAAACCTGAATGTGATTTCACACCTTCCAGTCCTCTGGCTACTGCCTGTTCCATCACTTCAAGGTTCCTCTCCATTTGACTGTATACTTCTTCAAATGTTTTGCCTGTAAATTCTATTTCCTGTTCAATCATAATATCTGAGATTTTCTTATTTTGACTTTCAGCAAGTTCAACTAACTCTGCTACATTTCGAAACATTTAAATGACCTCCTCGCCTGAATGTAAACGCTATCATTATAGTACTTGACTAATCGGATATCCGGGTAACTTGAGTGATATTGGGCAGTGACGTCAGTTCATTAATGACAGCTTCATCAATCGGCTGATCGACTTCAATTGTCATCAATGCCATCTGACCCTTTTCTTTACGCGAAACATCCATATGCCCGATGTTCAATTGATGTTTGGCAATGATATTGGACACAGATGCAATCGCCCCAAATCGATCGTCATGAACGACCAATATAGCAGGATGATGGCCTGACAGTTTGAGCTCGAATCCGTTAAGTTCGATAATTTCAACTTTACCTCCACCGATGGAGATACCCACTAATTCGATTTCCCCTTGATCATCCCCCATCCGGATACGAGCCGTATTCGGATGATCCGTGATGGCATCTTCCTCTTGAAACTTGACCTTTATTCCTTTTTGCTTTGCTACATTGATTGATTCGATAATTCGTTCATCATATGTATCATAATCAAGGATTCCACCTACAATGGCTACGTCTGTTCCATGACCCTTGTACGTTTTTGCAAATGATCCATAAAAGGATATCGTCGCCCATTTCGGTTCCCTGCGAAACAGGTTTCTTGCCATTCTTCCTATTCTGGCAGCACCAGCCGTATGGGAGCTTGATGGACCAATCATAACAGGACCGATAATATCAAATACACTTTTGTATTTCATGACTTTTCCCCCTCACTTAACATCCCAACTATACAACCATTCTAACATAATTGAAGGGGACAAACTCAATTTAGAGCTGCCCCCTTCCTTTATTCCTTATTCAACTGAGAATATATAGGAGTAAAGTGGTTGTTTACCATTATGAACTTCCACTTCTACATCTTCATGATGCTCTTCTACATACTCTTTTAATGAATGAACGTCCTCTTCTGTTACATCTTCACCATATAGAATGGTTAATATTTCGGAGTCTTCATCCAGCATTTTCTCTAATAAGCTTTGCGCCGACTTTTGACGGTCCTGTTCAGAAATAACAATCTTACCTTCTACGATTCCCATGAAGTCATCTTTCGCAATCGCAACACCATCAATATTCGTATCTCTTACAGCGAACGTGATTTGACCCGTTTTGACCTGCTTTGAAGCTTCAGTCATGAACTGCTTATTGTCTTCAACAGAGGCAGATGGATTAAAGGCAAGTAATGCAGCCATACCTTGAGGTACTGTCTTCGTTGGTACAACAGCTACTTCCATTTCAAGAACTTCTGCCGCTTGATCTGCTGCCATAATAATGTTTTTATTATTTGGCATGATAATGACTTTCTTCGCATTGACTTCTTCAACAGCTTTCACGATATCCTCCGTACTTGGATTCATCGTTTGACCACCTTCGATCACAGCGGTAGCTCCGATGCTTTTGAACAACTCGGAGATCCCTTCACCCATCGCAACCGTTACAATGGCAAAGTCAACTTCTTTTGGTGCAGCAGGAGCTTGAGCTTTCACTGGCTTTGCTTCACCAACGATGCTGCTGTGCTGCTGTCTCATGTTCTCGATCTTGATATTGATGAGACTTCCATATTTATGACCATACGTCAATACATCACCAGGTTGTTCAGAATGGATATGTACTTTAGCTAATTCATCGTCACTTATGACAAGCAGGGAATCACCGAATCCGCTTAAATCCTGACGGAAATCTTCTTCATCAAATGATTGTTTGTCTTGTTCAAATCTGACCATGAATTCAGTGCAATATCCAAATTCAATATCCTCCGTACTCATGAAATCTTGAGCTGTTTTATGGTGCTCGGCACTCACGAGATCATTCATCGACGGTAATGAAGCTTGATTTGAAACCTTTTCTCCCTTTAGTTCAGCTAAAAATCCTTCATATACGAATAGTAGTCCTTGACCACCACTATCAACCACTCCCACTTCCTTTAGGACAGGAAGTAAATCAGGTGTACGATTTAACGAAGACTGAGCCTCATCGACGATTGCCTGCATTAGCTTTACGAAATCATTTTCTGTTTCAGCTACAGAAACACCTTTTCTGGCAGCATCTTTCGCAACCGTTAGAATCGTTCCTTCAACAGGTTTCATAACCGCTTTATACGCCGTTTCCACACCTGTTTGAAGTGCATTGGCAAATTCTGCACTTGATAAGGATTCTTTCCCTTCAATCGCTTTACCAAAGCCTCTGAACAATTGGGATAAGATAACACCTGAGTTACCTCTCGCTCCCATCAATAACCCTTTTGAAAGAGCGGCAGCCACATTTCCAATATGACCTTGAATATGGTTTTGAACTTCCTTCGCACCAGAAGTCATGGATAAATTCATATTTGTTCCAGTATCACCATCAGGAACAGGAAAAACGTTCAGCGCGTCAACCAGCTGCGCATGCGCAGATAATTGGGTGGCACCTTGTATCACCATTTCAGCAAAACGTTTTCCTTCCAAAGATGTAATCGACACGAATCTTCCTCCTCACTACGGGTTCGTGACACGAACCCCCTGCACAAAAATATTTACTGAATCTACCGCCAAGCCGACGGTCTTATCAAGAGTATATTTAACCTTGGATTGTACATTATGAGCAATCTCAGAAATTTTTGTACCATAACTCACAATAATATACATATCAATATGTACTTCCTCTTCATCTTGACGAACGATCACTCCGCGAGTGAAATTTTCCTTACGTAAGATATCTGTGAAACCGTCTTTAATTTGGTTCTTTGAAGCCATTCCAACAATTCCGTAGCAATCCACCGCTGCACCTCCAGCAATCATTGCAATGACATCATTCGTAATATCAATTTGTCCGTACTGCGTTTTCAATTCGATGGACATGGAATGTTTTCCCCCTTTAATTACATGCTTGGCTAAAAACATTTTACTATAAGTATGCTGTTTTTGAAAGCTAAACTATTATCTCAAGCGTTATTTGTTGGGTATACCCTCTATTTTTTCCTTATTATTCAAAGATTAATCATTTGCTTTCTAAGAGTAAAGGAATCCATTGGTGCATGCAGATGGTGCATGAATGAAAAAAGACGCCTAAATTAGGCGCCTTCTCATTTTAAGTATTATACGCGTTCTACTTTTCCAGATTTCAACGCTCTTGCAGAAACCCATACTTTCTTAGGCTTTCCGTCTACAAGAATTCGAACTTTTTGCAGGTTTGCACCCCAAGTACGCTTGTTCGCATTCATTGCGTGAGAGCGAGCGTTACCTGAGCTAGCTTTACGGCCTGTTACTACGCATTGTTTTGCCATAATATATTCCCTCCTCACTAACAAGAAGCTGAAGTTAATTTCAGTTCCACATTTCGCTTATTATCATAAAGATACTTTAATAATTTATCACACAACTTTCTATAATGCAATACTACAATTAAAACCTTTCAAGAAAAAATACTTTACACCACGAAAAGCGGAGGCGGCTTGCCCAGAGGCGACAAGCATAAGGCGAACTAACCGGAAAGGCGCTTTTTGCCTTTTTGGTTAGTTTGACTTATGACCTCGAGCCTCTAGCCGCCGGAGCTGGACATATAGAAAAGCGGAAGGGGCTCGACCTGTGGCGAGAAGATTGGAAAGGCGCTTTTACCTTTTTGGTTAGTTTGACTTATGACCTCGAGCCTTTAGCAGCCGGAGCTGGACATCCCAGAAAAGCGGAGGCGGCTTACTAACAAAAAAGAAGATGGCATTCAAGCCACCTCCAACAAACCATTTATTCTTTTTTAAACGTTCCTAACATCGCCCTCACAAGTCCACCCAAGAATTTTGGTAATTTAATTGTATAAAAGCGCATTTTTAGTCCCTCCCCACAATCTAAAGAACGTAATGTTTCGCTTGACAACAGTTTAGTCTATTCAAGCAGTCTCAGTTAAGTACGTCTTCTTTTCTACCTGGTTTTTAGAAGCTTTAATCACTGCTTCTTATCACCATTAATATGCCATTTGAAAAGGAAAAAGTACCAGATGATTGTATAAGTTCATTACTAATACATAGTGTGGAACCTCTTGAAATATTCCGGTTTTTTAATGGATATTTAAAGCCTGAGAGGGTAATTCCTTCGACACTTTGAGTAATAGGAACGAAGGAAATATACTGTAATTCCGGGCTTTTTTCAACTGAATGTTCTCCAGATTTGGCTAGGTATAATCGATTTTGCACGTCTATGATTTCTACTACAATATCCTTATCTAAAAGCTTCGGAGTCATTAATAATTGAAGGTTGCCCATGAAATGATCAAGCCGTCCACCGGTCGCACCAAAAATGTTGATTTTGTCAGGATTCTGATCAATGGCCCAGTTCAGGGCAAGCTCCAAATCCGTTTCATTCTTTTCAGGCTTATAACGATTGACTTCCTGGACTTTTTCTTGAATCAGATCCCATTCTTCATCGGTAACTGAATCAAAATCCCCAAACGCTACCCATGGTTCTATGGATTGCTCCAACAGTGTATAAACTCCACGGTCCACCCCTATCCACTTCACTAATTCCCCGTCGTATACCTTCAATTCAGGGATGTATCTTCCTGGACCACCTGCAACTATATTGATCATCATTATCTCCACTCCTTTTCTACAAAAATGGACTGACCCAAAAGGATCAGCCCTGTCGTCTCTTATACTAGAGAACTCTTTAATTCTTCGATTGCCGCCCCTCGATCGCTGCGGTTGTAGATGGCAGAACCCGCTACAAACACATCAGCCCCTGCTTCAGCACAAATGGCTGCCGTTTCAGGGTTAATGCCTCCATCAACTTCTATTTCAAGTTCAGGGTTTACTTCATTCGCCCATTCACGAATTTGTTTGATCTTCGGAACGACAGATGGAATAAACGATTGTCCACCAAATCCAGGATTCACTGTCATTAACAGAACCATATCGACATCCGGCAAAATCGGCTTGATCATTTCTGCCGAAGTCCCAGGATTTAGGACGACTCCCGCTTTTACACCTTTGCTTTTGATCATCTGAATCGTTCTGTGCAAATGGGGGTCTGCTTCTACATGGACAGTAATATAGTCAGCTCCCGAATCTGCAAAGGCTTCAATATATTGACCTGGATTTTCAATCATAAGATGAACATCCAGTGGTAACGTTGTTAACGGACGAATCGCTTTCACGATCATTGGGCCCAATGTGATGTTCGGAACGAAGTGACCATCCATCACATCCACATGGATATAGTCGGCTCCCCCTTTTTCAACATCTTTAATTTCATTCCCTAACTCTGCAAAATTTGCAGACAGAATGGAAGGTGCGATTTTCATGTTTAGTACCTCGGCTTTCTATCTTTTATTTCTTTGTGGAACGTTAAATAGTGATCATAACGGTAAGTGGGGATTTCGCCTGCTTCTACGGCAGCTTTTACGGCACATTTCGGCTCATTGATATGGAGGCAGCCCCTAAATTTACAGTCCTCAGAAACTTCAACCATTTCTGGGAAGCATTGTGGCAGCTCTTCTATTTCAAGCTCTGAAAACTCCAATGAACTAAACCCGGGGGTATCCGCTACTAACCCATCTTCAATATCAATCAGTTCCACGTGACGAGTCGTATGTTTCCCCCGGCCTAAGTGGGATGAGATCATAGCCGTCTTTAATTCAAGTTCAGGTTTCAAGGCATTCAGCAAAGACGATTTCCCTACTCCGGACTGTCCGGCAAAGACAGAAATTTTATCACGTAAATACGGAGTTAATTCCTCTACACCATGCTCGGTTTTTGAAGACGTCATCAGGACTTCATAACCGAATGAGCGGTAATCCTTCACATATCGTTCAATCTTATTTGTTTGATCAGAAGTAAGTAAGTCCATCTTGGTTACACAAATAAGTGGTTCTATTTCTTTGCTCTCTACCAACACAAGAAAGCGGTCAAGTAAAGCCGGGCTGAAATCCGGTTCGCTTGCAGAGAAGACAAGTATTGCTTGATCGACATTGGCAATAGGGGGACGTACTAACTCATTCTTACGGTCATAGACCTTCAGAATGTATCCATCCGTTTTGTTCTCCGCTTGAAATTCAACATAGTCGCCCACCAGGGGTGTTATTTTATTTATACGGAAATTACCTCTGCCCCGACATTGTGTAACGCTTCCTTCTGAAAGCACATAGTAAAATCCACTTAATGCTTTAACGATTTTTCCTTCAGGCATTCGAAACCTCCTATTCAAAATGTTTATAAAAATAATTGAGTCATCTATATTATGTATCATGGTTCTCTATCATTATAAATGAAAACAAGAGGACTGTCCCGTCAGGTTCATTAAAAACCCGGGTACAGCCCTTTGGCAATTGTCATTTATTCTTCTTTAGGATACTCGACAGTACCTGTTTTATACTCTTTTTCATCAACAAGAATACGATACTTACCATCGTTTCCTTCTAATGTGAACTTCATCGTAATGGTCGTATCTTCATAAATTGTGATGAGTTCGTCACTTTCTTCGATATTTTTATTCTTGTCCTCAATAAATATATCCACGACTTGTGGCTCACCATTGTCCTTGGTGTAAGGTATCAGCTCTTCCAGAGTGACCTCTTTGGTCGGTACTTCCTTTGGTGGCTCAGGACCCTTAGACATGATAACGTAAACATCCTCACCCTTACTAATAGGAGTACTCGCAACCGGCTTATGAGAAATCACCCTACCTTCTTCAACCTCATCTGAAAATTCTTCACTCTGAACAATGATATTTATCCCATTCGAAGCTTCATATTTATCAAGTGCAGTTTGATCAAATCCTTCCAAGCTTTCCAAATCAAACTTCTCAGTTCCCTTGCTCACTGTGAACGTAATTGTCGTTTCTTCTGCCACGACCTCTACTCCAGGTGACGGATCCTGGTCTAGGATGATTCCTGCAGGTTCGGCTTCATCGAACTCTTCTTCTTTCTCTACCGTGAATCCTTTTTCTGCAAGTTCAGAGGATACATCCTCAAATTCCCTGCCCACAAAATCCTCTATATCTATTTTCTCTTTACCTGTACTGACATAGATGTCAATGGCAGATCCCTCATTCGCCATTCGACCGGCCTTAGGACTTGTCTTGATCACTTCCCCTTCAGGAATAGTGTCACTTGATTGTTCCTTTGTTTCTCCTACTACAAATGATTCCGATACAATGGTTGAAACAGCTTCAGTTGTATTCATGCCCGTCACATCCGGCACCTGAATTTCTTTTGGCCCGAGTAATTCAGGAACGAAAGTAATAGCAGCAACCCCTAAAAGAATCAGCAAAAAGAACAAACTAATAATGAATATCGGCCACTTCTTTTTACCCTTTTTCTTAGGATCAACCTTCTTGTTTTTCTTCTTGCCTTTCTTCTTACCATCTTGAACAGGAGCGGTCGGCTTCGTTTGCAGTTTGTCGGTGTCCGCTTGATGATGGACAATCGTATCATCAAGATTCGAATACGCATTCTGATCCGTAATGACCGGGATGGCTTTCGTCGCCTCATCATCCAGGGGAACCGCAAATTTAGGTTCATTCATCCGATCGGGGTCCAGGGCTGACATCAAGGCGTCATCCATATCCTCGAGGCTTTCATATCGTCTGAATGGATCTTTAGCCGTTGCCTTTAATACGATATTCTCAACACTTTGAGGAATATCAGGATTCCATCTTCTTAGAGAAGGAGTTTCGGATTGCAAGTGCTTTAATGCGATTGAAACCGCAGATTCCCCAGAAAAAGGAAGTCTTCCCGTTAACAATTCAAACATGACGATTCCCAGTGAATAGATATCTGATTTTTTCGTAGCCATGCCGCCCCTCGCCTGTTCAGGAGAAAGGTAGTGGACCGATCCCAGGACTGAATTGGTCTGGGTGATCGAAGTGGCACTAAGAGCCATCGCGATCCCGAAATCCGTTATCTTCACATTTCCTTCTTCATCCAGAAGAATGTTATGGGGTTTTATATCACGGTGTACAATATGATTCTGATGAGCATGAGACATAGCTAAAGTTAACTGTTTCATAATATCGATCGCTTTGTCTACATGAACAGGTGAATGCTGCTGTATGTATTGCTTTAAGGTCATGCCATGGACATATTCCATGACTATATAGTATAGATCGTCTTCTTCTCCTACATCGTATATGCTCACAATGTTCGGATGAGTCAAGCTTGTAGCAGATTGAGCTTCCCTTTGGAATCGTTTAATGAATTCCTCTTCATTGGCAAAATCGATCCGGAGCATCTTTATAGCCACTTCACGATCCAAAATCACATCGTGAGCTAAATAAACGTTGGCCATTCCTCCGCCGCCGATTAGTTTAATGATTCTGTAACGCCCACTGATGCGCTTTCCTTCCATCATGTTATCACCCGCTTTCCGTTTCAGCGGCAAACTCTACAATTACTACGGTAATATTATCTTCACCGCCATATTCATTGGCTAAATGAACAAGCGACTCTCCTTTATTCTCAAGGGAGTGGTCAGAGACCAATATCTCTTTCATTTCTTTTTGGGAGACTTTATTAGAAAGACCGTCTGAACACAATAAAATAACGTCTTCTTCTTCAAACATTATCGTTTTAATATCCATCGTAATTGAAGATTCTGTGCCTATCGCTCTAAGTATCACATTTTTCCTTGGATGATGCTCTGCATCTTCTTTCGAAATTTCACCGCTTCTGACTAATTCATTTACAAGTGTATGGTCTTCTGTTAACTGATGAAAACCATTTTCATTCAGAATATAACCTCTGCTGTCACCAATATTGACAATGGTTGCAAACAAGGAGGTGCAAATGGCTCCAACGAGAGTCGTCCCCATCCCTTCACACTCCGAATTGGATTGAGAATAAGTATATACTTCTTTGTTTACTTCGTTAATAGTTGATTTTAACCAATTTTCGGCTTCATCAGCGGTGTGAAATTTCTCTGTTTTCTCCCATAAATCCTTTAAGATGGAAGTGGTAAGCTCGCTGGCAACGTCTCCAGCTCTGTGGCCACCCATTCCATCTGCTACAACAGCTAAATGATCGCCATGATGATTCACAAATACGCCGGCACAATCTTCATTTAGTTGACGCACTTTCCCTTTGTCCGTAAAATAAACAGTTTTCACTTAGGTCACCTCGTCTCTTCTTCTGCACCTGTTTCAAGTAGCTCCTTATACTCATAGTCGGGTGCATCTTTAGTTCAAAAAAATGAATTCACTTCGATTATCTTTGTTAAATACGTTCAGCTATCCATTCGTTCTGAATGGGGGCTGAATAGGTTGATAATGAAAAGAGCGAATATATTACAGCTTTTATCATTTTTGATGAAATAAACATATGATTACAAAGTAATGGATAATCAAAAGATTCATTAAGGGCTGTTGTACTTTTACGACTTTTATGGTGAATTTTCCTGCTTTACTTCGACATTTTGATCAATTTCGACTCATTTTTTTCTAAAGCACGATATAAAGAACCCATCCCCGCCAAAATCCTGCGGAAATACTTGTAGTTGGTTTTCTTTAATAAACGGTGTGATGGAATCCGGAAGATCCACTAATGGTTGAGGCTCAAATTCTGGATGATCACTTAAGAAAGCCGACACAGTGCCTTCATTCTCATTTTGGTCCACAGTACATGTGCTATAAACCAATAGTCCATCTTTTTTTAACAATGGTGCAACGGCTGATAGGATGTCCAACTGAATCTTTTGCAGTGATAGAAGATCCGATTCTTTTTTAGCATATTTTATATCCGGTTTTCTTCTTAATACACCTAATCCAGAGCATGGGGCATCCACCAGAATGCGATCGAAGCTTTCTTTATCAAACTTCTCTCCTGCTTTTCGACTATCAAGGGTTGCCGTCTTTACGTTGTCCAATCCAAGACGAGTGGCATTTTCATCGATTAATTTGACCTTATGCTTATGTAGGTCCAATGCATGGACTTCTCCGGTCCCTGATAGTTTTTCGGCTATGTGAGTCGTTTTCCCCCCTGGTGCTGCGCATGCATCCAACACTTTCATCCTGTTTTCCAGCTTTAACGCATAGGAGACAAGCATGGAACTTTCATCTTGGATGGTGAATTGTCCGTTACGATATTCATCCGTCTTTGCCAGATTCCCTCGAAGTGACTGGATCGCTTCCGGCACAATCGGGCTTTCTTTCACTTCATTTCCGTTGTCCGTCAAGAGTTGGATAAGCTCTTCTCGTGTGATTTTGGTTGTATTCACCCGTGCCGTTTGTTTAGGCGCGATTAAATTGGTTTCACACATCTCTTTCGTTTTCTCCAGGCCAAATTGCTCTTCCCATCTCTTCACAAGCCAATAAGGATGACTCGTTTCGATGGCCACCCGCTCGATTGGATCTTTAATGGCGTCAAGGGAAGGAAGCCCTTTCCTTTGGACTGAACGCAAGACCCCATTGACCAATCCTGAAATGCCTTTATGTCCTCTCTTCTTAGCAATTTCTACAGCTTCATAGAAAACAGCACGGTCAGGAATTCGATCTAAGTACACAAGCTGATAGAGGGATAAACGCAATAGATGACGAACCCACTCATCCAGCTTACCCTTAAGAAATGGAGCTAAATAGAAATCCAACGTCATTTTTCGTTGAATGGTTCCGTATGTCAGCTCCGTTAATAGTCCAATATCTTTACTCGGTAGCTGATTTTTTTCAATCACAGAATTGAGTAATAAATTACTATACGATTGATTTTTTTCCACCGCTTCAATGACATCAAGTGCTGCTTCACGGACGGTTTTATTTTGTTTACTCATTATTTTCTCCTAACATCATTCCTGCTTTTAAGTGGGAACCTGCTCCACGCAGATAATCCTTTGCACTCATTCTCTTTTTCCCGGAAGGCTGTAAATCGGTGATTTTCATACCCACTGAATTCCCTGTAGAAACAACGAATCCATCCTCTTCAATCTTCACGATTTCGCCAGGTGCAGCAGAAGTTCCGCCGACTTTTTCTCCCCACCAAACTTTGATCACAGAATTTTCTAATGTGGTGTAAGCAACTGGCCAAGGGTGTAGTCCTCTTATATGGTTGTAGATTTCTTCTCCACTTTTCTTCCAGTCAATTTTTTCTTGTTCGCGTTTGATGTTTCGTGCAAACGTCGCTTTTGAATCATCCTGCTTGACCGGGGTGATGTCCCCCGCCAATAATTTGGGCACCGTGTCAATCAGTAACGCTGCACCTGCAACGCTTAATTTATCGTGAAGGGTACCGACATGGTCACGCTCTTCAATATCCACTTCCACTTGACTGATAATGTCCCCTGCATCAAGCTTTTCGACCATATACATGATGGTGATGCCCGTTTTGTCTTTTCCTTGAAGAATGGAATAATGAATGGGTGCTCCCCCTCTAAGTTCAGGAAGTAAAGAGGCGTGAACATTGATGCATCCATACTGAGGGGCTTCCAATAATGCATTGGGAAGAATTTGTCCGAAAGCGGCCGTTACGATAAGGTCAGGTTCTAATGCAAGCACTTTGTTTAACTCATCTTCATTCTTTATTTTCTCTGGTTGATACACTGGTATCCCGTTCTTTTCAGCTGCTACCTTTACAGGTGGCGGAGTGAGGATCCTTTTTCTCCCCACTGGGCGATCGGGTTGTGTCACGACCGCAATCACATCATAGTTTTCATCCAATAAAGATTGAAGAACAGGAACGGAGAAATCAGGCGTTCCCATAAAAATCACTTTCGTCATTAAGCTTCATACCCTTCTAATTCTTCTTCTGTCACATATTTTTCTACCTTTGAGGTAAATAGAACACCGTGAAGATGATCAATTTCGTGTTGAATCGCTCTGGCTAAAAAGTCCTGGGCTTGAAATTCAATCATTCTTCCTTTTCGGTCAAACGTTCTGACCCTGATGGAATAGGGACGGGTCACTTCCCCATATAACCCCGGGAAGCTCAGGCACCCTTCAAGATCGGTTTGAGATCCGTCTGCCTCGACGATTTCCGGATTGATAAGCTCGATCGTACCAGTATCATCCCCGATATCCACCACTGCTACCTGAAGGTCGATTCCTACTTGAGGAGCGGCGAGGCCGACACCATCCGCTTCAAGCATTGTGTCATACATATTTGCCAATAATTTTTTTAATTTCTTGTCAAATGCCGTTACCTTCTCACATTCTTTTTCTAAGATTGGGTCAGGGTGCATTACAATTGGAAGTATTGCCATAAGTCTCCTCCATTTTTCCGTAAAAATATAGTTACATCATCATATAAGGGTTCACATCTATGGAGATTGTTAATCCTTGAGACGCATATTGCTGCTGGTACTGATCTAATACTGTTTTTAACGTAGTACCAAGATTTGGTTCCCGCTTGTATTTTATCAAACATTGATACCGATATCTATTCTTTATCCTGGGGATCGGTGACGCCACAGGTCCAAGAATGGTCGTTGTTTCGGATAGCTTTGAACGGATATAATTCGTCATCTTCTCTGCAATATCCACAACTTTCATTAAGTCCTCATGACTTAATGTGAGCATCGTGATGTAGTAAAAGGGAGGATAGGAGCCCATTTTCCTCATCATCATTTCCTGTTGATAAAAACGGTTGTAATCATGATGAGACGCTAACTCGATTGAATAGTGCTCCGGCGTATACGTTTGAATCACTACTTCTCCCGGCAACGTGTGTCTGCCTGCCCGTCCGCTTACTTGAGTAAGTAATTGAAACGTCTTCTCTGCTGCTCTGAAGTCTGGCAGATGGAGCATCGTATCCGCACTGAGGACCCCGACGAGAGTGATATTCGGAAAATCCAGACCCTTGGCAATCATTTGCGTACCAAGAAGAATATCTGCTTTTCCCTCTCCAAAGGCTGTTAATAGCTTTTCGTGGGACCCTTTTCGGGAGGTCGTGTCCACATCCATACGAATGATTCGAGCATCGGGGATAAGCTTCGTCAATTCTTCCTCTACCTTTTGAGTCCCTGTTCCAAAATAACGAATATGCTCACTCGTACACTCAGGACAAGTAGTGGGAACTCCCTCTTCATAGCCGCAGTAATGACATTTCATGCCGTTTGAAAAACGGTGATAGGTTAAGGAGATGTCGCAGTTGGGACATTGAAGGACAAAGCCGCAATCTCTGCACATGATGAAGGATGAATGCCCTCTCCTATTAAGAAATAGGACGGTTTGCTCTCCCTTTTCCATTCGGTCCTGAAGCTTTTCGAATAGTTCCGTTGAGAACATGGAACGGTTTCCCTTCCTCAGTTCCTCTCTCATATCCACAATATCAACGGAAGGAAGGGGGCCATCATTCATCCGTTTATCCAATGTGAGGAGCCCATATACACCTTTTGATGCTCGTGCAAAGGATTCCAAAGAAGGGGTTGCGCTTCCCAAAATGACAGGGCATTGATGATATTCCCCTCTATAAATGGCCACGTCCCTGGCATGATAACGCGGATTTTCTTCTTGCTTGTAACTTGTTTCATGCTCTTCATCAATAATGATGATGCCTATATTTTCAAAAGGAGCAAAAACAGCTGAGCGGGCACCGACCACCACTTTTACTTCCTTCCGCTGAATCTTTCTCCATTCATCATACTTTTCACCAACTGACAATCCGCTGTGCAGGACAGCTACATCATTTCCGAACCGGCCCTTGAATCTGTGAACCATTTGGGGAGTCAGCGAGATTTCCGGAACTAATACAATCGCTTCCTTCCCTTCTTGTAAGACCCGTTGAATGGATTGAAGATAAATTTCCGTTTTACCACTTCCTGTTACTCCGTAAAGAAGGAATGTGTGGTGTTTGTCTTCATCTATGGTGGTCAGTATAGGACGAATCGCATGGTCCTGTTGAGACGTTAAAGAAAGCGGTAAAGTCTTCTCAAACGTCCTATTTTCAAAGGGATCACGATACATTTCAACGTTCTTCTCAACCAGAACTCCTTTATTGACCAACGATTTCACGGTAGATGAAGTAGTCGCCATCTCTTCAAGGAGTGTTGCGGCAAGTATCCCGTCCCCACCAGGAGCAGAATGACTCATGTATTCTATGATTTGTTTCTGCTTACTTGCTTGAGGCGGCAGACTGTTCTTCACTTCCTCTAGGTCATCTTCAGGTACATTAAGATACAGTTTTCGAACCGTTTTCTTATTCCCCTTCGCTTTCACTCTGTAAATCACTTCAACCGTACCTTTTTTTACCTCTTTATGAACAAGAGGGAGCATCCCATTTTCTTCTATTGCTTTCCAGGACACTTCTCTTCCATTCTGAAAGAAGCGTTGTAACGAAAGGTTAAGTTCAACCGGACTCATATTTTCCTCAAGTTGAAAGATTTTTTCATATTTCGCTTTCATGGCTGCTGGAAGCATCGCTTGAAATGCTGAGATTTTAAAGCAAAGGGTCTTCTCTGTCAGCCAGTTCCCCAATGTTAGCAGTTCTTTATTCAGGACCGGTACAAGGTCCATCGGCTCTACAATCGATTTCAGTTTCGAGACTTCGCCTTTTTCCTTTAGTTCAATGACAAAGCCTTGAATTTTCCTGGGTCCAAAAGGAACGATGACTCTCATGCCGGGAACGATGCTGCCTTTCCATTCATCCGGAATACTATAATCGTAGGTTCGATCCGTCTGCATGGCAGGAACATCTACGATGACACTAGCTACGTTCATGGGAGGAACCCTTCTCTATTTGCCGGATCGCTTCTTTATAGATTTCTTTCGCTACCTCTACCTTTGATAATAATGGCAGCTCTCGAATGGGACCATCCATTGTTACAATCGATACTTTGTTCGTGTCCGTTCCAAACCCTGAACCTGCTTCTTTCACATTATTTGCAACAATCATATTTGCCCGCTTTTTCTCAAGCTTTGCTTTCGCATACTCGTAAACGTTTGTTGTTTCGGCCGCAAATCCGATAAGATATTGATGTTCCTTTCGCTCACCAAGACTCATCAATATATCCTTGGTACGTTCAAATTCAATCACTAGATTCCCATCCTTTTTCTTCAGCTTATCAAGGAAGGTTTCTTTCGGACGATAATCAGCGACTGCAGCGCTCTTCACAACGATATCCGCTGTTGGAAACACCTCATGAACAGCATTGTACATGTCTTCAGCACTTGTGACGGAGACAAATTCAACTCCCTTTGGAATTGGTAAATGAGATGGTCCGGAAATCAAGACGACCTCTGCTCCAAGAGACACAGCCGCCTCTGCAAGGGCGTAGCCCATCTTCCCTGTTGATCGATTGGAGAAAAAACGAACGGGATCGACCATTTCTCTTGTCGGTCCGGCAGTGATGACGACTCTTTTCCCCTCTAATATCTTCCTATCGCTATCACGATTAGAAAAATATCGATCAACCAGTTCCACTACTTTCTCAGGTTCTTCCAATCTTCCTTTTCCAACGTATCCACAAGCTAAATACCCTTCACTTGGTTCGACAAATCGGTAGCCAAACTCAAAAAGGGTATCAATATTCCGCTTCACCGCCGGGTGATCATACATATGTACATTCATGGCTGGGGCAATCCATACTTTCGCTGTCGTTGCCAGAATGGTTGTTGAAATCATGTCATCTGCGATTCCGTTCGCGAGCTTCCCAATGATATTGGCCGTGGCTGGTGCAACCAGTACAAGATCTGCCCAATCAGCTAAGTCGATATGAGCAATCTTAGACGAATCCTTTTCATCAAAGGTATCCCAGTATACATCTTGACGGGATAATGCCTGAAAAGTAAGTGGAGCCACAAATTTTCGTGCTGATTCTGTCATGATGACCTTCACAACGGCACCGCTTTGGACCAGCTTGCTCGTTAAAGCAGCCGCTTTATATACCGCAATTCCACCAGATACACATAATAGTATTTTTTTCCCCTTGATCATTCAGCTTTCCCCCATTACACTTTATCCTTCCTTTATTATGAAGGATATTGATAGAAAAAGAAAATAGGGTTGTCCCGAAAGATTATGAAATCTTTCGAGTCAACCCCCCTAGAGTTTTTCATTAAGCATGATGATGCTTATTCATCGGCATAAACCGCTTTGGCATCTCTTTCTTTCATAGATAATTGACCGGCCTGAATTTCTTCAAGGGCTTTTCCTACGAATTTATGAGACTCATATTGGTTCAAGCGGTAATCCCCGGTATCTTGCAGGTTTCTTGCTCTCTTAGCAGCAATACTGACTAACGAATATTTAGAATCGATCTTTTTCATTAATGAATCAATGGATGGGTTTAACATTTATTCAACCTCCAGCATATTTAAGTATCGTTGTTGCACTCTTTCCCGTTTGCAGTGTTCTGCTTGAACAATGGATTTAATCTTACCTACCGCATGTTCAATTTGATCATTTTCAACGATGTAATCATACAGATTCATCATTTCAATTTCTTTTCTTGCAGTATTCATTCTACCCTGGATCAAATCATCCGTTTCGGTCCCTCTTGTTACGAGGCGATTCTGAAGTTCAGAAAGACTAGGGGGTGCCAGGAAAATAAATAAACCTTCAGGGAATTTATCCCTGACCTGCTGCGCACCTTGTACTTCAATTTCAAGAAAAACATCTCTTCCTGCATCAAGTGTTTCTCGAACGTAATCAACAGGAGTACCATAATAGTTTCCAACGAACTCTGCATACTCCAGTAGTTTCCCTTGCTCTATAAGCACTTCAAACTCTTCTCTTGATTTAAAGAAATAATCTACACCATCCACTTCTCCTTCCCGGGGATTCCGAGTGGTCATGGAGATGGAATATTCAAACCTTGTATCTTCTTGGGAAAAAATCGCTTTACGAACAGTTCCTTTTCCTACACCTGAAGGTCCGGAAAGAACGATCAGCAATCCTTTTTCTTTCATTTATTTACCCTGCCCTTCTTCTACTATATCCTCTTTATCAGTTAAACGATGAGCAACGGTTTCGGGTTGAACAGCTGAAAGAATAACGTGATCGCTATCCGTAATAATAACCGCCCTTGTTCTTCTTCCGTATGTAGCATCCACAAGCGTTCCCCGGTCTCTTGCATCTTGAATCAGACGTTTGATCGGTGCTGATTCGGGACTTACAATTGAGATGATCCGGTTAGCTGAAACAATATTTCCAAATCCTATATTGATGAGCTTGATCGACATAACGCTCCTCCTAATCAATAGTTTAGTTTCGCCGGAATGACAGGAAACTAAACTTCTTATTCTACATTTTGCACTTGTTCCCTTAGCTTCTCCAGGGTTGATTTCAGTTCCACAACAATCGTGGCAATGAAGGAATCGTTTGCTTTCGAACCAATCGTGTTCACTTCCCGGTTCATTTCCTGAATCATGAAATCCAGCTTCCTGCCCACAGGTCCTTCACCGGTCAATGAGGAATGAAAGTACTGAATATGACTTTCTAATCTCGTGAGTTCCTCGGTAATATCCGATTTATCAGCAAAGATGGCAACCTCAGTAAGTAAACGACTTTCATCGAAGGAAGTTTCATTGTATTCAAGAATCCTTTTTCTTAAACGTTCTCTATACTGATTGATAACGTCAGGAGCATGATCGGTAAGTTCACCGATTTTGGTCTCAAAATGATTGAGATGAGTGAGAAAATCTTTCCTGAGGAGCTCTCCTTCTTTTTCACGCATTTGTCTAAGGTCATTCGCCGCTTGTTCTACAGCTTTTAATACCAACTGCTCAAGCTCTTCGTTTTCCTCTTCCATTTCTTCGATCATCACAAATTCTTCCCGGTTTAAGAGGTGGGATAATTGCATTTCATCTTTTAAGGAGAAGGTTTCCTTCACTTTATTTACTAACTGATAATAATCTTGAATGAGCTTCCAGTCAATATGTAGATTTTTATGTACTAAGCCATCACCGGTAATGGTGATGAAAATATCCACTTTCCCTCTCTTAACGGACTGGGATACTTGTTTTTTAATTTTATCCTCAAGTTTCATTAATTGTCGGGGCATCCTTATGAAACATTCACTAAACCTGTGATTAACGGATTTCATTTCAACCGTTACATTATGTTGTTCAGAGTCTACTTTGCTTCTTCCAAAGCCTGTCATACTGACAACCATTACGATCACATCCAATCTTTTGACGATATTCGTATGTAGATCAACTGATTTCATGCTTGCACTAAGCACTATATAAAAAAGGTAATAGAGGCTATTCTCTATTACCTTTTGGATTATACCACATTTCACTGTTTTTTTCTTGCAAAAAATGACCCTGCCAGTAAAAACGTCGGAACCGAGCTTAAACCAATGATCAAGAACCAGTCCTTTAACACAATCGGTACTGTATGGAAGATCGGCTGCAAGGATGGGATGTATATCACGAGAAGCATCAATACGAGTGAAGAAAGCACGGACCACACAAGATACATGTTTCCGAAGGGATTTCTTGAAAATACAGAAACTTCACTTCGACAGTCAAACACATGAATGAGCTGCGCCATAACCAATGTAGCAAAGGCAACGGTTTGGGCATACGCCAAGTGATCGGGGTGAGTCTTATACGACAACATGAAGGCAAGCAGAGTGACACCTCCGATTAAGAAGCCCCTTGAAACTACCTTCCAGCCTAAACCTCTGGCAAACACGCCTTCTTTTGGGTGCCTTGGTTTTCTCTTCATGACATCATCTTCTGGCTTATCGAGACCAAGTGCCATGGCAGGAAGTCCATCTGTCACAAGGTTCACCCAAAGAATCTGAATCGGCACCAATGGAAGTGGAAGGGCCAGGATCATGGCAAATAGCATGACGAGTATTTCCCCCACATTCGATGCCAGCAGGTAACGAATAAACTTTCTGATGTTTTCATAGATGTTTCTGCCTTCCTGGATGGCTGATTTAATCGTTGCAAAGTTATCATCCAACAGGACAAGTGAGGAAGATTCCTTGGCTACATCTGTCCCGGTAATTCCCATGGCTACGCCAATATCCGAAGATTTTATAGCCGGAGCGTCGTTTACTCCATCCCCGGTCATCGCCACCACATGTCCCCGGTTTTGCAGGGCTTTGACGATTTTTAATTTATGCTCAGGAGAAACACGTGCAAAAACCGAAACCTCTTCCACGATTTCTTCCAGTTCATGTACCTCCATTTGATTCAACGCTTTTCCATCCAGAACGCGATCTTTGTTTTTTAAGATTCCCAGTTGTTGGGCAATCGCTTTAGCCGTTAAGATATGATCCCCAGTAATCATCACCGTCTTTATACCGGCTGCGCGACACTCTTTCACTGCCTGTTTCACTTCAGGTCTTGGAGGATCAATCATACCTTGTAAGCCAATGAAGGTCACCCCTTCTTCAATGTCATTTTCTTCGATCCCTTCGATGGATCTTTCATTGAGGGGTTTATAAGCAATCGCAATGTTTCGAAGAGCATTGGACGACATTTCACTGATTGCCTCTTCTACTTTTTGGGTTATTTCAGCTGATTTATATTGAAGTCTTCCTTCCCACAAGATGGATTCGCTTTTTCCGACTAAAACGTCGGGAGCACCTTTCGTTACAGAGAAGTGTTTCCCGTTTTGGTCGACCACGATGATACTCATCATCTTTCTAGTAGAATCAAAGGGGAATTCTTTTACTATCGTAAATTTCTTCTGCAAAGATTCCCGGCTCAATCCAGCTTTCAACCCCGCCACTAGAAGAGCCCCTTCTGTAGGATCCCCATCAACTACAAAGTTTTCTTCACGTGTTACGAGTTCCGCATGGTTGCATAGCATACCAAAGGTTAATAATTGTTGAAGAGCATTTTCACTGTGAGGTGTGACCCTTTGGTCTCCGCTGTAAAATTGGCCATCAGGTTCATACCCGGTTCCCGTTACCGTCCAGGTTCTGCCTCCACTCCAGAGATGTGTCACCGTCATTTTGTTTTGAGTCAAAGTTCCTGTTTTATCTGAGCAAATAACCGATGCACAGCCTAATGTTTCAACAGCGGGCAGCTTTCGGACGATGGCTTTCTTCTTGATCATTCGCTGAACGCCGAGGGAAAGGGCAACGGTTACAATGGCAGGTAAGCCTTCTGGAATGGCCGCAACCGCCAAAGAAACCCCAGCTAAGAACATAGTGTACATATCGTGACCCTGGATCACACCGATTCCAACGACCAATGCCGTTAACACGAGGGCAACGGAAATCAGTATTTTTCCTAATTCTTCAAGTTTTCTTTGAAGTGGGGTTATCATCGTTTCAGCTTTTTGAATCATATCAGCGATTTGTCCCATGGCTGTCTTCATTCCGATCGAAGTCACCACACCAATACCATTACCCCTAGTGACCATTGTCCCCATAAAAGCCATATTCTCTAAGTCTCCAAGACTCATATTTTCACCAATGACAGGGTTCGTCGATTTTGTAACAGGTACAGATTCCCCTGTTAAAGCAGATTCCTCTATTTCCAGGTTGTTCGTTTCAATGAGGCGCACATCTGCCCCTATACGATCCCCGCTTCCAAAGCGGATGATATCACCGATAATGACCTCTTTAGAAACAATTTTCATCCACTTGCCATCTCTCAACACCGAAACCTGAGGTGCTGAAAGTTCCTTTAAAGCATGCAGGGACCTCTCTGCTTTACGCTCTTGAAAAAAACCTAAAAAACCGTTTATTAACACAATGGCAATGATGGCAATCGCATCGATGTATTCTCCCAGTAATCCTGAAATGAGTGTGGCTGCCAATAACACAAGAACCATAAAGTCCTTAAATTGACTGAAAAATAATAACAAAGCTGACTGCTTCTCAGCTTCCTCCAATTGATTGTACCCAAATTGCTTCCGTCTGTTTGCTACGTCATCTGTTGAAAGACCCTCTTGATAATTGGTATTTAATGACTGCTCTATGTCCTCTTGTCTCATCTCATGAAATTTCATGCAACCATGTCACTCTCCTCCTACGATACGAAAAGTTGTCCTTCTCTTAGCATTCTTATTCAGACTCGTCCTAAAAAATGATATGATTTACGTATGTTTTGCATTTTACCTGTGAGAGGGGTAAAATCGGTTACATTTGATACACAGAGACCAAGATCAATCCTGGTAGATTTAAAATACACCGAAATCGTTTAAAGCAAAGGATGTTATATATGTCATTTGATGGATTATTTACTAGAAGCATGACAAAAGAATTGAACGAGAATTTATTGCACGGACGCATCAACAAAATACATCAACCTTATAAAAATGAAATCATCATGATCATCCGGGCGAATGGAAAGAATCACAAAGTTCTATTATCCGCCCACCCCAGTTATTCAAGGGTCCAAATCACAAATGAAAACTATGAAAATCCTTCTGTCCCTCCCATGTTCTGTATGCTCCTGCGAAAGCATCTGGAAGGGTATATTGTAGAGGGGATCAAACAGGTTGAATTGGATCGGATGATAATAATTGAAGTGAAAGGCAGAAATGAAATCGGCGATATATCATACAAGCAATTGATCATCGAAGTAATGGGCCGCCATAGTAACATCATTCTGGTTGATAAAGAACGAAATATGATTCTGGATAGCATCAAGCATATATCACCAAGTATGAATACACACCGTACTGTTTTGCCTGGTCATACGTATGTTTTACCACCACAACAAGATAAAAAAAATCCACTTATTGCTACCAGTGAAGACGTTCTGAGAGCACTGGACTTTAACTCCGGCAAACTGGATAAGCAGATTGTCCAAGCTTTTGCAGGTATTTCACCTCTTTATGCAAAAGAAGTTGTTCACCGTGCAGGAATCGGTAACCAGTCTACGATCGCTGAATCATTCATAGAATTAATTCAGCATGCAAAATCGAATGACTCTACACCAACTCTCATTAGTGGGGAAAAAGAAACGTTTTACTGGCTGGATCTGGAACATTTGCAAGGAGAGAAACAAACGTTTCCTTCGTTAAGTGAATTATTGGACCGGTTCTTCTATCAGAAGGCAGCACGAGACCGGGTGAAACAACAAGGAAACGACTTGGAACGATTCATCCGAAACGAACGGGATAAAAATGTAAATAAAATTGAAAAATTAAAGAAAACGTTGGAGGATGCCCAGCAGGCGGATCGTTATCAATTGCTTGGTGAACTCCTTACTTCGAATTTACATGCGGTAGAACGAGGAATGACTGAGGTTAGCGTGGTAAATTATTATGATGAAAACGGGGAAAGTATTAAAATCCCACTCAACCCGCAAAAATCTCCATCAAAAAATGCCCAAAACTATTTTTCACGCTACCAAAAAGCAAAGAATGCAGTGAAAATCGTTCATGAACAAATTGAAAAAGCCGACGAAGAGATTGTCTACTTAGAACAATTACTTCAACAATTAGAATCGGCATCAACAAAAGACGTTGAAGAAATCAGAGAAGAACTGGAAGAAGAAGGCTACCTGAGGGTCCGTAAGCAAATGAAAAAGAAAAAGGCCAATGTAAAACCAGTTCTGGAAACCTACACTTCCAGCGATGGCACACAAATATTGGTCGGAAAAAACAACAAACAAAATGATTATTTAACCAACAGAGTCGCAGGGAAAGAAGAGATATGGCTTCATACGAAAGATATTCCAGGCTCTCACGTTGTAATCAAGAGTCAGAATCCTTCTGAAAAAACAATCAAAGAAGCAGCTAAAATTGCCGCCTACTTTAGTAAAGCACGGGAATCAAGCTCCGTGCCTGTTGATTTCACTGAAGTCAAACAGGTAAAGAAACCAAAAGGAGCCAAGCCGGGCTTTGTCATTTATGAAGGACAGCAAACGGTATATGTGACACCTGATTTGGATTTGGTCCGTTCGTTGAAGAATTGATATTTAATAATGAAGCACTTTCACTCACTCTGAAATGGCTTTGGGTGGGAGTGCTTTTGTTTTACCCCAATAAAAAACGAAAAGCAACTCACTAAAGAGTTGCTTTCGACCTTAACTGCCCCATTTCTCCGGATTTTCACTCCAAAGCTTCAATTGTTCCAGTTCTTCTTCCCGAATGATCGAGTTTTGAAGCGCTACATCCAATAAGCTTGAGTAATCGGATAGAGCATACGCCTTAATATCGTGTTCTTGCAGCATGCTTTTCCCTTTTTCTAACTCGTAGGTGAAAATGGCAGCCACCCCTAATACGTCACAGCCCGCTTCTCTTAAGGCTTTTACAGCCGTGATACAGCTGCCTCCTGTCGAGATGAGGTCTTCAACCACGACCACCTTTTGACCAGGAGCAGCTTTCCCCTCAATCTGCTTTCCTTTTCCGTGAGCTTTTGCTTTCGAGCGAACATAACACATGGGCAAGTTTAGTTTTTCACTTACCCATGCAGCATGGGGAATTCCGGCTGTTGCCGTTCCTGCAATGACTTCCACATCCGGGAACTGCTCTTTAATAATCTCAACAAGACCCGTAGAGATTTCGTCCCGTACTACAGGGTAAGATAACGTCAGTCGATTATCACAATAGATCGGGGACTTGATTCCGGATGACCATGTAAAAGGCTCCGTCGGGTTTAAAAATACGGCTTCGATGTCTAATAGTTTTTTGGCGATTTCCTGTTTCATTCAGAGTCCCTCCCATTCATGTACGATTCGTTCATATGCTTCAACCGGGTTACTTGCTCCAGTAATACTTCTTCCCACGACAATATAGGAAGACCCCATTTCTTTTGCCATACGTGGTGTGGTGACTCTTTTTTGGTCTCCTTTTTGATCATCTGCCAACCTGATTCCCGGAGTGACCCGAATAAAATCTACACCACAATGTTCTTTTATCAGAGAGGATTCGTGGGGAGAACATACCACTCCATCAAGACCCGCCACTTTTGCCAGTTTGGCATAATGTAAGACAGACTCATTGATCGTTTTAGGTATTAGTTGCTCTTCCTGCATTTGTTCTTCCGTTGTTGATGTTAACTGAGTGACGGCAATCAATTTCGAGCGTGAATGATTAGCAGGTGTGCCGGCATGTAAACCTTCTAAAGCCTTTTCCATCATCATACCGCCACCTGCAGCATGCACATTGATCAGGTCCAGGTCGAAACCGGCAAGGCCCTTCATAGCACCGTAAACTGTATTGGGAATGTCATGTAGCTTTAAGTCCATGAATATACGATGATTTTTATTTAAAATCTTTTCAATGATGACCGGTCCATTTTGAAGGTATAGCTCCATACCGACTTTTACATTTAAACTCTCTGAAAATTGATCTAAGAAGATTGATGTCTTCTCCCACGTTGGGAAATCAAGAGCTATAAACGGCTTTTGATTCATGCTTCCCCCAGCTCCTTCCGGTCAATTGGGATATATGGTCCACTCCCAGTTCATCAAGTATTGGTGGTAAATCATTTATAATACGCTGACACACGAATGGATCCACGAAATTTGCTGTCCCGACGGCGATGGCACTAGCCCCTGCGTAAAAATATTCAATCACATCTTCAGCAGTTTGTATGCCTCCCATTCCGATAATCGGAAGATCCACCTGTTGACTTACTTCATAAATCATGCGGATCGCGACCGGTTTAATGGCTGGTCCGGATAGTCCCCCGGTTTTATTTGCCAGGATCGGTTTTCCAGTCTTCCTATCCAGTCTCATCCCGAGGAGTGTATTGATCATCGTAAGACCGTCTGCTCCCCCTGCTTCAACAGCTTTAGCCATTTCGACAATATTGGAGACATTCGGTGATAACTTTACATAAAGTGGGACCTGCGAGACTTCTTTTACTCTCTCGGTCAATTCTTTTGCCACTTCGGGAATGGTACCAAAGGCTATCCCCCCTGTCTTTACATTTGGACAGGAGATATTCAACTCTAGGGCCTTAACATTTTCTGCCGTCGAGATGACTCTTGCCACCTCCACATAATCCTCCATCTGAGACCCCGCCACATTCGCGATGATCGGTACATCGTACTGGGAAAGCCAAGGAAGTTCGTTTTCCATTACACCTGTGAGTCCGGGATTTTGTAACCCGATCGCGTTCAGCATACCTGCATTCGTTTCTGCAACCCGGGGAGTCGGATTTCCAAAGCGCGCTTCTTCCGTAGTCGCTTTGATCATAATCGCCCCTAGCTCGCTTAAATCATAGAACTGACTGTATTCGCGACCAAAGCCAAAGCAGCCTGATGCTGGCATGACCGGGTTTTTTAATGATAATCCGGGTAATTCGATTTGTAATGATTTCATAAAAGCACCACCCCTACTGGAAATACAGGTCCGTCACTGCAAACCTTAACGTAGCTTGACCCTTGTGGATCATCCTGTTTGTGACAAACACAAGCGAAGCAAGCACCAATTCCGCATCCCATGCGCTCTTCTAAAGAAATGAATCCGCGTCTGTCACCCAATTGGGATTGAAGTGCTTTCAGCATCGGTGTAGGGCCACAGGAGTAGAACACATCAAAATCCGGAGTTTCATTATGAATGACATCTGTTACAAACCCGGAAGTGCCAAGGGTTCCATCCACTGTGGCTACAGAGGTTTCCCCCAATTCTTTGAACTTGTTCACATAAAAGCTCACGGATTCAGTTTGAAAACCAAGGATGTGTTTCACTTTCCAACCATTTTCGACCAGCTTTTTAGAAAGACCGTAGAGGGGAGGAACTCCAATTCCTCCACCTACTAATAGAGCGGTCCTACTGTCACTTTCCATTGAGAATCCATTTCCAAGAGGCCCTAATACATCTATTATTTCACTATTTTTCGTTTGTGAAAGAATTGTCGTCCCTTTTCCTTCAGCTCGGTAGATCAATGTCATCGTGCGATCTTCGTGATTATGGGAGGCGATGGAAATCGGCCTCCTCAGTAAAGGGTCGATCCCCGTCCCTACTTTGACATGGACAAATTGTCCTGGAGCTTTGATTTCTCTTACCAATTCCCCTTGTAGAACTAATTCAAAGATGTTTTCAGCTATTCTTTCATGAGAAAGGACCACCATCTTTTCATTTACGATCATTGAAAAACCGCCTCTTTCGTTTTCGACTGTGATGGGAGCGCATCTGCTGAGAATGTCATCGATTCAATCACTCTCAGGATGGCTTCTGCTGTGTCCAGGGAGGTAAGACATGGGATACCGTTCTCCACGGATTCCCTGCGAATTCTGAATCCGTCCCGGGCAGGTTGTTTTCCTTTTGTCAAGGTATTGATGACCAGCTGTGTTTCTCCACTTTGGATGATATCCAACAGGGTTGGTCCGCTGGATCCGATCTTATCCACTTCGCGTACGGCAATATTGGCTTTTGCCAAATGCTCGGCCGTACCTTTTGTTGCAAGGATTTGGTACCCGATATCGATAAAGCGTTGCGCCAGGAGAACCGCTTCGTCTTTGTCTTTATCTGCTACGGTCATGAGTACAGATCCATATTCTTTCATTTGCATTCCTGCTGCAACCATTCCTTTGTAGAGGGCTTTCTCAAGTGTTAGGTCTTTCCCCATCACTTCACCTGTTGATTTCATTTCAGGCCCTAAAGTGATGTCCACCCGTCTCAACTTGGCAAAGGAGAACACAGGAACCTTCACATATACACCATGTTTTTCAGGTATTAATCCTGATTCATATCCTTGATCCTTCAGGGATATCCCAAGGATGGACTTGGTTGCAATATTCGCCATCGGTACATTCGTGATTTTACTGATGAATGGCACTGTACGGCTGGAGCGTGGATTCACTTCCAGAACAAATACTTCGCCTTTCGAGATGACATACTGGATATTCAATAACCCAACAATTTTTAGGCCTTTTGCGAGTCGAGTCGTGTAATCGACAATGGTTTGTTTCTGTTCCCGCGTCAATTGTTGGGGAGGATACACCGCGATGGAATCTCCGGAGTGAACTCCAGCCCGTTCGATATGCTCCATGATTCCAGGGACGACTACGTCTATTCCGTCAGAAATGGCATCAACTTCAATTTCTTTTCCGATCAGGTAACGGTCGATTAAAACCGGATGCTGTGGATTCACTTTCACTGCATTCTCCATGTATTGAAGAAGTTCTTCTTCCCGATACACTATTTCCATCGCTCTTCCACCAAGGACATATGACGGTCTTACCAGAACCGGGTAACCGATGCTTTCAGCAATGGAAATGGCTCCTTCTACAGATACCGCTGTTTTCCCTTCAGGTTGAGGAATGCCCAGTTCATTCAAGGTGTGTTCGAATTTATCCCGGTTTTCTGCTCGATCTAAATCTTCAAGGGATGTACCGAGAATTTTGACTCCTCTTCTCACCAGCTCATCTGCCAGATTGATCGCGGTTTGACCACCAAACTGCACGACAACTCCCTTAGGCTTTTCAAGATCGATGATATGCATCACATCTTCTACCGTAAGAGGTTCAAAGTATAATTTATCCGAGATACTGAAGTCAGTCGAAACCGTTTCTGGATTGTTATTTACGATGATCGCTTCATAACCCGCTTCTTTAATGGCCCAGACAGAGTGAACGGTCGCGTAATCAAATTCAACTCCCTGACCGATCCTGATCGGTCCTGACCCAAGAACGATGACACTCTCCCTTGATGTGACCTTGGATTCATTCTCATCCTCATAGGTTCCATAGAAGTAAGGAGTTTCTGATTCAAATTCAGCCGCACATGTATCTACCATTTTATAGACAGGTGTTAATTCATTTTCTTTTCTCCAGCTATACAATTCTGCTTCTGTACTATTCCATAGCTTCGCAAGGGTGATGTCTGAGAAGCCCATTCGCTTTGCTTTTTGACCCAGCTCAAGATTGAAGGGATGTAAGGTTAATTCCTTTTCGAATTTTACGATTCTATTCATTTTATACAGGAAGAAAAGATCGATTTTGCTCCAATCATGAATGGTTTCAATCGTCACTCCTCTACGAAGTGCTTCCCCGATATAGAAGAGTCGTTCGTCTCCTGCTTTGCGGATCCGCTTCTCGATCCACTGGTCTGTAAATTGTTCAGCATCACTTAACTCCATATGATACGTATTGCTTTCGAGGGAACGTATCGCTTTAAGAAGTGACTCTTCGAACGTTCGGCCAATCGCCATGACTTCACCGGTTGCTTTCATTTGCGTACCGAGGTTACGCTTGGCAGCTTCAAATTTATCAAACGGCCATCTTGGGATTTTTGTCACCACATAGTCCAGTGCAGGTTCGAATGCTGCATATGTCTTACCTGTTACAGGATTCATCATTTCATCCAGGGTCAGTCCTACCGCAATTTTTGCTGCAAGCTTCGCAATTGGGTATCCCGTTGCTTTTGATGCAAGTGCTGAGGAACGGCTCACCCTTGGATTCACTTCGATGATGTAATACTGGAAGCTGTCCGGATCAAGGGCGAGCTGGACGTTACAGCCCCCTTCAATCCCTAATGCCCGGATGATCTTTAAGCTTGTATTACGGAGCATTTGATACTCCCGGTCACTTAGGGTTTGACTTGGAGCTACGACGATTGAATCCCCCGTATGGATTCCCACGGGATCGATGTTCTCCATATTACACACTACGATGGAGTTATCGGCTGCATCTCTCATAACCTCGTATTCTATCTCTTTAAAACCTGCGATACTTTTTTCCAGTAGACATTGAGTTACCGGGCTGTACTTTAGGCCTGAGGTTACAATTTCGATTAATTCTTCTTCATTGTGACAGATCCCTCCTCCGGTTCCGCCCAGTGTGTAGGCAGGTCTTACGATTACTGGAAAACCGACGCTTTCTACGAAATGAAACGCTTCATCCACCGTTCGGATGATTTCACTCTCTGGAACCGGTTCTCCGAGTTCATTCATCAAATTTCTAAATAAGTCACGATCTTCTGCCTTCTCGATCGCAGAAAGCTTCGTTCCGAGAATCTCCACTCCACATTCTTCTAGAACTCCTGAATTAGCAAGTTCAACAGCCAGATTCAATCCCGTTTGCCCACCTAATGTAGGAAGTAGGGCATCCGGACGTTCCTTACGAATGATTCTACTGACAAACTCCAGTGTCAGTGGTTCGATATACACTTTATCAGCCATTTCAGCGTCGGTCATGATTGTAGCTGGGTTTGAATTTACGAGGATGACACGGTAGCCTTCTTCTCTTAAGGCGATACACGCTTGAGTTCCTGCATAGTCGAATTCTGCCGCTTGTCCTATGATGATGGGTCCGCTTCCGATAACTAAGATGCTTTTGATGTCTGTACGCTTAGGCATGTTGAAGCTCCTTTCTTTTCTCTTCTTTCATTAGTTGTAAGAAATCATCGAATAAGTAATTTGAATCCTCCGGTCCGGGAGATGCTTCCGGGTGATACTGAACCGTGAAGGCCGGGAAGTCTAAATGCTTTAATCCTTCTACTGTCCCATCATTGATGGCCATGTGAGTAACTTGAAGTCTTGTTCCTGACAATGACTTTTCATCTACAGCATAGCCGTGGTTCTGGGAGGTCAGTGCTACTTTTCCAGTTTTCAAGTCTTTTACTGGATGGTTGCCTCCTCTGTGACCAAATTTCATTTTGAAGGAGTCCCCTCCACACGCGAGAGCAAATAATTGATGCCCTAAACAAATTCCGAAGAGTGGAATTTCTCCCAGGAGCTCTTTAATCGTTTCTATCGCTTCCGGTACATCTTTCGGATCCCCCGGCCCATTTGAGAGCATGATCCCGTCAGGCTGCAAGCGACGAACCTCTTCCGCTGATGTATGGTAAGGAACCACAATCACGTCACAATCACGCTTGTTTAATTCTCTCAGGATTCCGTGCTTCATCCCAAAATCCATTAACACGACACGATAGCCTCTTCCCGGACTGGCATATGCTGTTTTGGTGGAAACCTGCATGACTTGATCTGTTCTTAGAGAGGTGTCATGCAATTTTTCAAGCATTTCTTTTGAATCCAACTCGGCTGAACAAATGATGCCTTTCATTGCTCCATGCTGTCTGATGATCCTTGTTAACTTTCTGGTATCGATATCCGAAATTCCTGGAATACCTTTTATTTTTAATAATTCATCCAATGTTGATTCATTTCTCCAGTTAGAAGGAAAGTCCGCAACCTCTCTCACAATGAACGCTTTGATTGCTGGTGTGATGGACTCGAAATCGTCGCGGTTGATTCCATAGTTCCCCACGAGAGGATAGGTTAAAGTGACAAGCTGTCCACAGTATGATGGGTCGGATAGAATTTCCTGATATCCTGTCATACTTGTGTTGAAAACCACTTCTCCAATCGTTTCTTTGTTCGCTCCAAAGCCTTCTCCTACGAATACCGTTCCATCGTCTAAAATGAGTTGTCTTTTCATTGTTTGTTTCCTCCTTCATTCCATACAAGAGATCCCTGATAAAAAGTAGCTTTCGGAAAGCCTTTGCACTCCCATTCTTTAAATGGAGTGTTTTTTCCTTTTGATAAAAATCCAGCTGGGTCAATCACTTTTTTTTCATTTAAATCTATAAGCGTAAAATCAGCTTCTCCTCCTACTTCTAGTAGTCCAAACGGAAGATTAAAGGCTGTGCTTGGTTTAATCGTCATCCAATCAACTAGCCGCTTTAGTGTGAAAATTCCCTTTTCTACAAAGTGTGTGTAGAGTAATGGAAAGGCTGTTTCCAATCCAACAATTCCGAAAGGAGCGAGCTGCATCCCTTCTGATTTCTCTGCTTCAGTATGAGGTGCATGATCCGTCGCGATAAAGTCGATGGTGCCATCCAGCAATCCTTCTATTAACGCTTGTTGATCTTCTTTGCTTCTAAGAGGCGGGTTCATTTTGAAATTCGGATCAAGTCCCGGAATATCATCTTCGCATAGGAGAAGATGGTGTGGTGTTACTTCAGCTGTCACTTTGATCCCGGCCTTTTTAGCATCGCGGACCACTCTTACCGACTCTTTTGTTGAGATATGACATACGTGATAATGTACGCCTGCTGCTTCTGCCAACAGCACATCCCGGGATATATGTACGGCTTCACAGATGGAAGGTATTCCATTCAGGTTATGCTCTTTAGAGAATGATCCATCATGGACCGCTCCTCCATAAATCAAGGTATTCTCTTCACAGTGGGCCACTATGGATGCATTGATGCCGGCTGCCTTCTTCATGGCTTCAAACATCATCCCTGCCGATTGCACCCCTACCCCGTCATCTGTGAATGCAAATGCCCCATTTTCCTTTAAGGAAGGTAAGTCATTTAGCGTTTTCCCCATTTGTCTCTCTGTGATGGCGGCATACGGTAAAACGCGGACACTGGCTGTTTCAGAGATCTTCTGGTTAAGGGCTTGCAGATTTTCTACTGAGTCAGGTACGGGTCTTGTATTAGGCATTGCAGCGATGGTCGTGAAACCACCCTTCGCAGCAGCTTTTGTGCCCGTTTCGATCGTTTCTTTGTGTTCGCCCCCCGGTTCCCTTAAATGGACATGAAGATCAACAAATCCTGGGGAAATCAATAATCCATCTGCTTGAAATTCCTGGTGGTCGGTACGTTTGAGGTCATTTCCCATCTCGATGATTTTCTGATTCTCCACCTTCACATCCACTATCTCAAGATCACCATTCTTTGCTAGAATACGTGCATTTCGGATTAACCAATTCATTTCAAATTCCCCCTAGTTAGTTGATTTCAAGTGCTCTCTTTAAAACAGCCATTCTGATGAATACTCCATTTTCCATCTGCTTAAAGATTCTTGATTGATCACATTCCACCAATGAATCTGCCATTTCAACTCCACGATTGACCGGTGCAGGATGAAGGATGATACCGGTTGGTTTCATTCGTGCTTTTCGACTTTCCGTCAAGCCAAAGCTTTCATGATATTCCTCTTTCGTTAAGCTTGATGTACTATCGTGTCGTTCATGTTGAATTCTCAGTAACATGACCACATCGGAATCTGATATACATTCATCTATCGGCCTATATTGATGTCGATCCTTTGATGGGAACCATTCCTTTGGTCCAGAGAACATCACTTCTGCTCCCAGCTTTGTTAACGCTTCTGCATTGGATCTTGCCACCCGGCTATGGGCGATGTCTCCAATGATCGATACCTTCAGTCCTTCAAACCCTCCAAATTCCTGACGAATGGTCAGCAGGTCCAAAAGGCATTGGGTAGGATGATTACCACATCCATCGCCTCCGTTGATGACACTTATGTTAAGTGACGCCAGTTCATCGAAATACCGTTCAAGGGAGTGCCGGATGACTACGGTTTCGACCCCGATGCTTTCTAATGTTTTCACCGTGTCATATAGGCTTTCTCCCTTTTGTACACTTGAAGTCTGTGCTTCAAATGGAATGACCTCAAGCCCAAGTTTCCTTTCCGCCATTTCAAAACTGCACTTCGTCCGTGTACTTGCCTCGAAGAAAAGATTGGCGACATATTTATTGGAGCCTTCCTTCCACGTTTCTCCCCCTTTAAAGCGTTCAGCTGTATCTAATATTTCAATGATCTCCTCTTTCGATAAATCATTCATTGTCAACAAGTTCTTCATCATGGGACAACCCTTTCTCCTCTTCTTTCAAAAAAACACCCTGCCAACTTTCTGACAGGGTGTTTTTGAACATACCAACAGGGACAGTGCGAAAATTTCCACGTGCCTGTCTTGTTCAAATTCACCCTTCTTAGACTCTCTGGACCATGTTAAAAGGTGCTTCTATGCAACATCATGCTTAGCATTTTCTTCTTCGAATAAGTTGTTTTCCCCTTCGCTTTCTTCTCTTCCTGGTAGGACAAGGTTAAGGAGTACTCCGACAATCGCTGCAAGAGCCATTCCGGATAAGGATACCTGCTCATTGACCTTCACGAATGCCCCTCCTACCCCGATTACCAGGATCACTGAGGAAATCACCAGGTTCCGCTTGTTTCCTAAGTCTACTTTATTATCAATCAGCATGCGCAGGCCGCTAGAGGCGATGATTCCGAACAGAAGGATGGACACCCCACCCATGACGGCTGATGGAATCGACCCGATCAAGGCTGTTATCTTCCCGATAAACCCGAACATGATGGCAAGAACCGCGGCTCCTCCTATGACGAAAACACTGAACACTCGTGTTATGGCTAATACTCCAATGTTTTCACCATACGTCGTATTAGGTGGTCCACCGAGGAAGGATGCAATCACAGTTGCTACCCCATCCCCAAGAATCGAGCGGTGAAGACCTGGTTTTTCAATGAAGTTTCGTCCTACCACTTTACTTAGAACCATCTGGTCTCCTGTATGCTCTGCCAAGGTTACGAGGGCAACAGGTACCATGATGGACACGATTTCCCAAGAGAAGCTTGGCGTGTAGTCAACGAATGGGATAAAGAAGTCCGGCATTTGAAGAAGGGGAGCATCCAACACTTGTTGAAAGTTCACTAATCCCGCAAAAGCCGCTATGGTATACCCACCAACGATTCCGGCTAAAATCGGCACCATTCCGAGAAAGCCTTTAAAGTATATCGAGCAGATCACGGTAATGCCCAGAGTGGCAAGGGCCACCATGAAGTGTGTGTTGCTGTAAACCAATTCTTCTGCCCCGGGATTTTCATACATGGCCATATTAACAGCCGTTCCTGCCAGTCCTAATCCAATAACCATAATCACAGGTCCTACAACGATCGGCGGAAGAATCCGCACAAGCCATTTCAGCCCCAGCTTTGAAATGAGCAATGCTACAATTCCATAAACGATCCCGGCGAGGAAGCTTCCCATCATGGCCGCCTCAGGACCTCCAAAGCTCTTTGCAGCTAGGATAGGTGCGATGAATGCGAAGGATGATCCTAAATATGCAGGGATTCTTCCTCTTGTGATCAATAGGTAAGCAAGTGTTCCTAATCCACTTGAGACAAGGGCAACCCCAGGGCTTAACCCTACCAGGAATGGAACTAATACCGTAGCCCCAAACATGGCGAATAGATGCTGTATACTCAATGTGATCCATTTTCCTAACTTCGGTACTTCTTCTACATCTAACACAACTTGATGATTTTGATTCATTTATGTTTCCTCCTCTAATACCCAAATTTCCCCATAAAAAACCCTCTTTGTCCTAAAGAGGGCACAAAGAGGGTACAAGAAGGCCTATTACTACCTTCATTCCCATCCTTTGTCAGCCTCACGGGACCACTCTTAAAAGGACTTACGTTATTCTTTTTCGTGAATTGCAACGATGTCTTCCTGATCGACCTCTGTTAAGGCAACCATGATTTTTTCGGAGCTTGACGTAGGAATATTTTTTCCTACAAAGTCTGCCCTTATCGGTAATTCTCTATGTCCCCGGTCAACCAGGACTGCAAGTTGAATTTGACTTGGTCGTCCAAGATCCATTAATGCGTCCAAGCCTGCCCGGACCGTTCTTCCTGTAAATAATACATCGTCTACCAGGATGACTTTCTTGTTGGTAATATCAACAGGCAGGTCAGAACCTTTTACCTCTGGTTCATGATCTTCTGTTTTCTTTGTTAAGTCATCTCGGTATAGGGTGATGTCTATTTCCCCTACGGGAACCTTTTCGCCTTCGATATCATGAATTCGCTCCGCTAATCGGTTAGCGATGTATATACCTCTAGTTTTGATTCCGACAAGAACACAGTCTTCAATTCCTTTGTTGCGCTCAATGATCTCATGAGCTATCCTTGTCAGTGCTCTTCGAATGGCGGGTTGATCCAATACCGTTGCTTTCTTTGTCACTTTCGCCACCTCGTTTCTTTAAAATAAAAAATCCCTCTCACCGTAGGGATGAGAGGGTACACTTATCGTTGTAATCTGATTGCACGCCAAAACGATTTGGTCGTACATGCTCCTTCTCAGCCTCACGGGACCGTATTAAAGGTTACTTATTCAATTAACTAAATCATAAAGGTCGAGTCGGAATTTGTCAACGATTATTTTCAAGATGCTTCACAAGTTTAGTGAAATCTGGAGGTAACTCCGCGGTGAATTCTATATATTCTTCTGTTCTGGGATGGACAAAACCTAACACTCCAGCATGAAGGGCCTGTCCTTCTATGCTCAATGTCTTACGTGGTCCATACTTTGGATCCCCGGCAAGCGGGAAGCCGATATACTTCATGTGCACACGGATTTGATGCGTTCGACCCGTCTCCAATTCACATTCGACCAATGTGAAATCTTTATAGCGATCCAGCACTCTGAAATGTGTCACCGCTTGTTTGCCATTATCCACTACAGCCATACTTTGGCGATCTTTAGGGTCTCTTCCGATCGGAGCATCAATGGTGCCGTATTCGTGGGGAATCAAGCCATGTACAATGGCTGTATATTTTCTTGTAACTGACTTTTCAACAAGCTGATTTACCAAATGCTCGTGAGCCATGTCATTTTTCGCCACCATCAATAAGCCGGAAGTGTCCTTATCTATACGGTGGACGATCCCCGGTCTTAGAACTCCATTAATGCCTGACAGATCCTTACAATGATACATCAAACCATTCACCATTGTCCCTGAATAATGCCCAGGTGCAGGGTGAACGACCATACCCTTTGGCTTGTTTACAACGATGACATCCCCATCTTCATAGGAAATGTCAAGATTGAGGTCTTCCGGCTCTACATCCAACTCTTCGGGTTCCGGGATCGAAACCTCGATTAACGCATCCGCTGGACATTTAAAATTAGGTTTGACTGCCTCACCATTCACTTTGACATGACCTTCTTTTATCCATTGTTGAACCTGTGAACGGGACCATTCCTTGTTCAACTGACTTACGACTTTATCAATTCGTTCTCCCTGGTCTTCCTGCTGTATGTTGTGCTGAATTACTTCCATTTTTGTTCTCCTTCTTTGCTTTTCGTTCGTCTAAATACATGTAAATTAGTAACAATGCTACTCCAATGGTTAATGCTGCATCGGCAATATTAAAGATCGGAAAATCATAGGAAAAGATGTATGTATTTAAGAAATCAACCACTTCTTTTCGAAAGACACGGTCAATAAAGTTTCCAATAGCTCCACCAAGCATAAAGGCTAAACTTAGACTGAATAAAGAATGCCCTTTTGCATGGACTTGCATATAATACACGATACCTACAATCACTACTACTGTAATAATGTAAAAAAACCACATTTGCCCTTGAAGTATTCCCCATGCTGCACCTTGATTTCGATGAGAAGTAAGATATAAAAAATTGTCTATGATCTTTATACTTTCTCCTTCTGTCATTCGTTTCACAACCAACCATTTTGTTAATTGATCGAGTCCAATCACAACCAAAGCCAATAAATAATAAAACACAAAGGCAACCTCCGAACATCGTAAAATGATTACCTTTGCATTTTAGCATAAAAGGGGAAATAAAGACACTTAAACTAAATGGGAACGATGAAACCCGCGCTTAAGTTCTCAGGAATAAGATGAGATCTTTCCAAATCGTCTCCATTCCAATGCACCATGAAGCGTTGTGCAGGTCGGGTTCATCTTTATGAAATCAAAGGGGATTTCTTCTCCGCTCATTTCACAATAGCCGTATTGATTATCTCTAACACGATTTAGGGCTTGTTTCACTTCGGTAATTTCATCATCAATATACTGCTGAATTAAAGGATGTTGAGATCGACTTGCCTCCAGCTCTTGCAAGGATGTTGTCAGCTCTTGAACAATGGATGTGTATCGGTCATATGTCATCTTTGATCCCTCCATTTATAGTATGGGGGAAACACACCTGAAAATTGTGTTGCAAGATATAGCAATTTTGGAATTAGAAAAGGACAAATAAAAAAGGCTGACTCACATAAAATGCGGGTCAGCCTTTCGTTATTATGCCAGGTGAGAATAGCTTTCTTTCACTACTGATGCACAACGTGTGCAAAGCGTAGGATGATCCTTATCCTCGCCTACTGTGGATGTGACAACCCAACAACGGTCACATGTTTCACCCTCAGCTTTTTCGACGACAATATTGTTTTCACCAAGACTTAATGCATGTTCTGGTGCCGCGTTCACTGCTCCACCGATTTCAAAGGCGGACACGATGAACAATTGTTTTAAGTCTTCCTTAATGGAAGCGAGTAAAGCTTTCGTTTCATCATTCACGTACAGGGTCACTTTAGCCGTTAATGATTTCCCGATCATCTTCTGATTACGAGCTTCTTCGAGACCCTTTAATACATCATCTCTTAACTCCAGGAATGCATTCCATTTCTTCTTCAACTCATCAGCATTTCTTAACTCTTGCACTTCAGGCATATCAGTCAGTTGGACACTTTCTCCCTCTACTCCAGGGATATACGCCCACACTTCATCAGCTGTATGAGAAAGGATCGGAGACATCAGTTTCGTAAGAGCAACCAGGGATTCATATAACACAGTTTGAATGGCTCGACGTTCGAAATGATTTTCTGACTCGATATATAGAACATCCTTCGCAAAGTCTAGATAGAATGAACTTAAATCCAACGTACAGAAATTATTCACTGCGTGATAGATGCTTGCAAACTCATATTTGTCGTATGAATTTCTCACATTTTTCACAAGATCATTCAACTTCACAAGCATGAATTGATCCACTTCTCTTAATTGATCGAAGGATACCGCATCGGTACTTGGATCAAAGTCAGAAAGGTTTCCTAATAAGAAACGGTACGTATTACGGATTTTACGATACACTTCAGCCACTTGCTTCAAGATTGGATCTGATACCCGAACATCTGATTGATAATCAACCGATGCAACCCAAAGGCGAAGGATATCGGCTCCAAGCTGCTTCATCACTTTTTCAGGAACAACTACGTTCCCTAATGATTTACTCATTTTTCTTCCGTCACCATCAAGAGCAAATCCATGACTTAACACGCCTTTATATGGAGCTTTACCCGTCACTGCTACACTTGTAGTCAAGGAAGAGTTAAACCATCCGCGATATTGGTCAGAGCCCTCTAAATAAAGGTCTGCAGGACGCTTGAGGTCATCTCTTTCTTCAAGTACCGCTTGATGTGAAGATCCTGAGTCAAACCAGACATCCATGATATCCTGTTCTTTCGTGAACTTCCCATTAGGGCTTCCTTCATGGGTGAACCCTTCAGGTAGAAGATCCTTCGCTTCTTTTTCAAACCAGATGTTTGAACCGTGTTCACGGAAAAGCTTTGATACATGCTCAATGGTTTCATCTGAAATGATCTCTTGGCCATTTTCCGCATAGAATACCGGGATTGGAACCCCCCATGCACGTTGTCTTGAAATACACCAGTCTCCACGGTCTCTGACCATATTGTAAAGGCGTGTTTCCCCCCAAGCAGGTACCCATTTCGTTTCATTAACGGCTTCCAGCAGTTCTTTACGGAATTTATCGATTGACGCAAACCATTGTGCAGTAGCTCTAAAGATAACAGGCTTTTTCGTACGCCAATCATGTGGATAGGAGTGAGTGATAAAGTTAAGCTTTAACAATGCTCCTGTTTCCTGTAGCTTTTCGGTAATCGGCTTATTGGCTTTATCATAGAACAAGCCTTCAAATCCTGGCGCTTCTGAGGTCATGACTCCTTTATCGTCTACCGGACATAACACATCCAAGCCATATTTCTTTCCTACCAGAAAGTCATCTTCCCCGTGTCCTGGGGCGGTATGAACACATCCAGTACCAGAATCAGTCGTAACATGGTCCCCAAGTACAACTAGGGAATCCCGATCATATAATGGATGTTTTGCCACCATATGTTCAAGCTCCGCACCTTTAAGCTTTTTGGATACTGAGTAATCTTCCCATTCCAGATTCTTCGCAACTTCTTCCAATAAATCCTCTGCCACTACATAGCTGCTTTCTTTCACATTTACAACGACATAGCTTAGATCTTCATGCACGGCAATTCCCAGGTTGGCAGGAATCGTCCAAGGAGTTGTCGTCCAGATGACTAATTGAGTCCCTTCTTCAAGAACACCCTTACCTTCTGTAACGGCGAAACCAACGTAGATGGAAGGAGAGCGCTTATCCTGATACTCGATCTCTGCTTCTGCTAAGGCTGATTCACTTGAAGGGGACCAGTACACTGGCTTTTTACCTTTATAGATATAGCCTTTCTTCGCCATATCACCGAATACTTTAATCTGTTGAGCTTCGTACTCAGGCTTTAAAGTAATATATGGATTATCCCAATCACCACGTACCCCTAATTGTTTGAACTGAGTGCGTTGGTTATCAACTTGCTCATAAGCATATTCCTCACACAATTTACGGAACTCTGCGATAGTCATTTCTTTACGCTTCACGCCTTTATTCGTTAACGCCTGCTCAATCGGTAAACCATGAGTGTCCCAGCCTGGAACATAGGGTGCATGAAATCCGCTCATGGATTTATAGCGGACGATAAAGTCTTTAAGAATTTTATTTAATGCATGACCCATATGAATATTTCCATTGGCGTATGGAGGTCCATCGTGAAGAACAAATAAAGGACGATCACTCGTTCTCTCTTGCACTTTTTGGTAAATATTCATGTCTTCCCATTTCTTCTGTGTATCCGGTTCGCGTTTCGGTAAATTTCCTCTCATTGGAAATTCCGTCTTGGGCATCAATAATGTATCTTTATACTCCATGAAATCTTCCTCCTAAACGTTTCTCTTAATTGCCATCTTTTCTAAATCCCGCGATTCTTAATCAGGCCATTCCAACTGGAAACAAAAAAAGCTTCCTCATCCCTGGAAAGGGACGAGAAAGCTTTTCCCGCGGTACCACCCTCATAAAGATCTAAATCGATCTTCACTCGTTTTGATTCGTAACGTGAACAAGACGCTATTCATTACTCTCCAGAAGTGAATTTCATGAGTAGAGCTCGAGGGTGATCTTCCGTACCTTTGTTCCTTGTCGGGCTTACACCGTCCCCGACTCGCTAGAAAGGAAATATCATAAGAAACGTACTGTCCCTGTCTTAGCCTTCAATATGGCAATTTAGATTGTTGTTCAATTATATGAAAGTATTGCGCTTTTCGTCAAGACAATGTCTCTTCTTCTTTTAAAGTTTTTAAATCTGTTGCGTCCAGATCTAATTCCATTAATTGATCCCAGTCATTTGTATCCAGTAAATCAAGCTGGGCTTCGATTAACATTTTGAAACGAGTTCGGAACACCTTTGACTGCTTCTTGAGTTCTTCAATCTCGATGGCAATCTTACGGGCTTTAGATAAAGATTCGTTAACGATGCGATCCGCATTCTTCTCGGCTTCCTTAATGATCAGCTTCGATTCTTTCATTGCATTGCGCTTAACTTCTTCCCCTGCTTCTTGAGCAATGACGATTGACTTGTTTAACGTTTCCTCGATGTTTGTAAAATGACCTAAACGTTCATTCAAGGAGTTTAAACGTTCTTCCGTTTCCTTCTTCTCGCGGATAAGAATTTCATAATCCTTAATAATTTGATCTAAAAATTCATTAACCTCGTCCTCATCATAACCACGAAAGCCACGACTAAATTCTTTATTATGTATGTCTAATGGCGTTAAAGGCATGGGAGCCACCTCCAGTACTTGGTGAATTACATATTTATTATAACTAAAATTTCGACAGTATGTGGGAGAATTCCTTTAATTTTCTTAAATTATTTCAGTACTCCAACAGAAATTCGCCATTTATCCCGTTTCGTTCTTCCTTCAATTGACATTAACTTACTTCTTCCATACCCTCTTGCTGAAATTACATCCCCGGCTTCTACTTCAAACGAGGCATTTTCGACCGTCTTCCAATTGACTTTTACATGATTGCTTTTGATCAATGTTTGAGCTTTTTGGCGGGAATCATTATAGATTGCTGCGAGAACGACATCTAACCGCAGTGAGCTTATAGTAGTCACTTTTTCCATCCATTCTTCCTTACTCTCGATTCGATCCTTCATTGGAATATCCCTCATGGAAATCTTCGCTTTTCCTATTTGTGTGAGTTCCATCCGGACGTATTCAGAAATCTCATCTGCGAGCATGAGTTGAATGGTATCGTCCTCAGATAAAATATCCCCGAATTTTTCCCGTTTCAACCCTAATGACATGAGAGTCCCTAATACCTGTCTATGCTCTATTGTAACAAACTTGGACGGATACTGTATTTCAAATAACTTAATACCAAAATCTTCTTCCTCAGGCTGATAATAAGAGGGATACAATAAAGCTCTTTTCCGTTCCGTATTTTCCGGAAAGAAGGTAAGGATGATTTCATCGTTATTCCCAATGACGGACTCGACAATATGCTGCTGCCTTGGGTCCAAAAAGTCCGTTCGTTTCGCCGCATATTGGTTTTCCACTGCCAGTTTCCACTCCAGTACAGCATCCACAAACTCTTTCTCATCCGGCCTGAAATGTTGATAAATTGAAGACACATGCTCACCTCCTATGTGATTTACCCAAAATAAAAGAACTGAAACTGTTCAATCCGGTTTCAGTTCTTTAAAGGATATTTGATCGCATACTGGCCGATTAAATCAGCCATCTAAATAATTGGTATAAACCAGATTGTGCCAGGCTCAAAACAATGAATGCCACGATTGGTGAAATATCAATCATCCCGATCGATGGAACAAAACGTCTGAACGGTTCTAAATACGGTTCGCAAATTCTTGCAAGGAACTGTCCAATAGACGTCTCCCTTGCATTTGGAAACCAGGACATTAATATATAAATGATTAAAGCCCAGGAGTATATTCGAATAAGGTTGTATAAAATCTCATAAAGCAACACCATAATTTACATTACCACCTCGAATCTGATAGATCTTCTTCTTTTAAGAATTCAGAGATATTCCCACTCACTTCCACATTATCAGGCGTACAAAGAAAAATATTATCTCCAACACGCTGAATGTCGCCGCCAATTGCGTACACAGTTCCACTTAAAAAGTCGACAATGCGTTTCGCTTGATCATGTTGAATCCGCTGTAAGTTTACCAGGACAGAGCGTCTATTCTTTAAGTGATCAGCAATCTCTTGAGCTTCTGCGTATACTCTCGGCTCAACCAGAATCATCTTGGAAGACTTTTGAACACTTTGAAGACTTACAACATTTTGTTTCGAATTTGAAAGCTGCGACTTCATGGGCTTTTTCTCCTCGTATTCTTCTTCAAACTTTTCTTCTTCATAATCATATTCATCTTCATCCAGCAAAAAGAACGTTTTAAACTTTGACTTGATACCCATTTGTATTCATCCCCTCTCAGTCATTTCCAACTAATGCAGTTCCAATACGAATAAACGTCGCTCCCTCTTCGATTGCAATCATGTAATCATTGCTCATCCCCATGGATAATTCTGTACAAGGTGCGTAAGGAAGGTTTAATGCGTTGATTTCTTCCTGGATTGTTTTCAACTGTCTAAAACAAGTCCTTAAGAATGGTTCATCGTCCGTATGTGGAGCCATCGTCATTAATCCTACGACTTTAATATTTGCGAAGTCTTTTAGACTCCCGATAAAATGTTTTACTTCTTGAGGAGATAACCCATGTTTAGAATCTTCTCCTGAAACATTCACTTGAACAAAACAAGACACAGGCTTGTCCGCTCTTTTATGAATTTCTTTGGCTAATGACAGACGATCCAGAGAATGTATGTATGATACTTTATCAATGATGTGTTTTACTTTTCTAGTTTGCAGAGATCCGATAAAATGCCACTGGGGTTTGTCCTGTAGAACATCCCATTTGGATAGCAGTCCTTCGTCACGGTTCTCACCTAAGTGTATGAGACCGGCTTTAACCGCTTCTTCGGCTCTCTCAATTGAAACGTATTTAGTGACCGCTACAACATGAACGTCTTCAGGGTTTCTTCCACTGCTTTCACATGCATTTTCAATATTTTTCCGGATGATTTTAAATTTTTCAGATACCTTCATCTTTTTTCTCCTTCCAGCCAATAAAGCTCATGATTCTTCCTGTATTCCCACCATCTCTTCTGTAGGAGAAAAAATCATTGTGACAGGATGAACAATAACTAGAAGTGTGGATTTGTTCGGCATTTAAACCAGTTTGCACTAAAAGCTGTTCATTCAGCTTCTTTAGATCGAGGTAATATTGTCCCTCTTCCTTTAAATTATAGGGTAAGTTGTTTTCATCTTCTAGTGTTTTTTTCACTTTATCGATCACGTAGTCATCAACTACATAGCAATTCTTACATATGGATGGCCCGATCACAACCTCCAGGGAAGACATGGAGGCACCTTTCTCCATATATGCATCGACCATTTTGGGCCCTATTTGTGAAACAGTTCCTTTCCATCCGGCATGTGCCAATCCGATTGTACCCGAATCTTTGTCCAGGAAATAGAGGGGAACACAATCCGCATAGCACATCGTTAAAAGAATATTTTCATCTCCTGTAATAAAACCATCGGTATCCTTGATGCTGGTGTGATAGTGCTCTGAACCTTTTCCCTTGTCTACTTCTCCTACTTTATGAATGTTGTTTCCATGGGTTTGTTCAGCAGCTGCCCACGATTCAACAGGCATCATTAAACTGGAAGCAAGTAATTGACGATTACGAACCACTGAAGATTCATCGTCTCCCACGTGCAATCCCATATTTAGAGATTGAAATGGTCCTGTACTGACACCACCCCATCTGGTCGTGATCCCTGCAACTAGCCCAGGATTATCTTTCGTCCATGAATTTATTGAATAATAAGATTCTGTTTCTCTATTAAAAGGCTCCTTAGACACGTTGAATCTCCTTCGTTTTTATTAAGTGTACCATAGTCTCCGAAGATTCGTCATGTATCGGGGGCTTGTTTCGGTTCCTGCAGTTGACCTTGAATATAATGACTTTCTTTATATCTGACCAGAATAACATCTTCCCCTATTTTCACAATACTGCTCCAAGGAATCACAATATCTTCATCTTTTCCGAAGAAACCCAGTATCTTCCCTCCACTTCCAATGACAATGGCCTCAATTCTTCCAGTATCCAGGTTAATTTCTATATCCCCTATATTCCCTAATTTCCGTCCGTCGGATATACTCACGACATCTTTCACCTGAAATTCAGATATACGCACCATCTGATTTCACCCTCTCTTCTTGTTGTTTCTCCTTGTGTACTATCCATTCAAAGACTGTTCATTCACCCAATTCAAGTAGTTATTACTAGTGTATGCAACAAAAAAAAAAGGCAGACCTACCTGAAGGAGATCTGCCTTTCTTTTCTGACATGTAGCGATGGCTAATAGAGCCTCTTCCGCTTTTCAATTGTCCAGCTCCAGCTGCAGGGCTTAGAGGCTCGAGGTCACAATATGAAAACCCCATAAGGCAAAATGCGCCTTTTGGGGTTTCCCTATTGTGCTTGTCGGGGCTGAACGAGCCGCCTCCGCTTTTCTTTCTTATTGAATATTTTTGTTCATTTGTTTGATTGCTGCTTTTTCGAGTCTTGATACTTGTGCTTGTGAGATGCCGATCTCGTCAGCCACTTCCATTTGTGTCTTCCCTTGAAAGAAGCGTTTGCTGATAATCAATTTTTCACGATCATTTAATCGTCTCATTCCTTCTTGAAGAGCAATTTCTTCAATCCAATGGAAATCGCGATTCTTTTCGTCGCTTAGTTGATCCATTACAAATATTGGGTCTCCCCCATCATTATAAATGGGTTCAAACAAAGAGACGGGATCTTGTATGGCATCCAATGCAAATACGATTTCCTCGTGGGATACATCAAGAACTTTGGCAATTTCTTCTGCAGTCGGTTCCTTGGATGTTTCCCCCATTAATTTCTCTCTAACTTGTAAAGCCTTGTACGCAATATCTCGTAGTGATCGGGATACTCTTATTGGATTATTGTCTCTTAAATATCGACGGATCTCCCCGATGATCATCGGAACCGCGTATGTAGAGAATCGAACGTTTTGACCTAAATCAAAATTATCGATGGATTTCATTAATCCGATACACCCTACTTGAAATAAATCATCAACATACTCACCACGGTTATTAAAGCGTTGAATTACACTTAAGACGAGGCGCAAATTCCCATTTACAAGTTTTTCTCTTGCGGTAATGTCGCCCGCTTGCATTTGCTTGAATAGTACTCTCATTTCATCATTTTTGAGAACTGGTAATTTGGAAGTATCTACACCACAAATCTCGACTTTATTACGTGTCATTCTTTCCCCTCCTTGTAGGAGCTGCTGTACAAAATTCAGTATTTCCTTGAAGAGGAAAAATATGCATTTCATTCTGGCAAGCAATGGTTCATACCCTCCAAATCCCTTAAGGTATCTGGATAAATTCATATAAAAAATTTTTTTAATGGTTTTAAACAAAAAAACTGACCTCCTCTATAGAGAAGGTCAGTTCTTGACAGGTTACACCATTTTATTAAATTCCTTCTTTAGACGCTTAATAATCCTCTTTTCTAAACGGGAGATATAGGACTGGGAGATTCCAAGCATATCTGCTACATCCTTTTGGGTTTTTTCTTCTTCTCCCATTAGACCAAAGCGGAGCTCCATGATTTGTTTTTCACGATCAGAAAGCTGGTGTAGAGCGTTAAAGAGCAGTTTTTTGTCTACGGTCGCCTCAAGATCTTTTGTTATAATATCTTCATCTGTTCCGAGTACGTCCGATAATAGTAATTCATTCCCGTCCCAATCAATATTGAGTGGCTCATCAAACGAAACTTCAGAACGGATTTTATTATTTCTTCTTAAGTACATAAGAATTTCATTTTCTATACATCTGGAAGCATACGTAGCTAATTTGATTTTTTTCTCGGGATTGAAAGTGTTTACTGCCTTAATCAGGCCGATCGTACCAATGCTGATCAGGTCTTCAATATTAATTCCTGTATTTTCAAACTTCCTGGCGATATATACGACTAACCTTAAGTTTCGTTCTATCAACAGAGAGCGGGCAGCTTTATCACCTTTAGGCAATTTATTGAGTAATACTTCTTCCTCCTCTTTCGTCAATGGAGGGGGAAGTGCTTCACTACCACCTATGTAGTAAATCTCATCTGTCTTCAGTCCAAGTTTGATTAACAGTTTGTACCAATAATATAAAAATTTAAATTTGAATTTTTTCATTGTTGCTCCCCCTTCTATTTCTTTAAATTGTGAGTATAGTAGTAATAATTGATTTAAGAAACGTTTAGTACCGGCTTACGTGAAGCCATTTTCGGATGAACGATCGCTTGAAAATTCCCATCTGCTGAAAGCGGTTCCTCCCTGAAGGCAATCAGTCCATTCGGGATAGCCCACTCGGATTCATGATCCTTTAGAATGAGAGAATCAGGCTTTATAGCAGCTAGAAGTTGACTTTTTCTTCCAACCGATTGGGCGGGGACAATTCTCATCCGGTCAGACCAGCGTGTGTCGATATTTTTCTCTCCAGAGAAGATTACATCAACATCATGGCATAGTGCCCTCACTTCTTCTGGAATTCCCCCCTCTATCTCAGCGATGGAGAGTATCATGACCGGACTTTTGGATATGGGGTCTTGAAGTTGGTTACCACTGTCAACCAGACCATTTACGGTACATTGAAAATCTTCAATTTTTATGGTTACTTTCAGAAGCTGATCATACTGAATCTTCACATGCTCAATGCTATCCACTCTGCCCTTAGAAAAATACCAGGCAAGAGGCAGGGCCAGCATAACAAATACCCAGCTTATCGGATCTCCAAATCCACGGATGCTTGCAAGCAACATGGAGGATTCTGTACCAGGGTCGAAGCTTATAAAATAATGAGTCCCAATTAATATCCCACCTGTAAAAAAGGTAACAAAATAGAACATAAGAAGATTTGTTAAGTAATAGCGCAATCTTCTATACCCAAAAGCTGAGTACACCATGATAATTGAAAATAATAATTTTATAAGGGGGTTTCCTATTAGAGTTGCAAATGGTGAAAAGGCCAGTAGAATAATGATCGATCCTATCAAACTGCCAAGTCCAATTCTCCAAAGGGCATATTGTCTTTTTAAGATGATTCCAGTTAACCATAATAAAAAAAAGTCTACCAACAGATTTAACAACCAGATGACATCCAGATATAAGGTCAATCTCTACCCTCCTTTTGAAACTTCACCCAGTGACAGTTACTTAAATTTCAAGATAGGAATGACTTATCAGAAGTATATCGTACATACCCTTTAAAAGGTTGTCATTTTTTGTATGCTTCAGAGGAAAACTTTTCAGAGATAAGAACGAAATATGTCACTAAATATATTCAAGATTCTAGGTATAAAAAAAGCTTTGGGAGTGAATTTTGATTAGTTGGATATGGGGAAATAAATATGCATACAAACAGCCCCGAAGGCATCGATGCCTTCGGGGCTGTTTAGCATTTCTTATGGTCAAGCAATTATCGACGGCGGTTACGGTTGCGAAGGAAGGTTGGGATATCCAGTGTTTCTTCCGCTCCCTGATTTTGATTGGAAGAGGTTCTCACTGGCTCTTGGTGTTGAGGCTCTTCACGTTTAGGTTGTTCGCGCTTGATAGATTGGCTTGGGTTTGGACTTTGATTTGGTTTCATTCCACCAAATGTTGGTCGAGTTTGCTTTGGAGGTTGAATGACCTCTTCATTAAACCCGGTTGCAATAACGGTTACGACGATATCATCTTTTAATTCTTCATTAATTACGGAACCAAAAATCATGTTTACTTCTTGATCTGAAGCAGATGCTACAATGTCCGCAGCTTCTTGAACTTCATATAGACTTAAAGATGTGCCGCCTGTAATGTTCATCAGTACACCTTGAGCTCCATCAATGGATGTCTCAAGTAATGGACTTGAAACGGCTTTTTTTGCAGCTTCCGTAGCACGATTCTCACCAGATGCTGCACCGATGCCCATGAGTGCTGAACCTTTGTTAGACATGATCGTCTTTACGTCGGCAAAGTCAAGGTTAATAAGACCAGGAGTTGCGATTAGATCTGAGATACCTTGAACACCTTGTCTTAATACATTATCTGCTTCTCGGAATGCTTCAAGCATTGGCGTGCTCTTATCTACGATCTCAAGCAGACGATCGTTTGGAATAACGATAAGGGTATCTACCCCTTCTTTCATTGCAGCGATACCACCGCTTGCTTGATTTGAACGCTTTCTGCCTTCAAAGGTGAAAGGTCGTGTCACAACACCGACCGTTAATGCTCCGATTTCTCGGGCAATTTGAGCGATTACCGGGGCTGCACCAGTTCCGGTTCCCCCACCCATTCCAGCCGTAACGAAGACCATATCCGCTCCTCTCAGAGCCTCTTCGATCTGTTCTTTACTTTCTTCAGCAGCTTTTTTACCTACTTCCGGATTGGCACCTGCTCCTAATCCTCTAGTTAATTTACCACCGATTTGCATTTTTATTTCAGCTTTTGATAGATTCAAAGCTTGTGCATCTGTATTGACAGCGATAAATTCAACACCCTGTACACCATGCTCAATCATGCGGTTTACAGCGTTGTTACCTCCACCACCGACACCGATAACTTTTATTGTCGCTAAAGAATCTAAATTTGTATCAAACTCCAACATGACAAATCCTCCTAACTCGTCGAATCTATGGATTCCTTTATTTATTCAAAGAAGTATCCAAAGAACTTTTTCACTTTTGACATGGCCTTTTCATCTTCATGTTCTTCTTCTTTTACCTTCGCAGGTTTTGGCTTTTTATTAGCTGGTTTGGATTGACGCTTCTCAGCAGCCTCTACAGGCACTGGTTCTGCACTAACAGATCTTCCTTGTAATCTAGCATTCTTTTGAGCGTATTTAATCAAACCTACTGCAGTCGTATACTGAGGTTCCCTAACTCCAATATAATCAGGAATTGCCACCCGTACACGATTTTGGAAAACGATTTGTGCTAATTCTAACACACCTGGAAGATTTGCTACACCACCAGTTAACACATATCCACCTGGCAGGTCTCTGATTCCCATTCGTTTCAGCTCATGGCTAATGAGGTCTAAGATCTCTTCCAGCCTTGCTTCTATGATATCAGAAATTTCTAATTGATTAAATTGCTGGTGTTGATCGCTACCAATAATTGGCACGCTGAACACTTCATCTTCTGATGCATGGTCATAATAAGCATGTCCATATTTTGTTTTGATTTTCTCTGCATCGTCTGTTGAGGTTCTTAATCCAATCGATAAATCTTTAGTAATATGTTCTCCCCCTACAGGCAGTACAGTTGTTGCTTTAAGGTGACCATGTTCAAAAACCGCTATCGTTGTTGAGCCGCCGCCAATATCGATTAACGCAGCACCCAGGCTCTTCTCATCCTTTGACAAAGCAACTGAACCAGCTGCAAGAGGTTGAAGAACGATATCGACAATTTCAAGGCCGGCCTTTTCTACACAACGAAGAGTATTATGTAAAATCGTCTTAGATCCCGTGATGATGGTGCCTTCCATTTCCAATCGAACACCAATCATTCCCCGGGGATCTGTAATCTCATCCAATCCATCAACAATGAATTGTCTTGGGATTACATTGATGATTTCTCTTTCTGGAGGAATAGAAACAACCTGGGCTGCATCCATCACTCTTAGAACATCTTCATCACCGATTTCCCGATTATCACTTGATACTGCCACTACACCATGACACGATTGAAGCGACACATGGTTCCCGGTAATACCTACGATGACCTGGCTTATAGATAAACCAACCATCCTTTCAGCTTGTTCAACTGCTTTCTTGATTGTATGAACAGTTTCGTCTATATCTACGATGGAACCTTTTCTGATTCCTTCTGAGTTCACATTTCCTACACCGATTATGTTTAAGGAATCATTTGTCATTTCACCAATGATTACTTTTACTGTGGATGTACCGATGTCTAGGCTAACGTAAATTTCATTGCTGTTCACTCTATGGCACCTCCTTAAAGAATGTTTATTTGGAACAACAACCCTAGAAAAACACTATTCTAAGTATATCTTATTATGATATTCGTCGTAACAAAAACGATTCCCTTTTAAAATTCTAATTTTTTTCTCTTTTTTCTTGATTATTTGACCAATTGCTAATAAGTATTCGTCTAATCACTGCAATGTTCTGGAATAATCTTACCCCAAAAGCAAATACAGCCGCCAGATATAAGTCTACACCAAGATGTACGCCTAGAAAAGCTAAACTTGCTGCTAGTAAAATATTAAAAAAGAATCCAGAAACAAAGACCTTATCATCATAAATATTCTGGAGGTGGGCACGTATGCCGCCAAATAATGTATCCAACGCAGCCAGGACGGCGATCGATAAATAATTCGAGTACTCATCTGGAATTCTAATATCTGTAAGAAGCCCCAATACGACCCCTACCAGCAACCCTAAAAGGGGAAGCCACATATTACCCGTTCCCTCCTATTCCTTCACCGGTTCCATTAAACGGACCCGGATGGTATCTTCATATGGTGGAACCACCACTTTTTCTAAAGGCTTTGAAATTGAGACTCGAAGATTATCGATAAAGAAGTCCTCAACAGACTGGGATACCTGCATTCGGTTATACAACCCTTTTGCAGACTCTAAGTCTTTGGTTAATACTCTCACTTCAAATGGTATTTTCTTTATTGAAAATCCATCTACCTTGGTTTCTCCATTAATATCCCGAATGACAGAGGTATTGATTAAACGATGACCATCAATGGAAATATCCATTGCTTCATATCGATTCAGTTCATTTACCAGTCTTTCCAACAGTTCCGGCGATATATTCTGAACTTTTTCGCCAAGAAGGATTTCTTCCATGGCAGGTTCAATCGTTAATATGACACCAGGTCCTGTTTTCTCAGTCAAACCTGCTTCTGTTTTCAATTCCTCTAACGTTTGTTTTAACGCACGTTCTGGACTCGACTGTTGTTCTGTCTTATATTGTTCCAACTTTGCTTCAACTGCACGCATTTCTGCATAGAGATTGGAATTGACTTCTTTTTCTTTTAATAATGCATTTCGTAGTTCCCATATATCTCGTGTATCCCGGACAACAGGTTCTTTGACTGTTTGGAACTGTATAGCAATCATAAACCCAATAATAATCGTAATAAGGGTGAAACTTATTTTTAATTTGTTGTCCATTCATCGCACCTTACTTTCACAGCTAACCCTTTCTTTCGAACAGTCCGAATATTCCTTGGGACCATTCATTGCTTATGATTCACTAATGCTAGGTTCTAAAATTACCGCATTCTTTTTTTCCAGTTTAAAAATGATATTATCATTTACAAGCTGGTCTTTAACGCCGCCTGTGATATTCATCGCTGATGAAAGTACTTCCGGATCTCCAATAGCTGTAATTTCAAACGGAGCGGGATATTCGATTCCATCAATTTGAATAACGGGACCGTTACACAGTATGTATGAATCATGCTTTAGCCTTTGTCCATTTATCGCTACGACAGAAGCCCCCGCAATGTATAATTCATTGATCACCTTAAAGACATGGTGTTCATGGACAATATAATTATTGGCGTTTTCTTCATTGGAATCGTAGTCAGCGTCTGATAATGTCACGTTTATCCCAGGGCCTTTCACTTTCGTTTTGCCCAGGTACATACGATACTTCTCAGCATCTTCTGCGAGGTTAAAATATATTTGTTTCTCTTTAGAGAATTCCTTCTCCATATTGACGACCTTTTCCTGTTTTTCATAGAGTTCTTCTTGCAGATTATTATTTTTCTGCTGATACTCAAGGATTTGATCCCTCAATGCTTCTTCCTGTTTCCACTGTCCATTCGTTCGATTCCCAAGTTCTGCTTGCTCTGTGTTAGCCAGACTAAATGAAAAAGCAAGGATGAAACCTAACACCAGACAAACAAGAGAGAGGATTACATGCTTACCTCTCACCCTCATCCTCTTCATCGCTTTGTTCACCTTCCGTTTCATATGCCCTGAAATAAGAACCTACCTCTAAATCGATGACACCTTTTACTGAAGGGTCCAATTGACTGACAATAGAGGGATAATGCACCATTTTCTCTGAAAAGGTCCGGATGGTGGCACTGACTTCAAATCCATCATTCATGAATAGGGTCAAGTGATATTGATCTGTTTTCTTTGGAACCAGGTTAATCTCAGATATGAGGTGCTGAACTTCTTTCGGAAGCTCCCCTAATTCTTCTACCATTTTCACTAAAACCTTATCTTCCTCGAAACCTCTGAGTAAAGGAGCATCAACGGGTATTGACTCAGTACCTTTATTCAGAACGTTCCCATTCTCTAATATGACAAAGAATTTATTATCTTTCGATAGATATGCCTTTTTATCATATTCTTGGATGTGTATTTCATAGGAATTCGGAAAGGACATTTTCACCGTCGCATTTTTCACTTCAGGAAGTTTCTTTAGTTGTTTCACGGTTTTATCTTTGTTTACACTCCACAAATTCATTCCGCTGTCAATTCCACTTTTCTGAAGAACCGCCTCATTTGAAACAAGTTCATTCCCGTGCACCACCACTTCTTTAACATGACTTAAAGGTGATTGAAAGTAAACAACCGATAGAATCATAAGCAAGAACAAAGAAAGTAAAAACAGCAGTCTGCGATTCGCTTTCTTTTTTCGGTGTTGTTTTAATTTAGGAATACGATCTTCAAGGGAAACAACATTTTCTTTTTTCATTTCGTTCTCCTCAATTTCACTTTGTATTCATTAAGTCATGAATAAGAGAATTCTCACCACGTCTTATAATGAAAGTACTCTTTACATTGGGATACCTTACATTGTATATGAAGGCAGCAAATGTTAAAAGAGGAACAGAACGTTATTTTCTGCCATATGACATAATGTTGAACAAGAAACCCTTACCTTAGAGTTGAAGGATGGAAATACCGGTGTTTTTTCTCAGGTCGCGGATCAAGATAATCCAGCATTTTCTAAGCTACATTGTCCATACACCTTTTCGTATATGTACGTCCATTCCTTTTCAGAAAGAAGCCATCCTATTTAATAGACTCTTGTCCTCTATTTTAAACACCATTTTCTACATAAAGAAGGTATGTCATTGAATTGTAAAAGATTTGGTTAACAAAAGTAATAAACTCTCCTTTATTTTGAAAAGGTCTGATCATAATGCATTACGTATATGTAATTAATTGTAACATCTCACCAATGAATATCCTATCGTTATTTCAATAAAAACAAGGAATTTCAGCGTTTTTTCTTTCATTCAAAAAGAGACTGACCGTAAATAACAGGGGAGGATGTGAATGATGGGTTCCTGACTGTCAGGATTTTGCCATTCACTTCTTCTGACCTGTTTTTCACAGTCAATCTCTTTGTTAAGTCATTACCGTCTCGTATAGCGGCTAATATTCAGGAGCACACCGACAGCCATTAGCATGAGGGTCAATGAGGAGCCCCCATAGCTCAGAAAGGGGAGTGTGATGCCCGTGACCGGCATGAGGCCGGTTACGACCCCAACATTGATCATCACTTGAATCGCAATCATTGAAACGATCCCTAACGCCAAAAAGCTTCCGAATAAGTCAGGAGCCCCTAAAGCAATTCTGATCCCTCTCCATAAAATCAAAGAAAACAGAAGCAGGACCAGTGTTCCCCCGATAAAACCGAGTTCTTCTGCTAAAATGGCAAAAATAAAATCGTTTTGAGGTTCGGGCAAATAGAAGAACTTCTGCCTGCTTTGTCCCAGTCCCAATCCGAACAAACCTCCCGGCCCGATTGCATATAGTGACTGAATGATCTGGAAGCCGCTATTCAATGGATCCTGCCAGGGGTCTAAAAAAGAGGTTATCCGTGCAATGCGATAAGGTGCAGATATAACAAGTCCAATGAAGCCGACTAGTCCAATCATCCCGAGACCGACAAAATGGATGACCCTCGCTCCTGCAATAAAGATCATCACTACTGAAGTACCAACCATGACAGTACCCGTACCCAGATCCGGCTGGAGCATTATCATTCCAAACGCAGAGAATACCAAGAGAAGCGCCGGCAGGACTCCTTTTCTAAAAGAAGTAATATACTTCTGGTTTTCCGATAAATACTTTGAGAGAAACGCAATCATGGCAAGTTTCATAAATTCAGAAGGCTGAATGGAAAACGCCCCTACTCCTATCCAGCTCCTGGAACCATTCCTTAGAACCCCGATACCCGGGATTAACACCAGTACAAGAAGGACAAAGCAAATGATGATGATGATTTTGGCCCAATTTTTCCAAGTCCAATACTCTACATTCATGATGAAAAACATAGCGAATAACCCTACGCCCGCAAAGAGCACTTGCCTTTTGGCAAAGAAAAAGGAGTCATCAAATTTGTAGTCAGCCCATACAGCGCTTGCGCTGTATACCATAATCAGTCCAATCGCAAGTAAAGTGAGTGTAACCATAATGAGGATAAAATCGGGAGTCGATTTTTTTAAAGGCAATCTTAAACACCTCGAATAGACAAATTTTGAGCCGTTCGAGCAAGGAAAACTACTTATCTTGGATTGGTATACTGGTTGTTAAAGTATGGATGCTCTTTATGGACAAGCCCTTATTAAAGCTTATGCACCGCTTCAATAAAAATGTCACCACGTTCTTCAAAAGTTCGATATTGATCCCAACTTGCACATGCTGGGGATAGTAAAACAACATCTCCCTCTTCGGAATGTCCAAAAGCAACAGGAACTGCCTTTTCAACATTATCGACAGGAATAATGGATTGTATCCCTGCCTTTTCTCCTGTTTTCGCGAACTTCTCAGACGTTTCCCCGAAGGTGATCAACATTTTTACATTCTTCAAATATGGAATCAGGTCATCAAAATCATTTCCACGGTCCAAGCCTCCAGCAAGCAGGATCGTGGGACCCTCAAACGCATGAAGAGCACTTTTCGTTGCCAGGCTATTCGTTGCTTTGGAATCATTGTAAAACTTTACACCCTTCACTTCCCGGACAAATTGCGTTCGATGCTTCACCCCCGTAAAGGTGCCAAGGACCTTCTTAATACTTTCATTTTGCACTCCATAGATTTTACACGCCGCAACCGCACAAAGGATATTCTCCAGGTTATGTGCACCCGGTAGTACAATTGAATCAACTTCGACAACCAACTCATCTTTGAAATAGACTGCCCCGTTTTTAATATAGGCCCCTTCCACTACTTCTTTCTTCGTTGAAAATGGAATCAATTGCGCTTTTGTAAAGGCAACTGAATCTTTCACATGCTCTTGATCAGCGTTAAAGATGAGATAATCATGTTGTGTTTGATTTTTCGTTATATTGGATTTCGCTTTCCAATATTCATTCAGGTTTCCATGGTAATCCAGATGGGCATCATATAAATTCGTTATGATGGCAATATGAGGAGCGAATTCTTCGATCCCCATCAGTTGGAAAGATGAAAGCTCAACTACCATTTTTTCATTTTCTTTCGCTTCCTGAGCTACTTCAGAAGCGACCGTTCCGATATTTCCTGCAATAAGAGGCTTTTGATCGGCCTCTTTAAGCATTTCAAACAGAAGTGTCGTCGTCGTGGTTTTTCCATTTGTTCCTGTAATCCCGATCAATTCTGCCTCGGAAATTAAATAGGCAAGCTCAACTTCTGTCAGGACGGGTATGTTCTTTTCGATTGCTTTCTTAATTAATGGGTTGTTATAAGGTATTCCAGGATTCTTAATCACATACTGAAAACCTTCATCAAGAAGTTCGATGGGATGACTTCCGCAAATTACTTTAATACCTTCCTGAAGAAGCCCTTGAGCTTCCGGGTTTTCAGCTAAGGGCTTTTGATCGTTCACCGTTACAAATGCTTCTAACTTATGTAGAAGAGAGGCAGCACTTACCCCACTTTTTGCTAATCCTAAAACAAGAACTTTTTTATGTTTGAACTTCGTTATCTTCTTCAATTATAACCACACCTCAATATAGATTCCTAAAACGGCAAATAGCAAACCGACGGTCCAAAACGTTACAACGACCCGCCATTCAGACCAACCGACTAACTCATAATGGTGGTGCAACGGGCTCATTTTGAATATTCGCTTTCCAGTTGTCTTAAATGATGCTACCTGTAAGATGACGGATAGTGTCTCGATGACAAAAACTCCACCAATAAGAATTAAGATGATTTCCAATTTGGTTAAAATGGCAATCGTCGCGATCGCTCCACCTAATGCTAAAGATCCTGTATCTCCCATAAATACTTTTGCAGGATGGGCATTGAATACTAAGAACCCGAGTACTGCCCCGACTACTGCCACTCCGAAAATCGCGACATCATACTGGGATTGATTCCAGGCTAATACGGCTAGTGCACCAAAAGCAATGGCGCTCGTTCCTGATACTAATCCATCCAAGCCGTCCGTTAAATTGACAGCATTTGAAAATCCAACAAGCCAAAAGATAATGAATAAACAATAAAACCAACCTAATTCAAATGAAAAATCCGTTAACGGGATCGAAACTGTAGTCGGAAAGTCATTTTGCTTAAAGATTAGATAAAAAATGACAGAAATGACAATCTGACCCATAAGCTTTTGCTTGGATGTGAGTCCTAAGTTCCTCTTCATTACCACTTTAATAAAGTCATCTAGGAAGCCTAATAGCCCAAAACCGACCGTCACAAGAATCATTAAATAGGTTTCAGGACCAGGCTCTGAATATTTACCAGTCATTACAAATGTAGTAATCACGATGGAGACCAGGAACACAATTCCTCCCATTGTAGGTGTGCCTGTCTTTTTCTGGTGAGACTGAGGTCCTTCATCACGGATACTCTGCCCAAACTTCAATCTTCTCAGGAAAGGGATGAAAACGGGGGCAAGCAATACTGTTACAAGAAATGCCATAATGATTGTAAAAAAGATCACTTGTTCCATCATCATTACTCCCCTCCCTTTCCGTTACCGGATTCACTCGATGATACGTCTGTTACTTGGTTTTGTTCAGATTCGCTGTTAAAAATAAACTTCGTCATAATTTCCCACTTTTCTTGATTGTAATTTTGTGTGTAATCCTCTAGTAAGTCAATGTATGCTTTATAAACATCTTCAACCATAAATAATGGAAAGTGGTTCGGAACAAATGAAGGTACTTCTTTATTCTTCGGCCAAATTGAAGCAATCGCTCCTGAATCAATACTTTCGAAAAGGTTTATTTCATCACCAAAAGGGACATATAGTCCCTTTTCCATTCCCATACTAGTTGAATTTGAAACTACTAGAAACGCAAAGCCGGGTAGATGTATTCCTGATGTTTCAGGAAATAATTTCTTTACATCATCATAAAAGAGCATGCTTACATCCCCTTTATGATTTGTCTGGCCACTTCGCGGTCATCGAAATCGTATACGTTGTTTCCTATAATTTGATAGGTTTCATGACCTTTCCCGGCGATGAGAACAATATCGTCAACTTTTGCAAGACTTAAAGCCTCTTTAATTGCTTCTTTCCGATCAACTATTAATTGATACTGTTTGCCGACCACTCCTGATTCCATATCCCCGAGTATACTTTCAGGATCCTCCGTTCTTGGGTTATCAGAGGTGAAGATAGCAAAGTCCCCGTATTCACAGGCAATCTCTGCCATTATAGGCCGCTTAATCTTATCACGGTCTCCTCCACACCCGACCACCACAATAACCTTTCCCTTGGTAATCGATTGTATGGTTTCTAATACATTTTTCAAACCATCCGGAGTGTGTGCGTAATCAACGATAACCGAGAAAGGCTGGCCTTCCGAAATCGTTTCAAACCGGCCCCTGATTCCATGTGCTCTCTCCAGGCTTCTTACGCTGTCCTCGATGGATATACCTGCTGCACTGGCTGTTGCAATCGCAGCCAAAGCGTTATATACATTAAATTGCCCCGCTAAATTTAATACCATCTCTTTTTCTCCAAATGGTGAAACGAGTGTAAAAGCAGACTTTGTTGCATTCAGGACAATATCTCTGGCATAGAAGTCAGCAGAAGGAGACAGACCATATGTAAATACATGTGCGGCCGTTGCTCTGATAAAAAAATCAGCTGCTTCATCGTCTTTATTAATGATGGCGTATTTGGGGGATTTCTTAAAATAAGTATTCCCTAATTGTGAAAACAATAAGCCTTTTGCATTTCGGTAATCGTCCATGGACTTGTGATAATCCAGATGATCCTGAGTCAGGTTTGTAAACACGGCAATATCATAGTCACAGCCGTGAACCCGCCCCTGATCTAACGCATGTGAAGAGACTTCCATGATCGCACTTCGTACCCCTTTATCACAAAACTGTTTAAACGTTTGTTGGAGCGTTAAGCTGTCAGGAGTCGTATTATGACTTACTTGTAACTCATCCCCCACTTTTATGTGCATTGTACCGATTAAACCGGTCTTCATCCCACAGTGTGTAAGCACCTGGTCAATTAGATGGGTGGTCGTGGTTTTCCCATTTGTGCCTGTCACCCCTACCAACAAAAGCTGATGGGAGGGCTGCTTATAAAAGTAGTCGGCTAGAATGGCCATTGCTTTCTTCGAATCCGGTACGATAATAACCGGCACGTTTGCTTCTATGCTCTTCTCAGCGAGAATCGCAGCTGCACCGTTCTTTTCTGCCAGTGGGGCGAGTGAATGGCTATCAACCTCTAATCCGTTAATACAGATAAATAGATCGCCATTTTTCACTTTCTTATGGTGGTTAGCGATGTTTGAAATAGCTGGATTCCCTTCACCCTCTACTGAGAAAAACGGCAGTACTTCCAGCAAAGTGTGCAATCTCATCTTTTCAACTCCTCACAGGTAGAAAGCAACCTTTTTATATTTTACAAAAAAATGCGTATGAAAGCTATAAACCTTTTAACTTAGTTCGTTATGATTATGAAAAAATGGCACTCTGTCACACTAATTAAAGAAAAACGGGGCTCCCCCTTACGGATATAAAGCCCCTAGCATAAATAAAGAGTATATCACAAATACACCATCATGTTGATTTTCTCCCCATAAATCATTCCGAAAGATACACCCTCACTTTTGAGCCTTGCTTGATCTTCACTCCCGGATCAGGAGATTGACTGACCACTTTATCTCCACTTCCACTTACATCCAGATTAAGATTCACTAGCTGCTGCTGTAACTCTTTTTTTGTTAATCCAACTAAGTCTGGGGTTTCAATTAATGGAATATCGGTCCACGTCATCTCTTTCTCAATTTGACCTTTACGTTTTGGTACTCCCATTGCTTCTAAACTATCGCCTATGATACTGCCTCCAATAGGCGCTGCTACGACTCCACCGAATTGAATGGTGCCTTTCGGGTTATCGACAGCCACGTACACGACAATTTCAGGGTCATCCGCAGGCGCTATTCCCATAAAGGAAACGATGTGATTGTTTTCTAAGTATTTTCCATCCTTTGCTTTTTGAGCGGTTCCCGTTTTCCCGCCTACCCGATAACCATCTACAAAAGCTTTCTTACCGCTCCCTTTCGCTACAACACTTTCCAATGCTTCACGAATTTGTTTTGATGTTTCTTCTGAGATGACCCTCTTCTTCATTTGAGGGGTCTTTCTCATCACCACTTCTCCAGTTGAAGGGTCAATCAACTCCTTAGCGATATACGGTTGATACAGGATTCCTCCATTGACGGCTGCTGATACAGCCGCTACCTGTTGAATCGGCGTAACGGCAACCCCCTGACCGAAGGCGGTCGTAGCTTGTTCTACAGGACCGACTCGATCAAGATTAAAGAGAATCCCCTTCCCCTCTCCTTGAAGATCAATGCCGGTCTTTTGTCCAAAACCAAAATCATGAATATAGCTGAATAGTTTTTCTTTCCCTAATCTCTCACCTAACTCGACAAATCCCGGGTTACATGAATTTTGGACCACTTCTAAAAATGTTTGGGTTCCATGTCCTCCGCGCTTCCAACAATGAAGGGTGGATCCCGAAACTTCAACATGACCGGGATCATGGAACTTTTCTTTATAAAGATCCACCTTATTTTCCTCCAGCGCAGCAGCGAGAGTAATGATCTTAAACGTTGAACCAGGTTCATATGTGCTCCAAATCGGTAAATTCCGGTTATAGATTTCCTGGGGTACATTCCGGAAATTCGCCGGGTCAAAAGTCGGCCTGCTTGACATCGCCAATATTTCGCCATTTTTAGGGTTCATAGCAATGGCGATAATTCCATCGGGGTTGTAAGTCGCTTGAGCAATATCCAATTCACGCTCCACGATGGTTTGGACTTTCGTATCAATCGTAAGCTTTAAATCCAGGCCGTTTTCCGGTTTTTCAAAGTCATCTGCCATATCAGGCATTCGTTTTCCTTTTGCGTCGGAGAAAAATTTAACATACCCTTTATCTCCACTAAGCTCCTCATCATATGACAATTCAAGTCCCATCAGCCCTTGATTATCAATTCCCGCGAAGCCAAGCACATGGGATAAATAACTGCCGTATGGATAATAGCGTTTAGAGTCTTCGCCTAAGTAGACCCCTTTTAAATTTAGGTCCCTGACCTCTTTCGCTTTTTCATATGAGATCTTTCTCGCTTCTTTAATCAACACCATACTATCTCTCTGTGTAACATATTTATATGCAGATTCTACTGAAATATTAAGGACAGCTGCCAGTTTATCCGCTGTTCCCTGAGGGTCTGTGATTTGTCTCGGAACGACAAATATCGTCGGGGCACTTTGGTTTCCAGCTAGTTCTACCCCATTACGGTCTACTATTTTCCCTCTCTCCGGTTGAAATGGGATGTTTCGACTCCATGAGTCTTTTGCTAAACTCGTAAGCCAGTCCCCTTTAAAAAACTGAACATACCCCAGCCTTATATCAATAATGGAGAAAATCAGGACTCCTACTACAAGCGCTACTGCTAACCTTTTCCTTACCGTTACATTGGATACTCTTTTCACTAATGGAACCTCCCCTTCTATGGCTCGTTCCATTATATGCTTGGACTTATTTGGGTATGTTTGAAATCAATGAAAGGATAAGGGAGGCGCAATCATTCACGTCAATTTTATCGATTGTTCCCATAAGAAAAGGGCGACTTCGATGTGAATGACACTCATACCTAAATCGGTTCAAAAGAAATCGATCCAGGTGCTCTCGAGTGAGTCACATACATAAGTCAGCCCTATTTATTTAGTTCAGCGGTGGTTCTTCTGTATTCTCATCTTCATCTTGCTGTACTTGTTCTTCCGGAGTACTAAAATTAACCACTAGAGGCTCTTCTTTTCCCACAGGAACCCCCGGTTGAATATTTTGACTGACAGCATAGCCGTTTCCAACCATATTGATTTTCAGACCTGCAAGATTTGCCACTTTAAAGACATCCCTTACAGACCATCCCTTCATATCCGGAATCGTGGTGTCTCCATCGGATTTGATTACGACTCTTTCCCCTTGCAGAATATCACTGCCTGCTTGTGGCAATTGCTTTTCTACTTTAGAGCCATTACCGACCACAACAGGTGCAGCTCCTGCTGCCTCCAGAGCTTTCTTTGCTTCTTCTATACTCATTTCTTTCGTATCGGGAAGTGTCAACTTTTTCAAGCTCACTTTTTCCTGAGGTTTAATGTTTAAGTACTTTAGGCTATTCTGCATAACCGGTCTAAAAATAGCCGATACAGGGTCAGACCCTATTTCACTATTCTCCAACTCAGGCTGTTGAACACCGACATAAACAATTAGCTCAGGATCTTCAATAGGTGCCATGCCCATGAATGAAAAAAGATAGTTTTCTTTCCCTCTCATGTATTGACCCGTTTCTGGATCAGGAATCTGGCCGGATCCCGACTTTCCTCCAACACGATAACCTTCAATGGCAAATCTCGTACCTGTACCATCTTCTGAAGTAACCGTTGTTTCGAGATATTCTCTCGTCTTTTCAGCCGTTTCTTTTGAAATGGGTTTCCCTGCAACTTCAGGTTTTGTTTCTTTGATGACTTCCTTTGAATTCGGGTCGACTATTTTAGAGATCACATAAGGTTTCATCATTTCACCATTATTAGCTATTGCAGATTCTGCCTGAATCATTTGAAGTGGTGTAACGGTGGTACCTTGCCCAAAAATGGTCGTATACTTTTCAATTGGATAATGATAAAGAATAGATCCGGACGCCTCATTCGGTAATCCGACATCGGTTGCTTTTCCGAATCCAAACTCATGTAAGTAATCTTCGTATTTCTTGAAACCGATTTTATCTAAAAGGTTCGCAAATGCCACATTAGAAGATCTTTGGACCCCTTCTAAATAGGAAATCGTCCCCCAACCTTCCCCACCATTGTGATCTCTGATGGGATTAGGGACATTTTCAACATAATATTTACCTGATTCATACAGTTCATTGGGATTGAACTTTCCTTCATTCACAGCCGCTGCAAGTGAAAAGGACTTCATTGTCGAGCCTGGTTCGTATGTATCCTCCACGATGATATTCGTCCAGTTATCCAATAAACCTTCTCTCGAATCCGGGTGGAATGTCGGCCTCTGTGACATTGCTAGAATTTTCCCGGTTTTCGGGTCTGATACGATCGCAAACATTTTTTTAGGTTTATATTTTTTCTGGACTTCATTCATTGCCTCTTCTAAGAACGTTTGAATTTTTTTATCGATGGTTAAATAGATGTCATCCCCATCTTGGGGAGCGGTAACATGCTCATCAGCATTAGGGAGTAAATATCCCCAAACATCACTCTTATATTCCACCGAACCGTCCTTGCCACTTAACACATCATCAAAACTTGCTTCCACACCCATTTTCCCTACTGTTTTGGAATCACCATTATCCGCAGTGGTTTTTTGTGCAAAACCTATAAGATGAGGTGCGAATGAGCCATTAGGATAAAAACGCTTTGCTTCTTTCCTGAATGTGATTCCAGGTATGTTTTCTTCTTTAATCTCGAGCATCATTTGATGAGATAGATCTCTGCCTGCAGAACCAAATTCCACCTGATATGGTCCTTCTTGATTAAGGCGGTCATATATTTTGCTCTCTTCCATATCAAGGTATGGTGCCAGAGCTTTTGCTGTTTTTCGGGGATCTGTTACATGCTTAGGTTTTTTCGGATCACTCGTGATGCTGGGATTTAATATGGCTACGAGCGTATAGGCAGAAGTATCCTCGGCAATGACTTCACCTTTCCCGTCAAAAATCGTTCCCCTGTGAGCTTCTAAAATGTGACTTTTTATATATTTTTTTGCCGCTTGTGATGCCAGGACTTTACCTTCAGCTTCCCCTGTGACCTGAATGGTGACAAAGCGAACCATTAATACAAAAAAGAGCAAGCCGAAAAACCCGAAAAGGATGGCTGCCCCTATGTTCATACTTGGTCTTTTTTTCATTACTGCTCAACAACCTTAACGTTCTTTTCTTTCAAATTAAGTCCAAGCTCTTTCGCTTTTTCAAGAATACGCTCATACGTACTAAGCTCACTTACTTGAAGCTTAAGGTCATTATTCGCCTTTTCCTGCTTTTCAATCGTTGATTCAACGTGCTGAACATCTTTATTCACATCATAGATGGCAGCTTGTGTTGTCACAATCTGAACGGCTAAGAAGCAAAATACCGCTGCGAAAATGGCTACAAGGATCTTTTCCCCCGGTGTGATGACGGATCTTCTCTCTTCACTAAGGCGCTTAGGATTGGCTTGAACGGATTGATTGGTTTTCTCAACTTTTTGCTGCTCGTACTTTCTGGCTAAGTTACTCAAAATTCTCCCTCCTGTTTCCTTCTATTTATATATTTTTTTCTGCGATTCTTAATTTAGCTGACCTAGCGCGGTTATTTTCTTCTAATTCGTCATCACTAGGCAGGATCGGTTTTCTCGTTACAAGCTTCAGTTCTGCTTCATAACCCTCAGGAATAATCGGTAATCCCGGAGGCAGGTCAGGTCCTGATGCCTTCTCCTTGAACATCGTCTTGCAAATGCGATCTTCGAGGGAATGGAATGTAATCACGCTCACTCTTCCTCCCTTATGGAGAAGCTCTATCGCTTGTTCAAGTGAGTCTTCAAAGGCTCCCAGTTCATCATTTACGGCAATTCGTATGGCTTGAAAGACTCTCTTAGCAGGATGACCGCCTTTTCTTCTTGCAGGGGCCGGAATACCATCCTTAATGAGATCGACTAGTTCACTCGTTGTTTCAATCGCCTTTTTATCACGTGCCGCTTCAATTTTTCTCGCAATTTGCTTGGAGAACTTTTCTTCCCCATATCGGTAAAAAATACGAACCAAATCTTCAAACGACCAATGATTAACCACATCGTAAGCAGTTACGTCACCTTGCAAGTCCATTCTCATGTCGAGAGGAGCATCATGGTGATAACTGAACCCTCTTTCCGGAGTATCCAGTTGAGGCGATGACACACCCAGGTCGTATAAAATCCCATCCACACTATGTACTCCTAGTTGTTCAAGTTCTTCCTTGAGATTCCGGAAATTTGATTGAACGAATGTTACTCTATCCTGATAGGATGAAAGCTTTTCTTTTGCGTGGTTGATGGCTGTTTCATCCTGGTCGAAGCAATACAGATGCCCCTCCGGTGATAACTGGCTCACGAGGTACTCGCTATGCCCTGCTCCACCCAGAGTACAATCTACATAGACTCCATCTTCTTTAATATCCAGACCATCCACCGTTTCTTTTAATAATACAGTTGTATGTTTAAACATGTTGACTTCACCTTTCCAATCGAACGTTTTGTGGGGGTTAAATATCAAACCCTACCATCTTCTCTGCAAGCTCAGCAAATGAATCTTCAGACTGTGTGAAATAGTCTTCCCATAATGATTTACTCCAAATCTCAATTCGATTGGAAACTCCTAAAATAATGCATTCTTTATCTAATTGTGCATAATTCACAAGTGTAGCAGGAATATTCACCCTACCCGTTTTATCTAATTCGCTCTCAGTTGCTCCCGAGAAGAAGAATCGAGTGAAGGCACGGGCATCTTTTTTTGTCAGTGGTAGGGCTTTGAGCTTGTCTTCAAGAGCTCGCCACTCATCCATGGGATAACCAAATAAACATTGATCCAATCCTCGGGTGATGACAAATGAATCTCCGAGGTGATCACGGAACTTGGCAGGTACGATTAAACGGCCTTTATTATCAATGTTATGTTGATATTCGCCCATGAACATATGCACTGCCCCCACTTTCTAACACAAATGTACCACATCCCCCCACTTTTCTCCACTCTTTTCTAAATTCTTTATTTGCAAAATATTTCCTCTATTTTTCATTAGTGTTTTTCTCTCTTTTCCAGACAATTTCCATAGGTGAAATTTGTCTTTATACAACGTAAAAAGGACCTAATTCGCAATATAAAACGAATTAGGTCCTTTTATTTTTTTGCTTGTCGAGACTATTAATATCGTACGAGTCTTCAATTAGATATAGACCACTTTGTGAGTCCCATCAAATGTGAATTCAAGAAGTGTCAGGTCTTTCACAAAATAAGGTCCGTATTTGTTTAAGAAATAAAGGACATTCCAAGTTCTTTCCTGTGGGCCTTCATTTGGCCTGATACTGTTTTCCACCTTCATGAATTGATTAAAAGTTAATGAATTCTTATCCTTCAAGGCTTTGTCCACTTTGTTGCGTAGATAATCGAATTGACTCAAGTGGAATTCAAGATTCTTTTCAATGATCGGATGTAACCCCTGATCGATACTAACTGCCTGTTCGCGAATCTTTTCATATTTACGCTGCAGTTCTTCCTGTATTTCATTCATTTCAAACTTTAAATCAGGGCGCTCAAGGGACTTCCAAAATGCATCACGAGCCGTAGAAACTCCTTCTGTAATCACTCCATGCAGAGTTAATTGAAGATCTTGGATTCTCTTATCTATCTCTCGTTCCACTATGGTTATATTTAACCTTGGGACAACTGGAGGCATTTTCAAGTCCACATATTCAAAGGCTTTTTTCAATTCACCCCAATAGGCAATTTCACCAGGGCCTGCCACAAATGCGAGTGTTGGAAATAACCATTCTTGCATCATGGGTCTAGTGACAACATTATTGCTGAATGATTCCGGACTTTCATCCAGAATGGAAAGTAGTTCAAGATTAGAATAGGCTTTACCGCTATTCTTCTCAAAGAACTTATTCCCTTCTCTTTCTAACAAAGCACGTTCATCCTGAAGCTGGATAAATAGATTAGCGGCTAATGGGGAAATGTCCAATTGAGTTCCATACCCATTTTTCCGGATTTCTTCTTGTTGCTCAAGCACCTTATCAGTGATGGGTTGACTGTTTTCAATCAAATGGTGAAAATGTCTTGCTTCAAGCTTCCTTAATAGGGGATAAGCAGAATCGATGACCAATAATCCGAAATCTTTGAATAAGCTCATCACGAAATGGGCAAAGAATCGAACAATATCCTCTTCTTCGTCAATCATTTTAGTCAGATCGGATGCCAGCTGTTTTGTATGCTCTGTTTCTCCCAGTATTACTAATATGTCATCAAGCCATTTCTTCATGACTGTTTTTTCATACGTAATATGAGAGGTCATTTTCTTTTCTGTTATTCTCTCCGGATATCCGATCTTTTCAAGCTTTGATCCATTTTCAACGTAAATATGATTCACTTCTTGATAATCATGATCTTCACCCGCAATCCAAAAAACAGGTACTACAGGATGCTTTAACTCAGCTTCCTGTTTCCTGGCTAGTTGAATGACCGAAATGATTTTATGTATGGTGTAGAGTGGACCAGTCATTAGACCGGCCTGTTGCCCAGCGATGACGGTTACGGCATCGTTTCTCAATTTCCCCAGCGATTCTTCTACCTTTTCAGATGACGGCAATGACTTCATATAAGAAGATATACATTCTGCAAGATCCTCTCTCTGAAACTGACGGGAAGCTAAATCTTTCATCCGGTCAGAATAGACGGAGGAACTGTTTACATTATAGTGAAAAAAAGAAGTGACTGGCTCTTCTTGTTTTAAGTATTGAGAGGCGAACTTATTTATTGCTGGAATGTTTAAGCTTTCCACTTCCATTTGAATGACTCCTTTTCTAGCACTTTATATCCTAACGATGAGTATATCATTCCACGTGAAGAAAAGGAAAAAACTTGCCTGTTGTTTTTTCTAATATAAATCCAGAATACGGAGGATCAGTCCTGTGATCATCAGTGTTATATACGCCGTAAAGAATAACAGAAAGTTCAGTCGCCAGAAACCTCTCAGCACCTTAGGGTAATGGATCTCACCCTTCGCTTTCCAGTACAGGATGGCAAATAAAACTCCAATGGAGCAAATGATAAGGAAGATCAGCCATAGGTATGAGGTTTGCCAAATGGCAATGACGATGAAGTGAACTGAGACGATTAATAAAAAGGTTGTAACATCTATGGCCAGATGAACGGCTTTCCGATGGTTCTTCATAATCTCTTTCGCTAGAATGAAACTGATGAAATATCCCAAAAATGGGATTAACACAAATATGGCAATGATGGTCGAAAAAATTGAAGCCATTTTATCCCCCCAGACCTTCTCGTTCAATTCCTTTAACTAATCTGTATACTACATTCATGATGGGTACAAAATGGTGTTCTCTTTGTGCTTTTTCCAGAAGAACGCCTAAGATAGACTCTATTTCTGTTTTCCTTTCAGATTCAATGTCTTTTAGCATGGAAGACCTGTTTTCGTATGTATTTTTGCAAATCTCCACCACCCCTTCAAAGGAAATAATTCTTTCCATATGAGGATATAGGAGAAGCAGCTCTTGGAATAAGCCCCTTTGTAATTGATGAAGATGTGGGTTCTCAACAAGCTTCCCGTTCCTTACCCGGGTTAAAGCCGTCAGAGGGTTAATGAGTACGTTGACGAATAACTTAGTTAGGAGCATTTCCTCAAAGTCTTGTTTTAACAAAAATGGAAAAGAAGGAATACTCTGTGATACTAATTCTTCTACAGCTCCCCATTCTCCTTTAATTAAAGCAAGATTTGTCTTCCCTATTCCTAAATGATGAAGCACGTGGTCGTTTTCTTTCAGAGCGCCATGCTCTACGGAACCCGCTAGTAAATTGTGGTGGGGCAAAGATTCCACCCATTCCAAATGACCAATTCCATTCTGAAGAAATAATAGGGGTTGATTCTTATCCATAAGCTCCAACACTTTTTCCAGGGGTTTTAAATCATATTCCTTCACTGCCACAATGACGAAGTCAAACTTCATGGGAACTTCTGTAAGAAGATCAGAGTCGACACGCGTTATGAATGAAGAGCCTCCTTTATGTACAGTTATACCGTCCATTAACAGGCTCTGAACCTGTAGCTCTCTCCTTACAATAAGAGTGACATCAAACTTTTGTCCCAAATACCCTGCAAACAAAAGCCCAACCGCTCCTCCTCCAATGATTCCTATTTTCATAATGACTCCTTACTCATACAAGTTTTTAAGAATAGTTTACCAAATTTTCGGCAACTAGAAAACCATAGGCTAAAAGAATCATCCTTCACTCGAAAGAAAAGACCCGTCCCAAAGGAACGAGCCATACATAACCTTGTTTAAACAGGATATACGGGATGTTTTCTTTCACTAAATTGAACATCTTTCGTTTCATAAAGTTTATAACGTTGAATTAATACAGAACGCAACTCATTCGGTGCTGTAATTTCATCAACAATTAATTCCGATGCCAATTTGTAAATATCGATATGCTCTTTATACTCCTTCTGCTTTTCTTGAACATATTGAATTCTCTCTTTTGGATCTTCGATAGCTTGTATCTTATTTGAATAAACCGCATTTACGGCTGCTTCCGGTCCCATTACAGCAATTTGGGCTGTAGGGAGGGCAATACAAACATCCGGATCAAAAGCTGGACCTGCCATTGCATATAGACCCGCGCCATATGCTTTTCTTACAATAACAGATATCTTCGTAACCGTTGCAGAGCTCATGGCAGCTATCAACTTTGCTCCATGGCGGATGATCCCGGCTCTCTCCACTTTTGTCCCTATCATAAACCCAGGTACATCGGCCAGGAATAATAACGGAATATGGAAGGCATCACATAACTGAATGAATTTCGCCCCCTTGTCCGCAGAATCATGGAATAGGACTCCTCCCTTTACCTTCGGCTGATTGGCAATGATCCCGACCACTTTACCATCCATGCGCCCGAAGCCCGTGATTAATTCAGGAGCGAAAAGTTTTTTCATTTCAAAGAAACTTCCTTCATCAATTAATGTATCTATGCAATCGTACATATTAAAAGGTGCATTTTGATGTTCCGGGATAATGTCTTCCAACAGCTTCTCATGCTTAGGAGCGAGACCTTCCTTAACGGCAGGCTTGTGCTCATAATTCGCTGGGAAATAACTTAAATATCTCTTCGCTTCTTCAATCGCTTCCTCTTCAGATGCTGCAAGAAGATCTCCACATCCACTGACAGTGCAGTGCATTCTTGCACCACCCATTTCTTCAAGCGTTACTTTCTCACCGATCACTTTCTCTGCCATTCGAGGAGAACCAAGGTACATAGACGCATTCCCATCAACCATGATCACTATGTCACAAAAAGCAGGGATATACGCTCCACCAGCTGCTGAAGGACCAAAAAGAACACAAATTTGCGGAACCATTCCTGACATTTTCACTTGATTGTGAAAGATTTTACCTGCCCCACGTCGATTAGGGAACATATCTAACTGATCGGTAATACGAGCTCCGGCCGAATCTACTAAATAAAAGATAGGCACTTTTAAATTCAGCGCGGTTTCTTGAATCCGAATGATTTTCTCAACGGTTCTCGCTCCCCATGATCCTGCTTTAACAGTGGAATCATTGGCCATCACACAAACAGTCTGGCCTCCAACCTTTCCGATTGCCGTTACGACTCCATCCGCAGGCAGATCTTCTGCCTTATTGTTTGCAAACATACCATCTTCTTGATAATCCCCATTATCAAATAATTGTTGAAGTCGATCACGAACAAACATCTTTTTCTGTTCTTTCAATTTCTCATGATATTTCGGCTGACCACCCGAAGTGATTCTTTCTCTCGTTTGTTCGAGAGTGTTGATGATCGTTTTAGATGTCGACATAATATCCCCTCCGTCGTTTTATGTAAATGCGTAAACAAGTCAGAGATGAACACATCATCTCTGACTTAATGTCTGCATACTCGAGTTAACCTTCAATAACGAGTAATACATCCCCTTCATTGACAAAATCCCCTACACTCACTTTAATTTCAGAAACCTTACCTCCCGTTTCAGCTTCAACAGGGATTTCCATTTTCATTGATTCTAGCATTAAGACAGTATCTCCAACAGACACTTCTCCACCTTGTTCTACCAGTACATTTAAAACCGTTCCTGCCATTGATGATGTAATTTCCTTCATGATTGATTCCTCCAGTTTGTTCTCTTTTAGTTGAATTCTTTACAGACACTACCTTAATGTCCTGCATTTATTAATCTTACGTTTGGTTGGCCGTTAAAAAGTCCTGTAGCCACTTCGTTGTATAAGTTCCTTCAATAAAGCCTCTATCTTCAATGATATCCTTGAAGAGAGTGACATTTGTTTTAACCCCTTCAATGTTTACCCCTTCAAAGAAGAGCTTGGCTTTATGTAACGCATCCTCACGGTCATCTCCTTTGATGATGCATTTAGAGATCATCGGATCATAGAAAGGAGTGACTTTATTCCCCTCTTCATAACCGCTGTCTATTCGTACATCATCCCCTTTACCCCATCGTAAGGTCGTTAACTGACCTGGAGACGGGTAAAAAGTCTTTGGATCCTCAGCATATACCCTGAACTCAATGGCATGACCGTTTACATGGATTTCCTCCTGTTTGCATAGAGGAAGAGGCTCACCAGAAGCTACCAAAAGTTGCCACTTCACTAAATCTAATCCCGTGATGGATTCAGTGACCGGATGTTCCACTTGAAGTCGTGTATTCATTTCCAAAAAATAAAAATTTTCCTCATCATCAACGATGAACTCCACTGTTCCAGCATTCGTATAGTCTACTGCTTTACCAGCTTGGATGGCAGATGCAAACATTTTCTCCTTCGTTTCTTGAGAAAGGCCAGGGGAAGGTGATTCTTCTATCACTTTTTGGTTTCTTCTTTGCACAGAGCAATTACGCTCAAAAAGATGCACCAAATTCCCATGATGATCTCCAAAGATCTGTACTTCAACGTGTCTCGCATTTTCGATACATTTCTCAAGAAAGACTTCCTCTTTCCCGAAATAGGCTTTAGCCCGGTTTTTAGTAGAATCGAAGCTTTGAACGAGCGCTTGCTCATTTTCACAGCGAATCATACCGATTCCCCCGCCTCCACCACTGGCCTTCAACATAACAGGATAACCAATTTCATTTGCTACACTCTTGGCAGCATCAAGGGTGTCCACTCCTCCATCACTTCCAGGAACGACTGGTACGGATGCATCTTGCATCACTCTTCTAGCCTCTACCTTGTCGCCCATCTTTTCGATGATATCATGAGCAGGTCCAATAAATGAGATGCCTTCTTCTGCAACTCTTCTGGCAAAATCCGCATTTTCTGATAGGAGACCATATCCGGGATGGATCCCATCCACTTTTTCCTTTTTAGCTACCTCGAGTATATTGTCCACTACCAAGTATGAGCGGTTCACCTGTGATTCACCTATGCGGTGAGCAATATCCGCTTCTTTAACAAAGGGCATATCCTGATCTGCATCGGAATAAACCGCGACTGTTTGAATGTTTAATTGTTTACAGGTTTTAATAATTCTTGAAGCAATTTCTCCCCTATTTGCAATTAGAATCTTCTGCACAATCTCTCCCCTTTCTTTATAGAACACATCTGTTCATATTACGAATTCTACAAAAATCGTCGAATTCCTTCTTCTTTATTGTAAACGTTTTCTTAATTAAGTGCAGAATTTTTTGTTTATTTGTTATATAATAATAATAAATACTTGCTTGATCACACGATCAGCTGCAAACGGATACATGATTCATCATGTTTTCCAGATTTATTTTTCAGCAATTTAGGAGGTCATACGATGGCAGTGAAAGTGGAGAAATTAAAAGTAAACTATAAAACTCTCGAAGAGTTTAAGAAATTTAAAGAATATGGTGTTCAGGAATTATCCATGTTGGAAGACTTACAAGCAAACATTATTGAAAACGACAGTGAATCACCATTTTATGGAATTTACTTTGGCGATACGCTGGTTGCCAGAATGAGTTTGTACCAGCGCAATGCCCGATTTGATCAGTACTTCGATCCTCCCCAAAATTACTTGGAGCTATGGAAGCTTGAAGTATTACCAAAATATCAAAACAAAAGCTATGGAAAAATGCTGGTAGAATTCGCAAAAAGCTTTGGTTTACCCATTAAAACAAATTCCCGTATCAAATCCCAGGGGTTCTGGGAGAAAATGGGCTTCGAAGCCGTAACATACGAAGTGGAAAGAGATTTAGGTGAAAACCCATACGTATGGTTCCCTGAAGGTGTCACGGAACAGAAAATCAGTTAATACAAACCCAAAGATAGGCTGACTAAAGATATTCTTTAGCCAGCCTATTTTTCTCTTCATTTATTCAGTCGCTGAAGGTTTCCGTTTTTATCCATCTGAAACTTTACCTTATCTTCATTTCCTTGCAATAGAGCCATTTTCCTTGCTTTTTCAAAAATAGCTAATAATGACTTATGATCTTCTTCAAGGAGATTGAATTTTGCTTCGTATTCTTTCAACTCCTCTTCAACCTCTTGAAGCTTCTCTTTCAATAAAGAGATTTGTCCATGCAGCTGAGTATTTTCATTCCTTACTTTTTCCCCATTTCGAACGGCTTCCTCTGCTTTTTGAAGATAATTTATCATGCTTCCCATTGAAAACACTTCCGGAACTTCAAGCTCTGAGGAACTCTCCACTGGTTGTTTCGGCACTTCCTGCTTTTCCTCGTTTGCCTTAACGATTGGAGAATATTTCTTAGACTGCTTTCTCTGTTTTTTAGCCAGTTCGATTCCAGATTTATATTGTTTGCGAACAAATGAGTTCCAGCGAAAGCCGCAAGCTGCTGATGTTCTAGATAGTTTTCTTCCTACCTCTTCAAACGCTTGAAGCTGGGTACCACCTTCTCGTATATGACGTAATACCACTTCCGCTAACAATACATCTTCATCTTGACTCCATGCATCCTGTCGATTCGAAGACATTTCCATCCCCCCTGTAAGATCCAGTTTATCCATACATATGCTCTTACTAGAGAAGATAGAATCTGCACCGCTATTTTTTTAAGCATACAAATAGAAACAGGGAGTCAATCTTCACCTGTTCCATTTTGTTATGTTTCACTTATTTTTCAAAGAATTTGTCCACTGCTTCATGGTGCTCATCACTTGCCCAGAGCTTAGCGCATTGCCTTATTTCCTTCACGATATTCTCTTCTACTCTTTTTTTATCCCATCTCTCAAGGAGTTGCTGCTTATATGCCTTCAATACCCCCTCTGATTTCAATGAGATCATTTTAATGAGGGGAATTTCATGGGTTGGCATGATGTCATCCACTAACTCATCTACGAACCCTATATCATGAAGGAATTCCGCTTCTTCTACCCTGGCTGTCATCAGGAGTGAAAGCGCATTTGACACTGAAATCCTCTCAAGAAGTAAGGTTCCGCCTCCCCAGCCAGTGGTAATGGCTAGATTCCCTTGGACGAACCCCATTTTCGCAGTTCTTTTAGCAATTCTAAAATCACATGCCGTTGCAATCTCACATCCGCCGCCAATTGCCGTTCCATTTATAAAGGCGATCGTGGGCTTTGGCAGAAAGGCAAGCCTCGTAATGAGTCCCCCCATTTTACTGAGCATTTCATAACTTTCACCCTCTGTCTTAAGGTTATGAAATTGAGTCAAATCCCCACCGGAACAAAAAGCCCGATCCCCACTTCCCGTTATTAGGAGTGCTTTCACGTGATCATTATATATACACTCATTTAAAGCTTTTTCGAGTCCCTCCATAATTTCATAACTGACGGCATTCCTTTTCTCGGGGCGGTTGATGATAAACTGCAGTATTCCATCTTTGTTCATATGTATGATATATTCTCCCACTTTCAGACCCCTCCTGTCTTACTTATAGTGTAAGGTTTTCTGTATGGGATGAACAGGTCTATCTTGAAAATGACAATAAAAAAAGCGTGAAGAGCCATGGCCTCTTTCACGCTTTTTTCGGGTGTAAACAATATTATTTGTTTACAACTTCTTTACCTTTATACGTTCCGCACTCTTTACAAACACGGTGTGCTAGTTTCATTTCACCACAGTTTGGGCATGCTACCATACCAGGTACACGTAGTTTGAAGTGTGTACGACGTTGTCTTTTTGCTGTTTTAGATGTTCTTCTAAAAGGTACTGCCATTCTTCCCACCTCCTTAAAAGAGATTCATACTCATTATGAAGCCAGTCGAACTGGTACTTCGCTTTTAAGATTTCTTGTTTTGATCAAGAAGTTTTGCTAAGTCAGCGAGACGAGGATCCACTTTCTTCTCTTCCTCTTGTTCGACTTGATAAGCTTGTTCTTCCGTCAGCACTTCCCAGTTCTTACCAGAAGGCATCTCATCTTGTTCTCTCGCTTCATCACTGATTACTTGCATCGGAATCTCAAGTAATAGTAATTCTCTAATAGCCGGTTTTAAATCAATAACATCACCTTGAATACGATGTACTTCCTCTTCACCATACTGATCATAATCAGCTTCATTTAGAAGATACGTTTCAATCGTATTAATGTCAACTGGTAAATCAACATCCACAAGGGTTCTTGAGCAAGGTAATACTAACTTTCCTTCTATATGGAGATGGAAAGTGACGCGGTTTGAACCGATATCTGCCTTTCCGGACACTCGAATAGGTGAGACTTCTATAATTTGGGGATCGATTTCTTTCAATTCATCCAAATTAATCGTTTCGTCAATGGAAAGTCCCTTGTCTCTAAATTTTTGTAATTGTATTATTGACCATTTCAATGTAATCACCTCAAGGCAACAAAGGTAATTATAGCTTTCATAATACCGTTTGTCAATATTTTTTCTTTACACTCTTTACAACCATAGTGTTGTAATTATAACGTTTAAATATAAGGACTTTCAAATATTTTATAATATTAGTTATGATTATGTCATAAAAGGAGAGAATCTATATCATTTCCTTATATAATAATCTACATAGCAGATAGTTTTGACTTAGAAAGGATGTGGAGAATTTCATGAAAGCAACAGGTGTAGTAGTAGAATATAATCCCTTTCATAATGGTCATTTACATCATTTAAGGGAAACGAGGAATGCAACTGGCGCTGATATAGTGGTTGCGGTTATGAGTGGGCATTTCCTGCAGCGTGGTGAGCCTGCGCTGGTCTCTAAATGGTCCCGCACCAGAATGGCTTTAGAAGCAGGGGTTGACGTCGTGATTGAACTTCCCTATTGTTTTGCCACTCAGCATGCTGAGATTTTTTCGAGGGGAGCCATTTCACTCCTTGATTCCATAGGCTGTGAGAGTTTTTGTTTCGGCAGCGAGGATGGGGATATTGATACTTTTGAGAAAACGGTCGAATTCATTGAAGCAAATCGGGAGCAATATAATACATATATCAGTCGGTTTATCCGGGAAGGCATGAGCTATCCTTCCGCCCTTGCCAAAGCCTTTCAAACACTAGGGAACGGAGACTCCGTTATCGATTTAAGTAAACCGAATAATATACTGGGGTTTCATTATATGGAAGCTAGAAACCAGATTCACTCGTCACTTAAAGCGTACACCATTACAAGGGAAGCTGCCGGGTACCATGATCAACACTTCTCTTCTCCTTCAATTGCAAGTGCAACAAGCATAAGGAAAAACATATTCACGAGCGAGGGGGATCATAAGATTGATTCTTATCTCCCGTCGACATCCGTTGATCAGTTAGCTCAGTACCAACTCGAGTATGGAGGATTCCATCGCTGGGAAAATTATTGGACGATTTTGCAGTATAAGCTTCTTTCGTCGTCCAAAGAGGAACTGAAGGAGATATATGAAGTAGAAGAAGGGATAGAAAATCGGATGAAGGAGTGTGTTAAAACCTCGACTTCCTTTGAAGAATTCATGACGAAGCTTAAAACAAAGCGCTATACATGGACACGCCTTCAACGAATGCTCCTGCATATTCTGACGAATACCCGCAAGGAAGAGATGCGTAACAGACACGCCTCCCCAAGCTATATCCGCCTGCTTGGAATGAATAAAATGGGAAGGGAATTTCTCCATTCTAAGAAAAAAGAAATGCCCTTGCCTTTAATCAGTAAGCTTTCAAGTGCTAATCAAAGTGATATAGAATTAGATGTCAGAGCCGCTGAAATATTTTCATTAGGTTTAAAAAATGCGTCAGCCCGAAAAAAATCGCTACATCAGGAATGGTCTCAACCGCCTGTAATGATATAAAAAAAATAGAAAGAGGCTGACCTAATACAGCCTCTTTGACTATTTTGCTAATGTTTGTAAAAATGCTAATGCTTCATCAAAGGTTTTCACAGGTATTACCTTCATATCAGTACCAATGTCTTCAGCAGTCCTTTTGGCAGCAATATAGTTCGATTCAAGTTCAGGATACTTTTCTTTCATTTCTTTTGTAACGGTTTCATGTGGAGCAAGGAAATATTCTGCCCCTGCTTTGTCAGCAGCAATGACCTTCTGCTCTATACCGCCAATTCGTCCTACTTCCCCTTTTTCGGAAATCGTACCCGTCCCCGCAATAGAATGACCCTTCGTAATGTCATCCTTCGTTAGTTGATTATAAATCTCCAAGCTAAACATCAATCCTGCTGAAGGACCACCAATTTCTTCAGTATCCAGTTTCACCGAGGGGTCGGTTTTGATTTCTTTATCGTCACTTAGCGTAATTCCAAGACCAACTTTATCCGGCATATCAGGGAAAGCCTCCAAGGAGATCGTTTCCACCTTTTCTTCCTTATCCCGAACGTAAGTAATCTTCACAGAATCCCCACTTTTTTTCTTACTGACATATTCAATGAATTCCTCTGAAGATTGAAATGTATTCCCATCAACGGCTGTAATACGATCACCAGGCATTAAGACTTCTTCTGCCGGCATAGATGGATAAATATTCAGTACATATATACCTTTGTAGGTGTATTCATAGAATTTACCCGCTTTTTTATAGGCCACTTCAATGGCATGGTTTTGAGAGTCAGCCATAAGGTGCAGTTGACGAAGATTATACTCCTCGTCACTTTCATGAGGGCTTCTGATTTCCTCAACCGGGAAGATATATTCGTATTTTTTTAAGCTGGCCAAAAGATAGGCATATATATTTGCTCTTCCCATCCTGACGGTTGTAAGCATTAGTTCACCTTCGTCCTCATAGCCATTCTTCACCTCTACGATCGGATCCAGTTCATGGGCCCCTCCCGGCTTCGTTACATAAAAGGGAAGATAATAAAAGGATGTAGCAACCATGATAATGGTCATGATGACTAAGGTTCTGATTAATGTTTTCGTTTTCATGCTCTTTACTCCTTCCAATTATCTAAAGCTTTCTGAATAGAAGGAATAACCTTCTTCGCCTCTTCCTCCCCCATATCGATAATTTCATCAATATTCTTAAAGGCTCTGGTGCTATACATTTCCACATGGGGTCTGATCATAAAGTCAGAAGCAAATTCACGGTGTGCGACGATTTCTAATTGAAGGATATCGATGCTTTGCATAATCACGTCATAAATCGTTGTGATTTCAGCATTCCTTTTCACATGAGATACATCGACGCCGATGACGATGTCAGCACCCATCTCTTTAACAACCGAAACAGGTACCCGGTCAATGACTCCTCCGTCCACGAGTAAGCGTCCGTTTATTCTTTCAGGTACAAATATACCCGGGATCGCAATACTTGCCCGGACCGCACTTGAGATAGGGCCGGTCGTAAACACCACTTTTTCACCATTCGTAATATCTGTGGCAACAACACTTATGGGAATATTTAAATCTTCAATATTTTTATTATGTGTAAAAAGCTGAATGAATTCTTTTATCCTCTTACCCGAAATAAAGCCCATCTTCGGAACGGTAAAGTCTAAATAATATTTTCTTCTGAAGGTGGTGGAAAGCTTATAAAGGTCTTCCATCTTATGCCCTACCCCATAAAAGCAGCCCACAAGTGCCCCCATACTGCTTCCTGCAATCATATCTACAGGGATCTTTGCATCATCAAATGCCTTTAAAACCCCTAAATGTGCAAATCCTCTTGCCCCACCCGAGCCGAGGGCTAATCCAATTTTGGGTCTGTCCATGCCCTTCCCCCTTTTGCCGAGTTATCGGTACATTTCATCATATGGTCTATTTCAATTATGTATGAGTATATTGAATAATATGAGGACAAGTTGAATTAATCCCATTTTATCATTTTTTTCCCGATTCACAAGGAATTGATATAGAAGGAACTTATTTCATAAGAGGGGGAAGTCCGGTTGTTCAAATCGAAAATCAAAACCTTGGCTTTATCGATGAGCGTGACTTTATTTGCGGCATCTCTCATCATAATGCCGGGAGAATCTCTTGAGGCCTCCATACGGGGATTAGATATGTGGTGGGAGATCGTATTCCCCTCGTTATTGCCATTTTTCATCGTGTCAGAAATGTTGATTGGTTTTGGTGTAGTCAGGTTTATCGGAGTCATGCTGGAACCCTTGATGAGGCCACTATTCCGGGTCCCCGGGGTCGGAGGGTTTGTGTGGGCAATGGGAATGGCATCAGGGTTTCCATCGGGAGCCAAACTGACGGCCCGTCTGAGGCAGGAAGAACAAATCACGAAATTGGAAGCGGAACGCCTTGTTTCTTTCACGAACTCTTCCAATCCTTTATTCATATTTGGAGCTGTATCGGTTGGGTTCTTTCAAAATGCTACCCTCGGAATTGTTTTAGCTGCCGCTCATTATATTGGAAACATCTGTGTAGGTGTCGTCATGAGATTCTATGGGGGAGAAGAGAAGGAAGAATTGAGAAATCGGTCTTCCGGGAAAAAAGGCTTTATCATTCGGGAAGCCTTTTCTGCTCTTCATCGCACAAGACTGCAAGATAAGCGCCCTATAGGGAAACTCTTGGGAGATGCTGTCACCTCTTCCATTCAAACCTTACTGATGATCGGTGGTTTCATTATCTTATTTTCGGTCATCAATAAAATGCTTTATCACTTGCATATTACAACCTTTATTGCTGAAGCCTTTTCAACTCTATTTATTCTGCTCCAATTACCAGAACAATTAAGCATTCCTTTTATTTCAGGCTTGTTTGAAATCACGTTAGGCTCTAAGCTGACAAGTGGAGTAAATGAAGCTACTCTGCTTCAGCAAGCCATTATTACAAGTTTTATATTGGGGTTCAGTGGGTTCAGCGTCCAAGCGCAAGTGGCAAGCATATTAGCAGAAACCGATATCCGGTTCAAGCCCTTTTTCTATGCCCGATTTGTTCATGGAATAGCCGCGTCCGTCACGACCATCATCATTTGGAAACCGATATACGAGAGATTTTCGGATGAGCAGCTCTCAAATGCCATCCCTGTATTCGCCATGAAAAACAATGCATTCTGGACGGAAATGCTGTATTGGTTTAAGACAGCAGGTCCGTTGATCACGATATTCAGTTTGATTCTCTATGTTGTTCTGTATGTAAGAAGAAAAGGTTAAAAATAAAGAATGGGGTTGATCCCTTTGGCTATGACAATATACTTCTCACAAGCTGAGAAGGGTAAAGTCTGCACACTTGGATCAACCCTGTATTCATTATTAGGGCTTATTTAAATCACTAAATTTTTCCTTTAATGATTCTTCCACCCGTTTCGGTACTAATTCGGATATGTTGCCTCCATACTTAGCCACTTCTTTTACTATACTCGAGCTCAAGAAAGAATATTGATTATTCGTCATAATGAAGAACGTCTCGATATCATCTTCTAAAACCCTGTTCATTGAGGTAATCTGCATCTCATACTCAAAGTCTGATACTGCACGCAATCCTCTAATGATTGCTTTCGCATTGACTTTCTTTGCGTAATCAACTAAGAGCCCTTGAAAAGAATCGACAACTACATTAGGAATGTCTCCCGTAACCTCACGAATCAATTCAATTCTTTCCTCTACAGAGAATAGTGATTGTTTAGAAGAGTTATTTAAGACCACCACATAAATTTGATCAAAAACTTTCGCACCCCGTGTAATGATATCTAAATGTCCATATGTAATGGGATCAAAACTACCCGGACACACTGCAATGCTCGTCATCATATTACCCCCTAGCTATTTATCGTTTCTTCCTTCGTTCCCCTTGGAAAAAATAGAGATTCTTATAATTCCATACGTTTCTTCCCTTATTTTCTCCAAGCCCCCGGCTCTATCTCCCAGTGTAATCTCCGACCCATGTTCACACATGACGTAACCGCTTTCATTCAGAAGATTGTGCTCGTCGATGAATTCCAGGAGTTGTTGAAGCTTCTGCTGTTTATAAGGAGGATCAAGGAATATATAATCAAAGGTTATCTCTCTTTTTAAAATTGCCTTTAACGCCCTCGTTGCTTCGTTCCTATACACTTCGCTTTGCTCTACCAGGTCACAATCGTGGAGGTTTGCCTTAATGGTTTGAAATGCTTTTGCATCACGGTCCACGAAAATCACAGAATGGAGTCCACGACTCAGGGCTTCTATTCCGAGTCCACCGCTTCCTGCAAATAAATCCAATCCTGTGCCCCCTTCAAAATAGGGACCTAACATATTAAATATAGACTCTTTCACCTTATCTGTTGTAGGCCGTGTCCCGCTGCCAGGAACAGCTTTCAACGGTCTTCCTTTTAACGTTCCTGATATTACTCTCATAATCATCCACCATATATGTATTTTTTCTTCACTATCCTATCATATCTCGACAGATATCGCTACATACTGAAATTGCCCCAAAACATGTATAAAATCATTTTGATAGGTGATAATGGAAGTAACAGCATCCTAACTGATGTTGTTGCCAACCGCGGAGAAGACTTACGATTCCCCATAAGTTCTTCCTCCGGTTTCTCCTCTCCCTTTGCCTTCTTTCCAGAAATGGATATAGAAGGACCCTGCAGAAAGTTCTGCAGGGCTTTTTACGTTCTTTCATCATATCCGGAGGAAGCTTCCTTATTCATCACTTCTACCTTGAACAATTTCTCAAACCAGTGAACATCCATATAAATGGAACCCCCAACCGTTTGGATGGGATTCGTTATTAAGCCGTAATTTTCTTCATTATAAATAAAATAATCTTCATTCACATAAAACCTGAATGTATTTCCATTCAACGATGTGAAAAATACGTTTGGCTTTATCTCTTGAATGTCCAGCCCCAAAGCCGAAACTGCTTGTGGAAATTGAATAAGTTCTTTCTGTTTATACAATATGTAAGACAGGTTATGTGAATTTTTGTTGAGGAGTACAGGATTATTGCTTTTAAGAATCATTGGGACATTCTCTTTTCCATTTACACTTTCAGTAAAAAATGTAGAGTCAAAGCCTGTAACTTTTCCTAACATCATATCTAATTTTGTTGCATCAACGGTTTTGATCTTGTCCTCTTCCATCCTCCGTTTAAATGCATCCAATTGGGAAGAGGTCAGTCCTTCCATTACTTCTTTATAAGCCCATGCAGATTTTGGAGTGTGCGGTTGTTTTCCCAAAAGGATACTGACGATAAATTCTTTAAGCCAAGCCTCTTCATCAGTGGAATAATACTGCTGATACAGTAAGCTCCCTTTCAGTTCATTCAGCAGCTCCTTATCAGCTGTGTTCCTCACAATCAAATATGGAGATACATAGTGCTGGATTTTATCCGTGATGATGACGGTCACAAATCCTTCAAATGAGCCTGGTCGGACTGCCTCAGCCTCTTTCATGTCGGTCCGATCGTACAACATTCTCACTGTAGATGAAGCTTTCTCCATCAGTGGATTCCCTGTCCAGTATAATGCGGAAGGCTCCCCCCGACCAATGAAAGAATAATAATCTATATAGTTCTTTTTTTTATGGCTGGCAGATTTATATCCTGCTACCCATTTCCCAGTCCTCAAACTTTTTTCTGTTATGTGAATATCTGTATTTAACGTTTTGATAGAAGATAGTGCAGGGTGCCAATCTTTCACTAACATACCTTCTGTTTTGATCGACTTCTCGAATGAATAGGTAATCGTGATCTCTTTAAGGTCTTTATAGAGATCACTTAATTGGAATTCTCCATTTTCTTTCGTTAAACACCTATCCCCTCTGTCATTTACACATGAAAAACCCTTTGCATCACTTGGCCATTGAATGGTTATTTGTTTAGGGATTGTTGATAAAAAATGAATGGTTTGTGTCACAAAAAATGTGTTTTCCTCATGTGTGATGGAATAAGATTGATTTACCTTTACAGCCCCAGACTCTTCGGCACTTTCTGTTGTGAATCCCATCCATTGAAAGAAAAGAATGCTGGAACTAATCAAAATCATAAGTAGTCCAAATGTAAATAGGATGCGTTTCATACTATACTCCTTGACTCCGTCTGTTACATAAAGAATAGCAGATTCCGACAGCTAATGGTTGAATATTTTTAGATTATTTCCAATCATTTAACCAAAATCTAGATCTTTACTGCCTGCGGGAAAAGACGCTTGGTCTAAATGATCAGAAAGCATATGATCCCATTCACTTTTATCCACCAAGCCATTACTTAAAAGAATTTCTTGTAAATCTTGAAGCGTAGATTTTTGCCATTCATCCTCCTCTACCAGAGATAGAATTCCGTGCGCCGCAAGCGTAGACAAAATGGCTGTCACGATAAAAGAATCACTATTCTTTAATTCAATTTCTTTCGCTTCATGTCTTTCGCCAATAACATACAAACTTGATAATCCCAGGACGATAAATAGAAATAACCATACCATCACGATCACCCCGCTAAGTTATTTTGAATCTTTACTTATCACTATATGTTTGAAATAATAAGGAATTGATAAACTCGGTAAGAAAAGGAGATTGAATGAATGATTCAACGTTTTATTGAATTAGGAGAAGGATATTCAGATATTTATGAACTAATGGAGCTTGCAAAAGCCAATAAAGAGAGATTGCAGCATATGATGGCATTTCATACTATTGTTAAAAACCGTGCCGTATCATCCCTGGCGCTCGTGATGAAACCTACTGAACAGGGCAAATTCCAAGCCATTTATGTTTGCCGGGAAGGAATCCCAAATCCGAATATCACACCAAATCAGCGCTACTCCCTTTTTGAAGAAACGGCTAAGGAATTAGACAGGGTCATCATCCAAATGGATGTGAAACCCTCCACTCTCTATCCGGAAAAAGCATTGTACTATCAGCATCTGATCGCAATACTGCGATTAAATCATTATATACTGCCTTTACAATAAAGGAGGTTAATCGTGCAGCTTTTTGTAATGGGGAGATGTATCACCCCTAAGAAAAAAGCTGCCAAAATAACTCTCTTTGGCAGCAAACATTAAAATCCCATTTTGTAATCATATTCCTTTGCCTTATCCGGGCGGGAATTTTCATAAACAGACTTAATAAATGGCTTATGGGAAGGATCTACCTTTTTCACGTAGGAATAGGCAGCTATTCTTTCCATTACCGTGTCGATTTCATCTTGATTACAATAAAGTACAACATATTTCATTTTCTTCGAAACATAGTGAACATTCCCAAATCGCCTCAGGGACTTGGCATGCTTCAAACTATGTAACCAAACAACTAAACCTTGTCTTTGCGTTAACATATAGTTTCCCCTCTAGGAATCACTTTTTTATAAGTCTAGCATAATAATGTGGCGGTAAGCAATACGTAATGGTGTGAACTTTCATTAAACAAAGCGTACAGTGAATACTACATAATGAAGGACAGAACGGAGGGTCACCATGGATTTGAATATGATTTGGGACTTTTTTATCGACCAACTTCGACAAGAGGACGGGATTGAAGATGCGCATGTGAAATGGAGCGCAGGCATCCCATTTATCTATATAAGATCCAAGAAAGAGAAGAGTGACATCGAGTACTCCATTAAAAAATGGTCGGCTAGAGCGATGCGGGGAAAGAGACTGCATTCTGATACGATTTTTTTCAGGGAAGAAGGATCATTGTATGTATATCGGCATCGGTTCTATGTCCCCCAGGAAAAAATGTTTTGCTGCGGGAACCTCTGTGTGGACTGTGTTCGGTTAAGACAGTAAGGAAAAAGGATCAATACCACAAAATGAAAAGAAGAGCAGACACATTGTCCGCTCTTCTTTCCATATGATTAGGCTGAACAACCGCAGCTTCCGCCAGATCCGCAGCCTCCTCCGCATGATCCTCCGCTTGAGAAGAAAGGATTCCCTGAAGGAACCTTTACATTTTTAGACACGGAATGTCCAATTAGCAGGCTCACTTGATCAAGCAGATCCTGCAGCTCGTTTTCCACTCTTCTGAACTCCGCTACATTCTCATCAAGGTCCATTTCTCTTTTCACTTCACGGATTTCTTTCATGATGGTTTTGTAGTCCGGGTGGTAACGACCGAAACGTTGAACTTCTTCGTAACTTTCTTTCATTCGCGAAAAGGTTTGTACTTTTCGTTGAGTTTCAGAATTGTTGCGAAGTTTATATAAAGACTTACGATAATTTTCTGCCACATCAGATTCTAAAATCCACTGAGATAATTCGTCAGCTGAATCCAATATTTCCATTCTTTCTATAGTAGCAAGCATAACGCTCACCTCCGTAACGATATTTTAACACGTTTCACGCAAGGAAGCGAATATGCAAATTGAATTTTTTGGTTTTATCCACTTTATCCAATGATGTATGAATCCACATAAAATACCGCCGCGAAAAAAAATTTCACGACGGACATTAGGAAACAATGATTATTGAATCGTCACATAAAACTGCTTTTTCATCCCTAAAGGTTTGTTATTCGTCCCTACTATTTCAACGTTGAGAAGATGCACACCTTTTGGTAACCCTTTTACAACAAAGGCGGCTGTATGATACTCCTTATACAAATTGCCGGTATTTGAACGAACGACGATCTTTCCTTTTTTCGCTCCGCTTTTTTCTGATGTGAATGTTACATTGGGAACGATACATTCAATATACACTTGACTTCCTTGTACCATATGTTTGATGGAAAGAGGTTTTTCCTCAGCTTTCGCAGCCTCAACTTTTTTAGTAAACGTAAAGCTTTCCGGTTCAGGCATTTTTTCCTTACAGCCGCTTAATGACATAAGTAAAGCAATGGATAGAAATATGATTTTCTTCATCGTGTACACCACTCCTTACTAATAGCCTTGCCCAACCGTTTCGCTTTTTACTCAAAACTTTTTTTGGACTTTCACACAAAAAAATAGTGCCTCAACTCTCGGCACTATTCATTGATTGGAACATACTGATCATCATGGAGGCCATTTGGACTCCGTTTGAGAATTTTTGTACTCGATGAGGAATCGTTTTTTGAAAATGGTTAATCGACGCAATTTCGAATTTCTCTAATTCATTGGGATTTCGAGAAAGTGTACGATACCACTGTGGCTGATCTCTTAAAAATAATTTCAGATCTTCTTTGGCATAAATATACTCAATAATGTCCGCTCGCATTTTTAGACACCCTCCTAATCTTTCCGGAATGAAAATGGATGGGAGGGTTTAGATGGTGTTTCAGTTTTGGTTGCTGTTCCTGATCCTCTATTGTTATTTGACTGAAATTGACTAAGTACTCCTTGTACTGCTCCCAAGGCCTCACTTAAGCTGTTAATATGTTGTTGCAATTGATTAGCGTCCATTTTTTTCACCATATCTCCAACCTGATCCATCCAGCCGCTTTTACTTCCTTGGTTGGTTGGGTTTGATTCTTTCGCGGCTTCATCTTTATACTTATCCCACCTTGTATCATCTTCCCCCAGTAAGTACCAGTCTTCAAAGAGATCCTGCCAATTGGCATCACCATTACGCACATCTTTCACAATTTTCGGATGCTTTCTCACAAATCCTTTAAACTCTTTTACCTTAGGGTGTAGTGATTTACCCATTATATGAACACCTCCATTACAGGCATCTACCTACTACACTTTATGAAGGATTCAAAAGAATGGTGATACATTCCTTTTTGTAGTAATATTTACATGTATAGTAACGTTGATTTTACAGTATCCAATGAATGTTTTGGCTGTGAATAAAGAAAAGGATGTATGAAAATGAAAGAACAGGTACAACAGTTGTTAGATGAATGTCTTACAGGAGCTTCGGATGAGGATCTTCTAATCTTGAAACAGCTTCTCGAAGGAGTTAAACGTAAGAAAGGCAATGAAAATGGATCAATCATAGGCGGAATATTTGCCATGGACCGCGAAGTGAAAGACGGGAACTTCGAAATAAGTATTCCGATTACGCCCGTTACACATAATTCACTGCAGATCGTTCACGGAGGAGTAACCGCTACTTTAGTGGACTCCGCTATGGGCACATTAGCCAATATGATGCTTCCTGAAGGATATGGAGCTGTAACGACAAATTTAAACATTCACTACTTGGCACCAGGGATAGGAGACCGATTAACTGCTCATGCTGCTGTCGTTCATCAGGGAAGCAAGACCATTGTAGTGGACGGGAAAGTTATCAGTTCAGACGGTAAGATTGTTGCTCATTCTACCGGGTCATTTTTTATTTTCAAAAAGAAACGGTAGACTTTTTTTCAAAAATAAAGGTTGATTCCCTGAGACGTAAGGGAATCAACCTTTTTATTCTTTGTCTTCTAATTTCTCTATAAAATTTTGTGTGTAGTACCTTTTATATACCCCTACGCCAAGATGGGTGAATTGTTGTTCCAGTAGAATCTTTCGGTGGCCTTCTGAATTCAGCCAGCCATGAACCGCTTCTGGTGCGTCCGAGTACTGGGAAGCGATGTTTTCCCCTGCAGTCTTGAACATAACATTTTCACTTTCCAGACGCTCAGTTAGGTTCCCGAAGGTGGGTGAATCATGTGAGAAATAATCTTCTTCATACATTTCTTGACTATGACCCCTTGCTACCATTGCCGTTTCTTCATCCCATTTTAGTATATCTGCTTCGAATTGATGTCTGATCACATTTGTAATATCAAAAATCTGCTGTTCGCTTGCACTATTCACTTTATCCCATTCGTCCTCGCTTGGCTCTTGTTCCTCAGCCAATTCCCCTCTATACATCATTTCATATGGATGCATCTCGATCAGTGTTTGACTATCAAGAAAGCGGATACTCGTAAGTCTTCCTGTGAATTTGTCCAGATAAAGCTGGGCATAAATATCTCCAAGGGTTACGAGAAGCCGTGTATTCAGGTCCTCTTCATTTAATTCAAACTGATAAGCACCTGATTCGTCATTTACAACGATTTCAGAATCCACAATGGTAAAACGATAAATGTCTTCCAAACGTTGTCCCAATTTATAAGGAGCCACATCCACCTGATTCCCAATGGCAAACAACGTAACGACTTTATGATTGTTAACGCCCATTTGTATGTATTGTTTATCCGATATCGGGTAGATCCACCATTCATACCCGTATGAGCTTGGTTCGACCCGCTCTGGGTCTCCAAAAGCTTCAATTACCTTTTTCGTATCTTTGCCAATCCAGGTTGATAAACCTGATGCAGGTCGTTCACCTGGAGCTTCAATTGATTGATTTAACTGGTTTTCGTTGTCTTCTTTAAGAGTTTGGGTTTCTGGTCCTTTAAGAGGCTCATTTTCTTGTTTTTGACCTTGATAAATACCAATAAATAAAATAATGACAAGAATGATCAAAATACGCAAAACGGTTCTCAGAAATTTCCCTCCTCTCTACTTTCTCTATCAGGATATGCCACAAATACTAGAATTATTATACCATTGTTTATGATTCAAAAACTTCAGTCTAGTATAAAGGATAGCATATTTTCATTCCTTCTAAAACAAATGAATCTCGGGTGGGGAAAGGTTTCTAGAACCAAAATAAATAGAGATGATCCTGTTTGGACCATCCCCTCGCTATTAAAACGGTTTATTTCTGAAGTTTGATTCGGATATGTTTTCTAACGCAACGTAGGCCTGTCTACCCAGGGACTCCCTTATAGCAAAATCCCCTAAAGATATCATGCCGATCAATCTATCTCCCTCGACGACTGGAAGTCTTCGTATCTGATGCTCAGCCATGATGTGGGCCGCTTCTGATGCTTCGGTGTCAGGTCCTACGGTTATTAGGTGTTGACTCATTATGTCTTCTACTTTTGAAGAAGCAGGATGTTTTTCAGCAATACAGCGGAGGACGATATCCCTGTCGGTCATCATTCCCACAATCTTATCACCATCCACGATGGGAATGGATCCTACATTGTGTTCTTTCATTTTTAAAGCAACCTCATACACATTGTCCAGTAACGAACAAGTTTCAATATCCTTTGTCATCAAGTCCCTGATTTTTGTCATTTGGATCCTCCTCATACGTTCCGAATTCCTTCCTATATCTTTCACTTTCTCCTGCAGGTTATTCATTTTTTTTAAAATGACAAATTCAAATGATTGAAGACATTGCAAGATAAAGGTTTTTCCACTATTATTAAGAATGAGAAATACCGCATTTAGTATCATTGTACATACACCGATATAAATGCTTCTACCATACGAAAAGCATCAGGGCTCGTAAGTCCTCATGCCGGACAATATAGGAGGGAATTTTATGCGTTTTGAAGGAACTGAATTTGAAAGCTTAAAAGTGGACTTAAACCGGTTAGACGAGATTATGGAATCTCACGGACTTGTTCGTGCAGGTCAATGGGATTATGAAAGAGTGACATACGATCGTAAATTCGAAATCAGGGAAGGAATCTTCTATTTACGAATCCAAGGTCTTGCTACTGAGGGAGATATCGGAAAGCATGACGCCGTTATTCAACTTATGACTCCATTATTAGGAAAACATTACTACCCACACGGTATAGAATACGGGGAAGGTGAAGAATTCCCTAAACATCTGATCACTTCTTGTGAAAAACTTATTGCAGATGTTAAAAAAGAAGCAACGAACTTTGCCTGGTAATATCAGTTTATGTAAAGACTGTCTAACTTCGGACAGTCTTTTCTCTATCATCCCATTCAGCATTTATCCAAACTCCACTAAGTGCCCTATTCTAGAAACGCTTGGACTCTAATATAAATAGATGTAAAAGCTTCGGAATTTCACTTTCTTCCTACTGTTCATTCTTCTCATTCTCTCATATAATGATAGTAATAGGTTTCTGTTAGAAAGGGGTACACCATTGTCCAAGTTTTTCACGAAAAAAGTTTTATTGATCACACTTATCACCTTAATACTGGCTATAGTTGCTATTTTTATATTACCTGTTTCAGTCCCCTTGATTACTGCGATTATAACAGCTCTTTTCCTTGAGCCTGCCGTTAGCTTTATACAAAATCGTTTCTCTGCAAAACGTCGAATGGCGGTACTTTCAGTTTTTATCCTGTTCCTGCTACTTATAAGCGTATCCTCATTCTTCGTTACTACAAAAGTCGTTGGTGAAGGTATTAAGCTGATAGAAGATGCACCGAAATATGTAAACCAATTAAGCGATATTTGGCTTGATTACGAGGATCGCCTGCTGAATGCGACAGAGGATCTTCCTGATGAACTAGTGAGAAGCTTCAGTGAAGACGTACAAAGCTTTTTAAATAGTGGAAAGACGAAGATTCTCAACTCTGTCAATATTGAAAAGATAAGTGTGTTTTTGTCTTATATACCCAATTACTTAGTGAGTTTTCTCGTATACTTAATTGCTCTCTTTCTTTTCATGTTAGACTTACCTCGAATTAAGAAATCCATTTATGGTCACCTGACAGAAAGAACAGCAGAGAAAGTGGCGTTTATGACTTCCCGACTCACCTATGTGATTTTTGGATTCTTTAAAGCGCAATTCCTGGTGAGTATCATCATCTTTGTCGTTTCCTTGATTGGACTTCTATTCATTGCTCCAGAAGTTGCGATTGTGATGTCGATTATCATATGGGTGATTGATTTTATTCCTTTAATAGGATCAATCGTCGTTTTGGCACCATGGGCTATTTTCCATCTGCTGACAGGAAATATCGCATTAGGAACTCAACTCGCAGTGTTGGCAGCCATTCTTCTTATCATAAGAAGAACGGTAGAGCCTAAAGTAATGGGAACCCACATTGGTTTATCCCCGCTTGCTACATTAATCGCCATGTACCTCGGCCTAAAACTCTTTGGTGTATTGGGCTTTATTATCGGGCCGCTCATCCTTATCGTGTTTAATTCGGCTAAAGAGGCGGGTATTATAAAAACGAATTTCAAATTATGAATATAGACCAATTCCCATTCGCAGGGAATTGGTCTTTTATACTTTATTTTCTCTTAAAAGAAATCGTAAAAGAATGGAGGCTTCCCCTGGGATAAGGATTGGAGCTTATGAATATCCTCCTCCCCAGCCTGAAGTTTTCCCATTTGGACCAGTTCCTCTGGGGTATGCACTCCAAAGATCAATGCTGTGAAAGCTTTGATGTCCAGCGAAATCGGTGCCTCAATCTTTTCACCAACCATCACTTCATTTTTATTAAGAATAAAAATGCTGTTATTCCAATCCGCTGTCGAATCCGTAATGGAGAATACAAGTTGATACGGAAAATCGATCTCTTTTACATATCTCTTCAAGAAGTTTTGTACATCGACGATTCTAGCCATGAAGTATGGGTGCTTCTCCACTTTAACTCTTGGGTCCTTCAACATCATTGGTAACACTTCACAGGGGTTCAATATAAGTTCAGCTTCATTCACCATGGAGTCATGCTGACAAATGAAGTTCCATAAACCAATTCTGGCATCACTTGTCAGTGGAACAAACTCTTCCACCTTCATCTTTTCCTTTTTCACTTCATAAGTAAGGTACCCGGTTGCTTCCCCTGCATCGTTATAATATATCGCTATCCACAGATCGGTGATGCTCCTTTCCCTCCACCAGTTTTTTGAACGTACCAGCATCCCGTTATGCTGCTCCGCATAGCGATCATAAATCGATTCCAAGTCATTTGGGTATGTATCCTTCTTATACCTCCTGATACGGCCACTGTAAGGCTTTAATGGTACAAGATCCTTCTTCTCAAGCTGTATCTTGTGGAAAGATGCAAATACTTCCCATCCAAATTTCCGATAGAAATCAATGGAAAATGGATGAAGCATGGACAGGACAGTGCCATCTTCCTTCATCTTCCGTAATGAATGATTCATTAATTGGCGCACATACCCTCTTCTTCTGAACTCCGGATAGGTGGCCACTCCGGCAATACCTCCCATCGGATACACATGTTCACCCAGCTGGATTTGGAGCGGGATCAAATGAAGCTTCGCAGCTAAGTTCTCTTCTTCATATATTCCATAAACAGTATGATCTTTGGTCTGTTGAAGGCGTCTCTTCCTGTCTTCACTTGGTACTACATATTGAAACGCATATTCGGATAACTGTAAAGATTCTTCAAACTGCCCGTGATTCAATTTTGTAATCATGATTTATCTGCTCCCTTCTACTATTTCTACATTCGACGGTGCTTCTACCATTCCCTTTAGTAACACACCTTTTAATAGTCAAAAAAAACCTATTATGTGATGAATCACATAATAGGTTTTTGTTTAATATCCGAGTATTGCCCGAATGACAGAAGTTGTTTCTCCGCCTTTATAGAATACGTAAAGAAGCAGATACACAGCGACTCCTGTAATAGCCGTAAAGAACCAGATAAAACTCGTAATCGGCCCCAGCTTACGGTGCCTTGCTAAACGGTCTTTATAGCCCGTCCACAAGCTCATCAAGCCAAATACTGCCCCGGTTGTAGCCAAAGTTATATGGAAAACAAGGAAAATCGTATAATAAATCTTGATGCTATCGGGGCCGCCAAAGGACGTGTTTCCAACAAAAATCGTTCTACTCATATAAATAATGAAAAAAATAAGCGCAAAAACACCTGCAAGTGTCATGGTTTTTTGATGTTGCTCAATTCTTCTCTGTTTAATCTGCCACCAGCCAATCGCAACTGTGACTGCACTCAACACAATAAAGGTGGTACTAATGGTAGGTAAAATAGGTAAACCCATCTCTGTTCCTCTCTTCTCTAAAGATAATATGCTATGTAATCAGAGGAATGACGTTCATCATCCCTTCATACGTTACTGTTCTGTCAACTTAGGATCAACGGGATCATAGGAGAGCTTTTCTTGTTTCTCTTGATCTTGGCGATACCATTGAAAAAACAGGTTGAACAGCATAACTCCAAATACAATTTCCTGAACAATCTTCATGATCACTCCGCCAAGCTGTTGATCATTTTGTGTAGACATATCCGTAAATAGCTCCGGACCAGTCAGCGTCAACCCTTCCAGAGTGTTAACAGGTACACATAGTGCCAACGCTTTAAGAAACTCCTGTGGATCATAGTAAGGGGCATATAAAGGATTCTCTGCAAAAATGATCAATCCGCATGCAGGAGTCAATAAGACTGCACTCCCAAGAATATATCCAATACGCTTGAGCCCGCTTAAGTCAATATCGTCATCCACTGGATTTAGTAAAGGCCACCACATAAATAAAGATAATAAGAATAGTATAACGGTTGCCAAACCGTGTAGAGTGGCATCAGTTCGGACATTATCAAACACTAGAGGGATATGATAAATCGAAAAGATGATATTGAAAGATAGTAAAGAGATCAATGGTTTTGTCATAAACTTAAATACTTGCTTAACCACCGGTAACTCAACTGCAGCTTTCCAGACCCATTTAGGAATTCCCAATACGAGCAGTGGAGTGACCACTAAATATAGTAACGCCATCTGAGTCATATGAGCAGAAAATAAAATGGTACCTAGTACCTCCACCGGCGAACCCTTAATTCCATAAAATAGGACCATTGCCAGAATAAAATAAGTGGCTTCTTTGCTGGTCAATTTTTCACTTTCTTTAAAGCCGTCTCTCCATTTGACAGTGATCAAGAAATACACGACCGTAATAAATACTAAAGCCAATATAAAGAATGGGCTCCATAAAGCCATAAAACCAAAAATACCCAAAGGCATTTGCTCACCTCATTTCACATTTAACACCTATCCCCATTATACTGACAACCCTCCCCCACTTCAACGGAAGGTAATGACAAGTTCTTGACAATTAGAAAAGTGGAGGGGCTTTGCACAGAGGCGACAAGCATAAGACGAACAGACCGGAAAGGCGCTCTTTGCCTTTTTGGTATGTTTGACTTATGACCTCGAGCCTCTAAGCCCCGGAGCTGGACAATAAAAGCGGAAGCGGCTTGATCAGGCCCGACAAGCATAGGACGATTCTGCCGGAAAGGCGTTTTTTGCCTTTTTGGCAGAATTGGCTTATGACCTCGAGGGCCTAGCCGCTGGAGCTGGACAATGAAAAGCGGAGCCGACTGGGTTGGCCCGACAAGCACATTGGGAAAACCAAAACTCCACACAAAAAAAGCCAGCCATCCGGCTGACTTTTTTCTTTAGATCCATACAATCGTTACAAATGCTAACACTGTGATAAATGCAACAAGTGCACCAGAGTACAGAAACAATGCAGGTGCTTCATGACCTTTATGACTCATATGCATGAAGTAATAAAGTTGAAAAATTAGTTGAACGACCGCAAGTAAGAGGATGAAAGGTACAATAAAGTACTTATCAAAATCTCCTGCCACTGCAATGAACGCCACCAATGTTAAGAAAATCATTAACATGAAGGATGTAACCTGCATTCTCATGTCCTCTGCATTTTTCTTACGACGATATTCGTAATCTACACTTGGGTTACCTGAATTTGATTGTTGATTCGCCATCAGTTTATCCCACCATTCCCATTAAGTATACTACTGTAAAGATAAATACCCATACAACGTCGATAAAATGCCAGTATAGAGAAGCTAAATAGAACTTTGGAGCATTGTAAAGGTTTAGTCCACGTTTAGCGTTACGAAGCATTAAGCTTACAATCCATAGGAGACCGAAAGCTACGTGCCCTCCGTGGAATCCAACTAGTGTGTAAAAGGCTGAACCAAATGCACTACTAGTAAAAGTATGCCCGTATTCATGTACGTAGTGATTAAACTCATAAATCTCTAATCCAAGGAATGCTGCACCTAGAAGAACCGTGACTAATAACCAAGCCTGCATGCGTTGGAAATTATAGTTCTTCATATGATACATTGCATAAACACTTGTAAGAGAACTTGTTAAAAGTAACATCGTTGCAATAAATGCAAGTGGTAAATCAAAGATGTCAGCAGCAAGTGCATGACTGTCACTGGGTACTCTGTCTTTAAGCGCTAAATATGTTGCGAAAAGAGATCCGAAAAGAACCGTTTCTCCACCAAGGAAAAACCAAAAGCCCATAAACTTGTTTTTCCCCTCAAGGGTTGCCTTTTCAGGGGAGGCTGGCCAGGTCTTTGGCGTAAATTTTTCTTCAGCATGCATTATGCCTTACCCCCTTTATCATCATCCATTAAATCTTCTTTATGAACATGATATCCATGATCATCAATTACAGAACGGAAGAACATTGCACCTAAAGTGATAAGCATTCCAATTACCAGAACAGGGATCGCCCATGCTTTATCACCATCCGGATGATACATAGCACCAAATGCTGCTATGAATAACCCAAGTGAAATGATTACCGGTAAAATCGAGTTATTCGGCATATGGATATCTCCGATAGGTTCTGCCGGTGTTAAATCTTTTTTACCTTCCATTTTTTCTAACCAATAAGCATCCAAACCACGGATAAGCGGAGTTTGCTTAAAGTTATAGAATGGTGGTGGTGATGGAATCGCCCATTCAATGGTACGTCCGTCTCCCCATGGGTCATTAGAAACTTTAACCCCTTTGACTTGAGTCATGATGACGTTAACAACAAGTACAATAACCGCCACTCCCATGAAGCCTGCTCCAATAGAAGAGATTAAGTTTCCTGTTTCTAATCCTTGACCAGGCAAGAACTTCCAAATACGACGAGGCATACCCATTAAACCAAGGAAATGTTGAATAAAGAATGTTAAGTGGAATCCGATAAAGAATAACCAGAAAGCGATTTTCCCTAAGAAATCATTTAACATTGTACCGAACATTTTTGGCCAGTAATAGTGAGTACCTGCCAATAGAGCAAATACTACCCCACCAACGATTACGTAGTGGAAATGGGCAACAACGAAATACGTATCATGGAACTGATAGTCAGCTGTGGCAGCTGCGTTCATGATTCCAGTTACTCCACCTGCTACGAAAGTAGGGATAAACGCTACTGCGTAGAGCATCGGAGTCGTGAAGCTGATACTTCCTCCCCACATCGTAAGGAGCCAGTTAAAGATTTTGATACCTGTAGGAACGGCAATGGCCATTGTCGCAACGGCGAAGATGGCATTTGCGATTGGTCCAAGACCTACTGTAAACATATGGTGAGCCCAAACCATGAATCCTAAGAAACCGATAAGTACGGTCGCAAATACCATGGATGAGTAACCGAATAAACGTTTTCTGGAAAAATGTGGAATGATCTCAGAGAAAATTCCGAAAGCAGGTAATACAAGGATGTATACTTCAGGGTGACCAAAAATCCAGAAGAAATGCTCCCAAATGATGGTGTTACCTCCATTCGCTACATCAAAGAAATTCGATCCGAACATACGATCAAATAACATTAAGAATAATCCTACCGTTAAAGCAGGGAACGCGAATAAAATAAGTGCCGAAGTAACAAATACTGTCCATGTAAATAGGGGCATACGCATATAAGTCATACCCGGAGCACGCATATTAATGATGGTTACAAGGAAGTTGATCCCACCTATTAATGTACCTGCACCTGAAATCTGTAACCCAAGTACATAGAAATCAATACCATGTCCTTTAGATGCCAATGAGAGTGAAGCATATGAAGTCCACCCGGCATCTGGTGCTCCACCTAAGAACCATGAAAGGTTAAGGAAAACTCCACCTGCGAAGAATAACCAAAAACCTAATGAATTCAGGAAAGGAAATGCAACGTCACGAGCACCGATTTGTAAAGGTACAACCGCATTCATGAATGCGAATATTAACGGCATGGCCGCTAAGAAAATCATCGTTGTACCGTGCATTGTTAAAACTTCGTTGTATAAGCCAGCACTAACAAAGTCATTGTTAGGAACAGCAAGCTGTATACGAATGATAAGAGCTTCTAATCCACCGACTAAGAAGAAGAATCCTCCAGCCATAAGGTAAAGGATGGCGATCTTTTTATGGTCTACTGTTGTTAAATAGTCCCAAACAGTCGCGCCGAAGCCTTTTTTCTGTGCATAGCTACTCACGATTAAACCTCCCTTTAACTAATCCCCAATTAATCTTGAACTTTTAATCCCATCAGATATTCTGCAAGGGCATCAAGTTCGTCTTCCTGCAGGTTACCATATGTACCTGTCATTTTGTTACCTGGCTTATACTGTTCAGGATCTACCAGCCAATTTTTCAGCTCTTCTTTGTTGTGATCCAGAATACCTGCGATTCGAGTACGCTCACCAAATGTTGCTAAGTTAGGAGCAAGACGAGCTGACTCCGGACGTCCATCCTGAGGTGATACTGCGTGACAGCTTAAGCATTTTTGATTGAAGATTTCTTGTCCTTGTTGTGCTAAATCAGAAGATGGTTTAGGTTCTCCTGCATTTTTCATATCTTCTACCCATGCCGTAAACTCGTCCTTAGGAAGCGCTTTTACTTTAAAGTCCATTAAAGCATGAGAAGGTCCACATAGCTCAGCACATTTTCCGTAGAATAATCCGCCTGCATCTTTAGACTTTTCTCCATCAAATTCAAGGAAAAATGTGTTTACGTTGTCGACGTTTGTATCAATCTTTCCTCCAGCAGCTGGAATCCAGAAAGAGTGCTTAACGTCAGAAGCTGTAACATTGAAGTAAACTCTTTGATCGGTTGGTACAACTAAATCCTGTGAAGTGATGATTTTTTCATCCTCATACTCAAATTCCCACCAGTAAAGGTTTGCGCGAACGTTTATAACTAAAGCTTCGCGATTACCATCTGCGTCTTTTTTATCCATAGCCTTTGTATCAGCTAATTCGAAAGTAGACGTTACGGTCGGAACAGCCAGGATAAGAAGAAGGATGATTGGAATGACTGTCCACACGATTTCAAGTGTGTGACTTCCTTCAACTTGTTTCGGGATAGTAGTATCTCCCTTCTTTCTACGGAAACGAATAATCGCTACCATATAGACGATAACTACTACAATGATTACTAATACCATTATTAATGTAGACAGTATCATTAAATCATATTGTGACTGTGCTACTTCACCAGCTGGCTGTAATGTGGAGAGAAATGGCTCTCCACAACCAGAAAGAACTAGCGCTAACATTGCTACAATTGAGAATAAGCGCCACTTAGATAGCCTTGCTTTCATAGCTTAATCAAACCCCTCTTTCATGTAATATACTTTTGAATTAAACAAGGACTCATAAAAAATATCTATTTGGATTTCTTATCAGAAAGAATTCCCACTAATCTTATAGTACGGTAACGATAACCATCGCTACAAACAAGATAGTTAAATAATTTAGTGAATAGACAAACATAAGTTTTGACCACTTAATATCATCTTTCATTTTGTAACCTGCGAGGCCCAGTGCGAGCCACCCAATGTTAAAGGCTGTTGCAAGGATAAAGAAGAACATTCCTAAATCCATCAAGAAGAATGGCAGAGGCAGTAAAGCTGCAACCCATGCAACGATATGGTGCTTCGTTGTAGCAAATCCCTTTACTACGGGAAGCATCGGTATATTCGCTGCTCTGTATTCTTCCACTCTCTTCATCGCTAAAGCGTAGAAATGAGGCGGCTGCCAGATAAACATCATCAGGAATAGAACCCATGCGATGATATCCAGATTTGCATCTACAGCTGACCAACCGATAAGTGGTGGGACCGCACCTGAGATACTCCCTACAATCGTGTTACTTACGTATTTCCTCTTAGACCACATTGTATATAATACAACGTAACTAAATACCCCAATGATTCCTATCACACCTGCAGTGACGGTGGTCATAAATAACATTATGATTCCCACTGCAATCATAATTAATCCCATAGACAATGCTTTAGGTGCATTGATTTTACCTGTTACGGTAGGACGTCCCTTCGTACGTTCCATCAGAGGATCGATGTCTCGATCATATACATTATTTATGGCGCAGGAACCTGCGATAATAAGGGAAGAACCAATCAATGTCAGGAACATCGTATCAAGAGAATTTAGAAAGTGTGTATTAGTAAAGTAAAAAGCTAACCACATACCTGTAAAAGTAGTAATTAAGTTGGAATTAACGATACCAATTTTGATTAGTGCTAAAAAATCCTTCCAAGCAGTTGAGGTTGTCAAATCTGCTTCTTGAGCGTTAGTCATCATTCGACTAGACATTCTCTTCCTCCTCTCTATAAAAAGCCAGAGGCCAGTTGCCACCTCTATACTATATAGGAAATGATTCACTATTTCTATATCCATCTGTTAATTCATGCACAGATAAGAAATAGTATATATGCTATCAATATTATATTAAACCATATATTTTTTCCTTTTGGGGGGAGAATTAGACAATAATGTGAAGAAATTGTGAAGAAAGAAAAACGCAGACGTTTCTTCATATTTCTACAAACATTTTAAACCCATCATACCATAAAACGATGCTAAGCGCTTACAGATTTTGTTTTTCTGCAAATTAGTCATTATCTACTAATAGTTATTCTCTTCATATAAATATTTATCATGCTCATAATTCTGTAACATTTTATCGGTTGAGTTTTACTGACCTTTTATGTATTATCGTAGGGGCATATATATTTTTCTACTATATTTATAAATTAGAAAGTGTGTAGAGTCTATTAATTAAGAAGGTGAATAGATTGCATAAAGGTGTCCACAAAGGATTAAAGTGGCTTGCCGTTCTCACTACTCTTGGTATGTTATTTGTTCTATTGGGAGGAGCCCTCGTAACGAAGACCGAATCCGGTATGGGCTGCGGACGATCTTGGCCACTATGTAACGGACAATTGATTCCAAGCGATATAACGTTCGAGCTTGTCATAGAATTGGCACACCGGGTTGTCTCCGGCGGTGTAGGATTATTAGTGTTGGCATTATCGATATGGTCATGGAGAGCGATTGGCTATAAGCGTGAAACAAAATTCCTTGCTGCACTCTCTTTCTTTTTCTTAGTATTGCAAGGTTTAATCGGGGCTGCCGCTGTACTCTGGGGGCAATCTGACTTCGTACTTGCCCTGCATTTTGGGATTTCACTTATATCATTTGCTTCGATTCTATTATTAACACTTCTGATCTTTGAAGTCGATCAGAAATTTGATGCCAACTCATTGGTCATTAATAAACGTATGAGATTCCATACAATAGGAGTCACTCTATATAGTTATATTGTTGTTTATACCGGTGCTTTAGTCAGACACACGGATTCGAGCTTAGTGTGTAAAGATTGGCCGTTATGTGTCAACTCGTCTCCGGGTCTTCCATCCAATCTGTATGAGTGGATTCAAATGGGGCATCGGACAGCAGCAGGACTCATTTTCTTATGGATTTCTTACATCACTTATATTGCGATTAAAGAGCATAAGCACCAAAAGGTTATTTATTGGGGATGGATCATCGCATTTACGTTGGTATCCCTTCAAGTCATGTCCGGAGCACTCGTGGTGTTCACAAGATTAAACTTAGGTATAGCTTTATTGCACGCTTTGATCATCTCTTGTCTATTTGGATTACTCTGTTACTTTATTCTGCTCATTTCAAGAAGTAAGCTGAAAGCATAACAAAAAAGGATTCCGGTCATGACCGGAATCCTTTTTTATTTATGCTTTTTGCACTTCTATTAATAGGTCACCAGGGCTGATTGCGTCACCATTTTGCACATAGATGTCTTTCACTACCCCCGCAAACGGAGCTTGAACGGTCGTTTCCATTTTCATGGCTTCGGTGATCATTAAGTGATCCCCTTTTTCAACCGCCTCTCCTTTCTCTGCAATTACCTTAATCACGGTTCCAGGCATGGAAGCACCAATATGAGTCTCATTTTTAGCATCAGCTTTCATCTTGGTTGCCACTGTCGATTTAATGTTTTCATCTTTTATCACAATTTCACGTGGCTGACCATTCAGTTCAAAGTAGACGATTCGTGTACCATCTGCCTGAGCCTGGCCAATGGAAACGAGCTTGACAATAAGTGTTTTCCCGGTTTCAATTTCAACCTCAATCTCTTCACCCAGTCTCATTCCGAATAAGAAAGTAGGCGTATCGAGAACGGAAATATCTCCAAATTGATCCATTGTATGTGCGTATTCCATAAACACTTTAGGATATAGAGCATATCCAAGAGCATCGAAACTGGTGACAGGGCGTTGCAGGTCTTCGAATAGCTTTTCTTTGAGTGCTGTGAAGTCTACGTCATCTAGGAGCTCCCCAGGTCGAACGGTTAATGGTGTGCGGCCTTTCAGAATCACGCTTTGTAAGTCTTTCGGGAATCCGCCATGGGGCTGACCCAGATATCCTTCGAATAACTCAACCACTGAATCAGGGAAATCGATCTTTTCCCCTTTTTCAATGACATCTTTCTCTGACAGATCATTCTGAACCATGAACAACGCCATATCCCCAACAACTTTTGATGAAGGAGTAACCTTTACGATATCCCCAAAGAGGTGGTTGACCCTTGCATACATTTCTTTTACTTCTTCCCAGCGATGACCCAATCCTACAGCTTTTGCCTGCTGCTGAAGGTTACTATATTGTCCCCCGGGCATTTCGTGCTTGTAGACCTCTGAATGAGGAGACATCATGCCGCTTTCAAAGTCTGTATAGTATTTTCGAACGTCTTCCCAGTAGTGGGAAAGAGTCTCCAGTGATTGAATATCTACATTCGGTTCTCTTTCGGTTCCTTTCAAGGCGTAATAAAGTGTATTGGCACTTGGTTGAGATGTTAATCCAGACATCGTGCTAAGGGCTGTGTCGACAATATCCACACCTGCTTCAACGGCTCTTGCGTAAGTGTATATACCGTTTCCACTTGTATCATGGGTGTGTAAGTGGATAGGCAGACTGACCGTATCTTTCAGTTCTGAAATAAGTCGGTAGGCCGCCTGTGGTTTTAAGAGCCCCGCCATGTCTTTAATCGCTAAAATATGCGCTCCGCTTGCTTCTAACTCTTTTGCCAGATTCTTATAGTAATCAATACTATATTTGGTCCGGGTAGGATCTTCAATGTCCCCTGTATAACAAATGGCAGCTTCGGCGATTTTCCCACTTTGTCTTACCGCATCAATGGCTACTTCCATCCCCTTAACCCAGTTTAAACTGTCAAATATCCTGAAGACGTCAATACCTGCGAATGCTGATTTCTCAACAAATTCTTTAATGACATTATCAGGGTAGTTCTTATATCCAACGGCATTTGATGCTCTCAGCAGCATTTGGAATAGAACATTGGGAATGTCCTCTCTCATTGTTAATAATCGATTCCAGGGATCTTCCTTTAGAAAACGGTAGGCTACATCAAACGTTGCCCCTCCCCACATTTCATAGGAGAACATATCAGGAAGCAGGTGAGATGTCGGTTCTGCAATTTGCTTCAGGTCGTTTGTTCTGACACGCGTAGCCAGTAAAGATTGGTGAGCATCCCGGAAAGTTGTATCAGTAAGGAGCACTGAGTTTTGTTCCTTGACCCAATTAACCAACCCTTCGGCACCATGTTGATCTAAAATTTGCTTTGTCCCAGGTTTAAAGTCTTGTTTCAAGTCAAGAGCCGGAATCCTGGGCTTTGAAAATACAGGCTTTTTCTTCTTCTCGATTCCTGGGAAACCGTTCACGGTTACATTTCCGATATAAGAAAGCATCTTTGTGCCACGGTCTTTTCGTTTCGGAAAAATAAACAGTTCAGGTGTCGTGTCAATAAAGGATGTATCGTATTTACCTGTTATAAAGTTTTCATGCTTAACGACATTTTCGAGGAAAGGAATATTCGTCTTGATTCCACGTATTCTAAATTCTTGAAGATTTCTGACCATTTTGGATGCAGCTTGTTCAAATGTCAAAGCCCACGTGGACAGTTTAACAAGAAGGGAATCATAGTATGGAGTAATGACGGCTCCCTGAAACCCGTTACCTGCATCCAATCGAACCCCGAATCCGCCGCCTGAACGGTAAGCCATGATCTTCCCGGTGTCAGGCATAAAGTTGTTCAATGGATCTTCTGTCGTCACACGGGATTGAATCGCAAACCCATTTGTCCGGATTTCTTCTTGAACAGGTATGCCAAGCTTACTACTATGTAGTGCATGACCTTCGGCAATCATTAATTGTGATTGAACGATATCCACTCCGGTAACCATTTCCGTAATCGTATGCTCTACTTGAACACGAGGATTTACCTCGATGAAATAGAACTGCTCATTTGCAACCAGGAATTCAACCGTCCCTGCGTTCACATACTTTACTTTATCCATCAATCGGACGGCTGCCTCACAAATATCCTCTCTCAACTGATCAGTCAAAGATACGGATGGTGCTATTTCAACTACCTTTTGGTGACGTCTCTGGATGGAACAATCGCGTTCATATAAGTGAATAATATTGCCGTCTTCGTCCCCAAGTATTTGAACTTCTATATGTTTAGGATTCTCAACAAATTTCTCAACATAAATTTCATCATTACCAAAAGCTGCTTTTGCTTCAGATTTAGCGCGCTCGTAAGCTTCCTTTAAGCTTTCCAGGTTACGGACGATACGCATTCCCCGTCCTCCGCCACCTAATGAAGCTTTGATGATGATCGGGAAGCCGTGGTCCTTCCCGAAGGCAATGACCTCTTCCAAAGTCTCTACAGGGCCATCTGTTCCAGGAATGACCGGTATATTGGCTAATTGGGCCTGATGACGTGCCTTTACTTTGTCACCGAACATATTTAAGTGCTCTGAATGAGGGCCTATGAAGGTAATCCCCTCTTCTTCACATCGTCTGGCAAAATGAATATTTTCGGACAAGAAACCATAACCGGGATGGATGGCATCGACATCGGCGTTCTTTGCGATTCGAATGATCCCCTCTATATCTAAATAAGCATCAATTGGTTTCTTTCCTTCTCCTGTCAGGTAGGCCTCATCAGCTTTATATCGATGATATGCTCCCGAATCTTCTTTACTGTAAATGGCGACGGTTCTAATATTAAGCTCCGTACATGCACGAAACACACGGATGGCAATTTCACCGCGATTTGCTACTAATACTTTTTTGATTTTCTTCAATACACTCTCTCCTTTTGGCTATTCATGATTGAAAATCTCTGTAAAGCAGTCTATGAAAAAAGGGCTGACCCGAAAGATAATAAAGAAGTATCTTAGGGGGCAGACCCTAGACTTAGAGTTTTAGATACTCTATCAAAGTGACCTACATTTTTACACCATATATTTTTTTGCTATTATCCATATTCTCCGAAGGATAGCCATTTTCCTTCTTTATTTTATATTTTTCTTCATATTTTACAAACATCGACACATTCACAAGGACACCCATCGACAAAGATAGCACTAATAGTGATGATCCTCCATAGCTGATGAATGGAAGTGGGACACCCGTAATCGGAATTAGTCCCGATACCCCTCCTAAATTTATGAAGGCTTGAATACCGATCATACTGGATATTCCGATGGCCAGCATCGTTCCAAACGGGTCCTGGCATTTAACTCCCGTATATATCCCCCGAAGCACGATATAAGAGAGTCCGAGTATGACGAAGCTTACACCGAAAACACCTAATTCCTCAGCAATGATAGCCATAATGAAATCCGTTTGCGGTTCAGGAAGATAACCCAGTTTTTGAACACTCTGCCCTAATCCAAGCCCTTTTACCCCTCCAGAACCAATGGCAAGGTATGAGTTCACCAAGTGGTAGCCTTCCCCTTGGGCATATTTAAACGGTGATAAATACGCTTCAATCCTGCTAAGTCTTTCTCTCGTAAATATAAAGCCTCTTGCAAGGTATATGACCGGTGACAGTACGATCAACAGACCTACTCCCAGACCAGCCAGCTTGGAGAATGTTTTAAAACTGATCCCCGAACAGGAAATAACGATTGCTCCAATGGCGAAAATGATAGCCGCCGTACCAAAGTCAGGCTCTAAAAAGACTAAAAAACATATAAAACCTAAAAATAGTAATGGCGGGGCAAGGCCCTTATTGAAATCATCTATGTATGCCTGTTTCTTGGAGTATACAGAGCCAAGATAAATAATGACGGCAAGCTTGGCGAACTCCGATGGCTGAATGGGCATGAAACCTAAATTAATCCAGCTTTTTGCGTTGTTTACTTCATAACCGAACATATGGACCCCAATTAATAATCCGATAACGATAAACATGAGTCCCTTGATTATTTTCCCCACTTGGAATGCTTTGTATGGAAACCATGCTGCTATCGTAAAGGCAAAGAACCCGATAAGAATATTGATCATCTGCCTTTTATAGAAATGGTCACTTTCCCAACCAAATCGTTCTACAGCCATGACCATACTCGCACTATAAATCATTACCAGACCAAACAGACAAAGAAATACATATACAGCGATTAACGAATAATCATAGGACTTTGCTATTTTTTTAATCATGACATTTCAATCCTTTTTCTCTTATATCATTTAAATTAATCCCAACCAGTCAGAATCTGTAACAAAAAAACTCAAACAACAGATCTATGTATTGTTTGAGTTGTCATGACTATTTTACTTTTTTGTAGATGCTTCATGAAGGGCAGAAAGTTGTCTTTCTAAAGAATCAATCAGCTCTTTTCCATCTTGATCATCTACTAATCCTAAACGGACTGCAAATTCTATTTCACGAGATAATCCGAACATTTGGGTATCCAATACTTCCTCATAAAGAGGACATTGGGGCATCGTTAAATTATCCATTTGTACTTTAATAAGTTGTAAAATCTTTTCTGCGTCGGCCTTTAGCAGTTCATAGGCTTTTTCTCGATGATTAATTGTCATTTCTGACGCCACAGTGATCCCCCCATTCCGAACAAATAGCTTTCCTGTCTTAAAATTTTATCGTTAAATCAGAGAAATTGCAAGAAAAATAAGTGTATTCCCCGGGATTCTATGACAGAAATTCGAATTATTATTTCGGAGGGATTCTCATGAAAATTCTTTTACAAATACCTATCCGAAAACTCCCTAAAAAAACATCCCTTTACGTGACATGGCGTGACCCTTCGTTAAAAAATACTCCAGGAATATTCATCACTGAGCATTTCAAGAAGCTTTAGCCCTGCACTGCTATTCCCGACATGATCTAGTGCAGGACCAAAGATACCGATTCCACACTTCCCGGGAATAGCACCCATGATTCCACCTGACACTCCACTTTTCGCCGGAATACCCACTTTAATGGCAAATTCACCGGAAGTATTATACATCCCGCACGTAACCATGAACGTTTTACAAATTCTTGCAACATCTCTCGTAATAATTTCGCGCCCGCTTTCAGGGTCAACGCCATCATTGGCAAAAACCGCCCCCATCTTAGCGAGATCGACACAGCTCATTTCCACCGCACATTGTTTTGTATAGAGAACTAGTAAATCTTCGACATTTCCGGTAATCACACCGTGCTGCTTCATATAATAACAAAGCGATCTGTTTAAATTGGCTGTTTGAAGTTCTGAATAAGCCACATCCTCATTATATGATACCTTGTCCCCGGTCATATGATTGATGAATTCTATTAATCGTTCCCACTTTTCCATTCCTGTGTTTCCTTTAATCATATTCGTGACTGCAAGTGCACCAGCGTTGATCATCGGATTAAGGGGTTTCGAGGGCTTATGTGTTTCTAGCTTCGCTATGGAATTAAAAGGATCACCAGTAGGCTCCATGCCAACCTTGGAGAAGACATGATCCTCCCCATAGTCCATCAAGACAAGAGCAAGAGTGATGACTTTCGATATACTTTGCAGTGTGAACTTCTTTAAATGATCTCCTGCATAACAAGAATGATTTTCAAGAGTATATATACTTATCGCCAAGTCACTTGGGTTTTGATCCTTTAATGCAGGTATATAATCTGCAACCTTTCCTTCAGCTGAAAAAGGTCTTGCTTTCTCCACTAATTCTTCCAACAGCTCCTGAGTTCTAATCACTATGATATCAGCTCCTTTAATCCTACCTTTAGTTTCCCTACTTTCACCGATTGAAAACGTTGAAAATGCTTTCAGCTTTGTGTGACAAACCTTTAAATAACAGATATACTGAAACTATCAGCGAGAGGAGGAGTCTCAAATGGAAAGCATAGTACCCATAAAAGGTAAGGTGAAATTCACAATAACTCTGGATTCCGGCGTTTGGATATTTGATGATCGAAAAGTGGATTTAACTACATATTTTGATGAAAAAAATGAGACAATCGACGAATTGGAAGAATATACAAAAGCCGTGTCCAAGCATTGGTCACGGGAAATTCAGGAAGGTGCAACCTATCCCCCTACACTTAAGACAGAGAAAAAGTATGAAAAGGAAAAGATTTTAAACGGATCATTCGCTATTCCGTTTGCACCTTTTCTTACAAATGCGGAGCCTCTTGAGAATGCAGCATCTCTTGTGATTGAAACAGAAACGGATGAACATCGCATGGATCTTGCACACGCAGATCAATTACTCATCGGGTTCTCAAAAGACGGAAAGCCACTAAAGGAAAATGGCCCCGTTCATATCTACTATAAAGACGGATCAAATAGAGAAACCCCCATTACCGATGTAAGAGCCTTTCGGGTAGAATAAGAACATCAAGAAAACGCAATATCGAAAAAAACCGGTTCCAGAACCCCTGAACCGGTTTTTTCATACGTTATTTATAATACGGTCGTATTAAAGAAGATCAGCAGCAAGTTGAGCAAGACCCGATCTTTCCCCTTTCATGAGCTTAACATGCCCGGCCAGTTTTTGATCTTTGAATTTTTCTACCACATACGTTAAGCCATTATTGTATTCATCCAGGTATGGATGATCGATCTGAGCTGGATCTCCCATCAAAACGATTTTACTTCGCTCTCCCACCCTGGTTAAGATCGTTTTCACTTCATGTTTCGTTAAGTTCTGGGCTTCATCAATGATGATATATTGATCTGGAATGCTTCTCCCCCTTATATAAGTTAAAGCTTCCACTTCAATTGAGCCCATACCCGCGAGGATATCATCCAGCTCACCAGGCTTCTTCGTGTTGAATAAGTATTCGAGGTTATCGAAAATGGGCTGCATCCAAGGTCTGAGTTTTTCTTGTTTTTCCCCTGGAAGATAACCAATATCCTTACCTACCGGGACAATTGGACGAGCCACGAGCAATTTATTGAATTTATTGAAGTCCTCTGTCTGAAGAAGACCCGCAGCCAGAGCAAGCAGGGTTTTTCCAGTCCCGGCTTTTCCAATCATGGTGACCAGCGAAATATCATCTCTCAGTAACAGTTCAGTTGCCATTGTTTGCTGAACATTGCGGGCCTTGATTCCCCACATATGCTCTTGGTCAAAGACCAGCTTCTTCACTTTCAGTCCTGATGCATCCACCATTCCAAGTGCTGAAGCAGAGCTTCCAAGAGCATCCTTCATAATGAGGAATTGATGGGAATAAAATCGTTGTTTCGTTATATCGGTAAGGGTCAGTTCCCCTTTATCATAAAATTTGTCGAGTAACTCTCTCTCTGTGTACAGTTCAATAAAACCTGTGTAAATATCGTTTACCTCTATGACCCGGTCACTCAGAAAATCCTCTGCCTGTAATCCCAACGCATCAGCCTTTACCCGAACGAGGGTGTCTTTACTAACCAGAATGACCGATTTTCCATCCTTTTTCGCTTCTTCTTCGAGAGATAAGTTTTTTGCTACGGCAATAATCCTGTTATCGTTTGTTTTCTCTAGAAATATTTCCTGAAGCTGCTGAAATGAGCGGTGATTTAGTTCAATCCTTAGTGATCCTCCCGTATATAGGGGGATTTTTTCATGAAGTTTTCCTTGTTGCCGTAAATTATCTATCAGCTTCGATACATGTCTTGCGTTTCTTCCGATTTCATCCATATAACGCTTTTTGGAGTCCACTTCTTCTAAAACGACTGCAGGTATAACCACCTCATTATCTTGAAACGAAAAGATGGCTTGTGGATCTTGTAATAAGACATTGGTATCTAATACATAAATTTTATTCAAATCGATGCCTCCTGCTCCTGATTTCTTATTACTATTGTATGTAGCCAATGTTGATCCGGTTATTCCCAGCTACTCAAATAGGACGGCCCGTTTCTTAAAATATATGAATAAACGTATAAAGATAGAAGAAAATTACACAATAAGAAAAGATATTGATTCTAAATCGGGAGGTATTCACATGTTTAAACTCATCTCTCTACTTGTGGTAACCATCATTCTTGGTGCCTGCGCCAATAAGAATGAGGTCGGGTATGATAATGATTCAAACAGTAACAACAGTAAACCGATCACTGTACAGGATAGCAATATCCAACATACTGAACGAAAATCAGGACAGCAAATTTCAAGGCATTTAGTTGACCTTACGACGAGTGTACCAGATGTTAAAGACGCAACGGCTGTAGTCTTTGGTAAATATGCGTTTGTTGGAATAGATATCGATTCCGACATTGAGCGCTCACAAGTCGGTTCAATCAAATATTCTGTAGCAGAAGCTCTTCAAAAAGACCCATATGGTGCAGAAGCCATTGTCATCGCTGACCCGGATCTTTATGCCCGTTTGAATGAAATCAGCAAAGACATTCAACGGGGTGAGCCTGTCCAGGGGATTATGAACGAACTGGCTGACATATCCGGCAGGCTAATGCCTGAAATCCCTCGATCGTTAAAGCAAGCAGATCCAGAAAATGCTCCGAATGAACCAAAAAAGAAAATGAATAACACCAAAGAGAAACAACTTAGGGAAAAACAGGAAAATCAGACTTACGATAAGATTGAATAATCCTTTAGATCACTTAACAATATGAGAAAAAGCCATGAAAAAGCTTAGAGTACTAAGCTTTTTTCATGGCTTCAATTACTTGACGGTCCAAACGGTCTGCGGCCGCCTTATCATATGTCTTCACATAAGCAGGTTCTGTCGATATTTTCGATCCATAGAACATGACATCTCTTACTTCATCGATAGCAAGTTTAACAAGAGTCAGCTTTAAAGGCACTCCTACCAGTTTTTCCTCAGAAACCCCTGCTTTTCCGCTTATGGAATAGGTTGATTCATTTGCTATCAGATTCACAACGGCAAGTGGATTGTTCTTTAGATTTGCCACAATCCGGGAGCGCTGATCAACAGCAAATAACAATGTGTGTTCGTCCTTTGCATAAATCCAAGAGATCGCACTTACATTTGGTCCATGCGTTTGGTGATCAATTGTCGCGAGTGTAACAAATTTTTCTGATTGAAGTTCCTCAAAGAGTGCAGGAATCAAGCTGGGTTCCACTTGGTTAGCCATACAATCCCCCCTTATGCAGACTCATTTTTTCTCTGTTAGTGTTTCATTTCATTCGTGATTCACCTTGATTATACTATACCAAATTGTATTGTTAAAAGCATACAGGAAAGTTAAATAAAGCGTTTGACTATACTACATGATATACTAAAAAGACTAGACTTATGATTAGAACAAATTGAGGTGTGATGTATGAGAGTAAAATGTGCTCTATGTGAAGTGATAGAAAGTATTGATGATTATTCCTTACAAGCAAAGAAATTGCGTAACCGGCCCATTCATACCTATATGTGTGATAAGTGTCATGACCGTATTAAAGAAAAGACGGAAGAACGTGTGTCGAGTGGGAATTTCAGGTTTTACCGTTCTCCTCAAGTAGAAGATGACTTTTAGACAAATCCGTTCAGGAACGCTTATTGGTCTTGTTTCCGGTACCTTGTTAGGATTATTTCTAAAATGGATGCAAGTATTAACTGGCATCAAGGTATACGTCCTGTTATTGAATGTGGATTTCATCCCTGGGTTCGGTAATAAAGACCTGCCTGAATGGATGGAGTTTTTGTTCCACTTGGTTATTTCATGTGTGATCGGGGTAGTGTTCGTGTACTTGATGGAAAGGCTGAAAGTTTCTAGTAGTGGCTCTTGGCTTCTCTCCCTTGTGCTGACAGTCCCGACTGTGTTTCTGTATTTCCCTCTTTCGTACCTGGCAATTAAAGATGTACCCGGTTTAATGTATGGTGAGGCAATTTTCTTATGGACAGCTGGACATATGCTCTATGCTCTGTCTTTACCCCCACTATATCATCTATCTTCTGCACGAGGTTCATCCACATAACGAAAAAAAGCTGTAGTCTCATCCATTAGAGACTACAGCTTTTTTCAGCTTAAAACGTGCCTTTTTTCTTCTCGTTCGTTAGTCGAATCTTATAGATCACTAAGATAAGAGCTGCAACGACCAGACCTTCTGCTACTGGTAAAAAGATACCCAGAAACGTTAATACGGTACATCCCAGAATAAGAAAAGAATAAATCAATATTGATTTCATCACCGGCAGTTTCTTCGCAAAACCGAGCTTATATACTAAGATTGAGAGCCCTACTATGGTTATATATAGCAACCACATACCCATTTCCGCGTTCTGATCAACACGATAAAGGGATGCGAAAAAGGACAAACGCTCAGTTACATCCATTTCCTACTCCCCCTCACTTAGTTTATTGAGACACCTTGCTCTTCTTTTCTGCTCTTTCACGTTCATTCTTATCAAGAATCTTTTTACGAAGACGGATCGATTCAGGAGTTACCTCACAATACTCATCATCGTTTAGATATTCAAGAGATTCTTCTAAAGTCATAATTCTTGCCTTTTTAATGGTTACGGTTTGATCCTTGTTAGCCGAACGAACGTTTGTCGCTTGTTTAAGCTTTGTGATATTAACGGTAATATCATTTTCTCTTGTATGTTCCCCAACAATCATTCCACCATAAATTTCTGTACCGGATTCAACGAAGATAATACCGCGATCTTCCACTTGCATAATTCCGTATTGTGATGCTTTCCCTGTTTCCATAGAAACAAGTACACCTTGACGACGTCCGCCAACGCGTCCTTTTTGCAGGGGCTGATAGCCGTCGAATGTGTGGTTGATGATTCCATATCCACGAGTAAGAGTCATAAACTCCGTTGAATAACCGATTAATCCACGTGCAGGAACCATAAACATTAAACGGACCTGTCCGTTACCGTTGTTTACCATATCCAGCATTTCGCCTTTACGTTGACCAAGTGATTCGATTACCCCGCCCATGTATTCTTCAGGGATGTCAATTTGAACACGTTCTACAGGCTCACTCTTCACGCCATCGACTTCTTTAATGATAACCTGTGGTTTAGATACCTGTAATTCGTAGCCTTCACGACGCATGTTTTCAATGAGGATGGAAAGGTGAAGCTCTCCACGACCTGAAACCGTCCATGCATCAGGTGAATCTGTTGGCTCAACACGTAAACTTACATCCGTTTGAAGCTGAGCCAATAAACGTTCTTCAATTTTTCTTGAAGTAACAAATTTACCTTCTCTACCCGCAAATGGACTGTTGTTGACCAAGAATGTCATTTGAAGTGTAGGCTCGTCAATACGAAGAACAGGAAGTTGATCCTGATGTTCAACAGGACAAACCGTTTCACCGACATTAATATCTTCCATTCCGGAAACAGCGATTAAATCACCCGCTTTTGCTTCTTGGATTTCTTCACGTTTTAATCCGAAGAAACCGAAGATTTTTGTTACACGGAATTGTTTAACAGAACCGTCAAGCTTCATTAATGCTACCTGTTGGCCAACCTTCATTGTCCCTCTGAATACACGTCCGATTCCGATTCGACCAACGTAATCATTGTAATCGAGCAATGCAACTTGGAATTGCAGTGGATCATCAGAGTTGTCTACTGGTGCAGGAATATGCTCAATGATTGAATCGTATAAACACTGCATGTTTTCATCTTGTTTTTCCGGATCCGGATCTGTACTTGCTGTACCGTTGATAGCAGAAGCATAGACAACCGGGAATTCCAGCTGTTCATCATTTGCATCCAGTTCAATGAATAATTCCAGAACTTCATCGATTACTTCTTCCGGACGTGCTGAAGGCTTGTCAATTTTATTTACGACTACGATAGGTGTAAGGTTTTGCTCAAGTGCTTTCTTAAGGACGAAACGAGTCTGAGGCATACAGCCTTCATACGCATCTACTACTAGTAAAACACCATCTACCATTTTCATGATACGTTCAACTTCTCCACCGAAGTCAGCATGTCCTGGTGTATCAAGAATGTTGATACGAGAATCTTTATATTGAATCGCCGTATTTTTCGCTAAGATCGTAATACCGCGTTCTCTTTCCAAATCATTTGAATCCATCGCGCGTTCAGAAACTGTTTCATTTTCGCGGAAGATTCCAGATTGCTTTAAAAGCTCGTCTACTAATGTCGTTTTCCCGTGGTCAACGTGAGCAATAATAGCAATATTTCTAAGGTCATTTCTTAATTTCATATTTCCACTCCTGAATATTGGATTTCTTTATACTATTAAAGATAATATATTTCAGTTCAACTAGACCATTATATCACAGCATATAGAAAAGCCCTAATAAATATTTCATAAAGCCTTTTCTTCCCACTAAAAGTTTCCATAATTAATTCAATCACATCGAGATACCTCTTTGTCTACTCTACCCATTGCACATTATCGAATTGATAGGTAAAATTTAATTGGAAGAGCTATTATGGTTTTAATCTAATGAGGAAAATTATTTTTTTCATGTTATTTGGAGGTTTTTTCTTGGAGAATATTAAATGGATTTTTGTATTATTTTCTATATTAGCGGCTGTTTCTCTAATGGGAATCGCAATTTCAATCAGTTTACAGAGCATCCTGCTTGCTATTGTCAGTTTCATTTTTCTATTTATAGTGATGGGATTCGGTTTCAAGACAAAGAAGAAATATCGTGATGAAGGACGATTGTAGATTAAAAAGGGGAGACGAAGCAATGAAATTGCCCGTCTCCCTTCTTTATTTGTTTCGTTCAAGATAGTCAGTCAAGATGGTTTGGTGCAGTCCGGGCTTTCCTACAAACAGCGAGCTTTTATTCAACGGATCTAGGGGATCCCCCTTAAGATCAGTTACAATTCCCCCAACCTCTTCAATCATAATTTTCCCAGCTGCAAAATCCCATGGAGCCAGGCGCATTGTTAAGTAAGCATCCAATCTACCTGAAGCGACATAAGCCAATTCAATCGCAGCTGATCCATAGGACCGTGTTCCCCTTACATCCTTCACGAGTGGTTCAAGAATTGTTCGGTCAATCCGTTTATTCTCCGTCACCCACAGTGCATTTAATGCTACAATGGCATCTTGAACCGGAACTGGATCAAGCTCCGGCAGCTTCACATCATTCATATAAGCTCCGTGTCCTTTATTTGCAAAATATAGCTCATCATGGACGACATCATATATGTATCCCAATTTACCTTCTTCTCCATCATAGATGCCGATAGAGATGGCAAAATTTCGCTGTTGATGAACAAAATTCATCGTTCCATCGATTGGGTCGATTATCCACGTGATACCTGATAACTCCTTAAAGTCATCGCCATATCCTTCTTCACCGAGGATTTGATGATCCGGGTACGTATTACGGATATTTTCAGTAAAGAAATGTTCTGTCGCTTCATCCATATCGGTTACCAAATCGTTTCGATTAGACTTCGTTTTTATATTCAATTCTGTCTTGAATGATTGACGAATTCTTTCTCCGGCTTCCCGTATCCACGATCTAACATTGTGATCTAATTCCGTCCAATTTGTCATTGATCATTAGCCTCCAATTTATGTAACGAAAATCTTATTACTAATATGGTCGTTTTCATTAAATACGACTCATAATCATCCTTTAAACAAGAGCCATAATTTACTACTGCTCCCTTAGCTAAATAGCTTAATGGAAATTAAAGGCTGTTTCAAGTTATTCACCTTGTACTGCAGTATTAGACTGATCATAATCACAGGTCTTTATTAATACCCACAAAAAAGCGAACTCTCTATGCCTATGAGCTCGCCGTTCAACAGTTGAATTTTGACAATATACTTTATACCCACTAGAAAGGATTAAAGCTTTATAAGGCCTTCATTTTCATTAGTTCTTCCCGAATACTCATGAGTTTCTGTTTGGACTTGGTCTGGGTTTCTTTATTCTTCATTTGAATTGCTTCGAACAATACAGCTAATTCATAATCCATTTCAAGTCTTAATACATTCATTCTTTGCTGCTGGACATCGCGTTTTTTAGAAGTGTTCATTACTTGTTTCATGGCCATACACCCCTTCCGAGTTTTCGATTTATCTGATTGTTCTGATAATATTTACTACATGTTATGAAGTATCATCCAATCTTGTAACTAAAATGTGCAGTCACCCATAGATAAATCAATTCACTACAAGCTTGTACCTCATTATGTTAAGATATTGGTGGTTATAAGGAGGATACAACATGAAATTTAATGGTTTCACGCAAGAAGATTTCCAAGTTTTCACGATTAATGGGTTAGAAGATCGAATGACTGCCATCCAAGAACAGATCAGACCCAAACTTGATTATTTAGGCGATCATTTCGCACCCACTTTAAGCGCATTAACAGGGACGGAGATGTTTTACCATGTGGCTAAACATGCACGTCGATCGGTTAACCCTCCTGATGATACCTGGGTTGCGTTCGCGAACAACAAACGGGGTTATAAAAAGCATCCACATTTTCAGATAGGTTTATGGGAAACCCATGTTTTTATCTGGTTCGCTATGATCTATGAAGCCCCAAATAAAGTTGAATTCGGTAAAAAAGTTGAAGAAAATGCAGATAAGATAAGATCAATGATCCCTGGTCACTTTGTTTGGTCCGGAGACCATACAAAGCCGGATGCCACTCCTTTTTCTTCCATGTCACAAGATGAATTCATCGCTTTAAGTGAAAGAGTACAGAATGTTAAAAAAGCTGAGCTTCTATGCGGACTTCATCTGGACCGGGATACAGCTGTCAAGCTGAATGGTGATGAATTCATCCAAGAAGTTAACAGTGCCTTTGAAACACTTTTACCCCTTTATAAAATGAACTAAACCATATCACTGTTGGGAAAAATGCAGAAAGAACGACTGCCAAAAAAGGCAGTCGTTCTATTCGTTTAGTTCATTGAAATTTTGTCAGACTCCTGAAGCTCCTTCATCTTCTTTACCACACGATAGGAGGAATAGCCACTGGATTCTTCAAATTCATTGCATATTCTCTTTTCATCTGCTTTACCGGGGACGATTTCTTTAAAACGCTTATACCGATTCATAAGGTCATCTCTAGAGACACCTTTTTCATAAGCTTTCTCGATTGCTTCGAAAAAGGCAATAACGTCGATGACTTCTTCTGTTGACCAGTCTATATCAAAAGGATATTGATATTCCATTGTTTACAACAACTCCTTGAATGATGATGTGTTAATTCCATTTCTTCCGGATGCCCTCTGCTTGAGAGATCATTCGTTGAATGAGATTTTTAACTGATGGGACGTCATTGATCAACCCCATCACTTGTCCTGCCCACGCAAACCCTGCGTCTACTTCCCCATCGTAAATGTATCGTTTATTGGCTTCACCGCTTATGTATGCTTTTAATCCTTCATAGCCAGCGTTCGATGTTTCAGCAGCCAGTATCTGTTTGGTCCAAGAGTTTGAAATGGCCCTTGCCGGTGCTCCTAAAGACCGTTTGATGACTACTGTACCATTCTCGTCCCCTTCAATCAAGGTACGCTTATAAACTTCAGAAGCATGTACACATTCCTTTGTAGCAATAAATCTCGTACCCATCTCAACTCCCTCTGCACCAAAGCTGAGAGCAGCCATCAATCCCCTTCCGTCCCCAACACCTCCGGAAGCAATGACCGGAATGGAAACAGCGTCCACCACTCCGGGAATCAAGACGAATGTTCCAATATCATCTTTCCCCAGGTGACCTCCTCCTTCTTGACCAACAACCATCACTGCATCCGCACCCAGCTCTTCCGCCTTGATTGCCTGTCTTTTCGAGGCGACCAATACAAGCTTAACTATGTCCATTCCCTGGAGTTGCTGAAACAGGGGAGTCGGGTTCCCTCCTGTAACGGAAACGACCGGCACCTTCTCTTCAATGGCAACGTCAACAAACTCGCTAAAGGGGCGTCCATGTTGACCTATGGCAAAGTTCACCCCGAAAGGTTTATCTGTTAATGACCTTACCTTTAGAATTTCTTCTCGTAACTGTTCAGGATTGTCTAAAGACATGGCAGTGATCTGGCCAAGACCACCCGCATTCGACACCGCCGCTGCCAGCTCTGCATACGCCAGATGTGCAAGCCCTCCTTGTATAATTGGATATTGAATGTTTAATAACTCTGTTACCCTCGTATTCCAATTCAATTGAATCCCTCCATTCACTGAACTATTCTCGGTAAAGGAGGGAAAATCCTTTTCTTATTGGGAGTATTACAAAAAAGAGAGACTGAAAGGCAGTATGATCTATGGCGATAAAATATATATGGGTAGTATGGATTTTGGCTCATTCGGGCGAAACACCCGTTTCACCCGCCTTTCAGCTATGCTGAAAGGTCGTCCGGTGGTAGAGAACGGAAATGAGCCAAAAACCATTGGATACTTGTCCTAAATATGCGCTATTGAAACAAAATAACAATGGATGGCCATATGCCACTATGCAAAGATTTTCTTAAGTGCTATAATTCATTTGTTTGTTGAAAATATAGTGAGAAAAGTTATGAAATCATGAGCAAGATCTTATATAATAATAACTTTAGTGTGGCTATATAATTTGCTATTAAGAATATAAAGAGGTGTTGAATGAATTGTCTCAGAATGAAACGCCGTTATTTTCCGGCTTAATTGAACATAGTAAAAAAAACCCTGTCCAATTTCACATTCCCGGTCATAAAAAAGGTGCAGGTATGGATCCTGAGTTTAAGGATTTCATTGGAGAAAATGCCCTTTCCATCGATTTGATTAACATTGGTCCTTTAGATGATTTACATCAGCCTAAGGGGATGATAAAAAAAGCTCAAGACCTTGCAGCCGAAGCGTTTGGTGCCGATCATACCTTCTTCTCTGTACAAGGAACGAGTGGTGCCATCATGACAATGGTCATGAGTGTATGTGGCCCTGGAGACAAGATCATTGTACCCAGGAACGTCCATAAATCCGTCATGTCTGCCATTGTATTCTCAGGAGCCACTCCGATCTTTATCCACCCGGATATTGATGAAGACCTGGGTATCTCTCACGGAATCACAACAGATGCAGTAGCAAAAGCATTGGAACAAAACCCGGATGCCAAAGGTGTTCTGGTCATCAATCCTACTTATTTCGGAATTTCTGCAGATCTCAAAAAGATTGTAGAAATCGCTCACTCGTATAATGTTCCAGTACTTGTGGATGAAGCTCATGGCGTTCATATACATTTCCATGACGAGCTCCCCCTTTCAGCAATGCAGGCGGGTGCAGATTTAGCGGCTACCAGCGTACACAAACTTGGCGGCTCTATGACTCAGAGCTCTGTCCTTAATATGAAAGAAGGACTTGTTTCATCGAAACGGGTACAAACGATTTTAAGTATGCTGACGACCACTTCAACTTCCTACTTATTACTGGCTTCCCTCGATGTTGCCAGAAAACGTCTGGCCACCGAAGGTCGTGAGCTCATCACCAAGACGATTGAACTGTCACAGGATATGAGAAGACAGATCAACGAAATTGACGGTTTATACTGTGTAGGAAAAGAGATCCTTGGAACGAAAGCCACCTATGCCTATGATCCAACAAAGTTGATTGTGTCCGTGAAAGATTTAGGGATCAGTGGATTTGATGCTGAGAAGTGGCTGCGGGAAGCTCATAACATTGAGGTTGAGATGTCTGATCTTTATAACATCCTTTGCATCATCACTCCTGGTGACACCGAGGTTGAGGGAAATCAGTTGGTCATGGCTTTAAAAGAGCTTGTGACGAGTCTCAAGAAACAGGGAGAAATGATACCTGTTAAAGTCATGCTCCCTGATATACCTGTTCTCTCCATTACTCCCCGGGATGCTTTTTACGCAGATACCGAGGTCATTCCGATTGATGAATCCGTCGGGAGGACAATCGCTGAATTCATTATGGTTTATCCTCCGGGAATTCCGATTTTCATTCCTGGTGAGATCATCACACAGGAAAACATCAACTATATTAAAACCAATATAGAAGCAGGTCTTCCTGTACAGGGACCTGAAGATTATGATTTGCGTCACTTGAGAGTCATAAAAGAGCATAGAGCGATCAGGTAACAAAAAAAGGATGAAGAAGGCCCCACCCTTCTTCATCCTTTTATTTATAAGAACCCCTTTAAGACACTTTCACTCCCCGCTCCCCTTGGCAGGTATCAGTCGTCTAATTCTTTATCGTCGTTGCAATCACAGCAGTTAGAGAATAAAACAGAAACCTTCTCATCCTCATAGTGATCGATAGTGTTAAGGCATGATTGACATACAATTGTTCCCATCTTTTTTCCTCTCCTTCACGTTGTTTTTTGTAAACGCTTTATCTTATCTGCTTCTATAATAATATAACACATTTAAAATATCAAGCCTAATTTGTATAACATATTTAACTTTTTATCCTCTTAATCAATCATACTATTAAACATTAAACTATATGTAAGTGTTTTCGTTAACATACCTGATTTTTAATTGATTTTTTTGCTCAACAGTCTTTGGATGGGGAAGAACAAATAAAAAAACTGCGCGAAAGAAGGCTTCTTTCACGCAGCTTACTAGCATTATTCAGCGGTCTTTATTCTATTTGGATCCAAGGTTTCATACCCCTTATCCCGCAGGCCCTTTACAATATCGGATAAACCCTCGCTCGTCCACGTGCGATCATGCATGAGCAGGTTTGCCCCATCATTCAGGTAAGGGCTGTTAACCATAATATCGGTGATTGCTTCTTTGTTCTGATATTGCTTTTCCCAATCATATCCGTATGTCCAGTTCATTAGTGACATCTTTTCTTCTGCTGCAATTTGTCGGCTATAGTCAGTATTCTGACCAAATGGAGCCCTGAAGAACTTAGGTCGTTCCCCAATGATGGATTCAATAAGATCATTCAGTGACACAATTTCTTCTTTTTGTTTTTCAGGAGAGATTTCTTTCAGACTGCTGTGACTAAATGTGTGATTACCAATCGCAAATCCCATATCATGAATCTTTTTTAAAGTCTCTTTTTCTTCTGGTGTATCAAGAAAATGACCATTAACAAAGAAGATAGCCGGAGCATTCAGTGCTTTGAGATCATTTGCCATCTGTAAGGCATGTTGATCCGGTGCATCATCGATCGTAAGGAGGACCACTTTTGGATTTGCATCACCTATAGGATTAATGCTCCAATTGTTTTCATTGATCTTATAATCCTTTGATTGAACTACCTCTTCTGATGGCTCAGATGTTTCTTCTTGCTCAGTATCATTTTTTGGTGAAGCGGTACCCTCACTTGTCTTCTTGTTCTCTTTATCCACTTCAGTCTGCTCAGGCTTCTTGGCTTCTTCATTTGTGGTAGTTGATTCACTCGAGCATCCTGTTAATAGTAGTAGAGTTAATCCAGTTGCTAAAATCTTTTTCATGTCTATCACCTTTCCGTATTCACTTTGAATATTTTAACATATTCTTAAGCGAATCTGGGAAAGAATTAAAATATTTCCAGTATATTTTCAAATACTACTTTGAAGGCAAAAAAGCATGTTAAACTGAACGACGTAATAAACAAGGTCAGCTTTCTTGACTGAACGATTTTCTTCGCAGCAATAAACGCCAAGTAAAAAAATATAACAAACATGATCCACTTATATTCTAAATGATCCTTATCGGACATCCATTCAGCTATATAAAAAACACTCCATAAAATCATTTGTACCAAAAAAGCAATATACGATTTCATGTTCATTACATCCTTTAAATGATTTATTTTAAACTTCCTTCTTTTTATTTACCCCTATTCATGGATTGAAACCTAAAGATTATTTGATAAACGCAAGGAGCAGCCTTCGATCATCGTATTATTATAGTATATTCTTTTAAGATTACTTTCATTATGTATGTCTTTTCAATTATGTAACATTTCAATGACTTGACCCTTTAATGATTTTCCTTATGATAAAATGTGACGTAAGAACGGTTCAAAAGTCATTTATTTACAAATCCAAAGTTCATAGCATCGTTTAAGAAAAGAGGATGTTGTATGAAACATATACTCGCTTTAGCAATACTAATCATTTCCACTATGTTGTTTTTGACTTCATGTGATTATATTTCTTCCAACAAAGTTGTTTTAGCAGAAGATCAGTTTATAGAAAAACAGGTTATCTTTTTTACCGATGAACGAAACGTTTCTAAAGAAATACCCTACTACGATGCAATCATTGAACTGAAAAAACAGTACCCTGATAGCCTTAAACGATTAAAGGTAGTGAGCCTTAATAACGAAGCACCCAATAAAATAGCAGATTCTCCCCCGACTTCACCAGCAATCGTTGTGGTAGAAAACAATCAGATCATATGTAAAGTGGAAGGCGATATTACTAAAGAAGACATAATAATACCCGTTTCAAGCGCAATCGAAAGTTGGGATCAATAACTTCGTGAAAAAAAGGGATTGAAGCAAAAAACGCTTCAATCCCTTTTTTAATAGCACCAAATAGTAAAAGGAGTATCCCGGCAAACCGGGATACTCCTTAATTAACTTATATTATTTTACAATGTGAATCGGGCTTCCCATAGCAACTTCTGCTGCTTCCATGGAAATCTCACCTAGTGTTGGGTGAGCATGAATAGTCATTGCAACGTCTTCAGCTGTCATACCGGATTCAATAGCAAGTCCAAGTTCAGCAATCATATCTGATGCTCCTGCACCAACAATTTGTGCTCCGATAATTAAACCGTCTTCTTTACGAGTTATAAGCTTCATGAATCCATCTGTAGCATTAAGTGCCAATGCACGGCCATTAGCCGCGAATGGGAATTTAGCAGCGATTACTTCGATGCCTTCTTCTTTCGCTTGAGCTTCAGAATAACCTACTGTAGCTAATTCCGGATCTGTGAAGCACACAGCTGGAATACCAAGGTAGTCGATTTCTGCTGGTTCACCAGAGATGACTTCAGCAGCAATTTTACCTTCGTAAGAAGCTTTGTGAGCAAGTGGTGGTCCATCTACGATGTCACCGATCGCGAAGATGTTCGGGATGTTCGTGCGGCACTGCTTATCAATTTTGACAACTCCGCGGTCCGTCATCTCGATTCCTACTTCTTCAAGACCGATTTCATCCGTATTCGGGCGACGACCTACCGTTACTAGAACGTAATCAGCTTCAACAGATTTTTCTTCGCCTTTTACTTCATATTTAACGACAACGCCGCTGTCACTTTCTTCAACGCCTTTAGCCATGGCCTTGGTAACAACCTCTACGCCTTTTTTCTTAAGATCTTTTTTCACAATTGCTGTCATTTGCTTTTCGAATCCGCTAAGAATATCGTCAGCACCTTCTAAAATTGTTACTTCTGATCCAAGATTTGCGTAAGCAGTTCCAAGCTCAGTTCCGATGTAACCTCCACCGATTACAACAAGCTTGCTTGGGATCTCTTCTAATGCAAGAGCACCTGTAGAATCAAGTACGCGTTTTGAGAACTTGAAGCTTGGGATTTCAATTGGGCGTGAACCTGTTGCAAGGATCAAGTTGTTGAACTTGTATGTTTGGGCAGAGTTATCATCCATCACACGAAGTGTATTAGCGTCTACAAGATAAGCTTCACCACGAACGATTTCTGCTTTGTTTCCTTTAAGAAGACCTTCAACACCGCCAGTTAATTTCTTAACAACGCCAGCTTTCCACTCTTGAACCTTATCAAAGTTCACTTTTACGTTTTCAGCAATAATACCCATGTCATCAGAATGTTGAGCATTGTGAAAACGGTGACCCGCTGTGATCAAAGCTTTAGATGGGATACAACCAACGTTTAAGCATACTCCACCTAAATTTTCTTTTTCAATGATTGTTACTTTTTGTCCCAGTTGTGCTGCACGGATTGCAGCTACATATCCTCCAGGACCTGAACCGACTACTATCGTATCTGTTTCAATTGGGAAATCTCCTACTACCATTGTATTACGCCTCCATTAATAATAATTCTGGATCGTTCAACAAACGCTTGATATGGTTAAGTGCATGTTGAGCAGTAGCTCCGTCGATCATACGGTGATCGAAGCTCAATGATAATGCTAACACAGGTGCTGCTACAATTTCACCATTTTTAACTACAGGTTTTTCTGCAATACGTCCAACTCCAAGAATCGCAACCTCTGGGTGGTTGATGACCGGAGTAAACCATTGTCCACCGGCAGAACCAATATTAGTGATTGTGCATGAAGCACCTTTCATTTCATCACCAGAAAGTTTACCATCACGAGCTTTTCCAGCTAGTTCGTTAATTTCATTTGAAATTGAGAACATAGATTTACGATCAGCATTCTTCACAACAGGTACTAATAGACCTTTGTCAGTATCTGCAGCGATACCAATGTTGTAATAATGTTTTTGAACGATTTCGCTCGTCGAATCATCAATGGATGTGTTTAGTGCAGGGTATTCACGTAAGGCACTTGTTAATGCTTTAACGATGTAAGGTAAGAACGTTAATTTCACACCTTTTTCAGCTGCAACTTCTTTGAACTTCTTACGGTGAGCCCAAAGTTTCGTTACATCGATTTCGTCCATTAATGTTACGTGAGGAGCCGTATGTTTAGAATTCACCATTGCTTTGGCAATTGCTTTACGCATACCACTCATTTTCTCACGAGTTTCAGGATATTCACCCTCTGGAGCTTTTGGTGCAGCCGCTTTAGAATCAGCTTCTGGTGCTTTTTCTTCTGTTTTCGATTTTTCAACAGTTTCAGCCGGCTTAGAATCTCCGCTTAAGAAAGCATCGATATCTTCTTTAACGACACGTCCGTTTTTACCTGAACCTGATACTTGGCGAATTTCCACACCGTTTTCTCTCGCATATTTACGAACGGAAGGCATAGCGATGACACGCTTATTAGGATCAACTTCAGCGTCAGCCTTTTGATTTACACCTTCAGATTTCTCTTCGGCAGCTTCTGGTGACGCTTCTTTCTTAACATCCCCGCCCTGTTCTGCGGTACCTTGAACTTGACCTTCTGTTTTCTCGTCAGCTTTAGGAGCTTCTTTCTTCTCTCCATCGTCTCCTTTGAACTGAAGATCTTCGTAACCAGGAGCATCGAACTTAATCAGTGTATCACCTACAACTGCTACAGTACCTTCGTCAACAAGAAGTTCTTCAACTGTTCCTGCTACCGGAGATGGAATTTCTACTACTGCTTTATCATTTTGGACTTCACATAGTACATCGTCTTCTTCAACTTTATCGCCAGGCTTAACAAACCATTTTACGATTTCACCTTCATGAATACCTTCACCAATGTCTGGTAATTTGAATTCGAATGACATGGATTCTACCTCCTGTATTGAATAATGATTAAAAATAGATGAATGTAAACATTATCTCTGTCTAATTTTCTTATATCTATAATTGGAAAAGAGAAGGGTGGAATGCCCTTCTGTTTTCATTTGAATATTAAGGAGGAGCTTAAATACTCCTTACCCATTAAAAGTTAAGTACTTTTTTCGCCGTTTCAAGAACATCTTTGTGGTTTGGTAACCAGATTGGCTCCGCTTGGGAGAAAGAGTACACTGTATCAGGCGCCGCTACACGAAGTACCGGGGCTTCGAGGCTAAGAATTGCACGGTCATTGATCTCAGCAACAACGTTCGCTGCAATACCGGCTTGTTTTTGAGCCTCTTGAACAACAATGGCACGATTCGTTTTTTCAACAGATGCCATGATTGTATCGATATCCAGTGGGCTGACTGTACGTAAATCGATTACTTCAACTGAATGGCCTTCTTTTTCAAGCTCTTCAGCCGCTTTTAATGATTCGTGTACCATAGCTCCGTAAGTGATGATGGAAAGGTCTGTACCTTCACGTTTCACCTCGGCTTTACCAAGTTCGATCGTGTACTCCTCTTCTGGAACCTCTTGACGGAATGAACGGTATAATTTCATATGTTCTAAGAAAATGACAGGGTCATTATCTCGAATGGATGAAATTAATAAACCTTTAGCGTCGTAAGGTGTTGATGGAATAACAACTTTCAGACCTGGTTGCTGAGCCATCAATCCTTCCAAGCTGTCCGCATGAAGTTCCGGAGTATGTACTCCACCACCGAATGGGGAACGGATTGTGATTGGAGAAGTATACGTTCCACCTGAACGGTAACGCATACGTGCCATTTGTCCACTTACTGAATCCATTACTTCATATACGAAACCGAAGAATTGGATTTCCGGTACTGGACGGTACCCTTCTAATGCTAAACCGATTGCTAAACCACCGATTCCTGATTCTGCTAGTGGAGTATCGAATACACGGTCTTCACCGAATTCTTTCTGAAGTCCTTCCGTTGCACGGAATACACCACCGTTTAAACCTACGTCCTCACCAAAAACTAAAACGTCTTCGTTGTTGCGTAGCTCTGTGCGCAGTGCATCAGTGATCGCTTGAATCATTGTCATTTGCGCCATGGCTTATTTCGACTCCTTTTCTTTGTAGATTTCTAATTGTTCTTTCAAGTTGTAAGGAAGCTCTTCATACATATTGTTAATGAAATCAGTAACTTTTTGTTTAGGAGTTCCATCTGCTTCTTTAATAGCTTGTTTGATATCTTCTTTCGCTTCTTCGATCACTTCGTTTTCTTTCTCTTCACTCCATAATCCTTTACCTTCCAGGAATTTACGGAAACGCACCAATGGATCTTTCTTTTCCCAGTCTGTATCCATTTCTGAAGTACGGTAACGAGTTGGATCATCACCGGCCATTGTATGTGGTCCATAACGGTAGCAAAGTGTTTCGATCAATGAAGGACCTTCACCATTCACAGCACGATTACGAGCCTCTAATGTAGCTGAATACACGGCTAATGGATCCATTCCATCCACTAATATACCAGGGATACCAGCAGCAACTGCTTTTTGAGCAATTGTACGGCCGGCTGTTTGTTTATCACGCGGTGTTGAGATTGCGAACTGGTTGTTTTGAACAACGAAAATCGCTGGAGCTGCGTACGCACCTGCAAAGTTGATTCCTTCGTAGAAATCACCTTGTGAAGATCCACCGTCGCCTGTATATGTAACGGCAACAGCTTTCTTACCACGTTTCTTAAGACCTAATGCCACCCCGGCAGTTTGGATGTATTGAGCACCGATGATGATTTGAGGTGATAATACATTCACTCCTTCTGGAGGCTGATTCCCTTTAAAGTGTCCACGTGAGAATAAGAATGCTTGAGCTAAAGGAAGACCATGCCAAACGATTTGTGGAACATCACGATATCCAGGCAGGATCCAATCTTCCTTCTCCAAAGCAAAGTGAGAAGCAATTTGTGATGCCTCCTGTCCAGCTGTTGGTGCGTAGAAACCTAAACGTCCTTGACGGTTCAGGGAGATTGATCTTTGATCAAGAATACGAGTATAAACCATACGACGCATTAATTCCTGCAGATCCTCATCAGAGATCTCCGGCATTGCGTCTTCGTTTACTACTTCGCCTTCTTCGTTCAAAATTTGGAACATTTCAAACTTGTCTTCAATTTGTTCGAGCGTCTTAACTGCATCGAATTGTGCCTTCTTTGATTTAGAAGCCATCGAAGTCACCTATCCTTTCTTTATACATTTATTTTGGTTTTTTACATACAAAGTTTAGATTACCCAAATTCAGTATGACCTACTACAATACTTGTGGATACACACACTATTACTAGTTTTCCACAAATACCAAGAAAGAAAACCCGAAATTAAATTCGAGCTTATCTGTATCAGTCATATTTTCACAATGACTAATACAATCCATGAATACCTTTACTAGTTTACAATATTGAAATTCAGGAAGTCAACGACAAAGTATTATAAATTCTTGTTTCCAATTGAACCCGAAAATTAGTTCTACCAATTCTTTTCAAAACTGTATCAATACTCATTCAAACCCTGTTATATATAAACAACTAAGACAACTTCATCTGTTATAGAGTAAGGATGCCCCCAATCTCCTATCTTCCATGATGATCTTGTGACCTATTAGGAATGTAGATCATTATTGTAGCCTCCAAAGACAAAAAAAGTGATGGACGAGGAAATTTTCCTCGTCCATCACTTTTTATCATCCTTTATTCTGAATCTTTCACATCAAGCCCGGCGCTTGAATAAAATTTTTGTTTCAGATTATTGAATTCTTCTGTCTTTTTATTATAGTCCTCATTATAATTCACTATTTTTCCATATTGGTCATTAATAGAGGAAATTTGTTTCTCAAGCTCTTCCATTGTAAGTTCTTTCTTTTTGAACATATTATAAAGTTCTTTATCCAGAGACAGCACATCCAGATAAGAAGATGTTAGCTTTTCATGAAGCTGATAACGCTCTTCCATCGTTTTTTTCAGCTTTTCTGCTTCCTTTTTAAGGTCTTGGCTTTCTAACTTATCAACATATTCGTCTGCTTTCGCAAACTCTTCCTCTGCTTCACTCATGGACGTACGTTCTTGATCGATGAATTCTTTTCTTTTTTTGATGTTGTCCAGAGCTTCATCGGAAAGCTTTACAATTTGGTCAAACTCTTTCATCCCAAGATCCATAATCTTAGTATAAATCTCTTTTTCTTTTTCTTCTAATTCTTGAAGAGGTTTTTGAACTTCAACATATTGACCTTCTTTAGATACTGTTTCTTCAAGAACGTTATACATATTCTCTTCGGGTGAAGAACCACCGACACAGCCCATTAGTACAAAGATAGCGGCTCCTAAAATGAAAGCAAAACGAAATTTCGACACAACTAGATCCCCCTTAACTATTTACCACCTTCTACTATATCTATGTCTACAACATTTGACAATAGGGATTTACAACTGTGGAAAAAAATGTCGATTAGACTATTCTTCCTATTAAAATGAATATGTCATTTACCCGGCGAGTATTCCACCTTATAATAAATCTCATTCATTAACTTTTCCGGAGTAAAATGATAGACTATTATCATACATAATAGATAATTTTAATGAATAAAGTAGAGAAGTGATTGATCATCCGGCCCTGTCTGTAAGTGTTCTTTAAAGACATGTTACGCCTTTTCATTCTTATCTCTACCGTACCCGAGGAGGAAAATCAATGATTACGATGAATGACATCATCCGTGAAGGTCACCCTACATTAACAATGGTGGCAAAGGAAGTAGCTATCCCGCCTTCACAAGAAGATCAGGAAACATTAAGAAGCTTGTTAGAGTATGTAGTAAACAGCCAAAATCCTGAAACGGCAAATAAGTATGGGCTTAGACCCGGGATTGGTCTTGCTGCACCTCAAATCAATATTTCTAAGCGGATGTTAGCTGTGAATGTGACAGACAATCAAGGTAAACTATACAGCTATGCTTTATTTAACCCGAAGATTATCAGTCACTCAATCGAGAAAGCTTATTTAACATCAGGTGAAGGATGCTTGTCAGTAGACAGAAATGTCCCCGGATTTGTTCCCCGTTATGCCAGAGTGACGGTAAAAGGGTGGGATGTTGATGGAAACGAAGTGAAGCTGCGTTTAAAGGGACTCCCATCCATCGTGTTCCAACACGAAATCGATCATTTGAATGGGATCATGTTCTACGACCATATCAATCCGAATAATCCTTTCGAGCCGATCCCGGATGCGATTGCCATAGAAAGATAATATAAAAAGACTTCTTCCCATTTTCAGAAGAAGTCTTTTTTGTTATTCATTATATTAATTCAAGTTCCTTCAAACCATGATATATTCCATCGTCATCGACGTGTTTCGTAATCAAATCTGCATGTTTTTGTACTTCTTGCACGGCATTCCCCATGGCAACACCGGTACCGACGGATTGAATCATTTCAATATCATTTAATCCGTCTCCAAACGCAAATACATCTTCCATTTTAAAACCGAGCTTCGCGATCATCTTTTTTATGCCTTCTGCTTTCGATCCACCTTTTGGCAGGATATCCATTGAGTACTGATGCCAGCGAATGAACGTGAAATCATTGTATTTCTCCCGATAAAAGCTTTCTTCTTCTTTAGTACAAAACAACAAGGATTGATAAATATCTTTCCCTTTATAAAATTCAGGAGCATAATCGGGATGTGGAAATTTTAAACTTCTCATACTCTCTTCAATATATTCATGGTGTTTTTGATTTGACTTCATCGTTTCATGGTTCAAGTGAACCACCGGATGCTCATTTGTATACGCATCTTCGAGTAACTCTTCTAACTTTTCGATTTTTAATGGGTTTGTGTAGATTACCTCATTTTCAAAAACCACATACTGCCCATTAAAGGAAACAAAGGACTCGATTCCTAATTCTTCCCTCAGGCTCTCATACATGAATGGAGCCCTGCCAGTTGCAATGGCTACATAAGTACCGTTGGATTGTAAGGTTTGGATGGCTTCTTTCGTTGCCTGAGGCAGCTTCTTATCGTGGTCAAGCAGTGTACCATCTATATCGAAGAAAACTATTTTAGACATATTTGATCTCCTTTTCATACGTAATCGATCATCTGTTTTACCCGTTGTTTAAGGTAATCCTTTGCGGCATAAATGTCAATGAATGAGCATAGACGCTTCCTATTACCAAACTTAACCATGTAAGAGATTCAATAAATTCCGTACAATATAAGTAAGACAACAGAGACTTCGGTATTATCTTTCCTTTACTTCAAAGGAAAATCTCGGTAAACTATTGATAAGGAGTGATCCACCATGTTAAAAAAGCTCAGAAAGAAGCTTTTAAAACAGTGGAAAGAATTGCTTAGAAAAAAAACGATTGCATAGTATTTCATGCTGCCGGACGAACTTAAGCAGCCACACTACTAAAATACATGCAATTCGGCTATACTGTCATACGTTTACACTAATAATAAGGGACTGATGCCACTAGTGAGCTTTTTCGTCTCCATTGGTTCAGTCCCTCTTCTCTATTTTTGTAATGTTTTAATGAAGGATTCACGCAAAAACTTTATTTACACGAAAGAATCCTTTATAATTTATAGCATACATAAACAAGATGATTCGTCCCTTCTCAAATGATAGGGTCATTTAGAAGAGTTAGAGTGAGGACGGTAGGCTATGGTGAAATCTCGTGAAGGATACATTCCACTCGCCTTTCGTTCATATCGAAAGGTCGCCCTGTGTTAAGGAAATGATTCATGGATCAATCGTTTTTTTACCACAGGGCGTAAATGAGCCATATATGAACATAGTAACTGTTCATACCATTATGGTATATCTATACCTATTAGCAGGGAAGCTAGCCCTCTAATGTCCAGCTCCAGCGTCATGCCCTATTCGTCTTGCCATTTCCCTCCAGCGGAGAGACTGGTATTATGCCTATAGGTGCCTAGACGCCGCTTATGTTATGTTAGTTGATAACTTTTTTATCATAGATGAAAGTTAGATTTTTTGAAAACGGATAAGGAGAGAGAAAAGACATGATTTTTAAAGTATTTTATCAAGAAAGTAAAGCAGAAGTGCCTGTTCGCGAATGCACTCAATCTCTTTACATGGAAGCAGATTCAGAACGTGAAGTACGTCTGAAATTAAAAGACAAACCGTATAACATTGAATTCGTACAAAAGCTAGAGGGCGCTTTTTTAGAGTATGAAGAAAACCACCATTCTTTTGAGTTGGAGCAATAATCCATGAAATTTGTCAAGAATGACCAAACCGCAGTATTTGCCCTTGGCGGTTTAGGTGAAATCGGTAAAAACACATACGGCGTACAATTTCAAGACGAAATCATCCTGATCGATGCGGGAATCAAGTTCCCTGAAGACGAACTTCTCGGTATCGATTACGTAATCCCGGACTATACGTACCTGGTGAAGAATGCGGATAAAATCAAAGGCCTTTTCGTGACACACGGACACGAAGACCATATTGGTGGAATCCCCTATTTACTGCGCGAATTAAACATCCCGATATACGGCGGGAAGCTCGCACTGGGACTTATTAAAAACAAGCTTGAAGAGCACGGTCTATTAAGAAATGCGAAACTAAATGTCATTCAAGAAGATGACATCATTAAATTCCGCAAGACGTCCGTAACCTTCTTCAGAACGACTCACAGTATTCCGGATTCATACGGAATTGTTGTGAAAACACCACCTGGTAATGTTGTACACACAGGTGACTTTAAATTTGATTTCACGCCGGTTGGTGAGCCCGCGAACTTAACCAAAATGGCTGAAATCGGAAAAGAAGGCGTACTTTGTCTTCTATCTGATAGTACGAACGCTGAAGTTCCAAACTTCACAATGTCGGAACGTAAAGTCGGAGAAAGCATCAATGACATTTTCCGCAAAGTGGACGGTCGAGTAATATTCGCTACTTTCGCATCTAATATTCACCGTCTTCAACAAGTGGTGGAAGCGGCTGTCTTTCATAATAGAAAAGTCGCTGTTTTCGGAAGAAGCATGGAAGCGGCCATTACAATCGGTCAAGAATTAGGGTACATTAACGCCCCTAAAGATACATTCATTGAACATAACCAAATAAATCGATTACCTGCGAATGAAGTCGCGATATTATGTACAGGTTCTCAAGGTGAACCAATGGCTGCATTATCAAGAATCGCAAACGGCACTCACCGTCAGATCCAGATCCAGCCTGGGGATACCGTAGTATTCTCGTCTTCACCGATCCCTGGAAATACGATCAGTGTAAATCGCACAATCAACCTATTATATCGTGCTGGAGCAGAAGTCATTCATGGACCATTAAGTGATATCCATACTTCTGGTCATGGTGGACAACAAGAAATGAAGTTAATGCTCCGCCTGATGAATCCAACCTTCTTTATGCCGATACATGGTGAATTCCGCATGCAGAAGATGCACGCTCAGCTTGGTGTAGATTGTGGAGTACAGCCTGAAAACTGCTTCATAATGGACAATGGTGAAGTTCTTGCATTAAGCAATGACTCCGCACAAGTAGCTGGGAAAATCCCTTCAGGGAACGTCTATATCGACGGAAGCGGTATAGGTGATATCGGTAATATCGTACTTCGCGATCGCCGTATCCTTTCAGAAGAAGGCTTAGTCATCGTCGTTGTAAGCATCGACATGAAAGATTTCAAGATTGCTTCCGGCCCGGACCTGATTTCAAGAGGATTTGTGTACATGCGTGAATCAGGTGACCTTATCAATGAAGCACAAACGCTTATTTCTAAACATCTGAACAAAGTTCTTGAGAGAAGAACTTCTCAATGGTCAGAAATCAAAAATGAAATCACAGATACACTGGCTCCATTCTTATATGAAAAAACAAAACGACGTCCTATGATTTTACCAATTATCATGGAAGTCTGATCTATCAAAAAAGAGGCTGACCCGATAATAAGGTCAGCCTCTTCTTTATGATTATAAAACCTTCTTTTCAAAGCGGTTAATATCCGTATCTGCACCGATTACAATCAGGATATCACCCTCACGAATTTGTTCATCGGCTTGTGGAGACACAATAATATCCTTTTGTCTTTTAATCGCCACGATATTGATACCGAATTGAGCACGGATATCCAAATCAATTAATGAATTCCCACTCAGATGTTCATTCGCCACAATTTCTACGATGGAGTGTTCATCCGACAGTTCCAGGTAATCCAATACATTATTCGAAACGATGTTATGAGCAATCCTTCTTCCCATATCGCGTTCCGGATGAACGACTTGGTTCGCACCTATTTTCCGCAATACTTTTTCATGATAATCATTTTGAGCCTTAACGGTAATTTTTTTCACACCGATTTCCTTCATCATCAAGGTGGTTAAGATACTGGATTGGATATCGTCTCCAATAGCCACGATGACGTGATCAAAATTTCTTATTCCCAGGCTTTTTAAGACGGATTCATCCGTTGCATCTGCAACTACCGCATGAGAAGCAATGGAAGAGAATTCATTTACTTTATCTTCATCCTGATCAATCGCCATAACCTCCATGCCTTGATCTGATAATGAACGGACAATACTGCCTCCAAATCGTCCTAAACCAACAACCACAAACTCTTTTTTCACCATACATCCCCCCGCACTCTCTATATCCTTTATTTTAGCATAAAAAAAAGGAGAAAATGAAATTTCTCCCTGTTGCACTCTGTATTAAATTTAGATGGGATTTGTAAATCGATCATTTCTTGCCTTTAATATAATCTGCATCAAATAAAAACAGCCTCATTAACAGATATAGAGATGGAATCAATAATAGCAATCCTGCTATAAAGACAATGACCAGGGCCATTCCCATCGTTGGATTCGTCACACTTGTTTCTATCGTAATAAACGGTTTAAGAATATAAGGTAAATGCGATGCACCATAGCCGAAAAAGGCAAAGAAGAATTGCAGCATAACCAATATAAATGCCGTTCCAAAATTCTTACGCATGTATATCATTAGCGATGCACCAAAGAAGCAAAGAAGTGACAACCCAAACATCCACCAAATATCAATCGCCTTCTCAAAATGCTCTGCATTATGCTCTCTCAACGATACAAATACTAATAAACTTGCAAGAATCGTAGGTGCACTCCAAAACAGGGAAAACGTTCTTAATTCCTCCCTGGAGTCCATATCTCCTGCACGGTTTGCATAATAGGTTAGAAATGTCGAACTGATAAATAACACCGACACAATGGAGAGGGCCACTACACTCCATGAATAGGGACTGGTAAAGAGTTCCTTTGCGAGGAAGATCACCTTATCTCCCTGCTCTTCCAGAAATCCACCTTCTGAAATGGTTAAAGCCGTTGATAAGGAAGCAGGAATTAATAACCCGGTCGCCCCATATAAAAACAAATATACGATATTGTCCTTTGACCCGTAATTTCCGAAAGCATAGAAGCTGCCTCTTATGGCTAATAATATGATGGCGATACTTCCCGGAAGTAATAATGCCGTTCCATAATAATAGGCTGTGTCAGGAAAGAATCCGACAAGACCCACAAAGAAGAAGACAAAAAAGACGTTGGTTACTTCCCATACCGGAGAAAGGTATCTGCTAATCAACACGTTCAATGTATGCTCCTTGCCTTTCAATCTTCCATAAAAGGCGAAGAAGCCGGCTCCAAAATCAATCGAAGCCACTATCAAGTAACCATAAAGGAAAATCCACAATACGGTAATCCCCACAACTTCCAAACTCATACCCATTCCTCCCTTAAAGCTTGAAGCCCCTTCTTCTCAGGCCACCTGAAAAGAAGGAGTACTTTTATATCTGCTTAACTCGCTTTCTTAGGAAAACGTTGTTCTAATTCCGCCTCTGCAGGCTTGTCTTTAAACATTTTAATCAATACAACCACACATATCACACCCAGAAGGATATAGAGACCTACAAACAATGCAAACGTCAAGCCTACTCCATCGGCTTTCGTTGCCGCATCCGCCACTTTCATATACCCTCTCATAATCCATGGCTGTCGACCCACCTCGGCATAAATCCATCCGAATTCAATCGCCAGCATCGCCAGTGGTCCACTCGCTACAATCCCCCATAGCAACGGTTTATTCCATTCATTCCGCTTCTTCCACTTCCAGAATAAAACAAATGCTGCAGAAATAAAGATACTGTAGAACCCAATTGATACCATCAGGTCAAACATATAGTGAACCCATAAAGGCGGCCGCTCATCTTCAGGAAATTCATTCAAACCTATAACCTCTGTCTCAAAAGAACTCCCGGCCAGGAAACTTAAGAAGCCAGGTAAGCGGATCTCATTATGGACCTCATTATTTTCATCCAGCGTTCCGAATACGATCAGGTCAGCATTCTCTTCCGTTTCAAAATGCCATTCCGCTGCTGCAAGCTTTTCGGGCTGATACTCGGCAAGAAATTTAGCAGATAAGTCCCCTGCCAGAGCAGTGGCAAAAGCGAAAATCAAAGCAGAAACCATCGTTAAACGCAGGGCTTTCTTATGATATTCCCCGCCTTTTTTACGAAGAATCGCGAATGCCGTAATCGCCGCCAACAACAAAGCCGACGTCAAATAGGCAGTCGTCAACACGTGAAACACTTTCGTAGGCGTCGCAGGATTCAGCATCGCAGCAATCGGGTCGATATTAATCGCTTTCCCATCCTCTAATTCAAATCCTTGAGGAGTGTTCATAAACGCATTCACCGTTGTAATAAACAGCGCTGAAGCCGAAGAACCAATCATAACCGGAATCGTCAACAGCCAGTGAATCCACTTATTCTTAAAGCGGTCCCAAGTATAAAGATAGATTCCTAAAAAGATAGCCTCAAAGAAAAACGCAAAAGTTTCCATAAATAATGGCAGGGCAATTACCTGTCCGGCCACCTGCATAAACGAAGGCCACAATAAGGACAGCTGCAACCCTATGGCTGTACCTGTTACAACCCCCACGGCAACCGTAATCGTAAAACCTCTTGCCCATCTTCTGGCAAGCAAAAGGTAATGAGGGTCATTTCGTTTGATTCCCATGAACTCCGCAATGGAAATCATAATCGGCACCCCTACCCCAATCGTCGCAAAAATAATATGGAATGCAAGGGTTGTCGACGTGAGCATCCTGCTCAAAATCACACCATCTAAAACCATTCTATACTCCCCCTACTGATCTACTTTCTATCGTAAACAGCTCTTTTCTACTGTTTATCACTTATTGTTCATTATAAAACCTGAAAATGAGTTTGTGATGTGTTGAACATGAATATTTTGTGACGTTTTTCACAAACATCGATTTGTCTTTTATTTTAGAGGTTTTCGGGGTGGTTGGCAATGATGTTGCTTGTGGGGATGGGCTTGTTTTTCAAGATGATGTTGGTACTAATTTTGACTTTGGACTATGGATTATTGATGAGTGAAGTTTTTGGGGAGAGAGTAGATTCGACCTTTCCCTTTACCTTGTGAAGTAAGGTTCATGTTATTTAGTAGAAGATAGGCCACTCTGGACGATTCAACACCCAAGAACTCTCTTGCTTGTTTGTTGGTAATAATCGGGCTTACAAGGAGTAAGTAATCATAAATGGCCTGTTGGTGAGCATTCCGGTCAAATTCTCCACAATCAGGACAGTACCAAGACCTCATGTTACGTACCATATTGAATCTATCGCAGCGGGTACACCTTACACCGGGTATGATTCCTTTATGCTGTTGTTTAAATTTAGAATATGGAGCATGCTCCTTCATTAGGGAATTGGCAATCTTTTTAATTTCCTTCATTTCAAGAATTGAATTCGGATTTGAGCAGCTATGTTGAATGGTAAGAAATTTTGCAACAAGATTCTCTATTCTGATAGCCCTACCTAAAGTATCCTTACACTGACTAGAGGTAGATATTAATGAAGAAGAGTTTGTGAATACAACTAAAAATTCAATTGGGATAATAGGGAGGTTTTTCTTTTGGAGCCATTGTGTGAGGTGTATCTTATATCTATTCGCTTGAGAGAGGGGATTGGGAAAGCCTGTTACTTCTCCATTAAGAGTCCGGGAAAATTGTTCAAATTGAGTTCCGCATTCCATGGATCCCGCTATATTTTTTATTTCTAAAATCAATATAAAATTTCTAGTGAGAATTAGAGTATCAATTTGAAAGAAACTCTCCACCATTGGTATACAGAGATCGTTAAGGACGAGCATATGTTGATTATCAATTGTACTCAATTGTCGGTCTACTTTACATTCTCCATGGTAACCTGCCCAAGCCTTGAGCAAGTTTTCTTCAATCTTAGTCTTAGATCTGAGGCTGGATTCTCGGGGAAGTCTCCTTAACAATGCTTCAAAATAGAGGATAATTAGGGGGATTTCTCTTACTTTAATGATCAAATTATCATTCCTTTCCAATTTGGTAATAATAGTATTCTACTTTCCTACAAGAATCCCCTTTATTTTTCGGAATAATTTCAGTGATGCTTTTTTATCGACCGTTAGAGAGATTTATCAACGGTTATTCTGGTTTATCAACCGAAAATTGATTTTATCAACCGTTTTTTCATGATATCAACCATATTTTCACGATACCGACCGTTCTACAAATTCCGACAAATCCCCCAGCACCCCACCGCCCCTATACCACCTCCCATATCCACAACGAAAAAGACCCCACACACCAGTGCAGGGGTCCTCCTAACTCACATCGCATCCAACATTCTGAACTGTGATTTAACGAGCTCATAATAATCACCCTGTTGCTCCATCAGCTCATCGTGGTTACCGGATTCTTTGATTCTTCCATTCTCCAGAACAAAGATATTGTCCGATTCACGGATCGTAGATAGGCGGTGGGCGATGATGATCGCAGTCCGACCGTTCAACAATTGTTTCAATGCGTTTTGAATTTTGACTTCTGTTTCTGTATCGATGGATGCTGTCGCTTCATCCAATATGATGATACGAGGGTTCGCCAAGAGTGCTCGAGCGAATGACAATAATTGTCTTTCACCGACGGATAATACGTTGCCTCGTTCTTCCACTTCGGTTTCGTAACCATTTGAGAGTTTTTCGATAAATTCATTAGCTCCGATCGCTTCGGCGGCTTTCTTTACTTCTTCGTCCGTAGCATCAGGGCGTCCGAACCGGATGTTATCCATGATCGTTCCCGAGAAGATGAAGGTATCCTGCAGGACGATGCTGATTTGGCTCCGTAAGCTTGAAACCGATGCATCCCTCAGGTTCACCCCATCAATTTTCACTTCACCCTTCGTTGGATCGTAAAAGCGGCTGATCAGGTTGGCGATCGTGGTTTTACCAGATCCGGTATGACCGACTAAGGCGACGGTCTGGCCGGCTTTCATTTCAAGATTGATGTTCTGGAGTGCTTTTCGTTTGTCATCATAGGAGAATTCTACATTCTCAAACTGTATTCTTCCTTTGATGTCAGTCAGGTTCAGCGCATTTGTTTTTTCATTTACAATCGGCTGTTCATCAAGGAATTCGAAGATACGCTCTGATGAAGCCATTCCGATCAGTAGTTGATTGTATACTTGACCGAGCCTTGAAATGGGTTCCCAGAACATCCCCAGATAGAAGGCGAATGAAACGAATTCTCCCAGTTCCAGTGAGCCGCCTTGGATCAGATGGGCACCGTACCATATGAGGACCGCTGTCCCGATGGCGTTTGTCAGTTCTACCAGTGGGCGGAACATGGCATTTTTCTTTGTGGCCGTTCTCCAGCTATCGAAGTTCTCGGTGTTTACCCCGTCAAAAAAGGCCATGTTTTCTTTTTCTTGAGTGAATGATTGAGTGACTCTGATCCCCTGGATGCTTTCATTCAGGTGGGAGTTCAATTTCGATTGCTTGAGACGCACCATTTGCCAGGATCTGCGGATGTTTTTTCGTAAGCTTGTGGAGATAAAGAACATGATTGGCAGAATGACCATGACGGCAAGTGTTAACTCTGGGCTTAACGTAAAGAGAATGACGATGATTCCAATGAGTAGAATGATATCCATTAATAGATTAATAACTCCGTTTGTGAAGAGCTCTTGTAGGGAGTTTATGTCATTCATGATTCGAACCAGGATGGAACCGGCTGATCTCTGATCAAAGAAGCGATGGGATAGCCATTGAACATGGCTGAATAAGTGCTTTCTTAAATCATAAATAACTCCTTGCCCCAGCTGATTCATCCACCTGATCCTGAGCACATTTGCAACGTAGTTCAATACATAGAGTGCTGCGATAATTCCAACGAGTGTAAAAAGTAAATTGGAATCCTTCTGCCTGATTGCTTTGTCTAATGTGTATACCCCAATCAGGATAGGTACGATCAACCTTACTGCTGTTGTGATTAGAACGGTAATGATGGATAAGGGCAGAAGTTTTTTAGAATAGGGCTTTAAATACGTTAATAACCGGTAGAGTTGTTCCCAGTTAAACGGTTTATCGATCACTTGATCTGTAGAGTAATGGAATCTGCTTAATACACTTTTGTTCACTTTGTTTTTCTGACTCAAACCCTCTCACCTACCCTTCCTGAGTTTGTAATATTTTTTTCTGGTCTTTGTATTGGATGTCATAGATTCGTTGATACGGTCCATTATTTTTCAGTAGGAAGTCATGAACTCCCCTCTCTACGATTTTCCCATTTTCCAGTACAAGGATTTCATCTGCATGCTTGAGGGATGAAATCCGATGGGCAATAATAAAGGTCGTTCGATCCGACATGACTTCTTTTAGCGCTCTTTGAATCCTGAATTCAGTTTCCATGTCTACAGCGCTTGTTGCGTCATCAAGGATCAGGATCGATGGATCTGTACAAATCGCACGGGCAATGGCAATCCGCTGCTTTTGGCCACCTGAAAGACCTAAACCTCTTTCCCCGAGCCTTGTGTCGTAGCCATCGGGTAATTCTGAAATGAAATCATGGGCTTGTGCCCGTTTTGCTGCTTCCATGATTTCTTCCATGGTTGCTTCCGGTCGTCCATACGATATATTGGCTTTGATGGTCGAGGAGAATAAGAAAGATTCCTGAAGTACGAAGCCGATATTTTTTCGAAGTGATTTTAAAGAGTAGTCCTTCAGATCCCGTCCATCGATGAGAATTTCTCCCTCTTCAGGTTCATAGAAACGAGTGATAAGCTGGGTGATACTCGTTTTACCAGAGCCGGTACCTCCGATCAGACCGATGACTTTTCCAGGTTCAGCTTTAAAGGTAATATCCTCGAGGGCAGCTTCATCATGAACGGTGTAATTCAGTGACACGTGCTTGAACTCTACTTCACCATTCATCCGATCGACGTGAAGAACCCCTTGATGATCTTTTATCTCTTCGTCCACTTCAAGGATTTCGAGTAAGCGTTCCCCTGATGCTTTCGATTGGGAAAACAGGTTAATCGTAAATCCAAGATTCATGATCGGCCAGATAATGTACCACACTAAACTGTAAAACGCGACCAGCTCTCCTGGTTGAAGATTACCATTCATCACCAGATAACCACCGTATGCGAGAAGTGTCACCACACTTACATTTCCCAAAAACTCCATTAACGGAAAGTACTTTGCCCAGATGTCCGAGGTGAAAAGGTATTTATCTTTGTAATCCCCGTTTGATTGGTTGAATTTGTTGATTTGATGATTTTCTCTCGATAATGATTTTACTGTATTGATTCCTGAAATATTTTCTTGAACATTGGTATTCAGTTTTCCGAATGATTTACGGATCCCCCTGAAAGCAGGGTGAACCGCTTTATCAAATTTGTATACGGCTATTGCCAGAAACGGTAACGATACTAGGGTAACGAATGTCAACTGAGGTGAATAATAGAACATAACACCAAAGCTTACCGTTACTAAAAGGAAAAAGCGAAGCAGTTCGGAAAAACCAAAGGATAAGAAGAAACGGAATGCTTCTACATCTGCCGTCAACCGGGACATCAGATCCCCCGTTTTGGCGTTATCATAGTAACTGAATGGAAGGAACTGAAGCTTTTCATACAGTTCATTTCTCATTCGATAAACTGAGGTTATACCGAATAGATCCCCATGGTATTGTTGAATAAATGTGGCAACGCCTTTCACGATCATAATGCCGATAAATCCAAAAGCTAAGTATGGAATCCACTGATAGTTCCCTTGCAGAATCACATCATCTATCGTGATTTGCAAGATCATTGGATAGACTACAGTGATCAGTGTAACAAAAATCAAGAAAATCATTGAAATGATAAAATGCCTTTTATATGGCCAATAAAAGGCTTTCAATTTTTTAAAAGTATCCATATTTTCTCCCCCTTCAACGTTGCATAAAAAAAGAACGTACTAATAAATATATCGGCTTTCGAAATATTTATCTACCCTTTTTTAGAATTTTTTACTTTTTTATGAATTATCCTTCTAGTCTTATTATTCATATTAATTGTAAAAATGAATCCAAAAAAATAGATCGGTCTTTTGACCGATCTATTCCCACATATTTCGTTTGAACTTACTCGCTTTTTTCCATTTCATCGAGCACACGATTGACTCGCTTTTCAAGCATTTTCATTCCGCTTCCGCCCGCTTGGAAGTGACGAAGATTCCCGTCTTTATCAAATACATAGTAAGCTGGCACATACTGATTTTCGAATGCATCTGTCAGTTTATGCTCACTGTCTACGAAGATTGGCTGAGTGATATCGTGCTCAGCTGCTACCTTCTTTATTTCGTCCAGGTTCAGATCATCCTCGGACCGTGGCATATGGACAGCCATAACATTCAGTTTATCGCTGTATTGATCGCGAAATTCATTTACTTGTGGCATGGCTTCTTTGCACAGGTGACATGAGATGGACCAGAAGTGAATAAGTGTCGGCTTTTCTCCTACCAGCTCTCCCTTTTTCACTTCTCCATTTAACCATTCTGTAGCACCGTTTAATTCCGGCATCGGTTCACGAAGCTTCATTATTATACACTCCCTTAATTTGTATCGATCCTAATTCTATTGTTCGCAGGATGGATTTGTACTACTCCTGAAAAAATCAACATGATAAGAAAAAGGCCTAACAAACGGTTAGGCCTTTATTCATTTGAAAATTATAAAGTTTTTTGACCTGGCTTCCAGTTTGCCGGGCAAAGTCCACCGGTTTGAAGTGCTTGAAGAACACGTAAAGTTTCTTCAACGTCACGGCCGATATTGTTGTGGAATACTACTTGATATTGAAGTTCCCCTTCTGGGTTGATGATGTATAGTCCGCGAAGAGCAATACCTTCATCTTCAATTAGGACTCCGTATTCGCTGGATACGCTGTGGTTTGTATCTGCAGCTAATGGGTATCTTAACTCACCAAGACCATTTTCTTTACGGTCAGTGTTGATCCAAGCTAAGTGTGTATGAATAGTGTCTGTAGAAACACCGATAACTTCTGCATCTAAATCTTCGAACTCATCGTAACGGTCTGACATTGCTGTAATTTCAGTTGGACAAACGAAAGTGAAGTCCATTGGGTAGAAGAACAATACTGTCCACTTACCGTTTTTCATATTTTCTTCGAGTGACACTTTACCGAATTCTTTGTTTGGCAATACAGCGTCCATTTCAAATCGTGGAGCTTGTTTGCCTACCATGCGTTCTGCCATGAGTGAATCCCTCCAATGAGTTTTAATGAAATATTTTACCTGAGAAAGGAAGACGTGACAGCCTGTCCTTTCAAAATCACAATTTTCATTATAAAGGATTAGTTTTTTTAAGTCAATGTTAAATTATAATCAATTTAATATTAAAATGATTATAATTTAATGACTGCATCCCTTACTTGGTTTTCCCAATTATATAGAAGTTTACTCACTTTTCTCCTCGAATAAACATCTACATAAGTTTACCATTTCTCAACTGGGGAATAAAACAATATGCTTTTTGATATACTCTTTGACATGTCCTATGGTGAATTGTGTATACTAGAATGGTCATTATTTAAAAGGAAGGATGTTTTGGATTGAATTACATACTTGGTCTTAGTGCTTTAAGTGACCGACTTTCCAATTTTAATTGGGGCGGTCTATTGGTGACGATCGGAATTGGCGCCTTACAGATAGTAGCGATTTGGATCGCTTTCATTATCGTGAAAGGTGCGGCTAACAAAGTGATTGAGAGAGTCTTTGATAAGTACCGAAAGAGAAATGAAGTTTCTGAAGGTCGCGCCCAAACATTACAAAGTCTTTCAAAAAATATAATCGGATACATCTTGATTTTTGTTTTCTTTGTCACGATTTTACAAATCTTTGGTATCCAGGTGACGGCGATTCTTGCAGGAGCAGGAATTATTGGACTTGCAGTCGGCTTTGGTGCTCAAGGATTAGTAAGTGATGTAGTGACAGGATTCTTTATCCTATTGGAAAAACAAGTGGATGTAGGAGATTACGTCTCCACTGGAAATTTCTCAGGGATTGTAGAAGAGGTAGGTTTACGAACGACTCATATTCGTGGGTTCGATGGCACTCTTCATTTTGTGCCAAATAGAGAAATTACGAGCGTCAGCAATCATTCCCGCGGAAATATGAGGGCACTTGTTGATATCGGGATCTCATATGATGATGACATTGACAAAGCGATGGTAGTACTTCAGCAGGTTTGTGACTCGATCGCTCAAGAAGATGACAATATTGTAGATGGACCAAATGTGCTAGGTGTTCAGACACTTGGCGCTTCCGATGTAGTACTGAGAGTGTTATGCAAAACGAAAAACATGGAGCAATGGGGAGTGGAACGGAAGCTTCGTAAAGCTCTAAAAGAAGCTCTTGATCAAAATGGAATTGAAATTCCTTACCCTCATCAGGTTTACATCGAGAAAAAGGAAGGCTGATGAAAGTGAAAAGAGAAGGCGCCTGCCTTCTCTTTTTTATTTGTCTCTTCTCCTTTTTGCTTCAAGTAGACGCTGAAGGCGATCATCATCCCTGGTTTCTTGAGGCTTCTGCTTAACCTTGGGTTTATTTATCGGCCCCTTTTTCTCTGAAACTTTAGGAATAGGCTGCTTGTTGCTTATAGGTTTCTCCCACCCATTCGGCTTGCGGTTATGTTTCACTTTTCTGCCAAGTTGTTCAAAGCTTGTTTGTTCTTTAGGAACGGAAGCGGGTATTCTTCTTTTAAGCTTATTAACAACTCCCATTATCTTGCCTAATCCAAACCTTCTAATGGCAATTTCAGCAAAGAAGAGTAGAAAGCCTATAATAATAAAGAGAAATTGAGTCGATTGTTCTCTGGATGATTTGGTTTCAAACTCTCTAAAGACTTCTTTAGTAGAGAAATACCTCTTCCCCCCTGTTTCTTCTACTATCTCGTCAAGTGTCCGGGTTCCCCCTTTGTAGGAGTACTCTTTCGAATATGGAACCGAAAAGCCTGTTTGGAATGAGCTTCCACCCTCTTCACCTGGCTTAGAGATATTCATATGATATAGTCCAGGAGATAACCGGCTCTCAAATTCGACTTCATAGTCTCCCGGAGCCTTGATTCTTGTCGTTGCAGGGATCTTTTTTCCACTTTCATCAAGTGCCGTTACCTCAAGTTGTGAGACATCTCCCGCAGGTGACGAAAGCTTTAGCTGAGTACGTCCCCGATCGTCCTTCACATCAATGGTATACGGGTTGGAGTGAATATCAGGAAACGATCGTGTAACAAGCTGATTAACGAACGTCGGCCATCCTTTCCACCTGATGAAATCCCCTGTCCATTTTCCAGTTGTATCAGAAGTAAATGCAAATGTCCTCCCAAGACCATATCTCCAAGAGACCAAGATTGGATCATTCTTTTCACTTTTCATTTCAACTAGAGCAGTTCCTTTAGGACTTGTGGCAATATAGGCATTCATTTGCGGAATGCCCTCGGTGAATAAAGATTCCCATTTTGACGAAGAAATCACTGGATAAAATGGATTGTCTTCAATGTAGGTCCTTGTAGTAATGACAGTCTCCCTTGTTAAGATACTCGGTATCACACTGGCGTCGACAACATCATAAAATCGACCTTTTCCCCATTGGGACAAATCATTTAACAGACCTCTATCTGCTCCTTCACCGATTGAGACGGTGGATAGCGTGATTTGTTTATCGTGACCATCCTCTACAAGTGACTGGTAACTACCTGTCGTCGCAGACTGCCCATCCGTTAAAAGAATAATATGTTTTCTTTTTAAAGGTAGATCTTCTAAACTTTTATACGCTTGCTGTAAGGAGGAAAAGATTTCTGTTCCCCCACCAGGAGAAATGGAACGTATTTGCTTTTCTGCTTTTTTACGATCAGAAAGTGGTTTCGTCTCGACGATTTCCCATGGTCGATCGTCAAATGCAATGACTCCTAACGTATCTTTATCTCTTAGAAGAGAGACGGTTCTCGCCGCTGCTTCTTTTGCAAGAGCAATCTTGTGACCATTCATACTGCCTGATCGATCGAGAACAATGACAAGACCAAGAGATGGAAGCTCCTTTTTCCCTTTCACATCCATATCGACGGGCAGCAATCGTTCGATCGGTGATTTAAAATATCCTCCAAGGGCAAAACTGTCGCTTCCGCCAAACATGATAAATCCTCGCCCAAATTCTTTGACGCTTTTTTCCATGAGGAGCATTTTTTCCTCAGGGATGCTTGTGGCAGATACATTATCAAATAGAATCGTCTGATATTGCAGATAGGAAGTCAGCTTTCCCGGTAACTGCTCAGGTTTGTATGAATCGACGCTAAACCCAGATGATTTCAGTAGGGGAGTTAATGGACTTTCTCCAGAAGGGTTTTCCACCAGGAGAACTTTGGCTGGACCTTCTGAACGGGCGAGATTGTATAAGGTATTATTTTCTTTGCTTCCATCCCCTGCAGTAAACACTTCAGCCTTATATTCCAATAAACCCGATTCACCTACGACGTGATTGAACTGAAATTCATTGTCGCCTTCTTGCACTTGTACAATCTCCTTAATGATTGATCGATCATTTAAGGATATCCGGATCTCTATCTCTTTTTTTGTTGTACTGTACACATTAACGTTTATGGTTGTTTCTTCTCCCTCATATTGGATGGAGGGCGTCGCAACATTCGTTACAGCGACGTCTTCTTTTGTATCCGATGAAAGGGGAATCCAGTCCACTTCAATCCCTTTTTCCTTTAGTAAAGGTATGACATTCCCCCCAGAACCCGTCGTTTCCCTCCCGTCAGTGATGGCGACGATCCTTCCTCCACGGGTAAGGAGATTCGATGCGTATTCCAGTCCTTCTTCGAGGTTTGTTTCCCCCTCTTTGATCTCACCTGCAAACTGATCGATGTGATTTCTTTCTGGTGAAATGGTTCGTTCAATTTCCGAGTTTTCTCCAAAGGCAACGATTCCGTATCCATCATGCTCCCTCGTGGTTCTGGTTGCTTGATTGATCAGATTCAGGATGTGATTTTCTTGATCCGCCACAGATGCAGAACGGTCAGCTAGAATGATTACCGACCTTCCTTTATCCGGCAACACAATAAACGGATTAGCAAGGGCTATGATCAATAGACCCATCCCACATCCCCTTAATAGGAGGACGAGCAGTTTTTCCTTCCTCTTTAATCCCTGTTTGGCAAATAGGAAGAGTACAAACCCGAGGGGAATCATTAGCCATAACCAAAGGATTTCTTTAAATTCGATTCCCACGTCTATACACCTCCCATTCGATGAATAATAATAGAATCGCCAAGATTAGAAACCAGACAGAAAGGGTTTGGGGAATGCTCTTTGGTTCCTCATTTTTCATTTCTTTAGTGGGTGCAAGTGAAAAAGAGGACCCTTCTGATAATTGTTTTTCACGATCGTCAAGTACCACACTGAAATATTTCGTTTCACTACCTCGTATAGCCTGATATACTCCCGGGGCTTCGGGTGCCTTGAACACTCCCTCCCCATTCCATTCTTTTACAAACTCACCTTCAGTGGAGTATATATCCCATTTATCACCAGAAAGAGGTATTGTCCTCTCTTCTCCGGGTTGATAATAGCCTAGAAAACCGTGATTTTCTGATAAGAACTGATAAGAATTATAAAGAAAGATCGGAAAACCCGGATGTAATGGGAAGTCTGATTCGTTAAGGTGCAGATTTAACAGGACCAGCTTCTGACCATTCACTTCTCCCTTCTGTATGAGAGGAATGGAATCACCTGTGGCAACTGATTGGAGATTCTTAATTTGAATGGAATTCACTTTTTCCACATACACTTTTTCCAGGTCAACATGTTTTAATAGGGGATCTTCATTCGCTGCTTGAATCCCGTGTTTCAGAGGCGTGGATTCTTTTGACCGAGTCGGAACAATCATGGCAGGGCTCTCGACCGATAATTGCTGCCACTTCTCCTTTGTGGTCAGGATGATCTCACCCCCGGACTTCTTTTGATCCTCTTCAATGGTTTTCACGTCAACACCGATCGATTGGAATCCTTTTAATAAGAAAGGGTTAATTTCCCCTACGACGTGAATGGCTGGTTTTGAAGCGGCCTGGATACTTGAAAGACTGTTATCTTCCTTGTAATCATCATTAAAATCGATGACCGCCTTATAAATCGGGCTATGGGAAAGGTCAGATAATGGAACAACGGTTTCCTTACCTGAATCCAATGTCACTTCCACTGAAAAGATTTCTTTCTTTTCATCGTAAATGGAGAGGTGACCCCTTCGTGATACATCACTTTGGTTTTCGATCACAGCGACTCCTTTATAAGAAGATCCCTGCCGTTCAACCCCGAAACTTGTAAGGGAAACATTCACAGGATTAGTCAAAAGATTATGTACCTGAATAGGACTGGTAAGTTTTTCTGTAAAATCCTCTTTTTCCATTGAATCCGAGAAGATATGGATGATTGATTCCGACCCAATGGCCAATGCCTCTCCAAGGTGAATCGCTTTTTTCATATCTTCGTTGTCATTAGATAATGGAAGGTTCTTTAAACCATTGAGAACAACCCGGTCGTTTGTTTCTTCTGAGACAATGGTGGTTACAGATTTCCCCACTCCTAATAGGGTTACTTTTCCATCTGATCCTTCAATCAATGATTCAATGTCTTCTTTTGCTTCTTCAAAGTGAGATCGATTGTTCACCACTGCGTTCATAGAGGCAGAGGTGTCGAGTAAAATAATGAGATGATCCTTTTGGGCCATTTCGTTAAATGTGTAAGGCTTTACCAGGGCAATCATTAAGAAGAAAAGGATCAGAACTTGTAAAAGAAGTAAGAGATTTTTCTGTAATCTATGAAACCATGGAGAAGCTTGCCATTCCTTCATAACCTCTTCCCATAGTAGATTAGAAGGAACAACTTGATCTCTGTATTGTTTTCGAAAGAAATACATTAAAATAACAGCGGCTATAAAAAAAGAAAATAAAAAAAAGATTGGATTCCCTATTCCCATCATATCACCTCAGCGGATCCATCCATTTTCTTTGAAATCTTTAAAGAATACTTCGTTTAAGGGTGGCAGGCAACTTGTTTGGATATAGCCAAACCCCCATTTTTTGCATAATGCTTCAATCTCTTTGTTGTGGTTCAGTAATCGCTCCTGATAGAGCTCTACCATCCTGGGACTTAATGAAACATTCGTTTCCCGGTGTTTTTCACTATCTAATAATTTGACATCACCTTGATAGGATGGCGTTAGCTCTTCTTCATCAAGGAGTTGAATAAAATAAACCATTTCTCTTTTAATCGTAAGTTTTCTGAGTGCTTCCTCTATCACTGAGAGTGATTCGAGTCCATCTGAAAGAATAAAGGAAACAGAGCTTTTTTTTCGTACCCCTTTTCCAACTTCCTCAAAAAAGGAGACTCCATTTCCCCCTGAAGAGTCAAGGGAAAGCTCTTGAATGTCATGGAGAATCGCTTTTGCGTCCCGTGCCCCTTTTTTCCTAAAGCACTTTTGGTGATGAACTCCCATGCAAAGCAATGAAAGCCGATCATCATTTGAAAGAGCTAAAAATGAAAGTGCTCCAGCTAATTCTTTTGCTCTCTTCCACTTTCTATCTTCTATTAACATGGAGTTCGAGCAATCAAGGTAAATATGAACCTTTATTTCTCTTTCATCCAGATACCTTTTGATATATACCTTTTCCGTTCTGGCATACACATTCCAGTCGATTTGCCTTACATCGTCCCCAAGTTCATACATTTGATAATCGGAAAATTCCAGGGAACTCCCATGATTGGTTGCGAGACGGGAGCCTTTATGATGACCGCTCTTTAATCGTTTACTGGTAATCCTGTGCCTTTTCAATTGAGCTAGAAACTGGCTGTGCCAAAGTGTTTTCACCGACTATCACCTTTTTGAACGTAATCGATCATTTCAAGGATGAGTTCATCCGTTCCAACACTCATTGCTTCCCCTTCAAAGTTCAGGATCATACGATGCCGCAATACGAGAGGAGCCACCTTTTTCAGGTCCCCCATGGAAACATGGTACCTGCCTTGTGTTAATGCTCTCGCTTTGGCCATAAGGATGACATGTTGAAGCCCTCTTGGTCCACTTCCAAATTCAACATATTGTTTGATCCTTTCCGTTGTTCTTTCACTTTTCGGGTGTGTTGCATCAATAAGATCAATGGCAAAGTCAATCATTTCATCTGTGACCATAATTTCTTTCACCAGACCCTGAATATTTAATAATTCAGCTTTATTCAGCTTTTTCTCAAGAACGATGTCATCGGTTCCTGTTGTACGCTGAATAATTTGTTTCAACTCTGATTTAGTAGGATAGGATACTAAGATTTTACACATGAACCGATCCATTTGTGCTTCAGGTAGAGGATACGTTCCTTCAAGATCAATGGGATTCTGTGTGGCCAAGACAAAGAAGGGCTTCTCCAATGTCATCGTTTCGCCTACCACCGTGACAGTGTTCTCAGCCATTGCCTCAAGAAGGGCACTTTGCGTCTTGGGAGTCGAACGGTTGATTTCATCCGCTAACACCAAGTGATGAAACAAAGGACCTTGATGGAAAACAAATGGATGTTGATCGTCCCGGCTGTGTTTCATGACCATTGTTCCCGTGATGTCTGTAGGCATCAGATCCGGGGTAAACTGAATTCGTGAAAAGCTAAGGTCCATAACATCCGAAAGGGTGCGCACCAACATCGTTTTCCCTAATCCGGGTAAGCCTTCCAACAGAGTATGCCCCCCTGCAAGGATGGACCAAAGCACCCCCTCTACAATTTCCTCCTGCCCTACGATAAAGCGCTGAACCTCTTCCTTTACTTCTGTTATCTTCAAAGAAGCTCTCTTAAATGGCTGTTCCTTATCTTCTATGTTCACTCTACCAACTCCCCTGGATCAATCTCACTAAAATAGGATTGTACGATATTCTCTAAATCTTCAGGAATCGTGGATCGATCTGACGACTTCCGGTAAGAAGAGTAATAGTCTTGATACACTTCTTCATATGGACGAAGGGTTCCCTTTTGTACCGGTCCATTGCTCTCAAATCGCTCTCCACGTTCACCCTCTCCTAATTTTCCCGTATCCCGTTCAATATGGTTCTGTCCTTCGATTTTTTCCGGGACTGAAAGCATCTCTCTTGATCCTTGCCCCTTGCCGGCTCCGATTCCTGCTCCAGGGGAAGAACCGTTTCCAGTTCCGGCACCATTTCCATTACCTCCCTGGCCAGGTGAATTTGAAGCACTGTTGCCTGATTGATTTCCATTTGCAGATGAAGAAGGATCCTTATTTGCCTGTGACTTACTGTTCGCCTGATTAGATGGTGCTTTTCCGGAATTCTGTGCCAAAGAATCTGAGCCTGTTGTATCACTCTGTCCGATAGCATTTTTTAAGAGATCGGCTTCATTTTGTAGTTCATCTTGAAGTTTAGCAAGTTGATCTAATTGTTCTTCTACGCTATTCGGTTCTTTCATTAATCCTGATAATTCTTCCAAGGAGGCAATATCCTGTGATTTCAAAGCCATTAAAAGCTGGTCTCTTTGTTCTTTTGTCATTTCATTAAAAGCTCGCTGAAGTTTATCGCTATTTTTTTCTTGAAGTGCTTTTTTTACGTTTTCTCCATTTATGTTTGCTATCTTTTTCTTCACTTCCTGCAGCTTTTCATTCTGTTTTTCTATTGATTTCTTCTGAAACTCGAGCTCTTTAACTTTTTTGATTATTTCATCATATCGTTTGGTCGCTTCCTTTACTTTCTCGAGCTCTTCATTTTTTTTCAACAACTTTTCTTTTATAGAAGCATTTTCTTTCTTTTTCGCCTGTTCTGCTATTCTCTTATTTGAGTCTGCAATGATCTCCTTTTCTTTCTCAATCCGATTCGCTTCTTTAAAAGAGTCATCCCATTGAGTTAAAATCAGTGAGGATAAAAAGATAAGAATTCCGCTTGATAACAGGAATGAAGGCTTGATTCTCTTCTTTCCATATTTCAATACTTCCGGATGAACCCTTTTCATCTTCTTCAAAGCATCATGCACAACCAAGGAGGATAGGGCATGGCCACTGTGAAGGCTACTATAAGCAGCAGTTACACGATTGTCGTCCACGAACCTATCATAGATTAAGGCACTGTCCTTCAACGTGGCTCTTCTTCGATAAAACAATAACGCAACACCAATGAAAACAGAGGCGCAACCTCCCCATAGGATTCTTTCCCAATAGGGGATTACAACTAAGGCTGCCGTCGAGACGATGCATAGGGCAAAGACTCCTGCATAAACAAGCAGGAGCTGACTGTAATACCTTAATTGATTGACCCAGAGCTTTTTTCTTATTTGCCGAAGCAATTGAAGAAATTGTTGAGTATGTTCCATCTTCTCACCCTTTATTTAGCGCTCTTCACCTTCATGCTAGGTCTTAGCTTCATGATACTGAGGGACAAGGAAATCACTGCAAGAACAGTGTATATGATCAGGAATGAAATCCATAGAGGAAACGTAATTCCGCTTCGAGTATATATTTCTTCAATCGCCATGGGTTCAAAATGCCCCATCATGACGATCCCGGGATTAAACATGGCGATTAGATACGGTGCAGGATTGGTCTGATTCTGGTAAGGACCGTTCCCGATTGCCATTGATAGCATAAAGAGGAATAACGTCCCCCCTGCAAGAAACAGAACCGTTGCATAGGTTGTGACCATCGACACGATCGTCTTTCGAATAATGGTTGAATATAAAACTCCGACAGAACCAAATGCAAAAACCAGAAACAAACTGTATCCGAACACAAAAAGTAAATCCGTTGGTGAAACTCCCCCGAACAAGAACACAAAGCTGTATAGAGGCAAACTTGAGACAACGAGTAATAACAAATAAGAAACGGACGATACCAGCTTACTCAGGATAATACTCATTGAGCTTTGCTCCGTCGTCAACAACATGCTTAATGTTTGCTTCTCTCTTTCTCCGCTGATGACACCGCCTGTTAACCCGGGTGTAATAAATAACACGAGAGCAAGCTGTAAGAATGAGAGAATCATAAACATCACACGGCTTTCTTCAGGGCGAAAGTAACCAGTATTTGAAAACCTCGTTTGCATATAGATGAAGCCGATCACGACAATTCCTACGGCAATTAAGTAGCATAACATCCCGATAAATGCTTTAAAGGAACGAAAGCGAAGTTTAAATTCTTTATTTAACATGGGATTGATGAGTAACTGCTTCATGAAAGTGTCACTCCTTTCGTGATCTCCATAAAGACATCTTCTAAATTCGTTTCAGTCTCTTTGAAACTGACAATCTGGATGTCATTTAAAACAGCTTTTTTCAATAGCTCTATTTGCTCCGTTTCTTCTCCTTTATAAAGGAATTGAAATGTTCTATTCTCCTCGTCTACTTCGACCTTTGAAACAAAGGGGTCGTCTTCAAAGAATGCCACAGCACTCTCCACCATGCCCCTTACCCTCACGACAATCAGTTTATCTGCCTGCAGTTGGAATTGTATATCCTGAACAGAGCCATGAGCTACGAGTTTCCCATTATCAATCACGCCAATTTCATCACACATTTCCGCAAGCTCCGGAAGGATATGAGAGGAAATTAAAATCGTTTTCCCCATTTTCTTTAATTCTTTAAGAATTTCCCTCATTTCGATTCTGGCTCTCGGATCAAGCCCTGATGCCGGTTCATCGAGAATCAGCACTTCCGGATCATGTATGAGGCACCTTGCTAAACAAAGACGTTGCTTCATCCCCCTGGATAAAAGGTCAACATAGGAATCTTTTTTATGAGATAGATTTACCAGTTCCAACAGCTGGGGAATGAGCTTCTTTCTTTGCTCTGCAGGAATTTTATAGCTTGCACCATAAAAGTCCAGATACTCGTCAGCTTTTAACTGATCATACACTCCAAAGAAATCAGGCATATAGCCGATTTGCCTTCTGACCAATTTTGGATCTTTACTTATATTGAATCCGTTCACGGTAGCCGTTCCTGCAGTAGGAGCTAAGAGAGTAGCCAATATGGAAAATGTCGTAGATTTCCCCGCTCCATTTTGACCAACAAAACCGAATACGGTTCCCTTTTCAATGGATAAGTTCAGATCATCAAGGGCCAGGAACGATCCATAGCGTTTAGATAAGTTTTGTATCTCGATCATGGTTGAACTTCTCCTTTCAACACAATGTTAGGAAGACGAACAAACGGATCCCCTTGAGATCGTTTTTCAAACTCGAACACGATTTCCCCATTGTCATTCATATATTTGTTCAAATTATCTTTTACTTCGATTGAGTTCGTGGATGATTCAGAAAGCACCAGCCGTTCATCTGTTTGTGGATCGACCAGAGAAAACTGAAGCACCCCTCCTGTATGAAGAGTCATATTTAAAGAGTGAAGAGTAACCTTCGATAAATCAATTTGATTAGGGAGGTTAATGGATAGCTGATATGTCCCGTCTTCGAGTCCCATCTCATCTGCACCATTATGTGAGTAATGCTCTATCACCTGTCCCTTAACAGGCAACACATCCAGATCAAGTTGTTCATTTCTAAGTGTAAAAGCACCCTTATAGTTTCCCAGGGAAGGAAAGTGTTGATAGAGTAATGAGAAATTTTCAGACTTGGATTCTTTGTTTTTAATCTTCATGTTGAATATCTCCGCATCTGTATACCCAAAAATGACCGGGGAGTTATTTTCTTTGTCCGCAGAAATCATCTGAGATGCGAAACTTTCCAAACGTTCTTTCTTTTGCTGCTTAATATTTTGCTGATTCGGTAATGGCGATGACATATTAGGGGTCACACCAATAGGAGAAGATAAATAATTCGTTGAAAGCTTTTTATCAACTTTGAGAGTATCCCCGGCTTTCATATCCCCCAAACGATACATTCTGGAACCCGACCAAATATATACATCTGTAAAATCATATGGAAAATCATTTTGAATCGTACCGGATAAGGTTTGGTCCTCTAACACTAATTCCGGTATAAACCTTCCTACTTCTTCCTTTTCGCTTGAACCGAGTAAAGTCCTCGTGGACCAGTATTCTACATCCCGAAATGTAATGGATCGATTATCCTTCGTCATCTCTTCAACTGCAAACTTATACTGATTTACTCCCCCCGCACTATTCCTGACTCTTGCAGGTGTGATATCTAAATGATGCTTATCTGAAACAAAAGCATAGTCTCCGCCTGAGTTTGATAATGCGCTAAAAGCTGAAATTCCATGTACGCTCTTATCTTCCTCGACTTTTAAGATACTCATTTGATTCAAATGAGGCTTCGAGATTCTATCTTTAGCTCCGGTGATAAAGATCCCTGAGGAAACGAGGACCGAGATGGCAGGAATGATCCACCATGCTTGTTCACGCTTATCCACTTTTCTTAATAAGAAATAAAGCAGAGGTACAAGGACAATCAAGTAAATGATGAGAATGATGACGAGTGTACTTACTTTAAAATTGGTAGTCGGAAAGAGCTCATTACTGTCAGCTACTTCATAATAAATTCTCTCCAGGAAACTTTGATCTCCGTTGGACTGTCCAAGCAGGAAGTATGGCTCTGTTTTAGAAAGGACATTCGAAAACCATTCGTCATAGCTATCCCATGCATTCAGTGCAGGGTCACCCAGTGAGAATGCAGTCTGCCACACTTCTCCTAAGCCTTCAGAACTTTTCACAACCAACGGGATCCCGTCTTGCTCAACCAGAACATTCGATTCTGGTTTAACGGTACCTTTAAAGATTGGTAATGAGTTAAAAGAAGCCTTAATATTCTTCTTCACATTAAAGGTGGAAGTATCGGAGAGTGTCGATTCTCCCCTGAAAGTAAGAGGAGCCATAGGCGCTACAGAGCCAAGAGTATCCTCTAAATGAGGAGCCCCCCCTATAAATAAAACCCCACCTGTTTCAACCCAGCTTTTCAACGCTCTTTGTTGATCCTTGCTAAGTTCTGAGATGTTAAATTGGTCAATGATAAGATAATCAAGCATTTGAAACCCGCTCTTCTCTTCAGGCATATTTTCCTTTGTGAGCGTTAGAGCCTCTACCCGATTCCCTCCCATGTTTGTCCCTTTAATTCCCTTCAAACGGTCAGGGTTTTCACTCAATAAACCGATGGTCGTATAATTGCTATAGATGAAATTCGGAGTTAATCGTTTATCTCCTTTAAATTTTATCTCTTTCCCTTTCTCCCAAGATCCTTGGAACAAATGAATGGTTTCCTGATTGGAGTTATGCCTGATTTCATCATTGAATCCTGGGATGGATAATGTGTATGTACGTTTTGAATTTGCCGGCACATCTACGGATAACGCTCTTGCCCCTCCAGTCTGATAGGAGGGAGCATAGTCAAACAATAGATCCCCCTTGAAATCAGAACCTGTATTTTCAACGGTTACCTTAAGGGGGAAGCCTCTTCCCTCCTTCACCTTTCCATCGATTCCTTCTTCCACTGAAATTTTAATTTTCGCTTGTGCGAGTGATGTATCTTCCATGAAAAGAAACATCAAGAACCCTAATGTCATTACAAATATTGCTTTCCTCCATCTTTTCACATGCATTCCCCTCTTTCTTTCTCTCTACAAGATAGACGAAATCATTATGGGAAAAGTTTCTATTATTTTTATCTTTTTCCTCAGTTCCCCTTCTACCTTAAGTGTAATTTTACACTATCTTCAACTCTTAGCAAGACCGTTTTAGAAATTAATGTTAATTTCTTTTTAAATAGCTCTTTTCGTATACATAGTTTCTATGAGTGGTAATGTGAAACACGGTCCGTTCCTTTCCGCTCCAGGCACTTCCTTTCCGCGGGGAGGAAGTCGAGCCTCCTCGGGCTTTGCCCTGCGGGGTCTCGACCTTTCCTCTATCTCCCGCAGGAGTCAAGTGCCTTCCGCTACAATCCACTCTGTGCTATTACTTTTTTACTGCCTGTAAGTATTGAAAAACAAACTATCTAAAAAGGTGGAAATGAAAGTTTTATAGAAACTCATAATTCTCACACGATAAATAATATCTAGTAAAGTGAGAAGTAATCCGTATGTTATTTTTACATTAAGCTCTATCACGAAATCCCCTTACCATCTTTAATAGGATTTTCATAACAGATCTTCAAGGTGTGCAAGATAACAACGTAACTAGAAAAAATATTCTTTTTCTTAAAAGGAAGATCAATCTCTACTTACCTTAAATGAGATGGTTTGCTAAAATTCTTGTTTTTATTGTTTTCCATTAAGGATTCATGCTTAGAAAGTTGATTCTCGCTGCAGGAGGCTCGACTCCTGCGGGAATAGCTGGACAGTACGAAAAGCGGAGGGGCTTTGCTCAGGGGCGACAAGCATAAGACGAGTCTGCCGGAAAGGCGCACTTTGCCTTTTTGGCAGACTTGGCTTATGACCTCGAGCCCCTAAGCCCCGTAGCTGGACAGGTGAGACCCCGGAGGCGCAGCCGAGGAGGCTCACCGCCAGCCCCGCGGAAAGCGAGCATCCTGGAGCGGAAATCAACTATTACTTTCTCCTCTACAATAGCCACAAACTGTACGAATAGAGCCTTGCGAAAAGAGACTTTTAAATAAACAAAAAAATCACGGAACGATATGTGTAGATATCGTTCCGTGATTTTTACTCATTATTTTAATCCGCCAATATAATCTGAGAGAAGGGAGATGGCAAAGTCTATCGCTTTCTCATCAGGGTTTAATTTAGAATGGTGCAGTCCAAATGGAGAATTCACCCCAAGCCAAAACATAAAGCCTGGTATTTCCTCAAGCATATAACCAAAGTCTTCACCGGTCATAGCTTCTTTACAGATTACGAGGTTCCGATTCGTTTTTTGGAGGAAAGAAATGAAATGATTTGTCCATTCCGGATCATTGTAGACCTGGCGATACATGCTGCCATAATCCACTTCAATATCACAATCATAACTGATTTTCATACCTTCGATTAACGCTTCCAACCGTTTTTTTACATTTTCCATCGACTCGGATGAAAGGGTACGGATGGTACCTTCCAATCTTGCTGTTTCAGCGATGATATTCTGCACCGTCCCACTTACCATTTTGCCGACAGTGATGACCGCACTGTCTAATGGATCGACATTCCTCGAGACGATCGACTGTAATTGTGTGACAAAGGAAGATGCCACGACAATCATATCCTTCGTATGGTGAGGATAAGCAGCATGGCCTCCTTTTCCTTTAAAGTCAATAAATAACTCAGACGTATTGGCAAAAAGCAGCCCCTCTTTAACAGCAACCGTCCCTACTTCATATTCCGGTGCAATGTGAAGTGCGAAGATCACGTCGGGCATCCATTCCTTCATCATCTCACTTTCAAGCATGGGCTTCGCTCCACCAGGTCCCTCCTCTGCCGGTTGAAAGATGAACAGAAGATCATCTTCTATCGGGTGGTGAACGAAATGGGTTAATACCCCGAGCTCAATCGCCATATGAAAATCATGGCCGCAGGCATGCATCCTCCCTTCATGTGATGAAGGAAAATCCAATCCCGTTTCTTCCGTGATCGGCAGGCCATCAATGTCCCCGCGGTAGCCGATCATCCTTGTAGGATCCGTGCCATGAACCTTAACGAAGAGCCCTGTTCTCCAAGGCTTAATCTCTAATCGGTCAGCAGGCAGGCTTGAAACATAATTCAATAGGTATTGGTGTGTTTTAAACTCTTGAAACCCAAGTTCAGGGATTTGATGGAGATCTCTCCTAATCGACTTAAAGTCTACTGTAGACATGGGTACCCTCCTTACATGAATAATAGATGGATAGATAGTGAAAATGAGACATTACAAGAAAAGAACAGACGCCAGCCGTCCGTTCTCTCCTTGATGATGCTATTGTTGAAATGATTACAGTTGACGTAATTCTTGTTTTATTTCAGTCTTTGATTTTGTCTTTTCATCAATGTCTTTTAATTTCTTCGCGGGAGTACCAGCCACAACCGTGTATGGAGCTACATCATCCACGACAATCGCTCCAGCTGCAACGACAGCTCCTTTTCCGACTGTTACACCTTCAAGGACAACGGCATTGGCGCCGATGACTACATCGTCTTCGATGACGACGGGTTTTGCCGATGGTGGTTCAATGACCCCGGCAAGCACTGCACCCGCTCCGATATGACAATTCTTTCCTACTGTAGCACGGCCACCAAGTACGACATTCATATCAATCATCGTTCCCGCACCTACTACAGAACCGATATTGATCATTGCACCCATCATAATCACTGCATTGTCACCGATTTCTACTTGATCGCGAATGATGGCACCAGGCTCAATACGCGCTTTAACCCCTTTTAGGTCAAGAAGAGGAATCGCAGAATTTCGGCGATCATTTTCTAATACGTAGTCTTCGATTTTATCTTTATTTTCTTCGAGAACAGTAGAAAGCTCGCTCCACTCCCCGAATACGACACCGGAATTCCCTTGAAGGAAGGTTTGGGAAGATGAACCAAAGTCGATTGCCTCTATGTCACCTTTCACATAGACCTTCACAGGGGTTGATTTGGTACTATTTTGAATAAAAGAAATAATTTCGTTTGCGTCCATCATTTTCATATGAATACCCTCCGTAATTATGTATAAATTCAGAATTCGTTTCTTGAATTACTTTATCAAATTAAAGAGTGGAAGACAAGCCAAAAACGCGAATCCTATGAGTTTTCATGAATGAATTCGTTTACAACTTCAACAAATGCTTCCACTTGTCTTAATTGAAAGGCGGATTCATAACCAAGTAACCAGGTGTCCCTGTGTATCAGAGAATCATGTTCATCGATTAAAGGGATTTTATAAATGTCTTCTTCCATCCCGTCTAACGTGATTGCGGGTAAAATGGCGTAGCCGATTCCGTTTAATGTCATCTGCTTACATGTTTCAATTTGATCAACAACGATCGTTCGCTTTGGGGTTGTCTGAAATTGCCGATGCCACCAGTCCTGAATTTCCTGATAATAATTCGAGTCACTTTTAAATTGGATAAACGGTCGATCCGTTTTCATGACTTCTTCAATCGATTGAATTTCTCTATCGACTAAGTACAGTGTATCTTGAAAGAGATGGTGTTTGGGGCCCTTCCAATCAGGAGTGCCCCGGATGATCCCGATATGCACTTCATTTTCATAAATCGCTTTAAGAATTTCACTGCTCCACCCTGTCATTAACGAGATCTTGGCATGCGGATAGGTTTCCACAAACCTTTTAAGTACTTTAGGAAGCCAATTCTGACCTACAATCGAGGCACACGCAATCTTCAATGTTCCATGAACCTCGAACTCCAATGCTTGAATTCTTTCCTTCACACTTTCTTCCTTCAGCAGCATTTCTTCAGCCAACTTCACCACAAGTTCTCCGGCCGGGGTTAAGGCCAGACCTTTTTGAGAGCGAAGGAATAATCTGGTACCCCAATCCTTTTCAATCGTCTGGAGTCTTTGTGACAGTGCCGGCTGTGATACAAACAGCCGCTCTGCTGCTTTACGCATGTTCATTTCCTGAGCCAGTACGTGCAGTAATTGATATTCTGAGAACGCCATCATTTTCACCTTCATAAGTTTTTCTTATATTATATCTTAATTAATATAAAATTTCATTATTATCAAGAATGGAATAGACTGATAGTAGAAACAAAGGGAGGTGCCTGAAAATGGAAGTGATTCTCTTTTTCACTGGATTGGTGGTAGCACTTATTGGAACGTTGGCAGGAAGCGGGGGATTGATTGGTATGCCGGTGATGCTTTTACTTGGTTTGCCCATTCATACAGCTATTGCCACGGCCAAATTTTCAAATATCATGAGTTCTTTTTCAAGCTTTGTTTATTTAATAAAGGATCGAAAAGTTACGTGGAAAGAATGTTTTCCTATTCTTCCTATTGCCCTTGCAGGCGGGTTGACAGGGGCATTTTTCTCGGATAGAATTTCTGCTTCTTTGCTCGAATGGATGGCCTTTTTCTTTCTGTTATTTGCCCTATTACTAAGTATCATAAAAGGATTCAAGCCAAAGAAGGTGAAACGGAAGTCATTTCGGGTTTATGGATTTTTGTACTTAATCAGTACGTATGACGGATTGTTCGGGCCAGGGCAGGCAACCATGCTCATGTACACTCATCTGTTACACGGGCTTTCATATTTAAAATCGGTAGCCCTCACCCGCTTTCAGACTTTTGTAAGCTGCTTGGGAGCATTTACAGTCTATTTTCACAATGGCCACGTAGAATGGGGTGCTGCCATCCCTTTTGCACTGGGTGCACTAATCGGGGCTCAAGTGGCAGTAAGGGTAGCAGCTAAGCTTTCAACGAAACATGTACAAATTTTATTAAACGTGATCACGCTCATTCTAATATTACAGCTTGGGAAAAATCTATTTCTTTAGAGATTGGTCCCGGGGTAGAAACAAGATACCGATAAAGCTAAACAGGGCGAAAAGTAAAACGACTAGATATACAGATTGCAAGGAACCTGTAAGTGCATTTTGTAACAACTCAAGTATATCGGAAGGCAACTGCTCCCTCTCTTGTTCATTCAAGAGCATATTCACATCATTGATGGAATAATCATTACCGCTCTCTTCTAAGTGTCTCTGCAGGCGGCTGTTCAAGATTCCTCCCAATAACGCAGCCCCTATCGTCGTACCTAAATTCCTCATGAACATATTGGTGGCTGTCGCAATTCCTCTGACCTGCCACTCGACAGTAGACTGAATGGAAACGATAAAAGATGTAGAGCTAAGTCCCATCCCTACCCCTACAAAGAATGATCCAATTGCTGCCCATAATGGACCGTATGAGGGATCCATCAAGACAAAGATAGTTCCACCTGCTATAAGGGATATCCCCCCCATCAAGGAGGTTTTAAAGTAGCCGATCTTTAATAATAAGCGGCCGGCGATTGTAGCCGAAATCGGCCAGCCTATAGACATGGCCGTCAATGTAAACCCGGCGACCGTTGCACTCCGCTCCATGACACCTTGTACAAAGGCAGGGAGGAAGCTCGAGATGCCTATTAACATGACCCCTGTTGTTAGTGATACGATATTGGCGACCAAAATGGAGCGAATCTTCCATAGATCAAAAGGCATCATTGGTTGTGCCGTTCGTCGTTCGTGGTAAATAAACACAGCAAACCCCAAGAAGATCATGTTGATCAGAAACATCGCCTGCCAGGAGTTCCAAGGCAGGCTTACCCCTCCTTCCACCAGTAAATACATTAAAGATGAGAGGGTTACGACTAATAGAAATGCACCACCATAGTCGATAACCGGTTTTTTCTTTTCAATATTCTCGTGTAAGTACAGCCATAGAACCACAATCGATAGTAAGCCAAGAGGGATGTTGATCCAAAACACGTACCTCCAACTCGCATATTCAACCAACAAGCCTCCGACGAGAGGTCCGCTAATGGCGGAAATTCCCCATACACTTGATAAATACCCCTGTATTTTGGCACGTTCTTCCTTTGAATAAATATCTCCCACAATAGTAGTGGCCATAGGTAATACCGCTCCCGCACCAAGCCCCTGGATGAATCGGAATAGAATCAATTGCTCCATCGTTTGGGCAAATCCGCATAAAGCGGACCCAATGAGAAAAATCACGATCCCGATTGTGATAATCGGCTTCCTGCCAAATAGATCAGATAGTTTTCCGTAGATAAGAACGGTGATGGCATTCATTAATAGATAAGCGGAAAATACCCAACTATACAGAGAGAAGCCACCAAGATCACCAACGATGGCAGGCATGGCGGTGGAGACGATTGTTGCTTCAATGGCCCCCATGAACATAGCCAGCATCACAGCTATCAATACAAGCGGTTTTTTCGTCCTTTTGATTGAACCCAATTCTAAACTGTTCATCTTGTTCTCCTTTGAATCGTCTTCATAAACAAAATAAAGAGGATGACAAATTTGCCATCCTATATGATCTTACCGTTATGTAACTGTCATGTGGGGTTCAATCCCTTTTAAACAGTTGTCGTTGAAGTTGCTTTAATACAACTCTCCTTGTCATGATCCCTTCAAAGTATCCATCATCAGAAACCACACATAAGAATGGATGGTCCACTAAAAGCTCAAGTGCTTTCTTAAAATCTGATTCTAAGGAGACGCTGGGAAATTCAGTTGTCATGACTTCCTCTACCTTCTTTGCTTCAAGTTGTTCAAACTCAAAGCGTTCAAGACCAAGAATGGAATCTGTGATTAAACTGGAACTGATTAAGCCCTGAAATCGAAATGTCGGATCAAGCACAGGGATGGCTGAGTAACCACTCTTAGTGAGTAATAGTAACGCATGCTCCAAGGAATTCCCCACTTGAACATGAGCCACCTTCTCAGAAGGAATAATGAAATCTTTAATATTCGTTTCTAATAACTCCTTGCTACTCAATGAAATCATGTATAACCCCTCATTTTAATAAATAAGAATTTGCGTGCCAATCTTAAACAAAATAAGCAGACACTATCCATCTTAACATATTGGAAGAAAAATGTATGTTTTGACGATTGGTTTAAAGACTAAAAAAGATAACCGAATGGTTACCTTTTTTGTACATTAATCTTGTTGAGCTTCTTGTAGAAGTTCAAAAATTTCAATAGCTGTAATGTCTATGTTATCAAAAGGAAAACTGTTTCCTTTTTCATTCATGACTTCAATTTCGAATGTATCTTGTTTTGGTAAATACTTTACCTCACAAATTTTCTTTCCATTGTATTCGAAGAATCGTTGTTGAGTTTCCCCTTGTTCACCTTGTTCTTGTAATGATTTTAATCTTTGTATAATTCCAAGAAGCTGAGACATAACTGGTCTCTCCTTTCCTGTTCTAATTCTTGGTCATAGCTTTTGCATTGTACCAGATTCTATCCTGTAAAATCTAATGTTTTGTCCTTTTTCTACTTAAATTCCTTTATAATGGAAGGGTAGAAATATATTCTCCCCGAAAGGATGGATCTGATGAGTATTTATCGTATAGATTCGCGAATATCGTTAGTCGATCTAATGGATTTATCACTACAGGAACGTACAGGAAGTTATATTATAAACGAAGAGTCCCTTACCATAATCGAAACATCTGCCAGTCCTTCTATACCTCATCTAAAAAAAGGTCTCTCTAAGTTAAACATTAATCTTAAAGATATTCAATACATAATTTTAACTCATATCCATCTTGATCATGCAGGGGGTGCCGGTCTTTTCCTGAAGGAATGCCCCAATGCAAAGGTCATCGTTCACCCGAAAGGACGTCGTCACCTTTCAGACCCCACACGCTTGATCCGAGGAGCAAGGGCGGTATATGGAGAGAAATTCGATGATCTTTTCCACCCGATCGTACCAATTCCGGATGACCGGATGATAGTGATGGAGCATGAAGAAAAACTGACTTTGAGCGAAAACTGTACATTAACGTTTTACCACACCCCTGGTCATGCAAATCACCATTTAAGTATCTTTGATCCTGTATCAAATGGGATGTTCACCGGGGACACATGCGGAATCCAGTATACTGTGGGGTCAAAGCACTTCTATATCCCTTCTACTTCTCCCAATCAATTTAGCCCTGAAAACATGAAGGATTCCATACGTATGTATAGGGATCTGCAGCTCGATCGGTTGTATTTTGGGCACTACGGTGTCACTGAAGAAGTATCATTTGCATTAGGGGAAGTAGAAAGATGGCTTGATCTTTTCATGGAAAAAAGTGAGGAACAGTTCTCTTCCACAAGAACAGTGGAAGAGAACGTAAAATCGATATCCGCTGTACTTTTTGAACTTACAAAGAGTAAAATGGTCCAAAAGGGCGTTGATCCTGACAACCCGATTTTCAAATTATTAACTCTGGATACGAACGTTTCTGCAATGGGAATAGCAGATTATTTCCTAAGGCAAAGAAAAGGAGAAAAACCATCATGAAAAAAGTCACCTTATACACTCAACCAGAATGCCCACCATGTGAAGTGGTCAAAATGTATTTGAAGGAACACAATGTTGAATACAAAGAAATCAATATCAAAGAAGATGAACAAGCAAGAGATTACCTTGTAAAAGAGCTGAAGTCTTATTCCACTCCGACAATCACAGTGGACTCTGTAGTGATTTCAGGCTTCAATCTAGAAGCCCTAACGGAAGCATTAAACAAATAAACAGTAAGATATTCAACAAAAAAAGTTGGCCCATTCACTTTTCACGGCCAACTTTTCTTGATTATTCGGATTGAATATCCTCTGGTACCTCGTAAGTAATGGATGAAATCTTCCAAGTACCTTCTTCTTCACTTAATACGACAGCTTCTATACCTGAAACCTGGGACACAGGGCCTTCTTCCTCAGCTGTTCGTTCTTCCCATACGTACCATTTCCCATCTATGTATTTTACGTTAGTAGATTCATCATACTTAAAAAATGGAACATAGTGTGGTGCGAAGTCCGATCCAAATGTGATATAACCGCCTTCAACTTCATATACATTTTCCTTTATGAAGCTTGCTGTTAGATCCTTTGTGAAATACTGTGACAGCTTGTCATTAATCTGTTTCTTCGATTGTGGTTTTTCACTTAGTGATACTTGGGTACGAAAGGCATCTTCCACAAGAGACAATGCATTGTCTTCAGTAAATTCTGATGCCTGGGTTTGACTGACTTGCCCGCATGCCGCAGTAACGAGCCCTACAATAAGTAATAATAGCCATAATTTTTTCATTTCCATTTGCTTTCCCTCCCTTAATAAACTTGTTGAAATTATTGTAGCAATGGAAAATTGTCGATTGGTTATCATTTGTTCGTTAAATCCTAACAAAGACTGACATATATTTTGGTTTGGTTGTAAAATTCCCCCTATTGGTGACAGTCAAACACAAATATCAATGGTACTTTTAACCAAAAAAGCGGCAGGGACAAATCTAAAATGCCACGATATTAAGACGAACAATAGAAGTGTAGGTTCTTAATACCGCTAATGATTTCCGTGCAAGACTACGCTTTCCGCGGGTAGCCCGTGAGCCTCCTCGGCAAGCCTGCGGGGTCTCACATAAGCTACTTTTCCCGCAGGAGTCTTCGTCTTGCACTCCAATCAACCGCTGGAAACAGCTAAAATCAAATGTACCGAAAATAAATAATAAACCCGAACAGATCTGCCTACTAGGAAGCAGATCTGTTCGGGTTTTACTTAGACCAAAACACTTATGTCCCAGTCTCTTTTGATTATGATAAATAGCGAACGGACCAATATATAATAAACAGTGTAATGAGAATGGTGGCAATTAAGATAGATAAGAAAATAGGATTTCGAATATATGGATGCTCCTTCACAACATCCGGTATATCTGTGTCATATTGCCCCTTCAGCCGCTTTTCCTGTCCAGCCAGTTTAAAGGTATACACCAACGAATAACCTGCTATCCCTATAACAAGCAGGGCAAGCACAATCATATATATACTCATCATAGCCCCTCCTTACAAAATGTCCTTAAGAATAATTTGTCCCAATAGGAAAAGGCTATACAAGAAAAGCGGAAGGGCTTTGACCAGAGGCGACAAGCATAAGTCGAAACTGACAAAAAGGCGCTTTTTTGCCTTTATGTCAGTTTTGGCTTATGACCTCGAGCCTCTAAGCCCTGTAGCTGAACATCAAGAAAAGCGGAAGGGCTTTGACCAGAGGCGCCCAGGATTTAAAAGATCAAACCATCCTCCTCAAATAAAAATTCATACGAAAGATCCATAAATAAATACAAGCCGTTGCCGAATGGGAAGGAATACGTCCGGATGGATTCTCCTGAATCAATATCGCTGTAAATGTCCGATAATAGACCTTTCTTATTGATCCTCATACGAATGATATTTTCCAGAAAGTACGGGCGCCAGCTCCAGTTCTTTCCTTTGTACCTTGGTTCTATCAGCCACTTTTGATCAGCTTTTACTACGTTACTAGTCACTTGGAAGCCATTTTCATCACAAATGTATAGCCGGAAGCATTTGTCGGTAAAATACTTCCCCAAGTCAAAGAGTATGTCATCGAACTCGATGCTTTGTTTTTTTATCATAATCAACTTTTGACTGATTTCTTTATGTAGGACATCTGCGAATTCATACCCTGCTTCAAGATGCTTTTTCTCATATCGAATATAATCCTGACATTTTTCCTTCAATTTTTCTTTAAGGATATCCGGCTCCAAAAATGAGTCTGACGGGTGCTGCAGATAATATCCTTGATAATAACGACCACCGTTCAACCAGGCAAACTGCAGTTGAAAGTTGATTTCGATATTCTCAAATAAGAGGGACGCCCCAATCTTTCTCGCAAGCATTGACAAACTGTACAATATATCTTTATAAACTTTATTCCCCGCATCATTTCTCAGTTGGTATAAATCCACCTTCAAAATATCAGGTGAGAATTGAGATAGCCGATCTAACTGACCACTGTTTCCGCCCACGTTATCAATCGCAATCTTAATTCCATAAGTTTTGTAATACAGAAGCAAATGAACCAGCTGATCAAAGTCCCCAATAAACGTTTTTTCAGACAGCTCAATGACCGTCCGGTTCAAATTCAAACCCTTTTTTTCGTACTCTTGAAGGAGTTCCAGAAAAGATTCCCCGTGGTCAAGCATCAATAGCCTTGCATCACGGTTCAAAAAGATATATCCCTCTTGTTCCTCATCTAAAAACTTACTTAAAGCCAGTCTGGTTATTCGTTCGTCCACTTCCACTTTATACTCATCCGGTATCTCTTCATCTCCAAAAAATGGACCAAGACTCTCGATCGTTCCTTCATCCACTCCTATTCTCCCTAATACCTCGTAGCCGATGATTTTATGTTCATCCGCACTGAAAATCGGTTGAAAGTACGGAATCACTTTTTCTATATTGGTTAACACCTCTAATGCGTCCATGCGCACTCCCCCACCATTACTCATGTTTTTTTGCATAATTATAACACAACTATAAAGTGGAATCGAAAAGACATAAACAAAAAAGCTTTCCCCTGCCCTGTCGTCCAGACATATGGGGGGAAAGCTTTTAATCCTTAGTTCATCCTTATATTAGAACGGAAATTGATTCAGCCATTGTCCCCCGTCCATTGTGATGCATTCTCCGTTTATATACGCCGCCTGATCTGACGCAATAAAGTAAGCAAGGCCCGCGATCTCTTCCGGTGTTCCTAATCGCTTTAACGGGACGCTATCAATCGTCCTTTTCGCCGCCTCTTCAGAAATCCAAAGCTTCTCGGCCCCGCCGGTTCTTTCAATCGGTCCTGGTGCAATGGCATTTGTACGAATACCATACTTATGGCCCCACTCGACGGCAAGAGTGCGGGTTAACGATAGGACTCCGGCTTTGGCAGCCGCTGAATGAGCCACGCCTGCACCTGCATTCCAAGCGTAAGTGGCAACCATATTAATGATGGACCCCTTTTGATTGTTCTCGATCCAATAATTCCCTACGGCATGTGAGCACAGGAACGTTCCATTTAGAACGATATCAATAACAGATTTCCAGCCATTAGGTGTAAGTTTTTCAGCAGGACAAATAAAATTACCAGCTGCATTGTTAATGAGTACATCTATTTTGCCGAACTTCTCAGCCGTAAATTCAACCATGGCCTTTACATGTTCCTGTTCCCTGACATCCATTTGGAATACTTCAATCTTTCCATCAAGAGACGAAAACTCATCTTTCACCGATTGTAGTCGTTCTTCATTTCTCCCTGTTACGACGACGCTTGCGCCAGACTCTACAAAGTGCTTCGCCATATATTTCCCCATACCATTCGAACCGCCTGTTACAATTACAACTTGTTGCTCTCCCATATGTAACTCCCCCTTATTTATGAATGAATGTTCACTCACAATTTTATCATATAGTGATGCATTGCAACCAATTTAAATATAAAAAAGACTGATTTTTAAGAAAATATCTTCTTCTTAAAAATCAGTCTGAAAAATCAGCTATCCGGATTGTTAACAATGGTATCGTGTAATTGTGCCAACGCTTTAATAATGGTTTTGTTTCTTCTATATCCTTTTGCCTCAATAGAAACATCATTATATGAAACGACTACCCGACCTAAAGATCGAGGAGTTTTAAAGCCATAAATATATGCTTTAATCGTTCCTCTTTCGGTAGGGAGAAATAGGATTTCCATACGTTTTGTCTTTTTCATAATCCCTCTCCTTTATAAAGCATTCGGAACTCTGATTCACATGGATTTCGATCTTTTATGCCTGTCTATGAATCTTTTACTCTCCTCACTTTAAAATAAGTCATAGGAACTACTCTGTCAAACATTTCATCGCTATTTCCAGACGTATGGGAAAAGAATGAAAATAAAACGTATCATCATGGCTACCTCAAATAGTGGGGCAAGAACGTTACATAAGAACAAATTGCTGCTGCTCGATCTCCTTCGGGCCGATCGGTTTACTAAAGAAATAGCCTTGAGCTTTTTGGCAGTTCGCCTCTTTAAGAAAGTCAACTTGTCCCTCTCTTTCCACACCTTCTGCAATCACTTCAAGACCCAGGCTATGTGCAAGATGGATGATGGTAGTCGTTATGGCAGAATCCTTCTGATTCAAACCAATCTCTTTCACAAACGATTGATCGATCTTCAGTATGTCAATGGGAAATCGTTTCAGATAATGAAGAGAGGAATATCCTGTTCCAAAATCATCCACAGAAATGTACACACCAAGCTCTTTAAGCTTTCTCAGCATTTTTAATGTTTGTTGGGTATCCTGCATGGCTCCCTCCGTAATTTCAATTTCTATGCAAGAAGCGGGAAGATTATACGTTGATAAATAGAAATCAATGGTATCTACTAATTGCTCTTGAAGAAATTGTTTGGGAGAAATGTTGATGGCCACCCGTACCGTCTTATATCCTTTGTTTCGCCACTTTTGAAGCTGAATACACACCTGCTCCAGAACCCATTCGCCAATTTGATGAATCAAGCCTGTTTCTTCTGCCAACGGAATGAACTGTGCAGGGGATACAAACCCGAATTTACGGTTGTTCCAGCGGACTAACGCTTCGAAACTATCAATGGTACCTGTCGCTAAGTTTACCTGTGGCTGATAGTGGACGTATAGCTCGCCCTTCTCTATGGCTCTTCTCAGATGAGCTTCCATGATGATATAATTCGGAAAACTTGATTTCATATGCGTTTGGTAAAATCGATAATGGGCTCGTCCTTTTTCTTTTACTTCAAAGAGTGCTTGAGCAGCTTTTTGAATGAGTGAATTAGAATCATATCCATCTGCAGGATAACGGCTGATTCCAACCGAAGGAGAGATGTAAAATTCCTGCTCATCTATAGTGAAAGGGTCAATGAAAAGTGCCAAGATTTCCTTCGCTTTCGTCTTGGTATCTTCAAAACCGCTATTCTTCAACAGAAAAATAAATTCATCCCCTCCTTGTCTGTATAATAAACATTCTTCATTCGTGAGGGTTACCAAACGCTCTGTGATTTTTTTGAGGAACCGGTCTCCTCCCTTTAAACCAAGGGTATCATTTACAAATTTAAACCGATCTAGATCCAGGTATAAAAGGGAGAGCTCTATCCCTCTTTCTTCCATATTATGAATGATCAAAGGGACATGATCATCCAGTGCTTTCCTGTTCCATAGACCCGTTAATTGATCATGCAGAGCCATATAATGGATCATTTCATTCTGTTCATGGTGCTTGGTTATATCCTTCACGATAATATAGCAGCCATCACACTTTTCTTTTACGACGATGGGAACCAATTTCAGTTGAGTTATTTTCTCCTCTCCGGCTTCGTTAAGAAGAAGACTATAATCAATCGTTGAAGGAGTTCCCATTAGTGTTTGCATTAGTGATTCTGTCAAGAGTTTCTCATTTTGAGAGTGAAATAAATCATAGATATTCATATTTACCAAGTTTTCTTTTGAATAGCCTGTTAATGAGCAGCCTGCTCCGTTAGATTCCTTGATGATACCTTGTCCGTCCAGAATGAATATGGCATCCAGATTATGCTCGATAATGGATTTGTATCGTTCTTTCGCTTTCATTAATTTCTTCTTCTCCAGAATGGACGAAGTTATATCTCTCGTAATGGAAACAACGTACTCTACCTTTCCATATCCATCCTTGATGGGTGTCAGTATTGATTCGTTCACAACCTGACTTCCATTCGTATGAAAAAAAGTATCCTGATAGGTAACGCTCTCACCGTTTTGAACAAGTTGGGTGTATTTCTCCTGTAAATCCGTGGCCATCTCGAATGAAACCACTTCTTCCAAAAGGCGTCCCATATCCCCATGCTGAATGGATGTGTACCTTTTGGCTGATTCATTTATGTATAGGTACCTGAAAGAAGGTCCCTCTTCAACCTTCATAATGAAAATCATATCATGTATATGATCCAAAATAAGTTCTTTCAATACCGTGTCAAGGACCCGTTGATCTTGACCGTTGGTGTCTATAATAGTAGTCCATTTCATGGCTTCGTCATCCTTTTAGCCTTCTGTCATTTTTTCTATATAATGTATCCTAATTATATTTTACTAGTTAATCCAAGAATTTCCTACATTCTTATAAGAATATTCGTTATTTTCTTTAATTTACATTACTTTATACCTACATTCCACTGCATTCGTCTGCCCATTATAGGTGAGACAGGCGCGCAGCTCGGATATGAACCATACACTAATGTGAATAGAGAGAGGAGGTTTATTGTATATGTATCAACACGCATATTACCCATATCACCGTTATCCACAGTATAGAGGAGGAGATCAGCGCTTCTTCCCTTTCTTTGGATTACCGTTTTTAGTAGGCGGATTAGCTGGGTTGGCCATTAGCCCGTTCCTTTTCAACAGACCTTGCTACGGTCCTGCATGCTATCCACCTTATCCGCCTTACGGGGGGTATCCTTACCCTCCTTACCAACAACCCTACGGAGGAAACAATTTCCAATCTTCACCGTACAACTTTACAGAGAATATTAATATATACCCCCAAAGATAAACATAAGGCTCACCTGAAAATGTATGTGTTACATTCTTTAGGTAGAGCCTTTATGATTTTTACTCTCTACAGCATTCACTTTAAGGCCTTTGTACCCCGTGTTATCCTCTTAAGGGACGTATAATTCCTCCTATTATAGAAATGGACCTGTCAAAATATTACTAACTTTCAACAAGAAACTCCCCACCGTACCTTTCCAATCCCTTAAAAAGGAGGTATAATGAAGATTAATACAATGGAAAGGAGCCAATAACTTGAGGAATACTAGTAAATCTACCCCTTCTTCCACATCCGTAATCACCCTCTCTCAAGCTATTTTCACTGTGAATCGTCATGCGAAAACAGCAGGTAACCCAAAATACTTATATTCATTAAAAAAACGAGCCTTAATGAAGATGATACGCGAAGGTAAGGCGAAGAAAGTTGGACTTCACTTCTCCAACAACCCAAGGAATAGTCAACAACAATCTGACGTATTGATTGATTGCGGAGAGTATACCTTTCATATCCCTCCAACAAAAGAAGATTTCAAGGAACTGCCTCACCTGGGTTCACTTGATCAATCGTTAAGGAATCCTAAATGTAAAATGGGACTTCATCAGGCTAAAGGGATTTTAGAACATTATACAGGGATGTCTGATCGTAATGAACAGCCACCTAAGCACGGGAAGAGTAGTTATCAAAAACCTGTTTTTAAAAAGTTGGGCGATAGCTTCTTTTAATACTCAAAGATTTTAGCAGATTAACGCATATATGTCATAAAGGGTTCAGACAAATGTCTGAACCCTTTATGATTATCCTCGATCTCAATTGACTCTACAATATATGTTGATCAATTTTTAAAATCAGATCTGCAATCTCGGGTTTACTGATTTGATCTTCTGCTCCGACCATCTCACCTTTATGTTTTAAATCATTTGTAATCAGTGAAGAAAAAATGATGACTGGGAGTTTATTGAGCTTAGAATGACTTTTGATTCTTTTTGTCAAATGATGTCCGTCCATTTGCGGCATTTCAATATCTGTAATGACAAGCTGAACTGACTGTTGAATATCATGATTTCCCTCAACAAGTGATTCCAGATAGTTGAATGCATCGGCTCCATTTTCAAAAAACTCAACTTCATCATATCCCGCTTCACTCAACGTATCATTCAAAAGCTTGCGGAGTAAAGGGGAATCTTCAGCAGCGACAATTTTCTTATTCCTTCTCTCCCTTGGTCCTAACTTCTTCACTTGTTCCACCCGGATCCCTGTATCAGGATTGATTTCCAGCATGATACTCTCAAAATCCAGTAACAAGATCATTGATTCGTTTCGCTTGATGACCCCTATTATTCCGGAATGCACACCAGAATACATTTCTGAAGGCTTCTCTATTTGATTCCAGGAAATGCGATGAATTTGAGTAACGTTAAGTACATGAAAAATGACTTTCTGTTGATTAAACTCAGCTACAATGTACTTCGATTTGGATGTTTCCACCTCTTCCACTCCCAGTACCCTTGCCATATCAATTACTGGAAGTACCTCTCCCCTCAATTGAATGAGTCCTTTCACATGAGGATGAGAATGGGGGATAGGGATGACAGGAGTTGGTTGAATGATCTCCTTCACTTTAATGACATTGATACCAAATGTATTGTGATGAACTTCAAATTCAACAATCTCAAGTTCATTGGTCCCGCTTTCAAGAAGAATACTGTTTGATTGATTCAATTAATTTCGTCCTTCCATACAAATATGAGTATTTGCCTTACTCTTCTTATATCGAACAATCGAGGAACATGTTTACAGGTAATCATGAAAAAAGTCGTAACACCCGTCCGGGAAACAGACGTTTTTCAACCCTCACTTTCCATACCGTGAACTAAGTGGTTATAGAAAAAGAATCCCTATGCATACTAAGGGGAGGAGGTGTATATATGACCGATCGTAGGGACTTAGAGAACCGGAACCTGCCTGATTTTGATGAAATTAGTGACCACATCCTTCCCTCACAAAACAATCTTCCCATTATTGCTTTTGGGAAGAATGCTGATGGAAAAGATGAACCAGATGAACTTTCTTATTTCGAAGGACAAAGGAGAATAAGTCAGGAGCACCGTGAAAACCCTCAAAAATAACAAAAAGCGATTGAAGACATTCCTTCAATCGCTTTCCAATCACACTCCGCGCTTGTTTCCCCATACCAAAGTATGCAGCTGCGGGAGTACCCTCACATGATTTAATTCTTCCTTCTCACAAACCTTTTCAATGAGCGCTTCATAATCCAATAATAGATTTGACACAAGCTTTGGTGTATCTCCTTCGTAAACAGAAGGGTTACCAGTCTGAATATAGAATGGAACATCAGGATAGAGTTTATGAACCTTTGTGGCGTATTCCAGGTCTTTATCATCAAACACCACAACTTTTAAGCTGAATTGTGAGCCGTTTTCAATTAAACGCTGAACAATGAAATCCAACTTTTCAAAATCCGTCTTCATTTTCGAACTTGGAGGCTTTGGAGAAAGTGTCAGGTCATCTATATCATAGAACCAATCCTGCCAGCGGCTTCCTTGCGTTTCTAAGGCGGAAGCTATGCCATTCTCCTTTAAGAGGTCGATAAGCTCCTTCAAATGAGCCAACAGAGCAGGATTACCACCGGAAATGGTTACATGAGAGAACTTGTTTCCACCGACTTCTTTCAGCCTGTTCCACACTTCTTCAGCCGTCATAAGCTGAATGTCCTCTTTGGCAGATCCATCCCACGTAAAGGCAGAATCACACCAGGAACAACTATAATCACATCCCGCAGTTCGAACAAACATCGTCTTTTGACCTATTACCATACCTTCCCCCTGAATGGTTGGACCAAATACTTCTAAAACGGGGATTTTCTTCATGATTGTCTCACCTTTGGTCTGTAAATGACGTAACTTGTCGGTGTTTCTCTTAAAAATACTTGAAGGCATTTAGGTTGGTGAGGCAGTGTATCTAAATGAGCCTGAATGATTTCCCACATCACTTTCGCTACAACTTCAGTGGTCGGGAACACATTGCCGTTCTCTGCAGAAAACAATTCATCTTCGTTCATGACCTTATGATCAAAGCGCTTATGAATCAGCTTTTTAATGTGTTGGAAATTAATAAGGAACCCGGAATCATCAAGCTGATCCCCGCCAATCGTAATATTGGCAAAGTACGTATGACCATGGATCTCCTGACAGCTTCCTGCATCCACATGTGGAATATAATGGGCTGCCGCAAAATGCATATCTTTATTTAATTCAAATTCATAAGTGTGCTCAGGAGTCGGGTAGATTTGTTGTATCATCTTCCCTCTCCCCCTTTATTTGCCCTTTTATATTCTTCCAGCCCTTTTTGTCTAAGCTCACATGCAGGGCACTCACCGCACCCACTGCCTTTAATCCCATTATAGCAAGTGAGTGTATTTTCCTGTACATAACGGAAAGCACCTAAATCATCTGCCATTTCCCACGTTTGTGCCTTATTGATCCACATAAGTGGAGTATGAATCACAAACTGATCATCCATGGATAGATTAAGGGAAACATTCAATGATTTCACAAAAATATCCCGGCAATCAGGATAGCCGCTGAAATCCGTTTCACATACACCTGTTACAATATGCCTCGCTCCGATTTGCTTCGCTAGTATGCCCGCAAATGACAGGAATAATAGATTTCTCCCGGGAACGAATGTAGACGGTAATTCACCTTCCTGATGAGTGATTTCTTCATCTGCCCGTGTTAAAGCACTTGGTGCCAATTGATTTAATAAACTCATATCTAATACATGGTGAGGGATTTCCAGATCCTCTGCAATCTCTTTTGCACAATCCAGCTCTGCAACATGCCTCTGACCATAGTTAAATGTCACCGCTTCTACTTCTTTAAATGCTTTCTTTGCCCAAAATAAACACGTTGTACTATCTTGACCTCCGCTGAATACGACTAACGCTTTCTCTGTGTTCATAAAAGGTTCTCCTTTCTTTTCTACAGGCTCTTTTGCCATGAAAAGAAGAAAGAGATTCTGTGATACCCTATAACATTGGCTTTAAAGCCGTCATTAACAAAAAATAACGACACCTAAGGATGCCGTTTTCCTTAGTTTTTTATAGAGGGTTGTGCTAGAACCTCTCGAGACTAATCTATAATCCCAATTCTTCTTCTTTTGTCATCAACCAATATAACGTTTTTTCTCAAAAAAATCTACCGTTTACGGGAATTTCATAGGAAAATTATCTCCATCGTGACCAGGACTCCATCTAACCGGCCGTCGTGCTTTTTAGCCTGCTTATTTTAAACGAAGGAGCCTTCTTCGTTTTCTCCGTTTTTTCGTGCTGAACCTGAGCCAGCCGATTTTCATAAAGAAACCAAACATGATCAGTGCGATGATACCCATAACCCCGAGAACGATAAAGTATCCGCTTCGCTCATCGAGTTCCGGCATATAGACAAAGTTCATCCCATACAGGCCCGCAATGAACGTAAGAGGCATAAAAATCGTCGTAATGACGGTTAAAGTCATCATGATATTATTCATTTTATCCGAGTTAATGGATAAATAATTATCCCGGATATCAGATGAAAATTCACGATACGATTCAAGCATCTCGACAAGCTTAATTAAATGATCGTACACATCATTAAAATAGAGCTTCTCTTCTTTGAGTGCATTCAATCTGCCAGAATTGCTGATTCGATATAATAAATCCCTCATGGGAACGAGGGTTCTTCTTAACTTTGACATATCATGACGAATATCGAATAATTCATCCATCAAATCACTATCAGCTTCTTCATTCGTGTTATCTTCAATTTTATTGAGGCGATCTTCAATCCCATATACAAGCGGAAAATAATCGTCCACTAACCGGTCAACGATTCCATGCATGATCTTAAAAGGACTGAGCTGATCCCCTTCCTGCTGAACTTTTTCCCATACACTATTTAATTCCCTTACAGGCTGTTTATGGAAGGTAACGATAAAACTTGAGTTCACAAACATATTTACTTCGTGTGATTCAAGGGTTTTCTGATTAATGGCATGCAATAGGACAAATATGTACTGATCATAAAAATCGAGCTTAGCCCGCTGACTGAAATCGTCCAGGCAATCCTCTATTGCAAGTGGATGGAATCGAAAATACAGCTTAAGTAACCGAATATCCTTGCTGGTCGGCTCTGAAAAATCCACCCAATACCATTTAACCCCCTTTTCTTTTATTCTGGATAAGGGAACGTTCTGTTCTATTTCCCCATTTTCCATAATAATACTCGTTCGAATCATATGGCTCTCCCTAACTGACATTTATTTATTTTTTATCCATTCCCTTTTTCTTCACCATTCAAACAAAATCACTACGTAAAAGCTGGAATTAATGATAAAATATGAATCAAATTGTTAAAGTAGGTGTACGTATTGGAACAGTATATTAACCCTCGGGTCAAGGACATCCAGATATCGGGTATACGAAAGTTTTTTAATATGGTGGCAGACATAGACGACATCATTTCCCTGACAATCGGTCAGCCGGATTTTCCTACCCCACAACATGTTAAGGACGCTGGTAAGGCTGCCATTGATGATGACTTCACTACCTATACCCATAATGCTGGATTCCTCGAATTACGAGAAGCTGCGGCTTCATTTGTAAAAGAAAAATATAATGTACATTATAACCCTGTGAATGAGGTCATAGTCACAAACGGCGCTTCTCAGGGGATCGATGTGATCCTTCGAACGCTATTATGCGAAGGAGATGACTGCCTTATCCCAGGACCCGTGTATCCAGGCTATGAACCGATCATTAAACTTTGCGGTGCTAATCCCGTACATATTGATATCACACAAAATGATTTCAAGTTGGATGCCTCTCTTATTGAAGGTAGCTTAACTCCTTCTACAAAATGTATTATATTACCTTATCCATCCAATCCAACAGGGGTAAGCCTGTCAAAAGCAGAATTAAAAGAGATTGCCGACTTGCTAAAGAATAGAAATATCTTTGTGTTGGCTGATGAAATTTATAGCGAGCTTACCTTTGATGATTCGCATTATTCGATTGCCGAATATTTAAGAGAACAAACCATCGTCGTCAATGGTTTATCTAAATCACATAGTATGACCGGTTGGAGGATCGGGCTGGTATTCGCTCCGGAATCGATTGCTAAGCATCTTCTAAAGGTTCACCAGTACAATGTTTCCTGTGCTTCTTCCGTCTCCCAGAAAGCTGCCTATGAAGCTCTTACAGCCGGAAAAGATGATGCTGTAGATATGAAGAAAGAATATAAAAAACGAAGGGACTATGTATACAACCGATTAGTTGGGATGGGATTTGAAGGAATCGTCAAACCTGACGGAGCCTTTTACTTTTTCGTCAAAATACCTGATCGGATTCTTTTGAGTTCATTTGATTTTTCCTTGGCACTTGCCCAAGAGAAAAAGGTGGCTGTCGTACCCGGGGATGCCTTTTCAGAACTCGGAGAAGGTTACTTCCGACTATCCTATGCCTGCTCCATGGAACAGCTGAAAGAAGGACTCGACCGTATCCACTCCTTCATCCTAACCTGACAAGAGGGACGGACCTTGCATAACAAGGTCCGTCCCTCTTCATGTCACCCTTTATATTCACCGTTATTTTTAGATGCTTTTTCTTTTTTGGCTTTGTCTTTGTGTATTTTGTTTGTTGCCGCACTTCCGATTTCGTGGGCAAATTCCGCATTGATCTTAGAAGAATCGAACCCTTTTTTGTTCTTTTGTTGTGGATCATTCTTTTTTGTACGTTTCGCCATTGCTTTTACACCCCTTTTATTGATCATGCTTATCCTTCAATGGATCAGCATAAGATTATTATTCGCTTTCTTCTTTTTCGCTATACGAATCAACTCCCGGTATAAAAATAGCAAAAAAAGAACCAACCCAGTTAGCTGAGTTGGTTCAAAAAAAGGAAAAGGGGGTGTTAGTGAGAAATTAATCTCCAATTTCATGCTTAATTATAGAATACCCGCTTTCCAGAATGATAAACCGCCCATCTGAAAAAAATTCACTTTTTTTCAGATGAAAAGTTATTTCAGTAAAACACTTTAAAAAAGCGCTTTCATAACGTATAATAAACAAGTAAATTCTGAGAAGAGAGGTTCTGACATGTATATGAAAGAACAGTATGTTTTCAGAAACGATCAAATTTATAAAGCCGTTATCAGAAATTATGGCAAGGATGATTTCGACGACTTGATTTCCGTTCAAAAAAGAGCATTCCCACCTCCCTTCCCATCAGAATTATGGTGGAATAAGGACCAGCTCGCCCATCATTTGTCTCATTTCCCTCTGGGGGCGATGTGTGTGGAAGTGGACGGGAAATTAGTGGGGAGTATGACAAGCTTAATTGTCGACTTTGATCCGTTAGAGCCGCATCATACATGGGAAGACATAACGGATGATGGATATATCCGGACTCACAATGAGAATGGAAATACATTGTATGTGGTGGATCTATGTATCGACCCTGATTACAGGGGATTTAAGCTTGGAAAAGTCTTGATGAATGCCATGTTTGAGATTGTGGTGCATTTACAGTTGGATCGCTTACTCGGCGGCGGTCGGATTCCTTCCTATCATAAAGTGGCCGATGATTTTTCGATTGAGGAATATATTCAGAAATTAACGAGTGGAGAATTCAAGGATCCCGTCATTACGTTTCTTCTGCAAACAGGACGCACTCCATTAAAAGCGGTTAAAGGGTACCTGAAGGATGAAGAATCATGTGACTATGGGATTTTAATGGAATGGAAAAATCCTTTTAAAAGTTCAAGGTTCTAGCACGTTTACAAAATGATGTACTCCCTGAAATAGAAAAAGGGATTGAAAGAACAATATTGTTCCTTCAATCCACAAGAAAGGGGGAAATGAGAATGAAAAGGCCCAAAGGGTGTGTGCCTTATTCTTCACAGATATATTACCCTCATTTCAACCTTTTAAACCTACATTTATTCCATTGATGTCGCTTTTTTCACTGCAGAAATAACAGCATCATTGGTGTCTAATTGTAGTGCTTGCTCTGCCAGTTCTTTCATTTCAGCACGGTTCAACTGACGGATCTGAGAACGTGCCTTCAAAATGGACGTTGCACTCATTGAGAACTCATCCAAACCTAATCCAAGTAAGATCGGTACTGCAATCTCATCTCCGGCCATTTCACCACACATACCTGCCCATTTGCCTTCTTTATGAGCCGCATCAATCACCATTTTGACTAGACGTAAAATGGCAGGGTTATACGGTTGGTATAAGTAGGAAACCCGCTCATTCATGCGGTCGGCAGCCATTGTGTACTGAATCAGATCATTGGTTCCGATAGAGAAGAAATCTACTTCCTTGGCAAAAACATCCGCCATGACGGCTGTGGATGGAATTTCTACCATGATTCCCACTTCAATATGTTCCGCTACATTTGTACCATTCTTAAGAAGAGCTTCTTTCTCTTCTTCAAGGATAGCTTTCGCTTCTCTGAACTCTTGAAGATTTGAAATCATCGGGAACATGATTTTCAGATTTCCAAATGGACTGGCCTTTAATAACGCTCTAAGCTGAGTACGGAAGATATCCTGTTCGTCCAGACAAAGTCGGATCGCACGATACCCCAGGAATGGGTTCATTTCTTTCGGAAGATTTAAGTAAGGAAGCTCTTTATCTCCACCGATGTCAAGGGTACGAACCACTACAGGTTTCCCTTCCATACCTTCTAATACAGCCTTATAAGCTTCGTATTGCTCGTCTTCAGACGGTAATTCATCACGACCCATGTATAGGAATTCTGTACGATACAGGCCTACACCTTCTCCGCCGTGATTCTTCACCCCTTCAAGATCCTTAGGTGTCCCAATGTTGGCAGCAAGTTCAACATGCTCCCCATCCTTGGATACCGTTGGTTCATTGACAAGCTTCGCCCATTCAGCTTTTTGTTCTTCATATCGGGCATGCTCTTTCTTATACTCTTCGATGACTTCCGGAGTCGGATTAATATGTACTTGTCCATTTAATCCGTCAACGATGATCATGTCACCATTTTCAACAGAGGAAGTAATGGATTTCGTTCCCACTACAGCTGGAATCTCCATTGAACGGGCCATAATGGCCGAGTGGGATGTTCTTCCACCGATATCTGTTGTAAATCCTTTAACAAATTCACGGTTTAATTGTGCCGTATCAGATGGTGTCAGATCCTCTGCGATCACAATCACTTCTTCTGTCACCATGCTAGGGTTCGCAATCTGCACGCCTAAGAGGTGTGAAAGGACACGTTTCGTCACGTCACGGATATCCGCGGCGCGTTCTTTCATGTATTCATTGTCCATGGATTCAAACATGGATACAAACATATCCGCTGTTTCTTTAAGGGCGAATTCAGCGTTTACATTTTCAGATTTCACTTTGTCTTCGATTGGTGTCAGTAGTTCTGGATCGCTTAGGACAAGAAGATGCGCTTCAAAGATTTGAGCTTTATCTTCACCTAAATCTTCTCTTGCTTTATCACGGATCGCTTCAAGCTCTGACTTTGACGTCGCAATGGCTTCCTGGAAGCGTGATACTTCCTGTTCAGCATTGTCTACGTTTTTCTTTTCAAAGCTTAAGTCGGGTTCAACTAAGCGATACGCTTTCGCTATGGCGATACCATTTGATGCCGCAATTCCTTTTAAGAGACTGGACATTACTCAGCTAAACCTTCTTTGTTCAACGTTTCCTGTAAGCTGTTTAACGCTTCATCTTCGTCGCTACCTTCAGTAATGATTGTGATTTCTGCACCTTTACCAACACCTAAAGACATAACACCCATGATTGATTTCAAGTTTACTTTCTTTTCTTTGTATTCTAGATGTACATCGCTGTCGAATTTGCTTGCCGTTTGAACCAATAGAGTTGCCGGACGAGCGTGAATTCCTGTTTCAGCTGTAACTGTAAATGTTTTTTGTGCCATGTAAATCGACTCCTTAATTTATCTTGTTTTTGGTTGCTTCATTAAAGTAATGGATTATGTAGAATACGTCAACTATTTCTAGTAAATAATCCATTCCTACTATAAAGCTGTTCAATAAAAAAGAATAGCATGCAATGAAGAGATACACAATTGTAAAGCTTGATTTTTTTAGTATTTCATAAATTTCCCACTGTTATGAACCTATTTATGTAAAATTTCATGTACCTTAATCAAAAAAAAATCCCCCTCAGCAATGTGGGAGGGAATCTTTAGTATGAGTCATTTTATTCAAAATAATACTATTTTCTTTCTACCGGTTCTGATTTAGTCTTCATGATATTGTAGCCGATTTTTGCTTTTATGATGGTCCCCTTCAGTGTCATTTCATGATCTTCAGAGGTGTTTGTATATACGTTTACTAAGTCACATATGCAGCGAGAGAATAATTCTGAGAGTTGCTTTAATTCCTGTACCTCATGCTTGCCGTCCTCTTTCATTAGTTCTTCTAAGACATCCATGGCTAAACTCTTCACTCTTAGCGCCTGTTCTGTTTGGTAATTCATATAGCACTATCCCCTTTCCTTTCCTTCCATTCTTTTCTATCATATGCAGGAAAAAACTAGATTAGAACAGGAGTGCTATATGGTATTTATACATTTAATTGGGCATCTCTCGTAAATAATTGCTTATATCCCATTAATATAAAGCAGATGACTGTTAAGGCTACACTCCCCACTATGCCTAAAAGTATGGCAATCTGATACTCGATGGCCACTAATGGACTTATCCCTGAAAGGATCTGCCCTGTCATCATTCCAGGTAAAAAGATGATGCCCATCCCTAACATATTATTGAGAGTGGGAAGAATCGCTGCATCAAAGGCATTATCTACATATTTCTTCGAGGCTGCTTTTGGGGTTGCTCCGAGCATGAGGGCACCTTCTACCTTTTCTCTTTGATCCATTAATCCCCCTAATAGAGTATTGATCCCCAATGTGATGCCCGTCATGGAATTCCCCACAATCATTCCCGCAATGGGTATGAAATATCTCGGTTCGTACCAAGGGGAGAAATGGATCACCACCATATTAAAGTAGAATAAGCTAATGAGTGTTCCAATTAGTAAAGAGAAGGCCGCAATCCCTTTCAGTTTCTTATCCATCTCGTATTTAACCTGTTTAAATACATTCCTGACGGCAAAGGCTTCCATAATTACAATGATGCCTATCGTAAGCCACGGACTTGGGTGATCAAAAATATAAGTTAGTATGTAACCTGCCATGATTAACTGAATGGTCATTCTAAAAGAGGCCAGGATGATCTGCTTCTCCCTGGAAATCCCTCTCCACTTCACAATGAATAACAATAGAAGAACGAAGACGTATGCTGCTATAAATCTCCACAGCTCAATATCAATAATGCCTTTTTCCAATATTACTCTCTCCTTCTTTTATTTTGCTATGGTAATGATCTCTTCACCATATTGCTCGGCAACGTTGGTCGAATGAGTGACCATGACGATGGTTGCTCCATGACCTTTGGCAGTTTCGATAAAGCTTTTCATCACTTCAATCTCTGTTTCCTCATCTAAGGCAGACGTTGGCTCGTCCAATAAATAGACAGGTGGCTTCATCAATAGCACCCTAGCAAGGGACAGGCGCTGTCTTTCCCCTCCGGATAACCGTTCAGCAATTCCATCCAAAGGTTTATCCAGCTTTACGATTTCCAGTGTCCTCATGAGCTCCTCACGACTTGCAAGGGGCTTTCCCGAAAAAATAAGACCCTTCTGCAAATTCTCTTCTACTGTATCCCCGAACAACAAGGGCGTTTGTGAAATCATCACTACTTCTCTACGTAGTTTTACAGAGTCCATTTCTTGTAAAGGAGTCTCATTATAATAAATCGTTCCTTCATCTGGTAGATTCATTTTATTCAGCAATTTTAGAAGAGTAGATTTTCCCGCACCGCTTTCACCGATGAGGCAGGTTGTTTGGTTTGAGGATATCTCCATATGATCGATGCTTACTATATTTTTAAATATTACGTTTTCTATTTGAAACAGCATTAGCTCCACCTCTCCTAAATTTACATTTATCATACCCTAAAGGAGCATGAAATAAAGAAGCTGGTGCCCGAAAGGAGAACTTCCGGCACCAGCTTTATTCATGTCGTGTATTCAAGGATTCGATATGTTCACGGATTCGTTTTGTAAATAAATTCACTTCGTCCTGTTCCGGAACTCCACGTCCATATCTCACACGTTCGTATATAGTGAAAAACTGGGCATTTTCTTTCAAATCAATTCTAGCAAACCATGCTTGGACATTTTCATTCGGAAGCCTGCCCACTTCCTTCTTGTAAGCTTCTTCTTCTAACATTCCCATCGATTTCCTGATTGCGTCCCTTGCTTTAGAATATTCGACCTGCTCTTTTTGGTTATGCGTATCAGCCTCTCCTCCTGCCCGGGTCATCATGACAGGGGTTGTCCCCTCATTCAAGGATAAATGTAAAGACGTTTTTCTTTTCTTGAACAAATAAATGATTGCAAAAAAAACCAATAGGGCCAGCAATGCCTCATCTACCCATGAAAACGAAAGTCCGTCACCAAGGGTATTGAGCTGGGATTCATCATACGTTTGTTGTTCAATCTCATTTCCGTCTCCCTTTTCCGGATTACTTTCAAAAAACTTCATAATCAAATCCCTTAATTTAATCAATATATTAAAAATCGGGTCGATCAAGAAGGAGAATAACCAAAACACTTTTTCAAGGAGCCAATAGACTCCTTGGCTGACCACTGAACTAACCGCTGCAAGTATCCCACCGCTGACAAACACGATGAGCAGGAGGGCAAAAGGCTTGTATTTACTCTTCTTTACTCCTTTACTATCGCTGGCCAACATCCTTTGAAACGAAGTGAAGGTCCCAATGAACGCGAATAATAGAAATAGCAGACTGTAAACCAGATATGTGTTTTCCAACTGTCTTATGGATCCCGAGAATAAAGAAACAGCAGAGATAAATAGAAAAATCAATACGTTCCCACTGCTGATTTCAATTGAGGGGTCCTTGATCTGTAGATAGGAGCTGATTCTCCAGTGCAGAAAGATCGCAGCGGGAAACAAAACCCACCAGGACGCCGAGAATAATAGGATCCCAATTCCAACCCCCAGGGCAAACACCGCAAATAACAGGAGGGGATTGAAGCTCTGCACTTTGAAGGATATGGCCGTGTAAGTCAGTATCAAGACCAACATCATTGCAAAAGCGGGCACGTATTGGTTCAATACGACGTCTCCAGTAAATAGAAACGTAATGGCCAGCAGGACAAACAAAAGATCAATTCCTGCATACAGCCCCATTTTGATAAAATGCATTTTTTTATGTTTTGCTAGGAAGGAATTTTCAATGAACGATTCCATAATGTGACGACTCCTTGTTCTTCTTCTAAGCTCAGCTTAAAGATATGTGGATGGCCTTTGCCGATACTCTGCAATAAGTCCTCTTCCCTTGACCCAAGCGAACCGGCGACAATAAAGACGGACGGTACCAGTCGACGTAGATATAAATGCTGGAGGACGATGTGGAAGGGCATGGTGAATTCATCGGTCGATAAGGTCGCTAAAAGCTCCAGCCCTCTCTGCCTGTGCTTCCTTCCTGTCCCTGGCGGCAAATAATAATAAGGTGTATGTCCCGGTGTTCTCACATTTAAGACCAGGGAAAAAGAGATGTTTTGTTCCACGGCAAGTTGCATAAGATAAGCTGCATGCTTGATGATTCCCTCCAATTTGCTTGTAATGGCAAAACGATCCGAGATATTGATGGCAATCATCCACTCATTTTGAGTAGCAGGCGCGAAGATTTTCGTTTGCAGCTCGCCGGTTCGCGCAGAAGCCTTCCAATGAACGTCCTGAAATCGGTCTCCCTGTACATAGCCCCTTGTACCTACGGGGTGGAACACATCATGAAACAAAGAATGGGGGGTAGATACGTCCCCTTGCCTTAATGTAAGCTGTTGTTCCTCCATTTTAACAGGTGATGAAGAAGGGAAAACCATAATGGTGGTTGGAACTGAATCGAGCAGATTCAGGAGAACCTTACCACTTCCGAAAAGATGAGGGATCTCAAGTTGCATATTGGTAATACGGCATAATCCTCTTCTCTTGCCTTTGACCGGCAGCGAAATCTGCCCCTCTTCATTTTTTCGAATGGAGAATGGGATGCATACCTCGATCTCGTTCGCAATTCCCAATGAATATGGATGCTTTGTAGGCTCTACAATATCTTTAAATGTCATCTTCAATGTTGCTCCCCAAATGGGAAGTCCTTTGTTTTCAAGTTTAAACACCCAATTATCTTCCTCGTCACAATGAAGCTTTAATCTGCGTTGGGATCTTTCAATCATGACTCCCTCTCCAACTTTTAGCAGATACCATTGATGAACGCGAAAATAGAGGATGATCAATAGGAAAATCCCCAATCCAACATACGATTGTACATAGAAGCTCGCTGCCCCGACAATGACAAGGAGCACTAAACTTATGGATATATAAGGGTCTTCTACTACTTCGCGCTTCCAGTTCACTGCGCCTTCCTCGCTTCAACAGGCAGCATGGCCATCTCTATTATTCTGTCAATCAATTCTTCAGGTGTCCTAGTAAGGGATGCCTCAATGGTTAATTGAACTCTATGCTGAAGGACAAATGGCGCTACCGCTACGACATCCTGGGGTCTGACGAAATCCCTCCCCGCTATGAATGCCTGAGCCTGGGATGCTTTTAAAAGAGCTAAACTTGCACGTGGACTCGCCCCTACTTCAACCCATTCATGCTCCCTTGTCGCCCTTGTGATCTGAAGGATATAAGATTCGATATCCTCAGAGATATGTACCTCTTTAACGAGACTTGAAAGAGATTGAATTTCACCCAGGCTCATCACCTTTTCTACAGTATGTAAAGGCTGTGAAGATTTAAATCGATTAAGAATACTGCGCTCCTCTTCGAAACTTGGATAGGCAAATGGAATCTTCAACAGAAAACGATCCAGCTGGGCTGCAGGTAGAGGAAATGTCCCCTGCTGTGATTCAATCGGGTTTTGCGTCGCTACCACAATGAACGGAGGCTGTAATGATACCGTTTCTCCATCGATGGTGATCTGTTTCTCTTCCATCACTTCAAGTAAACTTGCCTGGGTTCTGGGAGTAGCTCTATTAATTTCATCTGCTAATAACACATTAGTGACAACTGGTCCGGTCCTCAATTCAAATTCCTGGGTTTTTGGATTGAAAAACTGAATGCCTGTGACATCACTCGGCAATACATCCGGTGTAAATTGTATTCGCTTAAAATCTCCTTCAATACAATGTGAAAATGTCTTAGCCAATAATGTTTTACCGGTCCCCGGTACACTCTCCAGCAAGACGTGCCCTTCCTGAAGTAAGGCAATCAATAGAAGATCCACTTCTTTCTCCCTTCCAATCAGGACTTTGCTCATTTCTTTTTTTATATTTTGTATAGTTGACACCTTTGCTCCCCCTCTATTTATCTATTGATCTTTAAAACAGTAGTCAATATTTATCGAATATTCTTGAAATACAACATCCTCATTATACCATAGTATGTTGTTAAAATATCCCTTTTCCCGAACGATAAAAAACCGGTCACCATCCCTTTCTTGGATTCGTAACCGGTAGGTCTTCTATGTTCATACAAATTTTTATCAATACTTATCCTATCCCCAGAACTATGTTAATGCTCATAGATCATCTTCCGTGTCATTCCACCATCCACCACTAAGTTTTCCCCAGTAATGAAATCATTATCAGGATGAGCCAGAAATAAGCATGCCCTTGCTATGTCTTCGGGTTTTCCGACTCTGCCCGAAGGGTGCTGGTCATGGTCCTTGTCCCGTAATGATTCATAATCATCGGTTTGAATCCACCCGGGACTAATTGAATTCACCCGAATCCCAACTTCACTCAGTGTTATGGCCATTGAATGAGTCAAACTGACAATCCCCCCTTTTGTTGCAGAGTAGGCTTCCGTATCCGGCTCAGACATCGAAGCTCTGGTAGAGGCCATATTAATGATGCAAGCTCCTCGGTTCTTCATTAAAGCGGCCCCCTCTCTACTGCAATAGAAGACACTGCTTAAGTTTGACGATAGAATGCTGTCCCAGTCCCCGGGATCCATCTCCCAAAATGACATGAACTTCGAAACACCTGCATTGTTAATAAGTACGTCCACCACGCCATGATCTTCTTTTATCTTTGAAAAGACATTTTTCACTTGTTGATAGACTCCTACATTCACCTTATGAAACCGTGTTGAATAACCTTCTGAATTAAGCCGCAGGGATAATTCCTCCCCGTTATCCCCATCCATGTCCATAAATTCAACAGCTGCGCCTCGCTTCGCAAATTCTTCTACGAGCGTTTTACCGATCCCATTCGCTCCACCTGTTATGCAGACAATTTTATCATTCAACCTTGTCATCTCCCTCTATCTTCAATTATTTTCATTTACGATTTACTGATCATTCTTCCTAAAAAGCATACCCTTTCCACGTGGCCCTCAACCCTCTCTCAGACATATAGAAAAGGATTAACCTGTGGAAATGCCGGGACATTCCAAGGTTAATCCTTTTATTTATTGAACTATCTTATTTTTTGTAGGTTTATTACGATCATTACGCTGATGAATATTGATTAAGGCATCCAGCTCTTTACTAAGTTGAATGGTGGCTGGACTGCTAAGCCCAAAACGAACGCCTGACTGTATCATCTTCCATCTTACCGTTTCAATTCGAGCCACAATGGTCCCATTCATCAACATCACCTCTTTTTCTTCCCTCTATTTTACTATTAATTCCACGTAGAGAAAAGAAAAAAGTATCCGAACGCTATTTTATATTGAGTGAAATCCTGCGTAATGATTATTTTGCGAAGCGGTGTTTTCCAATGGTTAGCAATGTGTCTCTATTGGTAATCCAATCGCTTGTAGATGTTACGGGATTATAGAAGAAGAGAGAACCTTGTCCCTGTCCTCTGAAAGCCAAAGCCTCTTGAACAGCGTCTCTCGCTTCCTGAGAAGGCGCTTTGTTGATTTCCCCGTTTTGAACAGGTGAAAAGGCATAATGACCGTTTGCTACCTGGTAGATTACTTCTTTAATAGAGTTAGGGAATTCAGTGGAATCCACTCGGTTTAAAACAACGGTTGCGACAGCCACTTTACCTGCATATGGTTCTCCTTTGGCTTCTGCATGAACCAGTTTTGCCAGTAACTCGCGATCTTCAACCGTTACTTCATTTTCCGGTATCGCTAACGTTTGACCTGGATGAATTTCATTCGCTTTCAAGTCGTTCTCTTTTTTGAGTTGAAGGACAGATACAGATTTCTCCTTACCTATATCCCAAAGAGACTCACCATTTTCTACAGTGTGTACTCCTTTAGCTGCAATAGTTTGAGTAGAGAATGAAACAATCGAAAGTGCTGCAATCCCTACTAGTAAGCTTTTCTTAATCATATTTCTACCTCCTAATTAGCGCTCCCCATTAAGATAACAACGAATAAACAGGATTTCATCAGGTAATGGTTACCACCTTCCGTTTTTTGTAGCCTACCAAGGCATTCTAAAAAACCATAGTGCTACATATATTGGAAATGAACAAAAAAAACGGAGGATCTAAATCCCCCGCTTCTTCTAACTTCTTGGTGTATCTAAATAGTGATAAAGAATATTACCGCCATGCTGAGCCACTCCACGAAACTGTTTAAAATCCTCTTGTTTAACGAGTACAGATCGAAAGGTAAGAAAGTCTTCTTTCATCACTCTTATTTCTTCAATCTCTTTTGTGCGTAATAAATTTAATTGTTCAAGAATTTCTGTTTCATTCATATCCAAACCTCCATCCTGAATGTCTCTATTGTAGGTTTAAAAGGATGTAAACCTCAAGAGTAATTTTTTTGATGAAATTTTTAGAAAACTCTTTACCTTTTCTGGAGTTTACGTCAGAATATTAGTAATCGTTTGTAGAATTTTGGCAAAAAGGGGCGACCTCTAATGAAAAAAGCAGAAATTGGAAATGTGATTGAATTTAGAAAAGGTTTAAAAGGTATTGTAGAGAAAGTAAATGAAAACTCGGTTATCGTTGATCTGACGTATATGAAAAATTATCGAGACCTTGAACTGGAAGAAAAAACAGTTGTTAATCATAAAAACTATAAAATAGTTGAAGCATAGTACAATCATCTAAAAGGTGGAGAATAAAACTCCACCTTTTTAAAATGGCTCTTTTCGTAAACATTGTTGCTTTTGAAAAAGCGAGTAGTGGTTGATTTCCGCTCCAGGTGCTCGCTTTCCGCGGGGCGTGAGTTGAGCCTCCTCGGGCTTTGCCCTGCGGGGTCTCAACTTTCCCGCTATTCCCGCAGGAGTCGAGCACCTTCCACTCCAATCAACCTTCTAAGTGTGAGTTTCTTACTATAGACTAATATAAATATCATACACGTTTAGAATACAATATTTTCAAATATGTACAGTCGATTTTAGCTTGTCATAGTAGAAATACTGTTTCTTTCAATTCTTTATTGGCATAAATAAGCTTACTTCCGCAGGAGTCTAGACATTTCCCCTCATCATCTATAACAAAATTTCGTGATAGAGCTTAAAAGTTACAAAAACAATCTATAGAAAAAGGACCACCTCTCTTTTCACAAGAGGTTGCTTACCTTGCGAGCAAAAAGACTTTCTACAAATTTAGGCAATCATGACGATAAATATTTTGTTCCATATGCCTGCTTGATGCTCTCTACATGGACAAACAATAGAAGCTATTTCGTTTTTTTCTATCTATTCTGATATGCATGTAGAATGTGTAGCACAGAGTGGGTTGGAGCGGAAGGCACTTGACTTCCTCCCCGCGGAAAGCAAGTGCCTGGAGCGGAAAGGAACGGTCCAAGTTTTCACACTACCACTCATTCAAAACGTATTTTCTTATTTTGTATTTCGCGCATTTATAGGTGGAAGAGATTCCAAATCAGATATAAGGATGCTCACCGGCCGTACTTACTGTGTGTAAATAGCAATAGTGTTTACGAAAATTCCCTATTAAATTGAGCTCTTAAACAAGAGAAAGGTTTACGGAAATGTCTTTAAGGATACTCTTATAGCATACTGTATCGTAAGGTGGACCCCCGTCATGAATTTAAATATTCACATTGTTAACAAAGCCAGGAAAAGCTTTTGGTTTGTACCCTTTTTATTTTCACTCATCTCATTAGCACTTGCTCTCATCACCTTCTATTTTGATTGGTGGTTGAGTCAGCATAAGTATCCTTTGTTCCCTAAGGTACTGTTTTCCAATTTTGATTTATCCATGACAATCATTAGTACGATTGCGTCTTCGATCATGACCATGACGACGATTACCTTTTCAACAATTATGGTCGTATTAACCACTTTTTTGTCCCAATATTCACCCAGGACCTTGCAGAACTTCATTAATGACCGTCCCACACAACGGGTTCTAGCCATTTTTGTTTCGGGTGTGGTCTACTGCATCACGTTGTTGATTCTCCTTCAGGACGAGTCCGGACAAAAATTATATATTTCTTCGGCCTTTGCCGGTATAGTGGCGATTATTTGTTTATTTGTTTTCGTCTACTTTGTTCATCATGTTTCCAATTGGGTGAAGGTAAGTAATTTAATACATAATATAACAATCAAAACGAATCAAAAAATCGATAATAGTTATTTATATAGAAAGAATGCCATCAATGAACAGCCTTCAACCTTTAATGAGGCGCTCTTTGACGAGACGGAGCCCATTTTGGTGTATAGTGAGCAATCGGGTTACTTACAACAGATCAATATTGAAGGGATGATCAATAAAGCCGCCAAGGATGAAGCAGTTATCCGCATGGTGAAAACACCCGGTGAATACTTACTTGAAGGAACCCCTGTCATGACAGCCTGGACGACGAATAAAGAGATTGATGTAGAAGACTACTTGGAATATCTCGTATTCGGACCTGATAAAGAGCCCATGGAAGACATTGAACTTGGGATAAGAAAGCTGGTTGAAATAGCCTTAAGAGCCATTTCCCCCGCCATCAATGATCCGAATACAGCAAAAAACTGTATAGAAGAAATCGGGATCATTCTATCGAAGCTGGCTAAACACAAGCTTCCAAGCTCTTATTTATCGGATGAAGAAAACAATGTGCGAATCATATTGGAGCAGCCGACCTTTGGCGATTTTCTATACAAGAGTTTTTACCAGTTAAGGCATTACGGCAAGCAGGACATATCCATTATTACAGAAATCCTCCGTTCACTGAGAATGATTGGGGAAAACAACAGCGAAGAAACGAAGCGCATGGTCTGGACGTTTAAAGACTATATTCTCGAAGGAATCGACTATGACAGCCTTCAAAACCTCGACATGCAGTACATTATGAGACATCTGGATGAATTGGCTGCAGCTTGCAGACAAACAAATTGGGATAAGGATGAAGTGCGGAATAAATATTTCCCCGAACAATATAAGACAGGCGACTCTTACCATCATCAGAAAGAAGAGTAATTGGAGCCATGAAAAAACGGATGCCCGAGGCATCCGTTTTTTCTTATTCTTTTCCTTTTTTCCCTTCTGAAAGCTCCTTGAAGGATGATACTTTGCCATGAGGATGCTGTTCCTGTTTTCTTACATTCCACTGTCTTTCTTTTTCGTGTTTTGATTGGGTCATGTTCACCACTCCTTTTTCATTAGTCTCTATTAACATGAGCAGCAGACCCGCATTTTACTCTCACCTCCATGATTATTTATTGGGTTTCATCCAAAGAAGAACGATGAATAATAAGCTCATATATCCAAAAAGCGGGTACAGATAGGACAGAAGTTCACTGTATTCAAAAAAGCTTAACGAATAGATCACGAGGAAGATACCCGTAAAGGTCATTAGGGAAGAACCCTTCCAATAATTCGTTAATTGTTTCTCCAAACCAAATACCCCCCCGATCACGGAAGTGAAAATTTCCCCATAAATGATGATGATATAAATCATATAAAAGCCGGCAACAAAGGATTTCATCACCACTGCCATCGGAATTTGGTATTGTGTCACATTCGGGATCATGACTAAGGTAATATGACTGGAAATGAGAATCAGTGTAAGGAAGAAACCGCCAAGATATCCTCCGTACTTAATGGTATCCCGATCTTTCACTTCTCCGGCAACCGGAACGAGAACAGCCTGAGCCATGGCCAGATTAAAGGCCACGTATGAAAATGGTGCTACCACAGATTTCCATCCATCCTCAGCATGCGGTATCATAAGAAATGCGTCTAAAAAAGCTGCGTTTCGAACTGAATAAACCATCAAAAAGAGATTAAAGACAATCATAAGAGGAACAACGAACGTATTGACTGCAAAAAGCCCTTTGATTCCTACCATCATCGTGATGAAACCGAGTCCGATCGTCAACAGTATCCCTACTTGCTTAGGTAACAAAAGCTGCTCTTGAAAAACAGCCCCGGCTCCTGAAAGCATAACCGCAGAAACCCCGATCAGCATAATCATCATGACGATATTCATGATTTTAGAAAACCATTTCCCAAAAAGATATTCGTTAAACTCTTCAAAGGACTTCGCTTTAATATCATGGGACTTCAACATAATCTTCGTTCCCATTGTAATAAATAAGTAACCGCTCAATAAAATCGCAATAAACCCGACAAAGCCAAATCGGGTGAAAAACTCTACAATTTCCCTGCCGGTGGCAAACCCGGCTCCTATCACAGTACCTACATAAACAGCAGCTATTTGAAACGAACCAGCTAATTTTTTCATCCCATCACCTCTGACAACCTTCTACTTCACCTTATGTACAAGCAGGGAAAATCAGAAGCAAAAAAACATAATTCTTCCGGAACCCAATGAATTCTGTATGTAGGAGAGTACCTGCTAAAAAGGGCAGACGCAACGTATGCGACTGCCCTTTTTTTAGTTTATAGTGATTGATCATCTATTCCATTCAGCCATTGTCTGATCGGTTCAATGACTTTTTCAACTGTCCCTTCCTGGAATGGAGAATCCAGTTTGGCTGCTTCTACAAGCCCGGTGAATGAAAAGCTCCCTCCCAGTTTACAAAGGTCAACATAGGCACCCCACGCTTCCTCACGATTAAGATTCATCTTCTTCCAGAATTGGAATGCACAAATTTGAGCCAATGTGTAATCGATATAATAGAATGGAGAATTATAAATATGGGATTGGCGCTGCCAGAACCCCCCATTTTCCAAGTACGAAATATGGTCGTAGTCCTTATGGGGAAGGTATTCCATTTCAATTTTTCTCCAGGCGGCATTCCGTTCAGACGGGGAAGCTTCAGGGTTCTCATACACAAAATGCTGGAACTCATCAACTGCCACCCCGTAAGGAAGGAATTCTAGTGCTTCACTTAAATGTGAAAATTGATACTTGTCTGTATCCTCTTCGAAGAAATAATTCATCCATGGCCACGTGAAGAACTCCATGCTCATGGAATGAATTTCACACGCTTCATATGTGGGCCAAATATATTCAGGGATATCGAATCCTCTGCTGGAGTAAACCTGGAACGCATGACCTGCTTCATGTGTCAATACATCAATATCCCCTGAGGTCCCATTGAAATTCGAAAAGATATAAGGAGACTCATGGTTTGCAATATATGTGCAGTAGCCGCCTCCAGCTTTTCCTTTCTTCGCTTCCAGATCCATGAGATCATGCTCAATCATGAAATCAAAGAATTCCTTTGTTTCCGGTGACAGCTCTTCGTACATCTTTTTGCCATTATCTATGATCCACTGAGGACTTCCCTTAGGAACCGCGTTTCCGGAAGTAAACTTAAACCCTTCGTCATAAAACTTCATGGATTCTATCCCAATGCGCTTTCCTTGTCTTTCTTTAAGCTCTGTAGCCAGAGGGACGATATGCTTCTTCACTTGATCGCGGAAAACCTTTACCATATCAGGCGTATAATCCGTCCTCGTCATGCGATAGTATCCGAGTTCAACAAAGTTCTTATACCCTAATGTAGTCGCAATCGTGTGACGCAGCTTGACTAACTCATCAAACAGACGATCCAATTCTTCTTGATTCTCTTCAAAGAAAGCAACGGTTGCTTGAGCGGCCTCTCTTCTTGTATCCCGATTGACAGATTGTGTGAAAGGACCCATCTGAGCCAATGTCCTTTCTTCCCCCTCAAAGGGAATCTTTGCAGACGCCATCAGCTTTGTATATTGGGAAGATAACTTATTTTCCTTCTGGAGTAGAGTCACGATGTCAGGTGAAAAAGTCTTCATTTCACTTTCTGCCAAAGCGAATAGCTGCTTTCCCCACTTTTCTTCTAATTCTTTACGATAAGGAGAGTTTACGAGTTCCTGGTAATATTCCGTCACCATTCCGTGAACCTCAGGCATCATTTCATCGATATAATCCTGCTCTTTTTTGTAATACTCATCATTGGTATCGATAGAATGGCGGATATAGCATATATTTTGCATGGTATCGATGTTCAGCCGTATATCATTCAGTTCCTTCATGACATCCACCTGTTCCTGCACATTGGACGCAGACTTGAATTTCCCAAGTAATTGTTGGAAAACAGGTTTAACCTCTTCTAAATTTGGCCTTTCATATGTAAACTGATCAAACTTCATTCCATTGCCTCCTCATAAAATAATCCCGATTATAGTTATTCGACTTTTGATAGAAATTCTCCTGTTTATTGTAGTATCGAATTTCAAGAAATAGGAATATTGGAACCGATGTGAAAGGGACGTGCCCTTAAGACAAAATAAATGCCCCATCTCATAAGAGACGGGGCGAAGGAAGTTCGACTCAATAAGACAAGTCTTTAATCGATAATCCTAATTTCTTCAACATTTCTATCGTTTCTTTCTTCTCATCAGGAGATAGAGCTGACATCAGTTCATGAATTCGATTTTCGTGATTGGGGAATATCTCATCAATTAACTTTCTGCCGTTTTCTGTTATTTGAGCATAAGTAACCCGACGGTCCTTTGGACACGCATTCCGCTTTAGGTAGCCCTTTTGTTCAAGCTTATCCACTACATACGTAATGCTGCCGGAGGCTAATAGAATCTTTCCGCCAATTTGTTGCAAAGGCTGATCTCCCTTATGATAAAGAAGCTCTAGGACGGCAAATTCAGTAGGGTTTAAACCGTTCTCCTGGATGTTTTTATTTATCTCTTCATTTAAGGCTTTGAAAGCTCTTGACAGGACAATGAAAAGTTTTAATGATTGTTTTGTGTCTGGAGTTTCGTTCATTCCATTCATTCCTTTTAAATAAATATCTCAGTTTCAAAATATTATACAGCTAATCCCTATCATTGTCAAACAGGAATCACTGCTCAAAAGTTAATAAACGAAGGGCGTTACGCATATAGCGAACCGCCCTTCGTTTATTGAGATAACGACAAATTAAATTGATTGTCTTGGTTTAAATGTGGATATTGTTGGAGATTATTGTCTCTTGTAAACCTTGAATGGTGAGGGAAAACCTTGGTGAGTAGTCTCAAGAAGCAGTTCGTTTTAATAAGCCCTTAATGTATTGCCCAAATTCGTTTGATGTTTCTTGGAGGGTTAATGACACTACTTTATTTGTGCACTTTTCATAGTCGTTCAAAAGCTGGTCTAATTGCTGACTGCATTTGATCGTCTCCGCTGCACACAACCCTAAACTCTCTCCCAACCCAATCATTTCTGAACGTTTCTGATTAATTCTCATTAATAACCACTTCTGTTTTAGTAGACGACCCATTTCTTATAAACTCCTTTTTAGCTCCTAGCCTTTTTTAAGTAAAATCGTTACTTGAGAATTATCGCAAGTATTATCAGAAAAGTAAATAGATTCGCAAAACAAGACAAAATATCTAGAAATGTATCTTAATTAGACATTTTCCGCCAAATATCTCTTCTACTAAAAACAAAAGGATAGACAATGGTTTCCACCTTTCGCCTACCCAAAAGTTATATTAATAGATTGGTACCCAGCCTTCCTGTGTGACGAAAATACGGACGGCAACTACTTGCTTGTCTTCACTCAATGTAAAATAATGGCGGATGTTTTCAGGAACAGAAATTAAGTCACCCGGGTTTAGATGCACTTCAAAGAAATCACCATCACTTCCTTGAATGACAAATACACCATGTCCATTTACAATAAAACGGACTTCATCATCTGTGTGATGATGCTCCTGTTGGAAATTCCTTAAAAGCTCTTCAAGATTAGGTGTTCGCTCGGAAAGGGAAATCACATCCCAGGCCTGATATCCTCTTCGCTCTGAAATATCTTCTATTTCCTCTTGAAAAACAGAGAGAATTTCCACTTTATCATCTTCTGATAAAGCGTATCGGTCCCTTAGTCCTTCCTCCAGCTTTTCGATATTCCAATGCTCATAAATGACTCCTTGTTCACTTAAGTACTTCACTACTTCTTCCTGATTATCAATGACCTGATTTTTTCCCTGGATTTTGATTGTCGTCATAATCGTATTCCTCCTTTAGTAATTGTTCCCGCGTTCGTTATAGATAAAAGAGTGAGTTGATATTGAAACATAAATTCACAAGCTTCTAATAGTTTCTTCGCTTCAAAACCGGTTCTTCCCCATACTGTAATCCCGTGGTTGCGAATGAGCACTGCCCCTTTGTCTGCTTTAATAAAGGACCGAAACTCCTCGGCAAGCGATGGGATATGAGCATGATTACGAATGATTGGAATGGCCAAAGAATCATCTTCCTCCCATTTATCCCACGCTTTAATTAATTCTTGGTTTCTGAATGTGACGACACCTTCATCCCCATACAGTTCACTGATCACATTATTCGCTACGGTATGGACATGTAAGCTGCATCCTGCTGAGCTTTCTGTAAAAACATGACTGTGCAGCAATGTTTCGGCTGATGGTCGTACAGGAGTATCCTGGATGGCCTCTCCACGTGCATTTACGAGCAGGAAATCTTCTTCGGTTTGCTTCCTTTTATCCTTTCCACTTGCCGTAACCAGGAAAGTAGCCGGGGAAGAACTCACTCGGATCGCAAGGTTCCCGCTCGTTCCCATAAACCAATCCCTCGCTGCCAGTTCCTTTTTAATATCAGCGAGTTCTTCCCATTGAGATTGATAGGAATTCATATTTTCACTCCTCTTTCAATGACGTCCATACAATCGTGGAATGATTCAAACGGATGATAGGGTATTCCTTTTTCTTCACATGTATGTGCCAAATAGTCTCTGGCGATCACAGTATCTCCAAGCTTCGCCATTTCGATATCTGTAACAGAATCCCCTATCACAATGATCTCCGTACCTTTTGTTAAAGACAGCATCCTCAAGATGGAAGGCTTGCAGCATCCACATCCTTTACTTTCACAGTGATCATCGCAAGGATGTGGCCAATGAATCTCTATGGTTGATTCGTTAAAATTTGCTTCATTACAATAAATCCCATTAAAAGGCCCATAATCTTTTAGTAAAGGATGAACAAAGAAGTCTATTCCACCGCTCACGATATACAAAGGAATCTCATGTTCTTTTGTATACTCTACAAACTCCTTAAACCCTTTACGTATGATTGCTGTATCTAATAGATACTGAATAATTCCCTCTTTCTGTGATGAAGGAATAAGTGAAAACAGCTTGCTTACCCCTTCTTTAATGGACAACGACTGATTCAAGATGCCGTCTTTGATAGGTTCCCATTCTGGAGGGGCAAAGGATTTCATCAACGAGATGATATTGTCGGTTTCTGTAATCGTTCCATCAAAATCACAAAAAATGATCGGACGCGTCACTATACCCTTACCTCCTCTCCCCATAGAGATAGTGCTTTACGAAGCTCACCATGGGTATCTGCAGCATCTGTGAGAGTCTCTCCCCTTAAAACTGCCGCAATTGCTTGGACGAATGCCTTTCCCCCTCCAATTGCCCCATCTGGATGGCCATGGATGCCACCCCCTGCATTAATGACACAGTCTACTCCAAAATCCTTCACCAACTGCGGTACAAGCGCAGGATGAATGCCTGCTGACGGTACCGGCAATGCTCTTTTTAGATGATCATCATCCTTCGTTAACTCATGGCTGAGGGACAGGACTTGTTTCTTATCTAATGCGACACTTCCGTATGGAGATGGAAATAAAGAAAAATCAGCTCCGGCCATGCGTAGGAATTTCCCTAACCATAAAGAATAGCTCACACCATATGCAGGAGATGAAGCAACAGCACCTGCAAATGCAGGATGGGCCATAATCGGCAACCTGATCTCAGGGTCCTCCCTCAATTCCTGGAGAACATCCAGGCCATAAGAAAACACATTGAATAAAAGGGCTTGGGCTCCAAGCTCACGTGCTCTTCTTGCTTTATCACGTAATTCTGAAGTCCTTCCTGTCAGGTTTACAGCATACAATGTATTCTTACCTGTCTCTTCATACAGCTCGTGTAACACTTTTTTCCCTATACTGATCCTCTCAGTGAAAGGTGTCAGTGAATTATCAAAGAGAATCTCATCGTCTTTTACTAGGTCAACTCCCCCAAGAGCCTGTGCCCTTAATTGAGTTTCAAGGTAGGTAAGATCCCTGCCGATTACGCCTTTAAAGATGCTCATTAACAGCGGTCTATCTTGTACTCCCGTCAGCTCCCTTATTCCCTCTATTCCAAACCGTGGTCCAGGATAGGCTTTTTTCAATTCACTGGAAAACTCTATATCTACTAATTTCACTTCACCATCCAGGGAAAGCTTGCCGAATACCGTCGTAAGGATGGCCGGGATATCATTGGAATAATTATGACCGGGATAGCCAATCTGCACTTCACCCCGGGAGCCACCTTCCCCTTCCCTCTCCTTCACGGAAACGACTCTCCCCTTGTACTTCCGCAATTGATCCTGTTCCAGGAGAGGTAAGTCCGTCCATGAACCGACCGTCAATCCCAGAGCGATCCCTTCTGCCTTTTTCTCGAATGAACCACTCTTTCCCTTCAGTTCATATGTAGCTATCACTTCACTCATTGATGTCCTGCCTCCTTTTATAATGCTATTTTTAGCCGCAAGTTGATTTCATAAGCCTGGGCAAACAAAAAAACCTCTTCCAAATAAGAAGAGGTTTGATAAAGTCACTCTTTCTTATCTGCCAGCATTATCGCTGCAAGAATTAGCACCGTGCTTGAATAAGTCGGTTGCCGGGCTTCATTGGGCTGGTCCCTCCGCCTGCTCTTGATAAGAATTTCATTATTCATTATTTCAGTTGGATTATTGCACCAATTTCAACTTCTGTCAATCCCTTTTGTGGAACAATTCTAAATTTTCTATACGCGAAATCGCTTCTTTTATCCGCTCGTTTGTGGTTAATAGTCCTACACGTACATACCCTTCTCCGAATTCTCCAAAGCCTACACCCGGGGCTACAGCGACTTTGATTTTTTCAAGTAAATAAGTAGAGAACTCTACAGAGCTGAATCCATCAGGTACTTTTAACCAGGCGAAGAAGGAACCTTGTGGAGCTTTTACATCCCACCCTATATCCTGAAGTCCGGAGATTAATAGTTTTCTCCTTTCTTCGTATGTTGAAACCAGTGCATCTACACATTCCTGGGAACTTAAAAGGGCAGTGGTAGCCGCTTCTTGAATAGCACCGAACAGACTCACATATAAGTGATCTTGCAGGAGGTTGATCGCTTCTATGACACTTTTATTCCCTACTGCAAACCCCACTCTCCAGCCAGCCATATTATACGTTTTCGATAATGTATAAATCTCAATCCCCACATCCCTTGCTCCATCAGTTTCCAAGAAGCTCATGGGCTTATTTCCATCAAACCCAATAGCTCCATAGGCAAAATCATGTACAACACATATATCATGCTGATTGGCAAGAGTGACTGTTTCTTCAAAGAATGATTTTGTGGCGATAGCTCCAGTAGGGTTATTAGGGTAGTTCAGAAACATTAGCTTCGCATTTTCGAGCTCATTACGGGAGTGTTCACGATAATCAGGCAGGAATCCATTCTCCTCTCGTAGTGGCATTTTAATCATTCGAGCTTCTGCCAATGCTACCCCTGATAAATAATCGGGATAACCGGGATCGGGCACCAATACCCCATCACCAGGATTCAATAAACATTGAGGGATTTCAACTAACCCGGCTTTTCCTCCGAACAGAACGGCTACCTCTGTTTCCGGGTCTAATTCCACACCATATTCACGCAGGTAGAAAGCCGCAATCGCCTCTTTAAAGGACGATAAGCCGCGAAATGGAGGATACTTATGATTGGACGGGGAAGCTGCTGCTTCTGTCAATTTCTCCACAATATGTGGAGGAGTCGGTTGATCCGGATTTCCCTGGCCCAAATTAATGACATCATGTCCCTCTTTGACCACAGCATTCACTGTTTTTGCGAGGGATGCGAAAAATTGTTCAGGTAATAAATCTAATCGTTTTGCCTTACCAAAGGTTTTCATACACTCACCCACTACATTTTTTTGAAAATTAATTACTTTCAAATTCTAGTCACAAATGATATAACGGGAAATAAAGAATGTAAAGGATTAAATTCCAAAAAGTCATTAATGAGGTGAAAGAAATGATTCAAAAGATAGGTCTTGCTCAGATGGATATTGTGTTCGGACACCCGGAAGAAAACAAGAAAAAAGTAGAGAACTGGGTGAAAAAAGCAAGTGACGACGGCTGTAATACGGTTGTGCTCCCAGAGCTGTGGACGACTGGATATGACCTTACAAGAATGGATGAAATCGCTGATGAAGGAGCAAAGGATTCAACCTCCTTCCTGTCTGCCCTGTCAAAGAAATATTCCATTCACATTGTAGGTGGTTCTGTTGCACAGAAAACGCAGGATGGGGTATCCAACACCCTTTTAGTTACGAATTCAAAGGGCGAGTTGGTGAAAAAGTATTCGAAACTCCACTTGTTTAAGCTGATGGAGGAACATCATTATTTACTTCCTGGGCATGAAGATGGCATCTTTACCCTACAAGACACAAAGATGGCCGGATTGATTTGTTACGACATCCGTTTCCCGGAATGGTTCAGAAAACAAGTTCTACTAGGTGCCAAGGTTGTTTATGTCGTAGCAGAGTGGCCGGCAGCACGAATTGATCACTGGCAGACCCTCTTAAGGGCAAGAGCGATTGAAAATCAATGCTTCGTGATCGCCTGCAACCGGGTGGGAAGCGACCCGAACAATGAATTTGGGGGTTGCTCCCTCATCATCGATCCCTGGGGAGAAATTCTTTCAAAGGGATCAAAAACGGAAGAATTGGTTTCAGCTGAAATCAATTTACAGGAAGTGGATCGAGTCCGAAAACAGATTCCGATATTCCAGGATCGAAGACCGGATTTTTATTAAAAAGGTTCTTTTTTCAAAAAAACGTTGACATGGAAAATACTTCGATGGTACTATTCAAATCAAATGAAACATTCTGAAAGTTCAATTAAATAGTTTACGCAACTCTTATCAAGAGCTGGCTGAGGGATTTGGCCCTATGAAGCCCAGCAACCGACCATAATTCCGTTGTAAAACGGGGCGCAGCATGCGCCGGATTGAATGATCCAGTAAGGCACGGTGCTAATTCCAACAGAAAGATTGTCTTTCTGAGAGATAAGAGGCGACGAAGATATCTTCTTCAAGCCTCTTTCGAACATGGAAAGAGGCTTTTCTTATGCCACGGAAAAGCCTCCACAACACAGTCTCCATGTGACTGTACTATAAGGAGGAACGACAATGGCGATTACGAAACTCAATGCATATCAACCACTTACTGAAAAGTCGGCAACTGCGCTGGCAATTGGCTTAAGGATTTTTGAAGACAGCACTCTCTTAACGTGTGAAGAAATTGGAGACGGGAATTTAAATCTGGTCTTTCGTGTATTAGAACGGGAATCAGGTAAAGGAATCATCATCAAACAAGCCCTTCCATATGCGAAGGTTGTAGGCGAAAGCTGGCCGTTGACAATCGAACGGGCAAGAATAGAAGCGAGTGCCCTAAAGCTTCAGCGATCATTTGTAGGGGATCTCGTTCCTGAAGTGTACTACTCTGATCCGACACTTGCGATTACAGTCATGGAAGATTTGAGCGCACTGACCATTGCCCGGGCCGGCCTTATCAAAGGAGAAAAGTATCCCCAGCTCTCCCATGACATTGGAACATTTTTAGCTAATACCTTATATTTCACCTCTGATTATGCCCTTCATCCTTTTAAGAAAAAGGAATACGTGAAAGAATTTTCAAATCCTGAGCTGTGCAAAATCACGGAGGACCTTGTATTCACGGATCCATTCTTCAATAGTGAAACCAATGAATTTGAAGAAGAGCTTTCCCGGGACGTCCAACATTTATGGGATGATTTCACCTTGAAACTCGAAGTGGCCAAATTGAAAAAGAGCTTTCTTACTGAAGGAGAGGCCCTTCTTCATGGAGACCTTCATACGGGAAGCATCTTTGTAGATCAGAATCAAACGAAAGTGATTGATCCCGAGTTTGCCTTTTATGGACCGATTGGCTTTGATATCGGGCAGTTCCTTGCCAACCTTATTTTCCAGGCCGTTTCAAAACCTGATGAGGAGGAAACGATTCTCTATCACATCGAGAATACGTGGAACGTCTTCTCCACTGCGTTCTCCCGCCATTGGAAAGAAAGCGGAGACGCCTACACAAAAGTGAATGGCTACCTTGAATATGTATTGGAGAAGAGCTTCCAGGAGAGCATCGGCTTTGCAGGATGTGAATGCATCAGAAGAACGATAGGCCTCGCTCATGTTGAAGATTTGGATGCTATCCCGGATAAAGAACGAAGATTACAGGCAAAACGGACCTGCTTGACACTCGGTAAGGAACTCATTATTAAACGAAAACAGATCCATTCGATCGAAGAGCTCCTATCCGTAATAAAGTCCCATTCTGAATAACCAAAAGGAGATTATCATGACACAAACATTGTCCATTCCAACTTCACTAGAATGGCATGAAGATTATTTACTGATTCTTAATCAACAAAAATTGCCTAACATAGTTGAATACATTAAACTGACGACCATTGAAGAGTATTATGATGCGATTATCACACTGAAAGTGAGAGGTGCACCTGCCATTGGCCTTACGGCTGCTTACGGTTTAGCCCAATCTGCATGTCAGTATGAAGTGAAAACGTTAGAGGGATTCATCGATCTGTTTCAACGCGAGAAAAAATATCTCGCCGCTTCACGTCCTACAGCAGTCAACCTGGTTTGGGCTTTGAACCGGTTGGAAAAGGTATTAGAGACAGTTTCTTCTGTTAATGAAGCGAAAACCAATCTACTCCATGCTGCCATCCAGCTTCATGCAGAAGACGAGGCAGTGTGCCGTCATATAGGGGAAAATGGATTGAGTATATTGAAGGATAAACAAATCGTAATGACCATCTGTAATGCCGGGAGCATTGCAACGAGTAAATACGGTACTGCATTGGCCCCTTTTCATTTAGGAAGAGAAAAAGGAAAAGCATTTCAGGTTTATGCATGTGAGACACGGCCCGTTCTGCAGGGAGCCCGCCTGACCGCTTGGGAGTTACAGCAATCAGGGGTAGATGTCACCCTCATCACAGATAGCATGGCTGCCCATACAATGAAGGAAAAAGGTGTAGAGGCCGTCATTGTCGGGGCTGACCGGATTTCTGCAAACGGGGATACGGCAAATAAAATCGGAACGTCCACGCTTGCCATTTTATGTAAACATTTTAATATACCCTTTTATGTCGCTGCTCCTTCTTCTACTTTCGATCTTTCCAGCTTAGACGGAGACGATATTCCCATAGAAGAGCGTAACCGGGAAGAAATCACAATGATCGCCGGGACGTTGATCGCTCCAGAGAACGTTCATGTTTATAATCCTGCATTCGATGTTACACCTCATGAACTGATTACCGGCATCATCACGGAAAAAGGTGTCCTGTATCCTTGCTTCGAGGATAGTATCCAACAAACCATAGGTATTGAACAATAGCCGAAAAGAAGAGCACGAGATTCCTGCTCTTCTTTTGACTTTCATATTATTACCCCTATAACTTTGTCGAGGCCCACATTTCCCTAGGATTCACTTCATAAATGCTATTTTCCCGATACATAAACTGATGAATGATAAATTCTCTTCTTAAGGTTGCAAAGTCTTCATGAAATTGCTGAATATATTCATTCAAATTTTTCTCCTTATATTTTTCTCCCACTTTTAATCCTTCCACCATATGCTCGAGGATGTATAATTTCTTTTTTTGTTGCGAAGGAATATTTTTAATTCGCCCATTTTTCTCCAGGAAATTATTCATCACCTTCTGCTTTTCTTTCATTCGTTTTTCTTCCATCATACTGTCCCCTTTCTCATCATGAGCGAACTGATGAAGAACACTCCCATGATGACTCAGTACCTTTTTATTCAAATAGTAGTAAACCGTGTTCTTCTCTCTTCGTGAATAAACAAGATTGCACTCTTTGAGTTTCGTTAGATGATGGGATATTGTAGGGGCGGTGAGTCCTAGTTTTCCCGCAATCGCTCCTACGTGCAGTCTTTCTGATGCCAATAAATAGACAATCTTGATCCGGGTCGGGTCCCCCATCGTTTTATGAAAAGCTACCTGCTTACTTAATTGCAACAGGTCCCCCCCTTTCTATTTAGATTAGTATCTAATTAGATACTAATCTAAATAGCGGGAAAAATCAATCACTAATAAAAAAACAGGCCTTCTCCTTATGGAAAATGCCTGTAACTGAATCTATTTTTCTAACAACAGTAAGGTTTGTTTCTTATCCACCTGCTTACCGGCATAGCCTGTCAGTGTGTTATTCTTTCCGATGACACGGTGACATGGGATGATGATGGGAAATCGATTGGCTTTATTCGCTTGTCCCACTGCCCTTACAGCTTTTGGTCTTTGAATCGCTAGGGCTACATCCTGGTAAGACCAGGTTTCACCAAAAGGAATCTCCTGCAGGATGTTCCATACTTCTTTCTGAAAAGCTGTTCCTTCTATCTTTAAAGGAAGATCAAATTCTTTTCTCTCTCCTTTAAAGAATTGGCTGATTTGTTCTTGTGCAACCTTTAATATCGGATGATCCGTGTCAGAATTCGCTTTCCCTTCATCTTCTACAAATTGTACCGAAATAAGATGGCTCTGATCTGCATGAAGCTCTAATTTCCCAATCGGGCTCTCCATCACAATTGCATGAAATGACATTTTACAGGACTCCTTTAAGATTTAGGTAGATAAATGTGGAAGATGGTTCCTTCCCCGACGATACTCTCAACCTGAACGATTCCTTTATGCTCTTTAATAATTTTAAAGCTTACCATCAGACCAAGTCCAGTTCCCCGTTCCTTCGTTGTGTAAAAAGGTTCACCAAGCTTTTTAATCTTATCCTTTGATATCCCGCCGCCCTGGTCTTTTATGCGAATGTGAATCATTTCATCATCCGTCTCTTGGATCTGGATGGAAATGAACCCACCGTCCGTCATGACTTCAATCGCATTCTTGATGACATTAATGAATACCTGCTTTAACTGATTGGGCTCTGCGATGATGGTCGGGAGGTCCGCTTGGTAGCTCTCCTCGTACTGAACGTTATGCATGACTGCCTGAGCACTTAATAGTTCAACGGTATCTTTCATGATCCTGATTAAATTCGTTTCTTGATATTGAATTGCCTGTGGCTTTGCTAATACCAGAAACTCAGTTATGATGGATTCAATTCTCTGAAACTCAGAAGTAATCACATTAAAGTACATCTCATGATCTTGACCCACACTATTTTCCAACAATTGAATAAAGCCTTTAAGGGCGGTCATCGGATTTCTGATTTCATGGGCAATCCCTGCAGCAAGCTCCCCAACCACACTCAATGTATCTGACTTTCTCAATTGCTCTTGCATTTCAATTTGTTCTGTAATGTCACGAATGATCGTTAAGTTTAAATTAGAGAGCAAATTGTACTTGGATGACAGCTCAATGTATTGAACCTTATCCCTATGAGAAGTCAATGTTTTTAAAAATGTCGCCTGCCCGTCTTCTTTCAATTGTTGTAAGTATTCATCATATGATTCTTCACCGGGTTCTATATTCAATATTTCACGTACATCTTTACCAATTAAGTGATCTTTCTCGATATCAATGATCTTACTCACTTCAGGATTTGCGTCTACGACAACATAATTGTGATTGGTAAGAATCAGGCCGTCCAGTGAACCTTCGAAGATCTTCCTGAACCTCTCCTCGCTTTCCCGTAATTCCTTCTCCATTTGATAACGCTCACTGACATTTCGGAAGATCGTCATATTATACCCATCAACAGAATGAAGCTTAGAAGTGAATTCCAAATGCTTCAACTGATTGTTAGGCATTAGAAACAATACCTCATCCCTTACAGCACCGCTCCTGTTTAACTGCTCCATGACCAAATCAAACTTTTGGCTTTCAAGAGGATAAACAAAGTCACGAATCCTTTTGGAAAGAAGCTCTGAAAGGGAGCATTCAAAGATCTTCAAGGCAGAAGTGTTAGCTTTAAGTACTCTGCCATCCTGATCCCATAACACGATCGCATCAATCGCTTCTTCAAATAAACCTTTAAACAACTCTTCGTTCCGTTTTAATTGAATCTCCATCTGCCTCTTCTCGGTTACATCCCTAAGAATGGCCATATGAAGCTTGTGATGCACATACGGACTTGTCGTAAATTCAACAATTGAAATGCTGTGTGATTTCTTTATTGGAATTTCCCCACGGGCTTTTTTGTTTTGAGCAATCAGTTCTTTTATCTTTTCAACTTTATAATGGGCATTTTCAGGGATAAATGAGCTTATGTTCCTGTTTGTGATTTCATCCTTTTCCAATCCGACCTGTGAACTGAACGCCTGATTCACGTCGTTAATATTTCCTTCAATATCAAAGAGAACGATTCCTTCTGATGCATTCTGAAAGATATTCGATAACAAATGGACATTCATATGATCTTTCCGCTCTTTTTCCTTTAGTGCCGTTACATCCTTGAAATACAGATAGGCATTAGGGGAAATGGTCGATTTTTTAAGTAATAGTTCAATATGGATGATTTTCTTATCACTAATATTCATCAAAGTTTCATCTTCAAGGTTCTTTCCTGATTCCATTACTTCCTGATAATGAGCCACAATCGGGGCAGGAACTGAAGAAAAAAAGTTACTGAACAGCGTGCCTGCAATCCTTTCCTTTGAGGTCTCGAGCGTTTGACATGCTTCTTCATTGGCAAAGACTATTTTCAACTCTTTATTGATCACGAACATCGGCATGGGTGATGCTAAGCAAATTTCCCTATCGACGGGATGACATTCTTCCTTATTCAGCTCTTTCTCCAATTCACTACTATTAGTCATTTCTTCATCCCCCTACTATTTTAAAAGACAACTATTGGCTCAGGTCATTATAGAGTTCGCATAGCTTCCCATACTTTTGGTGATAATTAACAGTGAAATTCATGTTTTACTCATTGTATCCTAGGGTAAGAATGAATTAGGATAAATCTTTTCTAAGAGATGGTGAAGATATGAAACAGCGTGACTATTACTTCGATAATGCCAAATTCATTTTGATCTTCCTGGTTGTATTTGGACATTTGATCCGGTCCTATATAGAAAGCGATCCCTTTATCCTTTCTCTGTACAAAACGCTTTACACCTTCCACATGCCAGCCTTCATTCTTGTGGCAGGGTTTTTCGCAAAAGGATTTTATAAAAAGGGATATATTCAAAAACTGGCGAAAAAGTTAATACTTCCTTACATTGCGTTTCAATTGATTTACACGGTGTATTACTACTTTCTTTATCAGAAATCAACATTTGAAGTGGATCCACTTAATCCGCACTGGTCATTATGGTTTCTCATCAGTTTATTCTGTTGGAACGCATTATTGTATGTTTTCATCAAGTGGTTTAAGTTCAAGCCCGCCGTCGGTCTGACAATCGCTTTTTCCATCGGGCTGCTTGTAGGATTTGCTGATGTAATTTCAAACTATCTAAGTCTGTCCAGAACATTTGTTTTCTTTCCGATTTTCCTGATGGGCTATTATTTGGATAAGGAGCACTTCGAATATTTTAAAACGAGTAAAGCTCGTATAGTGGCAGGTACATTATTTGTTCTCGTATTTTTGGGAATGTATTTCATCCCTGAATTCTCCGATAAATGGTTACTTGGCTCTAAGCCGTATGGAGACTTCGAAGGGAACAACACCATTAGTTTAGCGGTCAGGGCATTTGTTTACCTGCTGAACGTTGTGATGGTCTTTAGCTTCTTTACCTTTGTCCCTACGAAAAGAAGGTTCTTCACTAAATGGGGCAAAAATACGCTCTATGTATACTTGCTCCACGGCTTTCTTATCCGATTATTCAGGGAAAGCCAGCTGAAGGATACCATTGATCCCACTACGAGTTTATTAGTCTTACTCGGTGTGTCATTGGTTCTGACAATGATTTTCTCGACAAAGCTATTCACAAGCCTAACGCAACCGATAGTGGAGTTTAAATCAACCAAACTCCAGAAACTTCTTTCAAAAAGAGAAATGAAAACAAGATAAACCTCACTAGAAAGGGCTGACCCAATAGCAGACACGGGTCAGTCCCTTTTCATGAGTATCTATTCTCTTAAGGTATACATCGATCATCCTTCTACACAATTTTCAAAAAACTAACTATTTTATTATACTATTCGTAACTTTTCCTTAAATTCCTTCTAATACTTACAATAAATTTAATTTCATTCCAGACAAACATTGAGCTTTCTCTCTTCCTTAGATAAAATGATAATCAGTACGGTTTGTATTAGATGTACGAACATCTCGTATATGTTGGAAAATATGGTTTACAATGGTTCACATGGCTCATCCATGTGAGGTTAGTATAAAAGGAGCTTATTTATGAAGAAAGTCGTTTTAAGTACGTTAAATGCAAAATATATTCACACCAATCTGGCCATTCGTTGTCTGAAGGCCTTTGCAGAGCCCGAACATGAGATAGAATTGGCTGAATACACCATTAAGGATCCCACCCTTAACATCGCTAGTGACTTGTTCTCGAAAAAACCTGATATTATAGGATTCAGCTGTTACATTTGGAATATCGAAGAGACGATCAAAGTGATTAAGATCCTTCGTAAAATCCTGCCTGAGGTAACCATTGTCCTGGGAGGTCCGGAAGTCACATATGATGTTCCCTACTGGTTGGAGCGGCTGGAAGACGTTGACTTTATCGTGATCGGTGAAGGGGAAGAATCCTTTAAGCAGTTATTGGATGAACTGAATGGTGACAGGGACTTTTCTAAGGTCCATGGAGTGGCTTACTTAGCAGATGGAAAGCAGGTCATCAAGCCACAGCAGAATAAAATTGATCTAAGGGAAGTACCTTCACCGTTTCGCTTTCAAGAAGACCTGCCTCAATTGGGTAAAAGGGTGACGTATATCGAGACAAGCAGGGGTTGTCCATTTCGTTGTCAATTCTGTCTCTCTTCGATCGAAGTAGGTGTTCGTTACTTTGACAGAGAAAAGGTAAAAGATGACATTCGATTCTTAATGAAAAATGGCGCAAAAACCATTAAATTTGTGGATCGTACATTCAATATCAGCCGTAGCTATGCCATGGAAATGTTTCAATTTCTAATCGACGAACACTTACCTGGAACCGTCTTTCAATTTGAAATCACAGCCGATATCATGAGACCCGAAGTCATTGAATTCCTGAACGAAAATGCCCCAGCAGGGTTATTTCGCTTTGAAATTGGAATCCAATCAACAAATGACGAAACGAATGATCTTGTGATGAGAAAACAAAATTACTCGAAACTGACTAGAACCGTTACGATGGTCAAGGATGGAGGAAAGATCGATCAGCATCTGGATTTGATTGCCGGTCTGCCTGAAGAGGATTACAATTCATTCCGGAAAACCTTCAATGATGTATTTGAACTGCGTCCAGAGGAACTTCAATTAGGATTCCTGAAGATGCTTCGCGGTACAGGCTTAAGGATTCGTGCCAACGATCATCAATATACGTACATGGACCATTCACCTTATGAAATCCTCGGCAACAATGTTTTATCCTTTGATGATATCGTTAGAATCAAACAGGTTGAAGATGTATTAGAAAAGTATTGGAACGATCATCGTATGGACCGGACGATCGAATATCTGGTGACCGAATGCTTTGAAACACCATTTGATTTCTTCCAACTATTCGGCTCTTACTGGGAAAATCGTGGTTGGTCAAGAATCGGACATCAACTGGAGGATTTGTTTAAAAGGTTGCATGAGTTCTTATTTACAGAGACAAACTACAACATTTCGATTATTGAAGGTCTAATGAAACTGGATTATTTGGAGAATCAGAAGTACAAACCAAGAAAGCCTTGGTGGACACATGAATTGACGAAAGAAGAAAGGTCTGCAATTTATCAAACCTTGCTGTCACAACCATCTATCGCAGGTGAATCTTTCGCTCGGCTAAACTTAAATGAAAAGGAAATGTATAAGCATACACTCCTTGAAACGATTCAATCGAAGGATGGACAAGATCAGTTTGTATTAGCTTATTTTGAGCCAGCCTCAGGTCAATCTACCGTATTTGAGTTTGACCGACAATCTGTTTCACAATAAACAAGAGAAAAATGTTAAGCGAACCGCTTAACATTTTTTCTTGTTTTCTTTTGCTTTTGGCTGTTTTTGTGTCACTTCCAGGATCTTAGCCGCATTAACATCTCCAAATTCCTGACCAAATTCTTCACGGAAAGATTGTTTTTTATCCTTCATCAGCTTCTACCCTTCATCCCTTTAGAAGAGTTTCTATTCTTTCCCTTAGCTGGATCTTCTCCTTGTGAAAATTCAGCGGAGAATTCTGCCTCTTGCTTATTCTTTAAAGGTGTTTGATTGTTCTTTTCAGCAGCATTATGCTTAGCTTTACGTTTCATCATTAACTCATCTCCTTTGTAACCTTACTTTCCCCACCCGATACTCTTTCCATTCCAATAGAAATATGATTTTGGCTGCGAAAGGTATTCCATTACTAGAAGAAAAAGTCTGAATAAATGAAGCATTTAACCAAAAACTATGCAAAAATGCTAAACGAGGATATAACATGATACTTGTCTTCTTATTTTGTTACGCTTTACTTGGATGGAAATTCGGGAATTGGAAAGATTTTTACAGCTATTATCCAACATTGTTGTTTTTTATTATTGGAGATCTACTTTCACAATTTCTTTTGTATGACTACTCTATGTGGAAATTCCATGCGATTACAGCACTCGGGGATCACATCAGCCTGAATCATACGATCATTTCCCTATGTAAAATGGTTGTTCAATACACCTCAACCATTTCCATCTTTATCGGCAGGCTCCCCTCGACATACCGGGGAAAAATAGCCTGGATACTATTGTGGACGGGTATTTATGGTGTGTCGGAAGGCTTATCCCATTTACTTGGAATGATGACCTATCACAACGGCTGGCATTTGGGATGGGATATCCTATTTAATATCATGATGTTCACCGTACTCATTGTTCATCATAAAAACCCGTTGGCAGGATGGATTATATCCTTCCCCATCATTCTCTTCCTTTGGATTTACTTTGATGTCCCCTATTCTGTGCTCAAATAAAAAAACGATGCGGCATGCATCGTTTTTTTATCCAATAATGACCCTTTCCTTTGGATAATGATATTTGGTTGTTTTTTCTTTTCCACCTATCATAAACAAGAAGGATAGAATACCGACACGTCCTATAAACATGAGTGCTATAATCACGCTCTTTCCAATTGTAGAAAGATCAGAAGTGATTCCCAATGATAAACCTGTGGTTCCAAAGGCTGAAGCTACTTCAAATATTATTTCAATCAGACTGTGGTCTTCTGTAATCGTTAGTATAACGACCGACACAAAACACATAAGGACGGCCACCATCGTAACGACCAGGGACTTAATGATGTCTTGTTCGTGCACTTCTCTCCTAAAGACCTTGATCGTTTTATTGCCCCTGGCGAAGTGGAATAAGAACAAAATATTCAGGGCAAAGGTCGTTGTCCTAATTCCCCCACCCACTGAGCTTGGAGAGGCCCCAATGAACATTAAGGCACTCAATACCAGTAAAGTAGGAGTTGAAAACTCTGCTACATTCATGGTAGCAAGCCCTCCACTCCTCGTCGATGAAGATTGAAAGAGGGAGTAAAAGAAAGATTCATGCCAAGTCATACCTGAAAAAAATCGATCATACTCGAACAACCATATAACCAACGTACCGAATATTAATAATATACCGAATGTAATGGTCGTAATTTTAGTGAATAATGAGAAATGATGTTTGCTTCTTTGCTTGTTCAATAAAAAGTCTTTTGTCTCGATTAATACCGGAAATCCAATTGCTCCTAAAGTGAGTAGGATGATCGTGATGAATTGGACAAAATAGTCATTTTTAAAAGGTATGAGTGACTGACCAGTTATATCAAAACCAGCGTTAGTCGTCGCACTTACTGAGGCAAATAGTCCTTGTGTAAATGCTTCCTGCCAGCTTGGATAGTAACTCAGGAAATAGCCCCCTAATATAAACGCACCGACTAATTCAATCACAATAATGAGTAATAATATTTGTTTCAATAGATGAACAAGACCCGACAAGTTGGATTGATTTTGATCCATCATAATCAATCGTCGTTCTTTCAAACCAATTTTCTTTCCTACCAAGAGCCAGAAAAAAGTTCCAAGGGTCATGATTCCAATTCCACCGAACTGTAAAACAAATATCAATAAGAAAATCCCTACTGTGTTAAACGTATCCGCAGTACTAACAACCGTCAAGCCGGTTACGCTCACGGCACTGACAGAAGTGAAAATAGCATCAATAAAACTCCACTCTGCCCCGGGTTTATGGGCAAATGGTAAGCTCAAAAGAATCGTTGCCACAGTCACAGCGATAAGGTAAAAGGTCACAATGACTTGAGCTGGAGTCAATTTATTCAAATTTAATCTAAGTTTATACCACATATCTGTTTTTCCCTTTCAAGGTTATTTCCTTTTCTATCTTAATGAATATGTACGAAGAATGAAAGGAAAAATGGGTAATTTCCTATATGTTTATTCTTTCTTTAAGGAAAGCAGCTTAAACCATCAAGTATCAGTGATTCATTTCCTCCCATACAAACTATACAATTTCGGCGAAATATTACCATTCATGTTCGGAAGAAATAAGACAAATAATAGTACTACAGAAACATCATTGTTTCAAGTCTACTACTAAGGAGGAAACAACCATGGCTAGAAGCAGTAATAAATTACTCGTTCCCGGTGTTGAACAATACCTTGATCAAGTGAAATATGAAATCGCTCAAGAGTTTGGTGTGACACTCGGATCAGATACAGTAGCTCGCTCTAACGGATCCGTTGGAGGAGAAATTACAAAACGACTGGTTAAACAAGCTCAATCTCAACTTTCCGGACAACAAACTAAATAATATTGGCTTGGGGTAGCTGGATTAACCAGCTACCCCTTATAAATGAGAACGACCCATTCAATAAATGGGTCGCTGTTTATTAGTCTTTATCTTTTTTATTCTCTTTTTTTTCTTGATGATCATTTTTCTTTTCTTCGTTATTCTTTTCGTGATTATCACGGTTTTCTTTGCCTTTGGTTTGATCTTTATCTCCCTGTTTAGAAGAACCATTGTGTTTCCCATTGGACTCATTCCATTTGTGGTGGTCAGAGGAATTATTTTTGCCCTGGGATTGTGCAGGTTTTTCTTGAGGCTTATTTTCATTTGACAGAGGTTTATTATTTTTTGGATGGTTCTCAGGTTTCGATGGTTTCTGCTTCTTCTCTTCAGATGGTACCTCCACATTTTGACTCTCGACCTTTGAATTCCCCTCTTTCTTCATTCCCTCTTTGAGCACATCTTGCTCTTTACTATCCTCTACAGGATCCCTTGCTGGTTTCGGTGTTTCAACTTTTTCAGTTTCCCGTAATAAAGACCCAGCAGTCATTCCTTTATCAGAAGCTTCTTCTCTCATTTCCTGCGATGTTTCTTTCACCGTAATGTTCATGTTGTGGTCTGAGCTATACTCTTGAACAAACTTATTTAGTTCGGCAACCAAATCACCTTCATGCTGACCATTTGAAGCCTCAATAAATGAAGAGGTGATGAGAACATTCTGATTCTCTTTTAAATATCCCATTTCTTCACATAAGAGGAAGATTTCCTCTGTCACTTCACTTACATCCATGTTTTCCCAGTCAACTAACTCTTTTAGAAGCACTTTGGCATCTTGATTGTAAGGGGTAATCTTGATCACCTGTTGTTTTTCATTCAGTGTCAATTCCATACTTGGGTTTATATCGACAGACACATAGGCATATGCCTGGTTATTCTGTAAGAATCCACTTGAAAACAGGGTGAGGATGATGATTATAGTTGTTAATAAGGCAGTCGATACTTTCCAATTCCATTTAATAGATGGTTTGGCGATAGCAGTTTCATGATGCAAAGGAAAGAAAGGAATTTCATCTCCTATTGTATAATGTTGATTGGGCTGCCTTCTTCCCGTCAGAAATTCCCCTTCTGCCGTCATCATAACGAGGATATCACGTCTAATTTCCATAATAATCCCATTTTTCATATCTCTAACCGCCCTTTTAAGTAATCCCGTAAATACACATAATCTCCAATAAGAATAAGAGTAATGGCAATAATATATTTTCTATTTCTCTCAATTGTTTTTCTACTAACGTTTACCTGTTTCTCTAATTTTTTTATAGGTAATCGTTTCTTTTCAAGGAGGTACTCCAATAATTCCTTGGAATTCACCACCGTTTTAGCAATGTCAATGGCATTCAGTCTGGCATCTTCATGCTTAGGTGATTGTTCGACCAGCTCATGGAAGGATAATTTGAAGTGAGAAAGATGTTCTTGGAAAGAGATGATCTCTTCACGCCTCTGCTTTCCTACTTGCTGCTTTCCATATTCTTCAACAGAAACGATTTGCTCGATTGTTAAATTCGGAGTCTCTTCATCGTCCTCAACCAGACTCATGTCGATGCTCACATCCTGATACCTTCCATTTTTTCTGATATAATCAATTACTTTCCGTTTGATGATTACTTCAGAAAAACTAATGATGGATGACCCTCGCTGATGATTATATTTTAAGATAGCGTCATGAAAGGCAATAAGACCGATGCTGAATTCATCATCACTTTCATAGATATACCGCTTGCAGACTGAAGATACCGTCTTTTTTATAAATGGCTTATAGTCTTCCAGAACTATGTTCAGTAATTGTTCATCACCATTTTGTATTCGTATCGCCATGTCTTCGAGCGTTTGTTTCTTCTTTTGTTTGGCTAGTAAAATTAGTAATACATTTAGCATCAGTCTCACTCCATCCTGCACACTATTATACTCATATGAAGTTGATATTAAAAGGATAATAGAGAGGAAGGGGTACTGCTTAAGTAATCTTTACAGATGCATTCAACTCAGCAAATGAAGTATTACTTTAAGTTCAGCATCCCCTTCAAGACTGACGAATCATTAGTTTCAGCCTATCCTGAAGCTATTGCTCTATACTTAGTCTTTATTGTGACCCTTGCCGTTTTCTTTTCCGCTTTTACTGTTATGACCCTGTTGTTCCTTCTGTTTTGAAGCTGGCTGATGGTGTTTCTTTTCTTCTTTAACATCATGACGAGCTTGTTTTTCCTCGTTTTTCATTTGTTTACGAACTTCTTTTGCTTCATTTTTCTCTTGCTTTTGTTGTTGCTTTAGTTCTTTTTTCGCTTCTTTTTCTACATGCTTAACTTTTACTGGAGCAGTCTTTACTGCTTGAGGAGATTCCTGAGTTGTTTTTTCAGCTGTATTCTCATCATTTGTTGTATCGGTTGGTGCTGATTCCTCAACTGGTGTTTCAGGGTCTTCCACTACCAATTCATCGGATTCTGTTTCTTCTTGAGCATTTGCTTTTTTAGCCGATTTCTCTTCAAGTTTTGCAAGCTTTTCGGCTAATTTCATATAACTTTTTTCAATATTTTTTTGAAGGGCGGCTTTCGCTTTAGGGTTCTTCACTTTCTCCAGATTAGCTTGAAGTGCAATGATATTTTGTGACATTAATTCTTCCATTTCCGTCATTTCATCCGATTTTTCTTCGGAATCTGATTCTTCTACCGTTTCTTCTTTATTACTTTCTTTAGTTTCTTCCGTTTCAATGTTTTCCTCTTCGGTATTCGATTCATCTGTGGTTTCGTCCGCTGACTCTTCCATTGAATCATCCTCAGAAGCTTCTTCTTTCTCACCGTGTGATGATTCGTCTCCAGAACGTTGAATCATTTCAATGGCATGATTGATTGCTTCGATGGCTTCCTCTTCTTTTCCTTCTTCAAATAAAGCTTCTACTTCAGCAAGCCTTTCTGCTGCATACTCTGCAAGTAATTTTGCTTCTTTCGCATCATCCATCGTAAAGGCAAGCTTCACTTTCTCTAAAGCAAGCTTAGCAAAATAGAAGAAATCACCAGGAAGTAATGATGGGGTTTCAGTCTTTTCCAGTTCTTCAATTTCTTTTTTAGCAGAATCAATCATGGCTTCGTCATTCACTGCAACGCCTGTACTGGCCTTTTGCTCAATTGTAACCGTGTCGAACGTTTTTTCATCGTTATTCGCATAAGCCAATGAACCTGAAAAGCTAATAGATCCTGCTACTAATACAGCTAAAGATGATTTCATTAATTTGGAATGTTTTGTCATATGTACACCTCGGAAGTTAAAGTTTTATTGGTCGATCGATCGCCTTATTAAAGGAGTTACGTTAAGAGAATTTTTTTTGAGGGGGTTTATACAAATAAAAATTGAAAAAGTTCTCATAAAGGAGCGGGATGGTAAACATATGCTTCCTCATAGAAAAAAAGCTAACGTGAATTTTTCTCACGTTAGCTTTCGATTTTTCTTTATTCGGCTTTGGCTTCTTTGGCTTCTTCTTTGGCTTCTTCCTGTTTTGCTTTCTTTCGTGATAATAAATATCCTCCAACTGATAAAAGGATTAAAACGGTCCAGAAGACGAGCTTCCATGGCTTCGATTCAGGAAAATGATGATCCAGGATCGCCACATCAGGATGAGCAAGCGTAAAGACAGCCAGCTTCACCCCAACCCAACCAACAATTAAAAACGCCGCTGATTCCAGTGTAGGATATTTCTCCAATAGCTTCACAAACCAAGTTGCAGCAAATCGCATGATCACCAAGCCGATGATTCCACCAAGGAACATGACGATAAACTGACCTCCATCAATTCCACCGACATCAAACCATCCCGTTGGCTGCAAAGTAACCGCTAAAGCTACGGCAGCTAACATGGAGTCAACTGCAAAGGCGATGTCTGCAAGCTCTACCTTCAATACCGTCGTCCAGAAACCTGAGCCCTTGTTAGACTCTGACTCGACAATTCCCGTATCTTTCCTCTTTTTAACAAAATGATGAATCGACACATAGAATAAATAAATGGCACCGATGGCTTGAACCTGCCATACATTCACTAAGAACGAAATGAGGAATAGTGCAGCAAATCTAAAGACAAAAGCTCCCAGCAGACCATAAAAGAGTGCTTTCTTTCTTTGCTCTACCGGCAGATGTTTAACCATGACTGCCATAACAACTGCATTATCGGCAGCCAGAATTCCTTCAAGACCAACAAGGATGAGCAGCACCCAACCATATTCCAATAACATTGAAGCATCCATTAATGTAAGTCCCTCCTATTTACACAGTTAGTTTTCCAATAGGCAAGGATTTTTATAAAATAAAAAGACCCTTGCCTAAAAAAGGCAAAGGTCTTGCTGAGCATAATCAATATGCCAACAAAGCCGATGGAGTAATCCATGAACTGACGACTTTGTTTAGGTATGACACCTATAGCTACTCCCCTTTGACAGGTAGAAAACGTTTAAGTTGTATAGCCATATCTTACCTCATAAAGGACGTTTCGTAAAGAGATAAAACTTAATGGATTCTGATGAGGATTGATCGAATGATTAGCCCAAGTACCACCCCGGGAATCACAAACAACATCGGCAAAAAGATAGGTCCGATAAATTCACCAAATAAATATACCTTCGGAGAGTACATCAAGCCAACGGTCACCATATAAGCAGACAACACAAAGGGTAAAAATATATAAGGTTCTTCCTTGGTTTGAGCAAGCTTATAAGCATCCCACATGGCAAACATATAAAGACATGGATAAAACATCAACCATTGATAATCGATGACAGAAGCTGCTTTATGGGTTTCTCCTAAAAAACTATACATAATCCCTTGATTAAAGTTACTTTGGACATTGATGATAATCTCAAGAAGCACAAATAATGTTCCCTTAAACCAAAGTCCAACCAGTAATTGCGGAAAACCAGGGAGAGCAATGCTCCATAGAATTCCTTCTAATTTTGTAATAGAAGTTTTCATGGGCATCCCAGCAATGGGCGTTGAAGGGAATGAACTATAGGATGTATGTACCGGATTGGATCTTGCGTAAGGGAAAATGACATCTCGAGAATCCTCCTATTGATGCTTCTCCCATTATTTTTACCATTTCCCTCCCAATTATTACGAGGATTAAGATACTATCTGACAATCTTCATGAATACATCCTTAATTAATCTTCACATGTAATTTTTGGTTCGAAGAATGTTCAAGATAAAATTCAACCATTTTTTCAATTTGACTTGAGAGGGTTGGGCATTGAATGTGAGATCCCCTTAAGTCTTCTTGAGCATATTGACAATTAAACCTTCCTTCAAGTGTAAAATAATCAAGCGCTTCACGTTCTACCTTCAAGTATCTGCGTACAAACCGAAAGCCCAGTGCCCAATTGGAGAGAGACAAGGGAATTTTTCCCCGAGGCTGTTTTTTGTACATATGCCATAGAATCTGTTCATACACTTCCTTTACCGTCACTGGTTGTGGATCGGTAAGGTGATAGGTTTTTCCTGTTCCTATTCCTTCATGGCCGAGGTATATCGAAGCCCGGACGACATATTCGACGGGAACGATATTGATAAGGGCATTTCCTTCTCCGAGAAAGGGTATCCAAGGTAAAAAGGATAATCGCTTAAACATATTCATAATAAAATACGGACCATCAAACTTAACTGTCTCACCCGTCTTTGAACATCCTTTAACGATACCCGGACGGATGATCGTAATCGGCAGGATTCCCTTTAGTTCCGAAACGTATACCTCTGCTTCATACTTTGTCTGTTCGTAGAAATTATTAAAGCTGTCAGGATACAGAAGCTCCTTCTCATAAACCTCTCCTTTACGTGTACCGGCCACAAACGCAGTAGAGAAATAAACATATCTCTTTAATCGGTGAAGAGTTTTACAGAAAGTATTAACGTGTCGTGTTCCCTGGACGTTTACTTTATATGCAAGATTTTCAGGCACGGCAAGATCATAGATGGCAGCCAAGTGCCAGACATACTCCACTGTATCGCGTATTTCAGCTATGTTCCCCTCTGACATTCCAAGATCAGGTTGTGTAATGTCCCCCTGCACTAAAATGAGGTCGGTTCCCTTTTTTCCTGCAAGCTTACCGGCTAATTCCTCTGCTTCTTCAGTCATAGTGGACAAATGGAGCAAGTAGATCGATGATGCCTTCTCTTGACTAATTAATTCTTTCACAATATTAAGACTCAAAAATCCTGGAAACCCCGTGATTAAATAGTTCCCTTTCTTCATATCGATTCCCCCCGCCAAGGACTGCTTTCAAAATGGGTAACAAAAAAAAGCTAACCTGCAGTCTAAGGTACCTGCTCGATTTGAGGAGATGACTACTTAGCTGTCAGGTTGGCTCGTTTGACTTTGACTATTCTTTATTACCGTATGCTTCACGATTTCTCTTCATTCTTCTCGTTTCCTTATCAAAGAAACTGTATACGATCGGAATGACATAAATCGTTAACAGTGTGCTGCTTATTAACCCACCAATGACGGCTATACCCATCGGCTGATTGATCTCAGTACCTTCCCCGAGTCCCAGGGCAAGAGGTAACAAGCCAAGTATAGTCGTCAATGCGGTCATTAATATCGGCCGTGCCCGGTCTTGAACCGCTTCAACAATACTATCAAAGCTATTGATTCCTGATTCTTTACGCTGGTTGATGTAATCGACAATCACAATCGCATTGTTAACAACAATGCCTGCCAGGACAATGACACCAATGATCGCTGAAATGCTTATAGGTGTTTGAGTTACCGCCAGCGCTATTGCGACCCCGATGACCATGAGCGGAACTGTAAACATAATGACGAATGGATACTTAAATGATTCAAACTGTGCAGCCATGACCATATACACAAGAACAATTGCCAGTCCAAGTGCAAGTGCCATATCGTCAATGGAGTCTTCCAATAACTCCCTGTCACCACTGAATGAAACCAATGTCTCGTTCGGAAGTTCCAAAGATTCTATCTTCTCATCCACAGCTTTCGAGATTGCCCCGAGATTGGTGGACGAAGAATACTTCAAAGTGAATTGAACTGCGTGCTGCTGATCGATTCTCTGTATACTGACAGGACCATCTTCTATCGAAAAATCCACTACAGAATTTAATTGAATATACTTCCCTTGTCCGTTAGGGATAAGTAGTTTCTTCAGGGAGTCCAGATTCTCCGTAATATTACGGTCGTATTGTACGAAGACGTTTATGACATCAGACGCCTCTGTAACCATTTGAGTCGCCAATACACCTCGTGTTACATCCTGTACAAGGGTGCCTATCTGAGCTGGGGCCAACCCTTGTTCGAGAGCTTTGTCACGGTTCACTTTCATTTGAACTTCTTTGACCGTTTCCATTTGATCCGTCGTCACTTCTGAGACGTTTTCCATACCCTTCAAAGAATTGAATAATATATCGACAGATTGATCCAATCGATTTGGATCTGTATCCCTTAAATTGAACGTCAGGGTTTGAGGGCTTGAACCTGATGTTGACTGAAGGTTAAAAGAAATTTCCGATGAATCATTTACCTTTTTCGCAGCTTTTTCTATCTCAGGTTTTACTTCATCTGCAAAAGTGAATATGGATCTCTCACGATCTTCTAAAGGCTTCATTTTCACGTACACTTCAGCAATATTCCCTTTTGAACTTCCTCTAAAGGACTCTTCCTGAGTTGTACCGACCAGGCTTACAAAAACATCGACATCTTTTTCCTTTTCCAGCCTATCTTCAATTGCATTTACAACTTTGTTTGTCTCTTCCACGGATGCTCCATTATCTAATTCGACCCTCATATTGAAAAAACCTTCATCCGTAGGAGGTAAAAACTGTGTTCCTACTGTCGTTAAGCCGAAACCGCCAGCGACCAGAGTGAGTGCCGTAATAAACAGGACGATGAATCTGTGACGAAGGGCCCACTTGATAGATCTGGCAAATGTTTTTCTGCTTTTTGAGCGCCTGCGCTTCGCTTCGAGATTTCCTTTAGGCTTCTTCAATAATCTGCTTGCTAACATCGGGATGACCGTTAAGGCTACAACGAGGGATGCTAATAAGCTAAAAGAAATGGTCAGGGCAAATTCGGTAAATAATTCACCCAGCAAACCTGAAATAAAGACAACAGGTAAAAACACTGCAACTGTTGTTAAAGTAGATGCCGTAATGGCTCCACCCACTTCTTTGGCTCCGATACTCGCAGCCTCTCTCGGTGTTTTCCCAAGAGAAAGGTGCCGATAAATATTTTCAATTACAACAATGGCATTATCCACAAGCATTCCAATTCCAAGGGCAAGTGCTCCGAGAGTCATGATATTCAAAGCAAAATCAGCAAAGAACATTAAGACAAATGTAACGATGACAGAGTATGGAATTGCCACACCAATGATTAACGGACTCTTTACATTCTTTAGGAATAGAAATAGAACAAGCATGGCAAAAGCCCCGCCAATGATAAGGGAATTTGCAATATTTCCTATCGCTTGTGTAATGTAGTCCCCCTGATCAAAGAGAATGTCTGCTTTGATTGATTTGTATTGGTCTTGTTGAAGTAGACGATCCAGCTCATCTTGAAAGGCTTTTGAAACAGAAGCCGTGTTTGCGTCGGATTGTTGTAACACACTAAAAAGGATGGCAGAGTCCTGATTGGCACGAGTGATCGTATTCGTGTCCTGCTGTTTCTTCTCAACAGCCGCCACTTCCCCAAGGGTAATCTTCTTACCATTTTGAGGATTCACTTGGAGCACCAATTTTTCCAGCTCATCAACGGACTGTAATTCACTCATAACACGAGTGGTTAAGGTTAGTCCATCAGTTTCTATGGTATCCCCAGGTGATGTTACATTATTTGCTCTAATTGTGTTAATAACGTCAGATTGACTTAGACGATTATCTTTCAGCGCTTGTTGATTTAATTCAATGACCACTTCATCCTGGAGTGAACCAGAAACGTTTACATTGGCCACTCCTTCAACCCGCGTTAATTCCAACTTCAAATTCTCAGATAGCGTTTTTAAATTACTTTCCTTACCCTCTTCACGCAAAGAGAATTGAATGATAGGAAATTGGGCCGGATCGAACTTAAGAAACCTGGGATTATCCGCCCCATCTGGAAGTGGAGTTTGATCTATTCTTTGAAGTACATCATTTTCTATCTCATCAATGGAGGTTGTCCATGAAAATTCAAGGAGAATGAAGTTCGAGCCTTCCCTGGAAGTAGATTGGATGTTTTTCATTCCTGGTAAAGTGGACAAGCTCTCTTCCAGTGGTTTTGTCAACTTTTCCACCACTTCTTCAGGACTTGCGCCAGGATAATTAGTCACGACGACCCCAACTGGAGGATTCAGATCAGGAATGAGCTTTAATGGGATTCGGAGGAGGGAAACTCCTCCAAGAATAAGAATGAGTAGCATGGTGACAATGGTGAATACAGGACGGCGTATGGAAAAATCACTAATTTTCAAACGGGCGCTCCCCTTTCTATATCTATATCTATATCGTTCACTACGGTACGGAAGCAGTTAATGTTAACTATAGTCTCTTCAGGAAAATCCTTCAATATTAAAGCGGCTACAATAGAAAATGTTCACAAATTATTCACCTCGATAAATAAATACACCTAATCTGTAAACACTATTTTTATACTGAAACGTTAGGAGCAATAGCATGGCGAATTGGGTTCCATTTGTATCCCTTAGTCTTATCAGCATTATCCTGTTAGTCATAATTGTCGTTAAGAACCGTCATATGTCTGCTCGGATTTTATTATTTTGGCTTTTCATTTCGGGTTTAGCTTATGTATTCGAATATATCATCTTTGTTTTATTTAACAGCTATACGTATCATCCCCATATATTATCGAATAATTACAATGACAGTGTGTTAGGATCGATCAGTTCTCAGGCCTTTTCAGTGCCGATCGCGCTCACGTATATTGTTGTCTATCATTTAAGAGCGACACGGATTGCCTTGATCATTGGTTTATTCTTTCTCATTGAAACATGGTTCACCTATTCAGATTTGTATGAACACCATTGGTGGCAATCGTATTACACATCATTTTTCTTAATCATTTCTGTCATCCTGTCTAAAGCATGGTGGAAGCTGCTTGAAGATGATCCTAATCACTATGTACTATTCATTACCTTGTTTTTTGCTCTGTCGACCGTCTCTCTTTCATTTGCCTGGATTCTTTCATCCCTTATGGAACTATATATCATCCCATTAAATCATTTCTCTAATCCTACACGGGACTTGATTGCGGGAAATGCGATATACATTTGGTTTACCACCTACTTTTATACACTGGTGATCTTCTTTAGAATTAAGGATAAGCAATATGCACTGTTGACCATCCTTTTCCTGTTAACCATAGAAGTATTCATGGTCCAAGAAGGTGTGTTGCTATTAAAAAGCCCGATTATGATAATGATACTTCCCCTTTTTCATTTTTCTGTGATTGCAATAGGCGGATATTATTACAATCATCATTTCCCTAATTATGTTGAAATCACACGAAAAGGACTGCCCTCTCGATAACTCATCTTTTAGAAAAAAATGCGATGAATGACGAGGACAGTCCTTTTTACTTCTTTTTATAAAATGTTAGTTTGATGCAATTGGATTCGTTTCAGTTTGTTCTTTCTCAATGGTCCAGCCGGTAAATCCATATAGAATGGTTATGACGGGAGAAATGAGACAAAAGATAGCGAACGGTAAATACTCTATCGTGGCGACTCCTAATACATCAGTCAAGAATATACCACATACACTCCATGGCACTAACGGGTTAATGACCGTTCCAGCATCCTCCAACGTACGTGATAAGTTCTTGGGATGTAACCCAAGCTTCTTATATTGAGATTGAAAGGCTTCTCCCGTCAAAAGGATGGACAGATACTGTTCCCCTACAACGAGGTTTATACCAATGGCCGATAGAGCCGTTGAAAGAATCGTTCTTCTTCCTGATTGAAGGATCGTTGAAACTTTATTAAGCAACACAGGAATAATTCCAAGCTTAAACAATAATCCACCGAGACTTAAAGAGAGAATGACAAGGGAAATCGTAAACATCATGCTGTTCACTCCTCCTCTTGTTAAAAGTGAGTCGATGGATTCCACCCCTGTTTTGGATTCAAATCCTGAAAATAACACCTGAAACAATTCATTCAGCTTCAAGGACCCATGTAAGAACGAAAGGCCGATTGAGACCACTATATTGATCGCAAGTGTCAGTAGTGCAGGGGTCTTAAATACGATGAGAACAATGAGTAATAATACAGGAACGAGACTGTACCAATGAATCAGACCTGTTTGATCCAATCCATCCTGTAACGATTTCAGCTGTGTTAAATTGACATCACTTGTTTCCGGTGATAAAAACCCAAAAACGATGAGTGTAATAATGAATGCAGGGACAGTTGTCCAGGCCATATTACGGATATGAGTAAACAAATCCACCTTCACTATAGAAGAAGCCAGGTTCGTTGTGTCTGATAATGGCGACATCTTATCTCCAAAAAAAGCTCCTGAAACAATCGCTCCTGCTGTGATACTCATGGACAGTCCCATCGCCTCACCAATTCCGATAAGTGCCACACCTATGGTTGCCGCCGTCGTCAATGAACTTCCAATGACGATGCCGCTCAAGGATGTAAGCAAAAACGCAATCGCATAAAAATAATGGGGTGATACAAATTCAAACCCATAAAACATCAATGTGGGAATGGTTCCACTGAGTAACCAACTGCTCACAAGAAGACCAATGAAGAAGAAGAGTAAAATAGCTCCCAAGCCACCTTGTGCCCCAACAATCATTCCCTGTTCAATCTCTTTGAATTTCACCTTGCGACTAAGTCCATACACCATTAAAAAGAAGAGTGAAAGGATAATGGGAATGTGAGGGACTGATTCGAGCCCAATAATACTGCCACTAATGATCCCCAGTACAGCGAGCAATATCACTGATGCTTCTATAACCTTTGGTTTGTTTACGCTTTGAATGTTTAACATAGTAACACTTCCTTCTCTAAGGTGAAATTGATGAATGGGAATAGAGAGAACAACAAAAAGAACTCACCATCCCGAATAGGGACGAAGAGTTCTCCGCGTTACCACCCTAATTGGAATAAACCTATTGTCATACATTCCCACTATTCACTCACTACTATTCAAGAATAGTTGACAATTTGTTTATTCCCACTTCATAAAGGTTTGTCCCTGGATAAAGCCTCATCTACTTAGAGGATTTATAAGCAATGTAATTCAGAAATAATGGACCTAGGCTTACACCTGCCGCCTAGTCTCTGATTGCTGTCTACCTATTTCCTACTTCGTTGCTCAAGACAAAGATATAAGATTAAAACGTTAAAAGTTCGAAAGGGCATCATCCTCTTTTACTCTTAAACGCTTTTAAGCTTTTATGCACTAAAGTAATTATAGTAGTATTTTATCATCGTATTGAAATATGTCAATGATTTTCATTAAAAAAATGACCTCCTTTGTAAGAAGAGAGGTCATTTTAGCTATACAAATAGAGAGTGTGTAAATGGTTCTTTTGCTTCACGAACAGGTTTTCCGATGAAATAACCCTGGGCATAATGAACACCGATTTCTTTACAAAAGAGCAGTTCTTCTTTTCTCTCAATCCCTTCTGCTAATACAAGGATGTCCAACTTCCTGGCAATCTTCATAACCTTACGTAAAAACTCCTGTTTTTCTGCATCGCTGTCACAATGGTTGATAAAAGATCGGTCAATTTTCACATAGTCAGGCTTAAGGAGAGTCAGCATTTCGACCGTGGCAAACCCGGATCCAACATCATCAAGGGCCACTTTCATTCCTTCACGCTTATATACATCAAGGACCGATCTTAGATGCTCCACATCCTCAATTTTCTCTGTCTCCACAACTTCGAATACAAGATCTTCAGGATTCACCCCGATCTCGTTTACAATCTTAAAAGTATGACGCAAACAGAATTCTGGATTATAAATCGTGGAAGGAAGGAAGTTTATGAAACTTTTAATACCAGGATTCACCTGACCCTCACGGCACTCGATTGCCGATTTCCTTGCTTTCTGGTCTAACATGGAGTGATAGCCTGTGATTGCAGCAACTTCAAATAATGTTCCTGGATTTATCTTTTTGGAATGACCCTCTGCACGCAAGAGAGATTCATAACCAAAGAGACTGTAATCTCTTAAATCAATGATTGGTTGAAGGTGACTGGTGAATTTACCATCCTGAATCATCTCTACCATTTCTCTATGCTTCATTAATAGCATGAATTTGCCTACTTCCATCACCGATCCGGGCTGGTTGGTACAATTAATGCTGCACGTCCATCCATATCCTTCCAATAACTTCTCTACTCTAACAAGCTTTTCATATAGTATATTCAGATTTTCATATAGAAAAACATATGTACCATCTTCTAATTGCGAAGCATATCCCTCCAACGGTACAGTATCATTTTGAGCATTATGTAAAAAAAAGTACCCTGTATCATGATACTCCATGGTTACAGCACAATTTGCACAAGCGATGTTCATTTCAACTCTCTCCCTTACTTATGAAAATTTCCCCTATATGTATATACTAAGACTATTCACCTATATAATGCTACTAATATACATTTATTCCAGGATAAATTCACTTGATAATGGTAAAAAGTTCAATTGAATCCAGGTGACAATCTCCATTCCACCTACCAAAAAACACCCCTCCAAGTCCAAACCTTGAGGGGTGTTCACTACCTTTACATCAAACTATATAATCGAATATCCGGATTTTTATCATTGAACCATCTCATGGCAAAATCATTTTCAAACAAGAAGACCAGGTTGTCATGACGGTCTTTTACCAGCATGCTTCGAGAGCTTGACATTGTTTCTTTCACATCTTCTTCGTTTTCAATCCATCTTGCTATTTTTGATCCAATGGGTTCCATTTTCACATCAACGTTGTACTCATTTTTCATTCTGTGCTCAAATACTTCAAACTGAAGCTGCCCGACTGCACCAAGAATGATATCTTCCGTACGGGTCTTATAATATTGGATGGCTCCTTCTTGAACCAGTTGAAGAATTCCTTTTTGAAAGTGCTTCTGTTTCATGACATTCTTAGCTGTAACACGAACAAAAAGTTCAGGTGTAAATTGAGGGAGCTTTTCATATTGGAAGCCTTGCTTTCCTTGAACAAGCGTATCACCAATTTGATACGTACCCGTGTCATAAACCCCGATAATATCCCCACTCACAGCTTCATTTACAGTGCTTCGGTCGTCTGCAAGAAATTGTGTAGACTGAGCAAGCTTAATGGATTTACCTGTGCGGGCAAGATTAACCGTCATCCCTCTCTCGAATTGTCCTGAACAGATGCGGACAAATGCAATCCGGTCACGGTGAGCGGGATTCATATTGGCTTGAATCTTGAACACGAAACCAGAAAATTCCTCTGCCGTCGGCTCAATTTCACCAGCGTCAGAATTCCTTGGCTGAGGAGATGGTGCAAATTGTAAATACGTTTCAAGAAACGTTTGAACACCAAAATTCGTCAATGCACTACCGAAGAAAACGGGAGAAAGCTCTCCACTTGCTATTCTCTCACGTGAAAACTGGTTACCTGCTTCGTTCAGAAGCAACACATCTTGAAGGGTTTGATCATAAAGATTGCTTTCCTTAAGGGAGTGTGCACCCTCAATTTCCCCTTCATCGTTTAAGGGAATAAAACGATCTTCATCCTCCACGCGGAATTGCTCAATTCGATTATTGAAGCGATCATAGATGCCTAAGAATTCTTTCCCCATTCCTATCGGCCAATTCATCGGATAAGATTGAATTCCAAGTACTTCTTCAAGCTCTTCCAATAATTCCAATGGCTCACGTCCTTGACGGTCGAGCTTATTAATGAATGTGAAGATCGGTATGCCTCTCATTCGGCAAACTTTGAAAAGCTTTAAGGTTTGTGTCTCAATCCCTTTCGCTGAATCGATGATCATAACCGCACTATCAACAGCCATCAACGTTCTATAAGTATCTTCAGAAAAGTCCTGGTGGCCAGGTGTATCCAGTATATTCACCCGATAATCATCATAGTCGAAAGCCATCACAGAAGAAGTGACCGAGATCCCTCTCTGCTTCTCAATTTCCATCCAGTCAGATGTAGCGAACTTGCCTGATTTCTTACCTTTTACAGTTCCAGCTGCGCGAATCGCTCCTCCAAAGAGAAGAAGTTGCTCAGTTAATGTTGTTTTCCCGGCATCCGGGTGGGAAATAATAGCGAAAGTCCGTCTTGACTTAACTTCCTGTATAAAGTCTATTTTCATTCATAAAATCCTTTCTCGTCATTCTCACTTTCTCATCATATTCGTTCTAAAGTGACAATGCAACTAAGAATCAACACCTTGGTAAATCAGGCATGTTTCCCGCATCATTTCCTATAGGTAGGAATTTGTATTTTTCTCTACTGTGTACTGATTCACCAAAAAATGACTTTAAGCAGTCTTACATTTCCCTTGTCCATTGAACAATCCGGGAACTTAATGTTTCTGCTGATTCTTTTGATACCCTTTCCTGTAATGACTCCAGTAACTTTGTTTGTATATTATCTTCATCATATGTAAAAGAATAAGACCATCGAATATCCGGAACTGCAATTAATATGAATTCATCTTTCTTGTTTTCATAGATATATACTTTTTGTTCCAAGCCTTCCAAAAAATTTTTTCTGATCTTCATAATGTGTATCCCCTTTCATGAAAACGCTTTATTGGCGCATACTTAAGACGATGTTGTCCGTACAACTTTACGAAAATCGTTTAATTGTAGGTTGTCAGACGTCTGAAAGAATTGTAAAATAAAAAACCGAAAGCATCAAGTTACAAACTTAAAATTTGAAGAGGTGAAAGAAGTGCAATATTTATGGGGTATCATGGGTATCATTGTCGTTCTGGGAATTGCTTTTGCATTTTCTACGAACAAAAAGAGTATTAATTTCAGAACCGTCCTTGGAGGACTAGCTATACAGTTATTCTTCGCTTTTATCGTGTTGGAAACTTCTTGGGGCCAAAATTCCCTTAAAGGATTGACTCAAGTTGTAAACGCTATTATCAATTATTCAAACGAGGGAATCACCTTCCTTTTTGGTGGTCTTTATACGGAAGAATCCAATATAGCGTTTATTTTTGCGTTTAATGTCCTTCCCGTCGTTATTTTCTTTTCTGCTTTAATTTCAGTCCTTTATTATCTTAAAATCATGCAATTTTTCATTAAAATTTTAGGTGGCGGACTGGCAAAGCTCCTAGGAACAAGAAAGGCCGAGTCACTTTCTGCAGCAGCGAATATTTTCGTCGGACAAACCGAGGCTCCGTTAGTAGTAAGACCGTATCTGTCCAGAATGACTGAATCGGAACTTTTCGCAGTCATGACAGGTGGACTGGCTTCCGTTGCCGGTTCCGTATTAGTCGGGTATTCCTTATTAGGTGTTCCTTTGGAATATTTACTGGCAGCAAGCTTCATGGCAGCTCCTGCAGGCCTCGTCTTGGCAAAGTTATTTGTACCTGAGACAGATCATACGCCTGAACCAAAAGAGCTTGATATGGAAGCGGATTCTGAGTCGGCAAATGTGATCGATGCAGCGGCTAAAGGTGCCAGTGTCGGTCTTCAATTAGCTTTAAATATCGGTGCAATGCTACTGGCATTTATTGCACTTGTCGCGATGATCAATGGATTGCTTGGCTTGGTAGGCGGCTGGTTCGGCATGGACAGCCTTTCACTGGAACTTATCCTTGGCTATGCCTTTGCTCCACTTGCTTTTGCTATCGGTGTTCCTTGGAGTGAGGCAGTCATCGCTGGTAACTTCATTGGACAAAAGCTTGTCATCAACGAATTCGTTGCTTATTCCGCGTTTGCTCCTGAAATCGGGAACTTATCGGATAAAGCGGTAGCCATCATCTCCTTCGCTCTTTGTGGATTTGCGAACCTTTCTTCATTAGGTATTTTACTTGGTGGACTTGGTAACCTTGCCCCTGACCGCAGAAGTGATATCGCCCGCTTAGGATTAAAAGCCGTCATTGCCGGTGCACTTGCTTCGTTACTAAGTGCTGCAATTGCTGGTATGTTTGTATAATATATATGAACCAAAAGAAGCTGTCCTCGGGTGAGGACAGCTTCTTTTTTTATTCTAGCCTGCAGATGGAATGAAAAGTTCATCATTTGTAAGACAGGTTCTTCTCTTCCCGGATTTCTTTGCTACATACAGTCTTTGATCGGCAAGTGCGATTAGTTTTTCCGGGTCTTTGGCTTCCGTTGTTTCAGCCTGACCGAAACTCATGGAAATCGGCAAAGGCTTTAAGGTTTCCAACCGGCTATATAAGTCATTTAAAAACTGATGGATAACATGGTCATCCGAATGAGGCAATATGATGACAAATTCTTCTCCCCCATATCGAAAGGCCTGTCCCTTATAGGTCTCCGAGAGAGTCCGAAAGACTTCCCCAACCTTTCGAATCACTTCATCCCCTGTTAAATGCCCGAATTCATCATTCACTTTTTTGAAATCATCGATGTCACCCAGGAGTAAAGTGAAGGATTCATTCGCATCCACTTTCCGCCTAAACTTTTCCTGAAAGGATAGTTGATTGAATAAGCCAGACAAATAATCTCGATGGGCGAGATGATGATAGGCTTCCTTTTGCGCATAATGAGCACGCTCCCGCAGCATGATCAAAGCCCCGAAAAGACCAATGATCCAGAGGAAAAACAAATTTAAAGAAAGAGTGAAATAATGTTGGAATTCAGTTAAGTTGACGGTCACCATTCCCATCAAAAGATATACCATGCTAAATACCGCAAGAGAAATGAGGGCCCCTTTGGTTCTCCAATAAATGGTCGCATGCATGACAAACAATATGGAAATCGGATAAAGCGGACTATGAATCCCTTCTGATAAAAACATCAGCCAGATCAATGCAAAAAAATCGAATATTATTCCTGCTTTTAAGATGAATTGGAGACTTCTTTTATCATCCCTGGCCCGTATAAGTGCAATTTGAGTCACAAGCATATAAATGACACCCGATACTAATAAAAAGGGAAAGACCGCTTTATTGGTAGTGATATTATCAGAAAAAGGAGGTACGTAAAATATGAGTGTAGCGATCACTACAAACAGCCATCTCAAAGTAGAAAATAACTTCTCTGTTTCGTAATCATTCAAATACAAGGAAAATCTCATCAGCTTCATTCTCTCATCGTTTAATTTATAGTTTAAATTTACCAAAGATTGTGAAATCCGTCTATCACCTTATAAAAAAACAGACCAATATCTGTCATATTGGTCTGCTACTTAGAAGAAAATTATTCAGTTACACCGTACTTCAACTTGCTCTCTTCTATCGCAATATTTTTGTCACTATGAGGATATTTCGTATTTTCGATAATCTGATAATCCTCATGTCCTTTCCCGGCAAAGATGATAATATCCCCAGGTTCACTTACTTCCACTGCATGCTTAACCGCTTCTGCCCGATCACCAATCAAAGCATACTGTTGATGCTGCATTCCTTTTTCAAGATCTTTTAGAATGCTATCGTATTCTTCATATCGCGGGTCGTCTGTTGTTAAGATGACATAGTCTGCTAATGATGCTTTTTCTGCCATGGTAGGACGTTTTGTCTTATCACGATTTCCTCCTGTACCAACGAGGAAAATGATTTTGTTTTCTTTAAACGGCAGGACAGATTGAATGGCATTTTCAATTGCATCCGGCGTATGTGCATAATCAATGTAAACGGATAGTGGTGCTTTCATTTCAACCTTCTCCATCCTCCCGCTTACAGGTGGGAGATCGCGAACAATTTCCACTAGTCTCGATACTTCCATCCCCTTCGCATACAAACAAGCCATAGCTGTCAGTACATTGTAAACATTGAATTTCCCTAATAACTTCATTTCCACCTCAAAGGTTCCTTGAGGAGATACAAGCGTAAACTTCGTTAAATCATTATAATATTCTACATTTTCTGCTTTGAAGTCTGCGTGCCCTTCAAGTCCATAGCTGATCACTTCATGAGGAGTCATATAGCTGTAGCGCTCATACCATTGGTCATCCGCATTAAGAACAGCGTACTTTGGATTTTGAAGGTCCTGACCTAATTGAGAAAACAATAAACCTTTGGCATAGCCATAGTGTTCCATCGTTCCGTGATAATCCAAATGATCATGACTTAAGTTGGTGAAAGCCACCACATCGAAGTCGATACCCCATAATCTTCCCAACGCCAGGCCGTGTGAGGATACTTCAAGGGTGAAATTGTGGATATCGCGATCTATTGCTCTTTGAAGCATCTGCTGGTTCGTTAAGTTGTCGCAGGTTGTGTTTTCACTCGGGAGTAACTCTCCATCTAAATTAAAGCCGATTGTGCCTGATAATGCAGAGCTGCGGCTGTCTTTTTTCAGGATGGAGTGAATCAGATTACTCACTGTAGTCTTTCCATTTGTTCCCGTTACGCCGAAAACCGTCAGCTTCCTGGAAGGGTAATCATAATACTTATTTGATAATTGAGCCAAGGCTTTGAATGAGTCTTTGACTACGACTAATGCGGCTTTATTTAAATCAATGTCCAATTGTTTTTCTGCAACAATCAGGGTGGCCCCTTTTTCAACGGCCATCTGTGCATAATCATGTCCATCCACTGTGTAGCCCCTTGTACATACAAATATACTGCCTTCAGTCACTTTTCTGGAATCGACATGAATTTCGTTTATTTCTGAAGGTAATTCACCGTAAATGGTTTTTAATTTAATGCTGTCTAATAGATTATATGTAATCATTTGCTTACCTCTTTTGTATTAATATTGTTTCTATTTTATCTTATCATCTTCGCTTTGATAAGAGAAATACCTCCTATAATCAAAACAAACTTTTCTCACACAAATGTCACCATACCCCTATTCACAATGACTAAAACAAAAAAGAGACTGGGACAAAACTAAAAAACCACGATATAAAGACGAACAATAGAAGTGTAGGTTCTTAATACCGCTAATGATTTCCGTGCAAGACTACGCTTTCCGCGGGTAGCTCGTAAGCCTCCTCGGCAAGCCTGCGGGGTCTCACATAAGCTACTTTTCCCGCAGGAGTCTTCGTCTTGCACTCCAATCAACCGCTGGAAAGAGCTAAAATCAAATGTACCGTAAATAAATAAAAAACCCGAACAAATCTGCCTACTAGAAAGCAGATTTGTTCGGGTTTTACTTAGACTAAAACACTTTTGTCCCAGCCTCTTCACATTTACTCTACAACCATCTTTGATCGCACATAGTGCCAAAGTAATTTTTCCGTATTGAGGATGGACGATTCATGCGTTCGCTCATATGCATGAGAAGCATCGATACCTGCCCCTATCAATCCGTGAACGATATCAAATCCTGCCCGGATTGCAGCTGATGCATCAGATCCATAAAACGGATAAATATCGACTTTATATTCGATTCCGTTTTCTTCCGCTAATGAGACTAGGTGTTTACGTAATTCGTAATGATAAGGTCCACTTGAATCCTTTGCACAAATAGAAACGGTGTATTCATCCGTTGATTGTCCATCACCGATTGCTCCCATATCCACAGCCAGGTATTCTATGGTTTCGTCAGGAATATTAGAATTCCCTCCATATCCGATTTCTTCATTATTGGATATTAAAAAGTGGGTTGTATAAGGAAGAGTGATTCCTTCTGATTTGATTTGACGAATCAAGCAAAGAATCATACCTACACTTGCCTTATCATCTAAATGACGAGATTTAATAAACCCGCTTTCTGTAATTTCAGCACGGGGATCAAAAGAAACAAAGTCACCGACCTCAATGCCAAGATCCCTTACTTCCTTTGCATTTCGGACATTTTCATCAATGCGGACTTCTATATTGGTTTCATCCCTTTTCGCTTCACCTGCATTTTTATATACATGGACGGATGTTTGATGCATAAGGATGGTACCACTGTAGGTTCTGCCTGAAGAGGTTTCAATCTGGCAATACTCCCCTTCTACTGCATTCCACCTGAATCCACCTATCATGGATAAACGCAAACGTCCATCGCTCTTGATTTCCTTGACCATGGCGCCAAGTGCATCTACATGGGCCGTCAGCATACGATGTCTTCCTGAGTCTTCGCCAGGAATTGTAATGATAAGTGCACCTTTTCGGTTTCTTTTCAATTCTACATTTAGATCTGATAGATATTCCTCAACAAAACTCATAATCTTATTCGTGTTTCCTGAAGGACTTGGAATTTCGACAAGCTCCTTAATGATTTGAAGTGTTTTCTTTGTATCTGGATATGTATTCATTTGACTCCCTCCCTTATCGTATTATACCGTCAATTGGAAGCTTACTACAAATGTTGTTTACCGAATATTCCATCTAATACGCTCTGATCTTTTAATCGCTTCTCTTTCATATTTCTTTCTTTTCTCTTTTTGGAACGGATGAAGATAGCCACAGTTCTCACAGCAGTAAAAGCCAATATTCCCTCCAACCTTTTGTCCATGGTGCAAAATCGTAAGCCCATCACCATATTCTTCTCTAAAAGTTAATTCGCTTTCCGTTAAACTTGGGTGACCACAATATAAACAACCGTTAAATCCCATATTTTCCACCATCCCTTTTTGTACATGCCTATGTAAGGAACGGGGATACTATGAATGGATTTGTAGGAAGGTTACTGTTCCCCTAATCAAGCATTAAAAAACATCAAAGAAACAGGAGTGATATAGTGAACTCATCTACACTGGACAGTTTACCTCAAGGAAAGAAACATCCGAAAGGATTATATCTCTTATTCTTCACGGAATTATGGGAACGGTATAGTTACTATGGAATGAGGGCTCTTCTCGTCCTTTATTTAACCACTGCATTTGTTAGTGGGGGATTGGGTGTGGACCCTGCCAAGGCTTTATCCATCTACGGAATTTATACAGGAAGTGTATATTTCACTCCAATATTTGGAGGGTGGCTTACGGACCGCTATATTGGGTTAAGAAAAGCCATCACCATCGGGGGCATTACAATGGCATGTGGAGATTTTTTAATCTTCCTTACCCACTCCCAAACTGGCCTGTATGCAGGGTTAGCCCTACTGGTGATCGGAAATGGATTCTTCAAACCCAATATCTCAACCCTGGTTGGTGAGCTCTATCCACGACATGATAAACGAAAGGATGCAGCCTTTACGATTTTTTATATGGGAATTAACCTTGGAGCATTATTCGCACCGCTTATTGCAGGGTTTCTGGCAGAGGATTTATTTCTCAAAACGCTTACGGATGGTACGATGCACTATGGATTTAAATGGGCTTTCCTTGCATCCTCCATCGGAATGGTTACTGGACAAATCATCTTTAGTACATTAAATAATAAGTATCTCGGAAACGTTGGACTAAAGCCCAATAAAGCATTAGCTGAAGAAGCGAACGAAAACCAGAATGTACCTTTGACAAAGAAAGAGAAGCAGCGGACAACAGCCATCCTTATCCTCGCCTGCTTTGTGGTTTTCTTCTGGGCTGGCTTTGAACAGGCAGGAAGTTCTTTCACTTTGTACACGAAAAACTTCATCGATCGTGAAGTTTTCGGCTACACCATTCCTGTTGCATGGTTCCAATCCGTTAACCCCTTGTTTATTGTGATCCTGGCACCGATTCTATCAAGTGTCTGGTTAAAGCTTTCAAGATCCAATCGAGGCGACCTGAACATGACGACAAAAATGGGAATCGGAATGATTCTCCTCGGACTCGGATTTATGATCCTCATTCCCGCAGTCATGCAAACGGGTTCGGATGAACAGAACATCACTGTAAAGGCAAACTTGTTGTTTATCGTCTTTACTTACCTTCTGCACACCCTTGGGGAACTGTTTTTATCTCCCGTTGGTTTGTCTCTGGTCAGTAAAGTAGCACCTGTTAAAATCGCATCCTTGCTAATGGGGGTGTGGATGGCTGCAATCGGTGTGGCGAGTCTTCTTGCCGGACAATTGGCTTCCCTGACAGCCACACTGGGATATTTAGAAATTTTCGCTGTCATCGGTGCAACCGCTATTATTCTCGGCTTCGTCTTACTCTCTATTTCTAAAAAGCTTGTCTTAATGATGAGGGAAGAGAACCTTACGTAAAGAATAAGAAAACCGCTGGGCAATTAAGCCAAGCGGTTTTCCTATTTCACCTTCTTCTCAGCTACACTGCCATTCAATAATCCACCAATCAATAAAATCGTGGAGGAAATGTAAAACCATACAACCAGGGTAATGACGCTGCCCAGCTGCCCATAAAACTGGGAGTAGTCATTCAATTTAACATAGGTTCCGTATAACCATGAAACCCCTTGCCATCCAAAGGTAGCGACCAGTGCACCGGGAATGACATGAAGGAACGAAATTCGTTTACTTGGGACAACCATATAAAGAAACAGGAAGAGTATGAACATAAAAATGGAACTTAATCCCCATTTGCCTATCACCCAAGCTTGACTCCATTCTCCGTTAATCTTCCCCTCTGTGAACCGTGCATGACGGATATATTCCTCAACCACCGGTACAATGAGTGAAAATGAAATAAGGAACATAAATCCGACTGTCAATAATAGATCATACAGTAACGCAACCAGAAAGGTTTTTTTTCTCTCGATTTTATACGCTTTATTCAATGATCTCACCATGGATTGGACTGCCATAGAAGAAAGCCAAAAGGTAAAGAAGATGGAAATGGATAATACATCTCCCCGTTGGTCATACAAAATACGATCTATATTATTTTGAATGATGGCGTACGATTTATCAGGTGCAAAAGGCTTAATCAGAAGCAATACATTGGTTTCCGAAATGGGCAGATAACTAATCAACGAAAAAACAAAAATTAAAAACGGGAAGATCGATAACAACAAATAATACGCCAACTGTGCAGAATGATCGAAAAAACGTTCCTTAAAAAATCGAACTGTCACATTCTTTGAATGATGTAAGATATTCATGGTTTTAAACCCCTAAATAGGAAAAGATATTCTTATTTTCCCCTTTCATGCATAATTCAATCATTTTTGAACAGCTTGCATTATCATTTGTCCTCTCTTCATTTCCCTTGTCTATATAAGATAAGCGTGCAAATATACTAAGAGTTTCCGGGATAGCCCCCTATCCTGGCCTCATTCTCTCCCCCTTTTCTCCACTCATCCTCTAATAAACCAAAAAGCAGAGAGTCTCTCCACCCATTTTTCATTTTCAAATCATGACGGATTCTTCCTTCTAACGTCATACCGATTTTGGTTAACACTTTATAAGAGGAAATGTTTTGAGGGTCACATGTCGCTGAAATTTTATGCAAATTCAACTCAGAAAACCCTCTCTTCACTAACGCACTTCCAAGGATAGTCCCGATACCCTTCCCCCAGTAATCAGGATGCAGAACATACCCAATCTCACCAGATTGGTGAACGAAGCTCTTGATGATGATTTCACCTGCCCCAATCACTTTAGCGGTATTCTCATCTACCAGGGCTTGAACATACCTTGTTTGCGGAACCATCTTTTCAGCTTTCAGCACATCCTCCACATACGCTAATGTTTCCACTTCCGAATTCGGGCCCCATGCCTGATACTGAGAAACAGCTTCTTGGGACGCATAAAGATGAACGTCCTTCCAATCTTCTTTCTTTAACCTGCGTAAAAATAAACTAGAAGAAAGATAAATCTTTTCCACATCATTCACCCCACATGCATAATAAATTGATCTAATATTAACACAACTTACTATATTAGGAATAAATTTTTTCTGAATGAATGCCACTATTGAACAAATAGACAAGGTAATTCAAAAACAACACAAAATTCAAGAAAACATCCGAAACTAATAAAGGATTTCTCCCTCTCATTCAAGAAATCAATAAAAGAGAGAAAATTTTCTTGCATCACTGTATGAAGCAGACGAAAGGAAAGGGAGAAATGATATGGTAAACAACAAGGAAACAATGGGGAATGAAGATGTATACACAGACTTTATTAATAAAATGACCTATGGTGAATATCTTGGCCTGGATACACTACTTGACAGTCAGAAACGTTTATCCGGTCACCATGATGAAATGTTATTCATTATCATTCATCAAGTAAGCGAATTATGGATGAAATTGATTCTACATGAAATCAAAGCTAGTATCACCTCCATCCAAAAAGGGGAACTCTCTCCTGCATTTAAAATGTTGGCACGTGTTTCAAAGATTCAATCACAAATTATTCATGCCTGGGATGTGCTATCCACGCTTACGCCTTCAGAATATGTTCAATTCAGGGACAGCCTTGGGCAAGCCTCGGGATTTCAATCCTACCAATATAGAATGATCGAATTTGCACTCGGTTACAAAACGAAACATGTATTGGAGATTTACAAGAAGGATCCTGAGTTATCAGTTCAGCTTAAAGAGGCATTCGAGGCCCCTTCCCTATATGATGTTTCCATCCTTGCCTTATCAAAAGCAGGGTTACCCATTCATGAAGATGTACTTCGTCGGGATTTTAAGAAGCCTTACACGGAAGACCAGACTGTATTGGATGCATGGACAGAAGTCTATAAGCATCCGGATATGTATTGGGATTTATACGAATTAGCCGAAAAATTGATCGATATTGAGGATTGGCTTCAGCAATGGCGCTTCAGACATATGAAAACAGTGGAACGGATCATCGGTCATAAAATGGGGACGGGTGGCTCAAGCGGTGTAGGCTATCTAAAAAAGGTTCTGGATCATCGGTTCTTCCCTGAGCTGTGGAATGTCCGGACGAACCTCTAAATCCTTTGCATTATGTAATTTTTTAAAGGCTCATATAGTTAAAGTGAAATTCACACATTTTTCTGCCTATTTTCCAATTCCTTGTTTTATAAGGGTTGCCTTTTAAAAGGTTACCTGATATTATGTAAGAGAATTATTTTTGTTCGGTATGGAAGGATAGACAAAGTTTTTAAAGCTTTTCGCCTTGAAGTTACGTGAGCAAGAATAGTAATACAATTGTGTGGAGAACACACGAGGAGGTAACATTATGTTAGAAGGTACAGTTAAATGGTTTAACGCAGAAAAAGGTTTCGGATTCATCGAGCGCGAAGGTGGAGACGACGTGTTCGTACACTTCTCAGCTATTCAAGGCGAAGGATTTAAAACTTTAGAAGAAGGTCAAAAAGTTTCTTTCGAAATCGTTCAAGGAAACCGTGGCGACCAAGCTGCTAACGTTACTAAAGCATAATTCATGCTAATTCAAAAGACTCTACTCTGTAGGGTCTTTTTTCTTTGCCATCACATTAAAAAGTGTATACAATAACCTTACCATGCTTATTAGGAGGTTTATTCGTATGGCAAGACACTCTTTTCATATATCTACTGATTGGCCGGGGCTGCGAAATGATACAGGTACCTTGAGCTCGGAAAATTTTCACACGAAAATATCTATCCCAACTGAAATGGACGGACCCGGAATAGGAACAAACCCTGATGAAATGCTTCTTGGAGCAGCAGCTACATGTTACATCATCACTCTGGCCGCGATGCTTGAACGAAGTCATATTGAGAAAACGGACTTATCGATGACATCCGAAGGAATTGTGGAAGTCGAAAAAGGAATCATTACATACAAAGAAATCATCCACCGCCCTGTGCTGACATTAGCTCCCTCCACTACTGAAAAAGACATAACCCTTACCAAGAAATTGTTGATGAAGGCGGAGCAGTCTTGCATGATCACCCGTGCCATCAAAGGGAATGTGACAGTAAAGGTAGACCCTGAAATACATATGTAAAAAAGCATAAGCATAGGGCATCCATTCAGATGCCCTAATTTTTTATGATTCAGCGTGAACAAGCTTTACTAACATATGGGCAAGCATATGCTGCTCTTCCTTGTTACCTGCTTTCCATAATTCATGTAATAACTTTTCTTCTCTATTCTTCGGCTCCTCATGAGCTGCAAGATAGTCTCCCACCTTCTGGGCTGCCTTTGCCTGCTGCTCTTCATTCATCCCTAACTTATCCGCCAAGGAAACTTTACTACCTAAGTATTGTTTGAAATGATCAAAGTTTGATAATATATCCTCTTTTTTGTCCTGGGACATATTATCTAACGTTTTATCCACCTTTGACTCCATTTTTTCTTCTGTAGAATGATTTGCCATGTAAATCTCTCCTCTCATTCAATCTAGTATGTATATTCCCACCATTGGGAGAGGTAAACATTTATTTTCATATTATTGGTAATCGAATCCCCAACTCTCTCCTTTTTGTTTAAGCACTTTCTCCAGCGTGTAAACAATATAGGGATACCGAATAATGAGGAGGACAAAATAAAATGAAGAATGTTAAGAAGAAAGTTGCCATTATTACAGGAGCAAGCAGTGGAATCGGACAAGCGACCGCGAAGGAATTAGCCTCAAAAGATATAACCGTTATGCTTGCGGCAAGACGTGAAGAACGATTACAAGAATTGAAGAATGAGATTGAACAAATGGGCGGAACGGCTTTTTACCATGTAACAGATGTGACGAACGCAGGAGAAATGGAACAACTGGCTAAAGAGACGGTAGAATTGGCCGGTCATATTGATATTCTAGTCAATAATGCAGGACTCATGCCCCTTTCATTAATAAATAAAAGAAAAATTAAAGAATGGGATCAAATGATTGATGTGAATATTAAAGGAGTACTTTATGGAATCTCTGCTGTCCTGCCGTATATGGAAGAACAAAAGTCAGGACATATTATCAATATCTCTTCTGTAACCGGTCATAAAGTCATGCCCGGAAGCTCCGTCTATAGCGGGACGAAATATGCCGTTCGTGCGATTACAGAAGGCTTGAGACAGGAAATGAACGCTTCTCATAACATTCGTACAACGATCATCAGTCCTGGTGCAGTTGCAACCGAACTGACAGAAACGATTACAGACGAAGATATATTAGCCGCGTTTGAGGGTCGTGACATGAAGCCACTCGACAGTGAAAATATAGCGAAGTCGATCTCTTACGCCGTCGAGCAGCCAGACCATGTAGATGTAAATGAAATCATCGTACGCCCTACCCAACAAGACATGTAAACATAAGGAGGACTAATCATGAATACACAATTCGATAAACTGTTTATTAATGGAGAATGGGTGAAAGGAAGCAGTGAGAATATGATTCTCAATAAAAACCCATTCAATAATAAAGAGCTTGGTTCCATTAAAGCTGCCAATAAAGAGGATCTCGACAGCGCTTATAAATCAGCACAAAAAGCTCAAGAAAGCTGGGCGAAGGAACTTCCTCAAGTAAAAAGAGAAGTAATGGAAAAAGCCGTTGAAGTCGTCGAAAACAATCAGGAATTAATCATTGATTGGCTTATTAAAGAGTCTGGCAGCACATACATGAAAGCCGCAGGCGAAGTAAAGGTCTCCATAAATAGTATGAAGGAAGCGGCAACCTACCCTTACAGAATGGAAGGGAAAATACTACCTTCTCAAGTACCCGGGAAAGAAAACCGTGTCTACAGGGAACCGCTTGGAGTTGTGGGAGTAATCAGCCCCTGGAACTTCCCCTTCCATTTAGCAGTTCGCTCAATTGCAACGGCTTTAGCAACCGGAAACGGTGTTGTTGTTAAACCGGCTACTCATACCCCTGTGACAGGCGGTTTATTATTTGCAAGTATCTTTGAGGAAGCCGGGCTGCCGAAGGGGTTGTTAAATGTAGTCGTTGGAAAGGGATCAGAAATTGGTGATGATATCGTTCAGCACCCGATTCCCAGATTGATTTCCTTTACCGGTTCGACTGAAGTGGGACGTGGAATAGGAGCGCTCGCAGGAAAGAACCTGAAGAAGACTGCTCTAGAGTTAGGTGGAAACAACGTCTTTATCGTTCTTGATGATGCAGATCTCGATCAGGCAGTTGAATCAGCCCTATTTGGAAAATTTTATCATCAAGGACAAATTTGCATGTCCATTAATAGGATCATGGTTCATAAAGGGATGTACGATAAATTTGTGAAAACTTTTGTATCTCGTGTAAAAGAACTAAATACAGGAGATCCTTCAGATAAAACGACCCAAATCGGGCCATTAATTGATCAAAATCAAGTAGACCGCATACTGAAGGATATTGAAAGCAGCAAGGAACAAGGAGCGGAAGTGGTATTAGGAGGCAACGCTGATGAGAACTTATTGTATCCCACGGTAATGACTCATGTGACCAACTCAATGCCGATTGCAAAGAATGAAATCTTCGGACCTGTAGCAGCCATCATCCCGTTTGAAGATGACGATGAGGCGATCCGCTTGGCCAATGAACACCCATATGGCCTAAGTGGAGCAGTACACTCTTCCTCCATAGAGAGAGCGACGAATTTGGCTCACCAAGTAAAGACCGGGATGATTCATATTAATGATGAACCTGTGAATGATGAACCGCATATGCCATTCGGGGGAGAAAAGGATTCCGGACTGGGCCGTTTCAATGGCGAATGGGGTCTTGAAGAATTCACAACCGTTAAATGGGTCGCCGTTCAGCATAAGAGAAGAGACTACGGGCCATTTATTGAAAAGAGATAATAAGAAAAGCGAGTCTTGATGACTCGCTTCTCTTGTTTTTATAGTTCATCAAACCCATTAGCATCCGATGTCTTCGTATATTGCCTTGATTTCTGTTCAAAGAAATCAGTCTTCCCTCTATCCACTTCCTGATAGGCAATGATCCATTTTAGTGGATTGGTCTTATATCCTTGAAATGGTTCTTCAAACCCCATCTGTTTGGCTCTTTTATTCGCCATGAATTTAATATAATCTTCAAGGTCGCTCATTAACAGCCCTTCAACGTGAGATCCGATGATATCTCTTCCCCACTCTATTTCCAGGAGAGCTGCCCGTTTGAAAGCATCTTGTCCAAATTCACGCAGCTCATCCGTTTGATAATCAGGATTCTCGTTAAGGACTTCTTTATAAATTTTTTCAAATAAGCCGACATGCAGCTGTTCATCCCGATTGATATAATTAATCATCGTCGATGTCGCCACCATCTTTTGATTTCTGGCCAGATTGTAGAAGAAGGCAAAACCGGAGTAGAAGAACAATCCTTCCAGAATGACATCATAAATGATCGACTTTAATAGATTCTCAATGGTGGGGGATTCTACAAATCCTTTATATCCATTCGTAATAAATTCGTTCCGCTTCTTCAAAATTGGATCGTTCTTCCAGAAATCAAACACTTCATCCTGCTTCTTTTTGGACACGATGCTGGATAACACGTAACTGTACGAATGGTTATGGACGACCTCTTGCTGTGCCAAAATGATCATCAATGCATTCAGGCTGGAATCCGTGAGATAGTCTGCCACTTTACCGGCGTAATCGGTCTGCACACTATCAAGGAGAGCCAGTAAGCCGATGATTTTCAAAAAGGACTCCTGCTCCCTTGATGAAAGAGTAGGGAACTGCTTGATATCCTTTGCCATGTTGATCTCAAAAGGCGTCCAGAAATTCCCCAGCATTCTCTTATACTTTGGATAGGCCCAAGAGAACCTGACATCATCCCAGTTTAATATATTCGAGCTTTGTCCATTTACAATTCCGGTAGATTTATTTGGTGCCTCAGAATCTATTAAGATTCGCTGCTTCAACCCATTCACGTTATCATCTTCCTCCCTGCTAGCTATGGCAGCTTTCACATTCTTCAAAATTTGAAACAGATGTTGATCTCACATAGTAGGTCGTTTTCAATCCTGACTTCCATGCATCTAAATGAAGAGATAGTAACTCGATCGCCTTGATATCATTCCTCACATACAAGTTAAACGATATTCCTTGATCTATATGTCTCTGTCTCTTCTCATTTTGTTTAATACTCCAGTGCTGATCTACGTTATAAGCCGTTTTGTAATACCAGGTCGTCTTAGATGATAAATCAGGTGCTGTAACGGGAATCTTATAGTCTTTCTTTTCTTCCGAGTACTCTAATCTGAATAAGGGATCTATACTCGCTGTAGATCCGGCTATGATCGAAGTGGACGAATTGGGTGCTACCGCCATTAAATATCCGTTTCGGATTCCCCGGGAGGAAACATCATACCTGAGTGCATCCCACCTCGGTCCGGAATACCCTTTCTTTGAAAAATATTCTCCAGTCGACCAGTCGGAACCGCTGAAATAGGGATAGGAGCCTTTTTCTTTCGCTAATTCATGACTGGCTTTGATTGTGTAATAAGCAACATCCTCGTAAAGCGAATCACAATAATCAACTGCTTCATCGCTCTCCCACTTCAAACCTTTCAATGCAAGGAGGTGATGCCATCCAAAGGTTCCTAATCCAATCCCTCTATAGCGCCTGTTTGTCAGTTGGGCTTGCAGGACAGGAAGCTTATTAATATCTATGACATTATCAAGTAATCTCACTCCTATGGACACGACTCTTTCCAGCTCATCATCCATGATTGTTTTGGCTAGAGAAACAGATGCCAAATTACAGACGACATAATCTCCCGGAGATTTATAGGTAATGATTTTACCGTCCTTTATGACCTCTTCTTCCATGACGGTCGCACTCATATTCTGGGCGATTTCCGTACATAAATTACTACAGTAAATCATTCCCTTATGCCCATTGGCATTTAGCCGATTGACTGAATCGCGGTAAAACATATAGGGTGTACCCGTTTCGAGCTGGGAAATCATGATCCGCTTGAAAATTTCAATCGCAGGAACCACTTCCCTGGAAAGATCGGGACATTCTACACACTCCCAATACTTATCCCTGAACGAACCTTCTCCCTCACACTCATCATAGTAATCTTCCAGGGAATATCCCATGACCACCCTCACTTCATGAGGATCGAATAAGTACCAATCCCCTCTATCCTCCACTTGTTCCATGAATAAATCCGGTAAGCTTACTCCAGTGAAAAGGTCATGAGTACGCTGCCTTTCATCTCCATTATTTAATCGGGTATCAAGAAAAGGAAAAATATCCTTATGCCATACATCCAAATAAACAGCAATCGCTCCTTGACGTTGACCTAATTGATCAACGGATACGGCTGTGTTATTTAGTTGCTTCATCCATGGTATAACACCTGAACTTACTCCCTTGAAGCCTTTGATATTACTACCTCTGCTCCGGACCTTCCCCAGATAGATACCGAGACCGCCACCGTTTTTACTTAGTGTGGAAACATCTGTATTACTGTCATAAATACTTCTTAAATCGTCGGCTACCGTATCAATAAAACAGCTCGATAACTGACCATGGCTTTTGCCGGCGTTGGCAAACGTAGGGGTTGCAACCGTCATATACAAATTAGACAGGGCCCAGTAAGCTTCTTTAATAAGCGCCAGTCGCATATCACAGGGTTCGTTCATAAAGAGCGTCATGGCGATGATCAGCAATCGCTCCTGAGGCAATTCAAGGATTTCACCATCATGGGACTTGGTTAAATACCTCTCTGATAGTGTGACGATCCCTATGTACGTAAACAGATGGTCTTTAGATGAATCCATGACCCTCCCCAAAGAGTGAATTTCTTCCTTGCTATATGATTCCAATAGTGCGGGTGTATATAGTTTCCTATCAGTCAAGTCTTGAATTAATTCATAAAAGGAACTGTACAACGCGCTTTCTTCCACTCTCCTTGAATAGGCGATTGTACGATAAAGTTTCAATAAATATAATTCTGCAGCCACATACGTCCAATCAGGTTCATGGGCAGAGATCCGTTCGACTGCCGTGAGTATCATGAAATGATAAAGCTTTTCTTTACTCCATTCAGATTGACCGTCTGCATACTTAAAAATCTTTTCATCGAATTCTTTAAAATGAAGTTGTGGAAAGCGACTGTGAAGATTTGTAAGAATCGCTTTTGCTTCCTCTGAAATCCTTTGATCCTGTGATACGATTGACATCATCATTCCTCCCAATTTATACAGTGTGGGAAGGATTCAAAAAAGCCCATCCTTCTAGAAGGATGGGCTTTATATACGAAAGATATATGAATAGACGACAGTGCCTATTCCAATCCTCGCTTTATCCTCCCAATTCCCGAAGAAGATAACACGTGATAAACAAGGCAGGTCTCCTGACTCGTGCTTCACCCTACTCTAAGGCCTTCCCATCGTATATGACAGTGGCAGTTCCTTATTTCGTCAGCACTTACAGTTGCGGGGACAGTTCCGGATTCACACCGGATTCCCTTTTAAGTCCATTCAGACACCTTATTCACAGGTTATAATCAATATATAGTTACAATTATCAAACAAAACACTAAATGTTGTGTTCTGTATCATCATAAACGATTAAAAATGAATTTACAAGTGAAACTATTGATTTTGTTTAGAAGTTAAAATCTTTTAATAGTATCACTCTATTACACTCGTAAAGTCAAGAGTTGTAACAAGTTGAACAAAAGGAAAAATCCTTCCTTTGAATTATGCTTATAATTATTATTTTCCATGAAAAGAATAGTAGAAGATTGAATACTACCTTCAAATGGACACTAGTCAGCCGACACCTGCCTATATGTTGGTTGAAGAAAATGTTACCACTCATTATAATTCAAATAGAAGGTTGTTTGACAGTATTCTTTGGTCCCCAATATTTTTTATAGGCTGTTTAAATGGAGGAAAGCACTCGATTTGAACAGCCTCTTTTTTTTAGCTACCAAGTGAAAACCTTCTTACATTTTCATTTCTGCCCGGCAGTTGATAGTCAAATGTAATCGTATACATTCTAGTGAAAGAGGGACCATATTAGTAATTCACTGTATTTCAACCTCATTACAATCTATACTTTTTAGCTTAAATACTTTCTTTTTACGGGTTTTTCCTTTAAAATGCGCATTAAGTGATTTTTTTGGAAATCACACCTTACTTCTGAAAGGGGTCTATTATGAAAAAATTATTAACGACTTTACTAGTAGCATTATTAGCGATTGGACTAGCCGCTTGCGGTTCGAACGAGGAGAGCCAAAAACAAGCTGACGATAAAGCGAAAACAGAAGAAAAAAGCGATGGAAAGGCTCAAGAAGAGCAAGCGAAGCAAATGGAAGAAATGCAAAAGAAAATGGATAAACAGAAGGTTGAAAAAGATAAGATCGTTGCCATTGTAAATGACGAAAAAATTAAAGGTGAAGATTTCAATAACGTATTGACTCAATCACAAATGCAGTATCAACAGATGGGGCAAGATCCGACAAGTAAAGATGCAGCAAAGAAAATAAAAGAACAAACGATTGATAGCCTGGTTGGACAAACTCTCCTTATGCAGCAGGCCGATGAAAAAGGCTACAAAGCATCAGAGGATGAAATCAATAAACAACTGGAAGAAGTTAAAAAGCAGTACGGTGATGAAAAGAAGTTTGAAGACGCAATGAAAAAAGCCGGATTCACGATGGACGAGTTAAAAACTCAAATCGCCGAAAACATCAAATACACTAACTACGTTGAAAAAGAAATCAAAGTAGAAGAAGTCTCTGAAGATGAAATGAAGAAATTTTACGATCAGTACGCAAGTCAACAAGGTCAGGGTGAATCAAAGGATGCACCAAAATTTGAAGAAGTGAAACCTCAGATCAAAACTCAATTAGAACAACAGAAAAAACAAGAAAAACTTGTTCAGCATGTAGAAGATTTAAAGAAAAATGCTAAAGTTGATGTAAAAATCTAATGCACCATGAAAGAAAGCCACCTACACAGTAGGTGGCTTTCTTATGATCTATTCCCCCGATGTTTTTCTCTGCCCACGAAGGGTATGGTACAACAACGACTCAGTAAGGGAGGGTGAAAAGATAATGACGAAAAGAGCCAATGACAATCCAGAGCAGATCAATAAAGATCATGACGGCATTCTCGATCAGCATGAAAGTGAGCAAAATGTGGATCCAATTCCCCTCGATGACTTAAAAAAAGAGCAGCGGGACGAGAAAAATAAGCATCATACGAAAGATGACTCGTCTAGCAAAGAATAATATGTTAATCAGAAGCCCTGTAGGATTCCCACAGGGCTTTCTTTCTTCTTATTTAGATAACCAATCCGTATGGAATGTTCCTTCTTTATCCACACGCTGATACGTATGAGCTCCAAAATAATCACGTTGGGCTTGAAGAAGGTTGGCAGGCAGTGACTCAGAGCGATAGCTGTCATAATAGGCCAAAGCACTCGCAAGACCCGGTACAGGGATACCTAATTTGATGGCTGTAGCCACCACTTCTCTTGCTTCCTCCTGATAGTCTTCAACGATTTCCTTGAAATACGGATCAAGCAGTAGATTCGTTAATCCCGGTTCACGATCATACGCTTTCTTGATATCTTCCAAGAAACCTGCACGAATGATGCATCCACCTCTGAAGATCATGGAAATCTCGCCGGGCTTCAAGTTCCAGTTATACTCATCCGAAGCAGATTGAAGCTGAGCGAAACCCTGTGCATATGAGCAAATCTTGCTTAGATATAGTGCTTTACGAATCATTTCGATAAACTCTTCTTTGCTACCGGAGAACTCCTTATTTCTTGGTCCTCTTAAGATTTTACTTGCCTTCACTCTTTCTTCCTTCATGGCAGAAATGAAACGGGCAAACACAGATTCAGTAATGATCGATAAAGGTACACCTAATTCCAGTGCAGAAATACTCGTCCATTTTCCTGTTCCTTTCTGCCCTGCTGTATCCAGGATCACGTCAACAAGGGGCTTTCCTGTTTCTTCATCCACCTTTGTGAAAATATCCGCCGTGATTTCAATCAGGTAGCTGTCAAGTTCCCCCGCGTTCCATTCTTTGAATATCTCATGCAGCTCTGTTGCGCTTAAACCCAATACATTTTTCATAAGATAATACGCTTCACAGATAAGCTGCATATCACTGTATTCAATTCCATTGTGGACCATTTTTACATAATGGCCTGATCCATCGGGACCGATATATGTACTGCACGCATCGCCTTTTACCTTGGCCGCAATCGCTGTCAGGAAAGGCTCGACTAAGTCGTATGCTTCCTTCTGACCGCTCGGCATGATAGCAGGACCGTATAAAGCGCCTTCTTCTCCGCCCGAAACACCTGCACCGATGAAGTTGATTCCTTTTTCACCAAGTTCCTTATTGCGGCGAATCGTATCTTCAAAGTATGTGTTTCCTCCATCAATCAGAATATCTCCCTGATCTAAATGTGGAAGCAATGATTCAATCGCTTTATCGGTAATATTACCGGCTGGGACCATAATCAATATTTTTCGTGGTGTTTCTAATGACTGCACGAACTCTTTTACATCGTGAGTACCGACCATTTTCTTGTCTGGATGCTCTTCAAGAACTTCTCTTACCTTTTCATCAGACACATCATAGATGGAAACGGAGTAGCCTCTGCTTTCGAAATTCAAAGCCAGACTCTTCCCCATCACTCCGACACCGGCAACACCTATTTGTTGTTTTTTCATATATTTATCAATCCTTTCACTTCGAGTAATCATATTTCCACCGTATATATTATAATATGAAATAATTTTCCGTGGTGGATTTTTATGAAATAATATTTTTTTATTTCATGAATTAGGTTAAAATTATTTTCATAAAGATTTCACCTTGAGGAGGTTTCCCTTGCATGAAAGAGGAAAAAGTACAGCATTGTTTACCTCGTATCCGTTCTCGTTACTCTCAATTCAGTGAAAAAGAAAAGATGATTGCAGATTTTATTATTTCTAATCCAGAAAAAATTATCCACTCTACCATCAGTGGTGTAGCAGAAGAATTGAACGTTGCAGATGCTACAGTCTTCCGATTCTGTAAACGATTGGGCTTTAAAGGCTATCAAGCAATGAAGATTTCTCTTGCATCCGACCTGGTGACCCCTATCGAAGATATTCATGAAACAATCAATGAAGGGGACTCTGAAGGTGTTATTGCCCAAAAAGTGTTCCGGTCCAATATCAGAACGTTAGAGGATTCTTTAAGCATGCTGAACGAAGAAATGTTTACGAAAGCTATTCAAGGGATGATAAGTGCCAGAAGAATAGAATTTTACGGTACGGGTGGGTCGGGGTTTGTTGCCATGGATGCTCACCATAAGTTCCTCAGAACCGGCATGACCACTACGGCATACAACGATCCTCATATGCAGCTTATCTCCGCTTCCCAATTGACCGATAGAGATGTGATTGTCTTTATCTCTCATTCAGGATCGAACAAAGATCTATTGGAAGTGTTGGACGTAGCGAAGAAGAATCGGGTAACGACCATTGCCATTACTCACTTGGCCAAATCCCCTTTGAGCAACGGAGTCGACATTCCTCTTTTCACGGTATCTCAAGAAACCGAATATCGATCTGAAGCACTTGCTTCAAGAATCAGTCAGCTTAGTATTGTGGATGCCCTCTACGTCAACACCATGATGAAAAGAAAAGATCTATCCAAAGCTTCCCTGCAAAAAATGCGTGACGCGATTTCCATTAAGAAAATCTAGTAAGAAATAGGGACGGACCTTAAGTAAAGGTCCGTCCCTATTTCTTACTTCGGATATTTCAGAGCATTCTTTTCAAGCTTCTTATACACTTCTTCTTCTAAGTCGATATCCATTTTATCAGCCAGCTGGACTAGATAAATCAGGACATCAGCCATTTCTTCTTTAATATTTTGATGTGTCGCTTGCACTGCTTCCCGGCTTGTTTTCCATTGGAAATTTTCCAGGAGTTCATTTGCCTCTAATGAAATGGAAATGGCCAGATCCTTTTCATTGTGATTGGCATCCCAGTTTCGTTCATCTCTGAATTCAATGACTTTTTCACACAGTTGTTTCATCTTTTCTCTCCCATTTGCCTATCATCTTTTACCACTTCTTAACTATAACACGGGTGGCACAAAGATTGTGACAGGGAAAACCGACTTTCTTGTGCTTAAGAATCGAGTCTTTCAATGATTGTTGCGTTTGCCATCCCGTGGCCTTCGCACATCGTTTGAAGGCCGAATCTTCCTCCAGAACGCTCCAGCTCATGCATCATGCTTACCAAAATGCGTGCCCCGCTGGCGCCTAATGGATGCCCCAGGGCAATCGCCCCCCCGTTTGGATTCAGTTTGGAAGGGTCGGCTCCTATCTCTTTTAACCAGGCAAGGGCAACAGGTGCGAATGCTTCATTCACTTCGAAAATATCAATTTCCGCCAATGACAATCCTGCTTTCTCCAGGGCTTTCTTCGTTGCTGGTATAGGTCCGGTTAACATGAGGGTAGGATCCGATCCGACCACCACGCGGGTATGAACCTTGAATCTTGCCTTCAACCCTAATTCTTCAGCCTTCTCACGAGTCATTAAAAGAAGTGCGGCAGCCCCATCACTAATTTGACTTGCATTACCTGCATGAATGATCCCATCTTCTTTAAAAGCAGGTTTTAAATTTGAAAGCACATCCATCGACGTTTCCTTTCTTGGTCCTTCGTCTTTAGAAAACGGAAATACAGTTCCATCCGGAAGCTTAACCATCACTTCATAAATTTCCCGGTCGAAATAACCAGCATCTTGAGCCTTTAACGCCTTTTGATGACTGGAATATGCAAACTGATCAAGATCTTCACGACTGAATCCGTATTCTTCAGCAATCCGTTCTGCTGATAAACCCTGGTGGATGATTTCATGTTGACCCCTAAGCTTTTCACTAAAGGGAGCACCCTGATAATTAGAGCCGATTGGAGTTCTTGACATATTCTCAACCCCGCCGGCGATCACGATATCCATGTCGCCGGAAAGAATGGCTTGTGATGCAAAGTGGACAGCCTGCTGGCTCGAGCCGCATTGTCTGTCGATTGTCGTACCAGGTACTTCAATTGGAAAACCGGCAATCAATGCAGCCACCCTGGCAATATCACCAGCCTGCTCACCTGATTGAGTAACACAACCTAATATGACATCATCGATAAGCCCAGGGTCAATCCCTGCTCTTTCCACTATCCCTTTCAGCACTTCCCCTGCTAAATCATCTGGCCTCATATCTTTCAACGAACCCTTTCGTCTTCCAACCGCAGATCGTATTCCTTCAACGATAACAACCTCTCTCATCCTGCTCTTCCTTTCTATAATCCAAGATTCTTCGCTATGATCACTTTCATGATCTCATTTGTCCCTGCATATATACTTGCAACAGGAATATCCCTGTATCTTCTCGCAATTTGATACTCTTCCATGTAGCCGTATCCACCATGAAGCTGCATGCATTCAGTGGCGATCTGCCTTGCCGTTTCTGTCAATTTATATTTAGCCATGGAAACCTTCGTCACAACATCTTTCCCATCCATATGTTCGGCGATCAAAGCATCGAGGAATACCCTGCCCATCTCAATATCCGTCGCCATTTCCACCATCTTAAATTGTGTATTCTGAAATTCACCAATCGCCCTTCCGAACGCTTGACGGCTTTTCACATAATCCATCGTAAGAGAAAACATTTCTTCTGAAGCAGTCTGAGCTGCAATCGCCACGATAAGACGTTCTTGCTGGAGCTTATTCATCAGATATTGAAATCCTTTGCCCTCTTCCCCAATCAAATTATCTTTCGGCACCTTGCAATCCTCAAAAATCAGCTCGGCTGTATCCTGACAGTGCAAACCAACTTTATCAAGCTTCCTTCCCCTGGAGAATCCGGGTGCATCCCTTTCGATGGCCAACAAACTGATCCCTTTGTGAGGCGGGCTGATGGTCGTATCTGTTTTACATGCAACAATCACTAAATCACCTTGAATCCCATTTGTGATGAAGGTCTTTTGACCATTCACAACATAGTGGTCCCCCTCAAGCTTAGCCGTCGTTTTAATCCCGGCTAAATCAGATCCTGTACCAGGCTCCGTCATGGCAATGGCCGTAATCATTTTTCCACTCGTGCATGCGGGAAGCCACTTTATTTTCTGTTCCTCACTTCCATACTCCGATATATAAGGGACTACAATGTCACTGTGCAATCCTATCCCGATCAAACCAGAGCCTACCCGTTCCAATTCTTCATTGATAATCACGGAAAATCCCCAATCCACCCCGCTTCCACCGTACACTTCGTCAAGATCCGGACAAAGAAACCCCTGCTCTCCCATCTTCGTCCAAAAGGCCCTTGGAACCATCCTGTTTTTCTCCCATTCATCATAAAAAGGATAAGCCTCTTTTTGTAAAAATTTCCGAAGTGCCTGCCTGAAAATGCTATGATCCTCCGTTAAATAATGATGTTTCATACGTACTCACCCTCCTAACAAATGTTGCATTTTTATTAAGCGCTTTCATTTTTCAGATAATGAATGAACATGCATTCATTTATTGAGCAACCATTTTCATCAGCTGTAACCACTTACTTGGGTTGCATTCTAATCGCACCGTCTAGCCGGATCGTTTCACCGTTCAGCATTGGATTCTCGAGTATACTCTTCACTAATTGAGCATATTCAGATGGATGACCGAGCCTTGGAGGAAAGGGTACCATCTTCCCAAGTGAATTTCTTGCTTCTTCAGGAAGTGTGTCAAACATGGGGGTATGAAATAATCCCGGTGCAATGGTCATGACTCTTATACCATCCCTTGCAAGCTCCCTGGCAATCGGAAGAGTCATCCCGACCACTCCACCTTTAGATGCACTATAAGCAGCCTGACCGATCTGCCCATCAAATGCAGCAACAGAAGCAGTATTGACGATGACCCCTCTTTCTCCGTGGTCATTTGGTGTATTACCCGCCATCTTTTCTGCAGCCAAGCGTATCACATTGAACGTACCAATTAAGTTAATCTCAATTACCTTGGAAAATCGATCGAGAGAGTGAACCCCATTTCTTCCTACCACTTTCCCTGGTGGAGCAATCCCTGCACAATTCACTACTGTATTAAAACCGCCAAAAGCCTGTATCGACCCCTCCAAGGCTTCTAACACCTGCCCTTCCTTTGTAACGTCTGTTTTATAAAAGCCAATGGAATCTCCATACTCCTCTTTCAAGGAAGCTGCTCTCTTTTCATTGAGGTCCAGTATAAACGCCTTACCTCCTTCATCAATAATCCTTCTTACTGTAGCTTCACCCAGCCCGGATGCACCACCTGTCACTACGGCGACTATTTCTTTCATTTCCACGATAAATTCCTCCACTCATGTAAAGCATATATGTTAATTTTAGCGTTGTAGGAAGGAAAAAGATACAATATTTTTATAATTCTGTCTACTCAAAATTCCCTTCCCTTACTTACCAAGGATAACGAAGCATCACTTGTTAAGAATAAGAGTGTAAAAGTCATTTACAAACAGGAGGAAACAATGACAAATAAAAATGATAATCGTGAACGAAAAAACAAATACCCAAACAACAAAAAAAGCGATACTGAATTCTCGAAAGAACTCAATATTCGCAGTGAAGTGACGAAGAAAGATTTAGGAAAATAAATTATACACAATGTGAAGGTTCCCTTTTTATGACGACCGTTTTAAATCGGATATATATTGGAAAGGCGCATATTCATTTTCTCATTTGTCCCCGGTTACTTAAATATCTCCATAAAAAAAACAGACTCACGAATGAGTCTGTTTTTGGAGTTGTAAAGTTAGATTATGCTTTACGTACGTTAGCTGCTTGTGGTCCACGAGCACCTTGTTCAACGTCGAAAGATACTTCTTGACCTTCGTCAAGAGATTTGAAACCTTCACCTTGGATCGCTGAGAAGTGTACGAATACGTCGTCTCCACCTTCTACTTCGATGAATCCGAAACCTTTTTCTGCGTTAAACCATTTTACTTTACCATTTTCCATGTTTGTTGCCTCCTAAAGTGCTTTACACACAATGTATTACTATTCTTGCGATATCAGGTGAAAAATCAAATCTTGTTCTTCCCTCGTATACCGGACAAAAATAATTCTTCTATAGAATAACAGGAACGAAAGAAATAAGCAAGTTCTTCGAGGAGAAGTTTTGAAAGTCAGACCTCTGACAAAACCTTACCTCCAACAAATGGTCTCTTGATATGACTAATGATTATTACCTTAACGCCCGTTAAAGCGCTACCATTACATTTATCAATATTTATCACTAATGGGACTCTAAAATGAAGGGTAAACTGTGGTATAATGAGAGAATATGAAAGGGAGTGCCCAATGAAATCCACAAAAAATCGTTTTAGTAATGGCGCAATGGTTACGATAAAGGAAACTGGCGAAACAGTGACAGTATTGAAATGGCAATACGTAAAAAATATGAAGCGATTCTCATATATCGTAAAAGAACATCCTGGCACATTTTATTTTGAGGAAGAATTAGAAGTCAACTAAAAAGAAGTGATCATATCTAATATGATTTGGCAAGGACTCTTACCTGAATTCCAATAGAGTCCTTTTTACTTTTAATGGCAAGACGGCGCTGACCGTTTAGAATCCTTTATAAAGATTTATCTACATAAAAAGAAGAAAGCCTGCATCTTTTAAATAAGATGCAGGCTTTCTTTATGTATGACCTGTGAGGGATTCGAACCCACGACCCCTTCCCTGTCAAGGAAGTGCTCTCCCACTGAGCTAACAAGTCGCAATGGAAGGTATATATTAAATTATAGTCATGATGAGAAAAATGTCAATCATTTTTTGTTCTATACATTTCCCTTCTGGGAATTCATGTATAAAAGAACATTTGTTCGCATATACTGTGGGTACACTTCCAGGAGAGGAGCTCACAAATGAATACGGTATTACAGCGCTCATTCATGGACCAACGCACCATTGAAATCATCTATATGAATCCTGAGTCCATATGTACGAAAAGAAAAATCATCGTAAAAAAAATCGACGGGGATATTATTCTCGCCTATTGCTTATTACGAAAAGAGTTCCGCAGATTCCGACTACATGATATCTTGGCTGCTTATCCCCTTCTTCCTGATAAGAAACGAACCATATCCTAGTTGGAAACTAAAACACGTGAGGCCGACCTGATAAAGGGTCAGCCTCACGCATCTTTGTTTATGCTGTTGCTTTTTTGGGTGTTTTGTCTTCTCTTTTAATGAAGAATTGTAACGCGAGCATAATAGCAAATAATACTAAACCAATGATGTCTGTGCTTCCCTCCGGGTAGATCAGCATTAAACCGGCGGCAACACAAAGGAATCGTTCAATCACAAACACTCTTCTGTACCAATACCCGATCATCCCTGCCCCTATGGCCATCATTCCGGTTATTGCCGTAAAGACAACCCATAATAGTCTCGGGATGGTTGTATCAATCATCAGCAACTCAGGAGACAGGACGAACATATACGGAATTATAAAGGCGGCAATCGCTAATTTAGCAGAATTGACCCCTGTCCGTATCGGCTCTCCCCCCGACACCCCGGCGGCGGCAAATGCTGCAAGAGCCACCGGTGGGGTAATGTCTGCAATGATACCAAAGTAAAAGACAAATAAGTGAGCCGCTAACTCAGGTGCACCTAACAGGATGATCGCAGGTGCCGCGATTGTGGACGTAATTACATAGTTGGCCGTTGTAGGTGATCCCATACCTAATACAATCGATGCAATCATCGTAAATACCAGGGTCAGGATTAACTTACCTTCTGATGAATTTGTTAAATCGGCAGCAAGGTCAACTAAACCATTCGCAAGCGTCAGCCCTAATCCCGTTTTCGTCACTACGCCGACAATCATCCCGGCAGCCGCAGTTGCTACAGCTACGGAAAGTGCAGTACGTGCACCGTCTACGAGTGCGTCGACAGCATCTTTAAATCCAATCCTTGTCTCTTTTCGAATCGCGCTAATCACGATCGTAGCAACAATTGACCAAAGGGCTGCACGCATAACACTCATACCGCTGACTAATAAAATAATGACCGTAAGAATCGGCATTAATAAGTAAATTTTCTTTAAAACTTCTTTGCGATTAGGCATTTCTTCTTCTGAAAGACCGCGAAGACCGATTCGCTTCGCTTCAAAATGAGTCATAATCCAAATTCCTGTAAAATACAAAAGAGCTGGAATGGTGGCAGCCTTTGCGATATCCCAGTATGAGATTCCACCGATGAATTCAACCATTAAGAATGCTGCAGCTCCCATGATTGGCGGCATTAACTGACCACCCGTTGAGGCTGCTGCCTCTACTCCACCTGCAAACTCTTTACGATAGCCGAGCTTTTTCATCATTGGAATCGTAAAGGAACCAGATGTTACAACGTTCGCAACGGAACTTCCGCTGATCGTTCCTTGCAGGGCACTCGAGAAAATTGCAACCTTAGCAGGACCACCAGTGCGTTTACCGGCAATGGCCACAGCTAAATCATTGAAATATTGCCCTACGCCTGTTTTAACGAGGAAGGCCCCGAATAGTAAGAATAGGAAGATGAAGGTTGCTGAAACATATAGTGGTGTTCCAAGAATTCCTTCACTTGTAAAGAACATCGTCTTAACGATATCGTCCCAATCATATCCCCTGTGTGCAAGGAATCCAGGCATCAATCGTCCATAATACATATAGAGAATGAAAGCAGAGGCAATAATCGTGATGGGTAAACCGACTGCACGACGGGTTGCCTCCAATACTAAGATCATCGCAGCAAAACCAACATAAAAATCAAGTGATGTCATGATGCCTACTCTGCTCACAATATCATCTTGCATAATCGGCCAGTATGCACCAATTCCTACAGATATGACAGAGAGGACGACGTCATACCATGCCACTTTATCTTTTCGCAGATTCTTTTTCCTAGCAGGAAACAGAAGAAAGACAAGTGACAAAGCAAACCCTAAATGAATGGATAATAATAATTGTCTAGGGATAAATTGAAAGATCGATGCGACTAATTGAAATAATGAAAATGCTAATAAACCATAGAAAATCACCCATTTAAACAGTCCATGGTGCAGCTTTCTCGTTGATGATTCAGGATCATATTTTTCTAATAATTCTTGTTGTTGTTCAGAGGTTAATGATTCGAATTCTTTATCTTTTCCCAACAACGGTCACTCCTTTCCACTGATCATATAGTGTTTGTTTCTTTAAATGCATCCGAACGACAGACCCTTTATCGAAATAATCAGCTAAAGGATAGTCTTTACCATCCAATATGAGACGATGATTGGCTACCACTTGTCCGATGCGAATATCAATGTATGGAAACACTTTATTCATATTTGAAATCAAGTATTTTCCTTCTTTTGTCATCTCGAAGGTTTCATTTCCTTCTGCATTTGCAGGCATACCAATTGCAGTATCCTCATAAAGCAGCTTTGTCTGTTGAATTTGATTTGTAGATTGGCGATAAAACTCTTCTACTTCTGAGAGATGAATAGAATGAGTGTAACGAACCGAAAATGTATGATCTTCAGGAAGTGCGAAAAGGACTGGATCACCCTCAGTACTCCTCGGTTCAATTACCAAATATGTTTGAAAGGGAATAAAAATGATGAATAAAAGAACAAGAATAATGAGAGTTGTTCCTATGAATGAAATTTTCTTCATAACAAAGTCCCCACCATTCCATTTATTACTGCTGTACTTGCCATTTTTTTAGCCTATACCAAAACAAAAGAATAGACCGTTTTACGCGGCCTATCCCTTCGTCCATCTGTTGGTGTGGATCTATTCCATTGAAACGCCTTTTTCATCAAAGTATTTCTTCGCACCAGGATGTAATTCAATCCCCATACCCTTTAGTCCATCTTCAGCCTTGATTAACTCACCTTTGGCATGAGTGATTGCATCTGTATTTTCAAAAATGGCTTTTGTAACATCATAGATTACATCTTCGGAAATATCAGCATTTGTTACTAACATTGCACGAACCGCAACAGTTGTAACTGCCTCATCGACTTTACTATACGTGCCTGAAGGAATTTCATCTTCAGAGTAGTATGGATATTTCTCGATCAGCTCACTGATTTTACCGGATTCAACCGGTACGATTGTGATATCTTGCGTTGCAGCCAATCCTTCAACCGCTCCTGTAGGAGTACCTGAAGTAATGAACGCCGCATCGATTGTACCATCCTGGATACCAGTGGTTGAATCATCGAATGATAGATTACGTGCTTCTAAATCCTCTAACGTAATTCCGTGAACCTCAAGGATTTGTTTCGCGTTCAGTAAAGTTCCAGAACCGGCTTCACCGACAGAAACAACTTTACCTTTCAGATCTTCAACGGACTTGATACCAGAATCCTTTGTTGTAACGATTTGAATCGTTTCAGGATATAGAGTGGCAATTCCTCTTGCGTTTTCTACTTTATTATCGCTGAACATTTCAGTTCCTTCCGATGCATAAGATGCGATATCGGTTTGTGTAAAAGCGATTTCAGTTTTACCATCTTTAATGGCCGCCATATTTTCAGCCGATGCCCCTGAAGTAGAAGCCGAGGATTTGATTCCTGTTTCATCTTGAATGATCTTAGCGAATGTTCCGCCTAACGGGTAATATGTACCCCCTGTTCCACCTGTAGCAATCCCAATGAAGTCAACCTCTTTGTTACCTTCACCCTCAGATGATCCTCCACCTGATCCTCCGCCACATGCAGAAAGAATGACAGATAGAACTAGAAGTAGTGCAGTACCTAGAAATAAACTGCGTTTTTTCATATTCTAATTCCCCCTATACAATTTTATACTTTAACGAAATAATTGTAACACAGTCTGTAACAATCTTGTCAAATCAAATACATAAAATTTTAACAATTTTTATAAAAAACCCTTTCTACAGCCATTACACTCTAAATGAAATCTATAGTACGGCTTGTTCTTGTTATGTCAATTATCTTACAAATGTATACTGAATGTATAAAGCGATTACATTTCTCCTCTCTATTTTCTTCCCCTACGCATGTTTGTCCACGGTAAAAAGACTGAAGAGGAATTATTCCTCTCCAGTCCTTCTGTTATATATCAGGAAATGATCTAGCCTATTAATTCCTCATCCTCGAATTTCATCTTATCTTCTTCTGAAATATTTTCTTCACGGTCCCGTAGACTATGTGCAATTCTCGAAGAAGCATTTGCCGCAATACTTGCCACGATATCATCTAAAAAGGTATGTACACCCTTCCCGTTCTTTGTATCGAGGTCACGGATGATACCGATCTTATTCTTATCAAGATGACCAAAAGTGGTAACAGCGATACTTCCATATCCTAATGCTGCACCTAGAGCAATGGTCTCATCTACTCCAAACAACCCTTCATCTGATTCTACAATGGATTGAAGTGGTTCGGAAAGCTTCTTCTCTTCAGCAAGCTGATCCAGTTCTACCCCTACAAGTATCGCATGCTGAATCTCTCTTTTTAATAATACTTTCTTCACACTGTCGATACAATCTTCCATATTTAACTCATGATTATATGGATACTGCATTTCATAGACGATTTCAGCAATATCTTCTATAGATACTCCTCTATCTTTCAGCCTCTGTAGTGCAGCTTTCGTTACATCCCTTGAATGTACAGGTTTATTCATCGTAATACCCCTTTCTGAACAGTACATTAACTCACTCGAATTATACCATTCTTTTGAATTTTCGTATTGTAATCCGCTTTAGGGAATTATCGAAGAGAATATGATACAATCTTTCTGTAAACGTTAACACTTATTATAGGAGGATATCGTCATGACAACCGCAAGAGGAACTGTAACCGAATTAAACCTCTTTAGTAAAGAACTAAATGAAGAGATTAAGATGCTCGTATATTTGCCAGCTACTTTTTCTCCCCTCTATAAATATTCACTACTGATCACCCAGGATGGTAAGGACTATTTCCAGCTTGGAAGAATCCCCCGTCTGGCTGATGAACTTCTCGGAAATAAGGAAATAGAAAACATGATTATCGTGGGAGTCCCATATAAAGATGTTGAAGACCGGAGAAGAAAATACCATCCACACGGTGAAGAAAACGATTCTTACATTCGCTTTTTAGCACATGAATTGGTCCCGTATCTAGACGAGCATTACCCAACTTATCATATGGGAATGGGACGTGCCCTCGTTGGTGATTCATTAGGAGCGACTGTCTCATTGATGACTGCATTAAAATACCCAAACACATTTGGCAAGGTTCTCCTGCAGTCACCTTTCGTCAACGAGAAAGTGTTGGAAGCCGTAGAAAGCTTCTCACAGCCTCCATTGTTAAGCATTTACCATATCATTGGTAAGCAGGAAACAGAGGTGAAAACGACGGACGGCAAAGTAAAAGACTTCTTAAAGCCAAACCGTAAGCTTCACGAGACATTCGATCAGAAAGGATTCTCTTCCTTTTACGATGAATTCGACGGAGATCATACGTGGAAACATTGGCAACCCGATTTGAGACGTGCTTTGAAAATGATGTTTAACTAAACCCCGACAAGGCAAGGGACCACCCTTGCCTCTCTTTAAATGAATGCAGGGACCCGCCGGCATCACTTGATAAAAGGAGAACCTATCCGTTCGCCCTATATTAAATTTTTGAAAAATTTGCTATACTATACATAATACAAAGATTGTTAAATAGAGGAGGATTGAAGAAAATGAATTATGGTATAGTCATTTTCCCATCGAAAAAACTGCAAGATATCGCAAACTCTTATAGGAAACGTTATGATCCTCATTATGCATTGGTTCCACCACATTTGACATTAAAGAATGTCTTTAGTGCAGATGATGATCAAATCAAGGATATAGCTGATAAATTAAATGTTATTTCAAAGAAATACGATCCCTTCAATTTAAAAGTGTACAAAGTAAGTTCTTTTCAGCCTGTGAACAATGTAATCTATTTCAAGGTGAACTCCACTCCTGAACTGCAAGGGTTACACGATGACATGCATAATCAAAACTTCATGGGTGACGAGCCGGAATTCGCTTTCGTTCCTCACATTACTGTCGCTCAAAAGCTTTCGAATGATGAGCACTCGGATATTTTCGGATCCCTGCGTATGTTGGGAATCGATCATGAAGAAACCATTGACCGATTCCATTTGTTATATCAATTGGAAAACGGCTCTTGGACAGTTTACGAAACCTTCCGTTTAGGAAAGGAAGAGTAAGAGTTGAAGGTCGAAGTTGCAAAAACAGAAGATCAGATCCAAGAGGTATTCAACATAAGAAAGACAGTGTTTGTGGAAGAACAAAAGGTTCCACTCGAAGAAGAAATCGATGAATTCGAGAACGATTCCACTCACTTTGTCCTTTACGACCAAACACACGCTGTAGGTGCAGGCCGTTTCCGTATTCTAGATGGACTTGGGAAAGTTGAAAGAATATGCGTCTTAGAATCCGTCAGGGGAAAAGGAGCTGGGCGTGAAATCATGCTTGCCATTGAAAAATATGCAAAGCAGGAGCACTTATCCCAATTAAAATTAAATGCCCAAACATATGCCATCCCTTTTTATGAAGGCTTAGGTTATAAAGTTACATCTGATGAATTCCTGGACGCAGGGATCCCTCATAAAACAATGAAAAAGGATATCTAAAAGGAACAAGCGATGAAGCTGATCAGCTTCATTGTTTGTTCCTTTTTTGCTTTATCAATTCCCATATAAAGAAGTATATTACATTATCAACTCGTCGATAATGGGAAAGTGTAAGGGAAGGGGGATCCTTATGGAATTCATGTCGATTGCCGTCGAGTTAATTGTAGGATATTTTGCCTTATTGATTCTTACAAAAATCCTTGGTAAAACTCAAATCACTCAAATATCTGCTTTTGATTTCATTTCAGCTTTAATATTAGGTGAACTTGTAGGTAACTCCTTATATGATGGCAAAGTCAGTGTGCTTCCGATCCTTACAGCCATTTTCATTTGGGGAAGCTTGATCTTTTCCACAGAGTATTTCACTCAGAAATCGAGACGATTCCGCCATATGCTGGAAGGAACACCTGCATTGATCATTAATAAAGGGAAGATTAACTTTGATGAACTCAAGAAGAATCACTTAGATCTTAATCAGCTTCAGCATTTACTTCGGGCTAAAGATATTTTCTCAGTAAGGGAATGTGAATATGCCCTTTTGGAGTCTGACGGTACGCTAAGTGTCATTAGAAAGCCCATTTATGAAATCGTTCAGCGCAAAGACCTAAATATCCCTGTGAAAACAGCTACTCTACCACTTTCTTTAATCGTGGACGGAGAAATCGTTTATGATAATTTAAAGCTGGCCGAGCAAAAAGAGGATTGGTTGTTAAATGAAATAAAAAAACAAGGCTTCCTCTCTTCCGAAGACGTTTTATACGCCGAATGGGAAGAAGGAGAAAGCCTGTTAGTTCAAGGGTATTAATGGGGCATAATGATGAGTTCATTCTCCCTTATCGTGAAGGATAGGAGTTTCTTTCGTTCAAAACTGGTAAGGTAAGCCGTCACCGATGTCCTGAACAAGAGCCATTGCCCCACATTCGTTACAGCTATTCTATGTAATTTCAAATACTCTTTTACTACTTTTTCAAAGGAATAACCTTCTGAACTCTCATTCACAAGTGTTAGAAGAGATCTCATACGTTCTTCATGAAGATCGATATTCTCCTGAACCGTATTAACAAAGTTTTCTTCATAATCCCCGTGTCCCGGAATCGCTCCTTTGCATGGTATGTGAAGGAGTTTTTCTAAGGAATCCAGCGTTTGATCCGCATCAATGATAAACGGAATGACATGCTTTTCCAACGTATCCCTTCCAAAATAACTGTCCGCTGCATATAAAACATCATCAACTAGCAACCCCACCTGACCATATGAATGACCTGGTAATTCAATTGCTTCAAAAGTGAAAGGACCAATGCTATTTTCACCAATCTTTAACTCATCATCAATGACCACTGATTGTCCTTCAAGAAACTTATTTCTCAAATCATTTATGGGATTAGCTCCATTAAAAAGATAAATCGGTTCTAGGATCGAATTCTCCATGATCGCTTTTTCAAGTTTTGGAGCAAACAATGGAGTCCCATGTTTGTTCTTCAAGAAGTGAGCTCCTCCAAAATGATCTGCGTGGGCGTGGGTGATGACACAATAATCCAAAGGCAGTCCTTCATTGGATAAGATTTTGATCACTTTCTTCATGGCAGAATCATCCAAACCACTGTCAATAAGAAGACCCTTTCCTTCTTTGATGCAGTAGCCAATGGTAACACTCCCGGTAAATGCATAGCAATGCTCGGCAAGGTTTTGTAGTTTCAAGTGATTACCTCCAAATATGTCAGGGGCCCGATATGGGCCGTTAATGAAAAAAAACCCATAAGGAATGCTCCTTTTGGGATTTTTCAAAGTGCCTAAAAAATGCCCCTCAAACTTCTCTATACATATTCGTTAAAGTGCTTTCCTTTTCCTGTTAGCTGGGCTAATAATGTTGCCGGGATGGAAGGTTTAGAGAGTGCTTCGTATGAAGTTTTGCGTTGTTTTGATTGAAGTACATGATAGGACGATTCTGCTTCTTCAGTATGTCCTTGAGTTTTATTTTTCATGGGTTTTACAGGTTGTACGGGGAGAAAGGTAAACGGATGTTTTTCAACTTTTAATTCTCGTTCCTGATACTGTTTATACTGATGATGAGGAATTGGAGCAATGTATCCCATTTTCATTACCTCCTTGGTATTAGTTACCCATATAGGGTTGAACATTAAACTCTTTTTAGGCTTATCGATTCTATGGGCTGTCGAGATTGTTGATATATGTACCATGTCTGGATGATAAATCTAAACACGTTTACACCATAGTGAAAAAATAAATAGGAGAATTAACATAAAGTACGTGTTGAGACACACCTTTATGTCCATTCTCCTTTAATTTTATATCTTTTATTTCTTCCCCTTGTTTAACATATTGGAGATGGTTCCAAAGTCTAATTGCTTTCCATCATTCACAATCGACTGCACAATCTTATTTTCCATTTCCTTGTTTACGGGTTTATTGGCAATTTTAGATACGCGTTTAATGACGCTTCTAACGGTTGCTTCATCTTTGAAGTTTGCATTTTGTAATGAGTTCGCAAGCTCTAACACTTCGTTCATGTTTACGCCTGTCTTCTTCTCTAAATTCTTAAAAAAGTTATTATTCATTTCCATCACGCCTCCTTTTAACTATAAGCATCATATGTAAAAAAACCAGGAGCGTGATTAAGAATTTCCCAAACAAAACAAAAAGACAAAATCCCTCTAATGAGGATTCTGCCTTTTGTACCCCTTTCTAACAGAAGCTAGCTCCAACGATAATCAAGAGAATGAAAAGCACAACAATCAATACAAATGTTGAGCCATAACCGCCGCCGCCATATCCACAGCCACCGTATCCATATCCATACATATAATTTCACCTCTCTTTTACCTTTAGTCTCTTATAACATATGTATAGAGAGAACAATACGTATGGGCTTTTGGAGAATTTATTGTGTGTTTGTCCAATTGTACAGGTCGAAGGTCAGGTTTCCTTCGCGGTCCAGTTGGGCAAGGAAAATGGATTCAACTTGCAATTGTCTTTTGGCTAGCTCTTTTTGTAACCAGGGCAGGGGAAATCCCACTTCCTGCAGGGCCGCTTCATCTATTTCCCCATCTGAAATGACTGCCTGTGGAGGGGTGGACTTTTGTGAGATTTTATATACATCTTCTCGAACAAGCGGTCTTTTTTCTCTTCTGAGCAAAACACTTAGATCTCCATTGGTATCCAGTGACGCGAATTCCACATCTGCAGCTCTGAACACGTCCTTCTTTCTCAATTGTTCCAGCAGTTCATCAACGGAATACTTTTCTTTCTTTAAAGCCTTCTCATCTATATTTCCATCCTTTATGAAAACAGTCGGTTTCCCCTCGGCAAATCGTCTAAATCGAACGCTCTTAAGAGAAAGAAAGGAGAAAATGAGCGGAAAGCTAAACCATAAAAAGATGCTCATCAGTCCTTCACTTAAAGGAAGTCCAAGATCCATTGATAGTGTCCCTGCAATGCTCCCAACCGTGATTCCTGTAATGTACTCAAAAAAAGACAATTTAGATAGCTGCTTCTTCCCTAGTAACTTGGTTATGGCAAATAAGGAAAGTAAGATAAATATACTGCGTAACGCTACCTCTAAGTATTCAGGCATCGTTCTTCACCTCTATCATCCTCTAGGTTTGAAAAGGAGTGCCCCTATGAAACCGAATATGATTGCGGACGAGATCCCTGAGCTTGTCACTTCAAACATCCCGGTAAGGACTCCCACTATCCCATGTTCCTGTGATTCCTGCATGGCTCCATTGACCAGGGCGTTACCGAAACTTGTTATGGGAATGGTCGCTCCTGCACCGGCAAAATCAATGAGAGGTTCATACAATCCAAATCCTGAAAAAACCGCCCCTGCCACCACTAGTAAGCTTAATGTGTGGGCTGGAGTTAATTTAGCAACATCAAACAGTAATTGACCAATCACACAAATGATCCCGCCTACTGTAAAGGCCCAAAAAAACATCGCTAACACTTCGTTTCCTCCTTTCCTTTACATGTATTCAATGGAAACCGCATGAGCAATACAGGGTATTGTTTCTCCTTGCTGAAATGTCAATGGTGATAACAAGGCTCCCGTCGCCACAACTAAGATGCGTTTATATGTCCCTTTTTTCATTTCATTTAATAGGTGACCGTACAGGACTGTAGCTGAACAGCCTGGACCACTGGCTCCGGATTGGACCGGCTGATTTTCTCCATAAATCAGTAATCCACAATCTTTAAATTGATGATCCGAGAAGTTGAATCCTTTTTCTTTCAGCATTTCAACAGCTGTCCGCCTGCCGATCTTAGCCAGATCACCTGTGATGATCAAATCGTAGTAAGAAGGATCTCTCCCCAGGTCTTGAAAATGACCTGCAATCGTATCAGCAGCAGCCGGTGCCATGGCTCCTCCCATGTTAAAGGGATCTTTCAACCCCATATCCATCACCTTGCCGATGGTTGCAGAGGTAACTCTCGGTGCAGGGGCTGTAACAGACTTTCCTTCTCCAATTACTGCGAAACCAGCACCTGTTACAGTCCACTGAGCTGTTGGAGGCTTTTGACCGCCATATTCAGTCGGGTAGCGGAATTGTCTCTCAGTTGCAGAATTATGGCTGGATGCCCCTGTCACTACATGCTGAGCCCCATGATAATTAACCAAGAATGCAGATAACGCCAACCCCTCCATCGACGTCGAGCATGCTCCGAATAATCCGAAGTACGGGATTCCATTGGTCCTGGCAGCAAAGCTTGATGGGGTAATTTGATTAATAAGATCCCCCGTTAAGAAAAACTGTACATCGCTTTTTTGGAGAGACTGTTTATCCAACGCAATCTGAACCGCATCTTCAATGAGAGTTCGATTGGCTTTTTCATATGTGTCCTGTCCCATCCACAGGTCATCGTAAAACTGATCAAAGTCCGAAGCTAAGTTCCCTTTCTTTTCAAATGGACCACCAACGACACCGGTCGACAGGATGGCCGGATGTGTAGGAAAGACCCATGACCTTGAACCCTGAAGCATTATATCACCCCCAGTTGAATTAAGATTGTCTTGATTAATGCCACGACAAAGGCTGAGAATACCCCGAATACAATGACCGAACCTGCAAGCTTGAATATATTGCCGCCGACACCCAAGACATACCCTTCCGTTTTATGCTCGATGGCTGCTGATATCACTGAGTTTCCGAACCCGGTGACAGGGACAGCACTACCCGCCCCTGCGAATTGACCGATATGATCGTACACGCCAAAGCCCGTCAGAAGCATGGATATAAATACCATGGTGGCAACAGTTGGATTCCCTGCCGTCTGTTCTGTGAAATTAAAGAAATAAATAAAGATATACGTAATGACCTGACCAACCAAGCAGAAGAATCCCCCCACAAAGAATGCCTTCAGTACATTTTTAAGTAGAGGCCTCTTTGTTTCATATTGTTTTTCCAACTGTTCGTATTTTTTCTGTTCGGGCGTTTTTGGTGATTTCCCCACAAAACATTCCTCCTACGTCTTTTCCTTTTGAAGCTTCACAATATCCTGGAACTTCTTTTCCGCATCTTTCTTTGGAATCGAACCTTTCTTAAGCTTTTCCTTTAAGCGGATGGTTTCAAGAAAGATTTTGTAATCACTGGACAATATAAAGTCTTCATCCGGATATTTATCTTCTAAATAACGATCCATCTTTTTTTCGATCTTCTTCATATGAAATCTTTGCAGATGCTTCACTTTATATACCACGAGCGTTTCTTCTTTTCCTTGAATGACCGCTACGTCATATAGCTCTTTCATTTTCGAAATTTCCCTCTTAATGGCATGTCCATAGCTGTCTGTTTCAGGATTGTCCACTAACTCAATGGGCGGCGGATCGGTTTTCTTCATAAGCGCAATCTTGCTGTCATTTCCATCTTGCTTATTGGCGCAACCTATTAAGACAAGTATCGTAAGTGGAACGATGATGATTCGTTTTTTGTTCATGACATATCCCTCTTTTATTTGTACTCATGTTTTATTTTTTTCTTAAAGTGAGATTTTATGAAAAAAAAAGACTGCCCATTTTGAGCAGCCTAACTTTTCTTCACTTTTGATCCACAACCGCACCCTTTTTTCTTAATGGGGGAATTTATTGGTTTCTTGCTATTTGTAGAAGTATTCTTCATAATGATCGCCCTCCTTTTACCATGACCCTCACGACCATTATATGTGCGATAGTGCAAGCTTGTTTCCACTAATTACCTAATGAACTACTCTCTTAACCAACTTTGGACAGCCGCCTCTAATATGGAAGCAACTCCAGCAACTGCCAATACTGTGATAATCGGGATGAAAAATTGAGGAAAAAAAACATTCCCTCCATAAAGGAATACAGCAACCCACATACCTGTACACCAATAACATGATAATAGCTCACCTATAAACCCTTTTATTCCACCTTTTTTGGGTACAAGGAAGATTTCTTCCACCCCATCTTCTGACATTTCAGGTACTTCATCAAAAAAAGGAGACCTTAAGAATTCCGTTATTTTATCAAATACGATGAGGTGAGTCATTCTAAACACAGCAATACCCAATATAATTATGTCAAGTATCTCCATATTCCCACTCCTTATATAAACTATATCCCGCCCAATTTAGTTAAAAGGGGCATTTGTCCGTTACCCAATTTCCTCTTCTACAATATGTTATTAGTGTAGTGAAAATTATTTAAGGAGGAAATTCTTATGGGTTGCGGTAATCACAGAAGAGATGACATTGCAGGTGCAAGAGACCGCGGTTGTGTATGCCTTGCTGTTCGCGCTATTAAAGATGTTCAAGATGCAGCAGATCAAGACTGTTTTGATTGTAAAAATGATTGTTTTCTTGAGCCATTAGGATCTTTGGTAAGTCCAGTTGGAAATGCACCAAATACTCGTGTTTTCAAACTTTATAATAAAAAAGGAGACCTATTCAAGGTTCACCCTAAACATTATTGCTGGAAAACACCTTACTTCCGTGTGAAGAATGTATTTGACGACTGCTGTGCCACACTTCAAGTATTGAAGAAAGTTCATGTTACAGGTGAAGACGTAGAATCAGAAGACGAATTAATGGGGTTAAACAATAACTTCATTTACGAATTGACTGGAGATTGTATCACAGTTGATCTGGATTGCTTCTGCGCTATTCAATGTATCGATGATGTAAGAGTAGAAGGAGTTTGTGACTAATCAGCACGAGAATAAAAAGCCAGTCGGAATTTCCGGCTGGCTTCTTTTATTTCAATCCAATAATTTTGATCGCCTTTATAGAATTTCTTTTTAACGTGATTTCTTCACCTTGAAACGTTTTTATATCAATGGATGCGCCATCTGCACTGGTTAATACACCACGATATACCCCTTCTTCTGTTTGAAACGCACATGGAAATGGGGCTCTCCCCATTATACTCTGCTGCATATATTCAATTTTCCCATCCAGATCCAGGTCTTTAAATGGAGTAAGTGGTTTAAAGTAACTGTCATATGAGTGTTCCGGCCCTGATGCACCTTGAATTGCTTCTTCACTATTAGAAGTCTCTTTTATAATTGGCCGAGCTTCTTTAGTTTCTCTTTTAACAATCGTATGATACTCAGGCTGCTTTAACCTCCCTAATGGAGCAGCTTCAATCAACTCAGCGCTTTTCCGTTTCATTTCGATTGGCTGAGTGTATCTTTCTTCTTTTTTGGGTTGAACAATACTTGATGAACCTCTATAGACTTCCTGCATGCTGCTTTTCACATCATTCAATCTGGGTTGATGTATATATAATAGTGGCTTTTTCTGTCTATTCAATCCTATCCCTCCTTACATTCTACATTTATATGTATGCAGGAACCGCCTATGAGTTTCATATTAGCAATAGATAAATACTATCTCTACATAACAAAAGAACCCCGGCTGCAGTATGCAGCCAGGGTTGCGTATGTGTCTATTTTAACCTAATACATGATAACCGGAATCTACATGCAGGTTCTCACCTGTAATCCCTCTTGAATAATCACTAAAAAGGAAAACAGCCGTATCACCGACTTCTTCTTGTGTTGTATTGCGGCGGAGCGGAGCACGCTCTTCGATTTCTTTCAGTATGCTGTTGAAGTCACCTACACCTTTAGCAGACAAGGTGCGGATCGGTCCTGCAGAGATCGCGTTCACTCGAATGCCGTGCTTTCCAAGATCGCTGGCAAGATATTTCACACTCGCTTCAAGAGATGCTTTTGCTACACCCATTACGTTGTAGTTTTGCATTACTCTCTCACCACCAAGGTAGGTCATGGAAACGATACTTCCACCTTCAGTCATAAGATCCTTCGCTACTTTAGCAACTGCTGTCAAGGAATATGAGCTGATATTGTGAGCCAGAAGGAATCCGTCTCTTGTTGTGTTCATGTAATCACCAGCAAGCTCTTCTTTATTGGCAAAAGCGATACAGTGGGCAAGTCCATGAATCACTCCGACTTCTTCCTTAATCGTTGCAAAGCATTTTTCGATGTCTTCATCACTTGTTACATCACAAGGCAGCACTAATGAATCTTCTCCACCTTCCAAAGTCCCGGCAAGATCTCTAACCCCTTTTTCAAAACGCTCGCCTGCATATGTAAAGATTAATCGTGCACCTGATTGATGTAAGGAACGGGCAATTCCCCAAGCTATACTGCGTTTATTCGCAACTCCCATAACGACATATGTTTTACCTTTTAATGAAAGAGTCATTGTAATCCTCCTATTTATACATGTTATTAGTACCTGATACTAATTCTACAGTAATACACCATAAAAGAAAAGAAGAATTCCTACAGGATTCGCCTTTTAACTTCTTCGATTTGAACTAAATGCCTTTGTTCATGTTTCCCGAGAAGCTCTAACACTTGCCAAATGGGCATATCTCCAAATCGATGATGGTTCATGGATCGATTTTTCAAAGCTTCTTGTGTGTATAATTCCAGGAAGCGTGAAGTGTATGACCGGGATTCATCTAAGGCTAGAATTAAATCTTCCTTTTTTTGAAACTCAGAAGTTGGTTCGATTGGTGCCTTCAATTTCTTGGATGGATCATCAAACACGGATAAATCAGCTCTATTTTCACATGTTCCTGATTGATTCTCCGCTGCTGACTCGAGTGCCAGTGTTAAAAATCTCTTTTCAGCTCCAGCCAGGTGGAGAACAATTTGAGCTATGCTCCATTCCTCTGGCGAAGGCTTTTCATTCAGCTTCTCAACAGGCACATCCATGAAGCTTTCTTTCACCTTATCTCTAATTTCCATTACCTTTGTTTCCCACATTTTCATGCCCCCCTTTAGTATCTCTCTCTTATTAGATATTAGTGGTAAGAGAGTAAATTCCTTTCTAAAATAAAAATCCCCAAGAAAATTTCTTGGGGATTTGATTACTTCTTAACAATACTCACAGAATTCAAGCTCGCGTTTTAGTTCATCTACATATTCTTTTGAACCGGTGACGATCAAGCGGTCGTTCATGTGGAGTTCTGTATCTCCGTGTGGAACAATGGAATCTTTTCCTCTAAAGATCCGAACAAAGATAACATCTCCTGTAAACGGAAATTTCCGAAGGGTCATACCTTCAAATTGACTGTTCAGCATGCGAATCTCATAAAGCGATGTCTCTTGGTTCGTAAGGATATTCATGACAGATGGTGACTCAATGAGTGCACGCAGTAAGGCTTTCGTTGACAGGAATACAGAATATACTTCAATGTCCTGTTCTCGGAGTGTCTCATGTAAGTCAGGACTCTCTACCCTTACAATGACACGATTCACACCATATTCTTTAGCGGTAACGGCAAGTGTTGCATTGATTTCCTCATCACCGGTTGAGATCACAATGATGTCCGAATCAAAGATGTTGTTCTCTTCGAGCGTATCTAACTCGTAATTATCAATTTCATTGATGGTAAACAAAGAATCAGCAATATTACGATCAGACTTATCTTGTTTTGTATGATACAAGACAGGTTCATAAAGGGAGGAATGAAGTTCCCTTGAAACCGGCATCGTAAGTTGATTCGCTCCCAGGAATGTAATCTTGAGCTTCTTCTCCTTTGCACTTTCCCTCGGGAAGAGCTTTTTGAAGAAAATTGGCGTGATGATACACGTGATCACGGCTACTAATATGAGCGTACCACTCATCTGCGCTGTGATGATTTCCATTCTCTCAGCGATTTTCGCAGCTGCAATGACAAGTGATAACGTTGATGTAAGTAAAAATGCTGATGCAATCGTTGTTTTCGTATCATACCAATACTTTAATAAGTAAACCGGGATGATTTTCGAAACCAGGAAAGCAAGCAGAAGTAATGGAATCAACAGAAGCATCTTTTTATCACTGAGCAGTGAACCAAGATCCAATTCAACCCCTACCATCACGAAGAAGATCGGGATTAAGAATCCATAACCAAAGGAATCAAGCTTATGAACCATTTCCTGATTTGGTGCCAATAATGATACCAGTACACCGGCAAGGAATGCACCTAGAATGTTTTCGGCCCCAACGGTTTCAGACACAGCCACAAGGAGGATGATCAATGTAAAGACCGCTCGTGTGCCGATTTGAACGGTACCTGTCGACAAGCTCTTGATGAAGGAATTGTTCTTCAATCTCTTTGCCAGGAAATATAAGAGCACCCCAACACCGAACAGGATCAGGAGAAGCCACATGTTTCCATGACCTTCACCGTAAAGTGACACGAATACGGCCAGTAAAATCATCGTCACAAGGTCTGCAATAACCGCAACAAGCAGAATGATTTGCCCGATAGCGCTTTTCATGATATGTGCTTCCTTGAGTGTAGGAACCACAACCCCAAGTGAAATAGTGGAGATGATAAGGGTCATTAAGAATGCATTATCAATGAGCCCGAATAAGACGAACAGATAAGACAGGCCAAGTGAAACAAAGAATATCCCGATGAAAATAATAGTCGCTACCTGAAGACGGTTCGGTTCTTCCTTTCCATTCGGTAACCGTTCTTTTTTCTTCTTACCTCCTGAAAAAGCAGTGAAATCAATTTCCAGTCCACTTAAGAACATGAGGAAGATAAATCCAAGTGTAGACAGTGTTTCCAACCACATGTCCTGGTGAACGATGTCAAATCCGCTCTTACCTATTATTAACCCCATAATGATTTCTGCGATGACTACAGGGATAAAATTGAGTTTGAATTTATGCAGCAATATGGGAGTTAAAAAAGCTACAAGAATGACAATAACTAATGATGTAACTGACGCATGTTGTTCCATCTATACCTCCCCCTCTCTCTTCTCTCTATATTAAATAATTCATAAACAATGTCGCTAAACCAAAATAAATTAAAATACTGATAATATCATTTATCGTCGTAATAAAAGGACCTGAAGCGACAGCTGGATCCACTTTTAGTTTGTGCATAAGTAGCGGTACTAATGTACCAGCGAGCGTTGCAACAAATAACGAGACCAACACGGAGATCCCAACGAGAACCCCCAGGAAGAATTCGCCTTTCCATACATAGACCACGATGCTGACGACTACCCCGCATGTAGTACCAGTTATAAGTCCGGTTCCCGCTTCACGTATTACAAGAGACATTTTGTTTTCCTTTTCCAGGTCACCGGTCGCAATCCCTCTAACAGCAACAGCAAGGGCCTGAGTTCCCGTATTACCTGCCATTCCGGCGATCAAGGGTATAAACACTGCAAGAATCGCTACTTTATCTAACGTGGCTTCAAACCTCCCGATTAGGCTTGCGGTGAACATTCCTAGAAAAAGTAATGCAATCAGCCATGGAAGACGCTTCTTGGCAGCATTAAATGGACTTCGGTCGATGGAATCCAAATCGGCGATACCAGCTAACTTTGAATAGTCATCCGATGCTTCTTCTTCCATAACGTCCATAATGTCATCTACGGTAATGATCCCCAATAAGTGATACTGGAAATCAACAACAGGCAAAGCAAGGAAGTCATAATCTTTCATTTGTCTCGCGACTGCCTCCTGATCTTCACTGACGCCTACAGCCATGACACGATCACTCATGATTTCGCCTATCATCACATCATCATGGCTGATGATGAGATCCCTTAGGGAGATAACCCCGACTAGCTTTTTATCATCATCCACTACATAAATGTAGTAAATCGTTTCAGCATTAGGGGCTTCATTTTTTAATATATACATGGCAGATCGGACGGTCTGATTCTTTGATATGGCGACAAACTCAGTAGTCATGATACTACCGGCTGTATACTCTTCATAATGAAGTAACTCTTTAATTTCTTTAGCTGATTCATCATCCATGATCGTTAAATAACTAACTACCTGGTCCTTATCCAGCTCATTTAAGACATCCACCGCGTCATCGGCATACATATTCGATAGCATTTCAGCGGCGTATGTAGGATTCATCTCCGCCAATATATCCTGATAATCCTCTTCATCTATATCCAGACTTTCAAAAAGCTCCGCCATCTCTTCCGGAGACAGATAATGATACAGGCGGCTTCGCAGGGCTTCATCTATTTTTGAAAAAAACTTTGCTTGGTCATAAGAGTGTAAATGGACGAATTCTGAGCGGAATAAATCCAGATCTTCTTCTTGAAGGGCTCTAATGAGAAGGTCTTCATCATACATTTCTTTTTCTTGTTTATCTCTTTCTTTTGCTTGATCCTGGGTAACTTCAGACATCATATACACCCTCCTTCTTATCTTGAATTGTATATAGTCGTAATAATACTAGCAAATCTAAAGACGAATGTCTCTTATGAAATGATAACCATCTTTAATATGGTTTGGGTTATGTAAGGAAGGTGTATTAAAATATGAATAAACATCCCTTCGATATGAAAGACTGAATCATTAATATGGCATAAAATAAGCGAAAAGAAAAGAAAAATGCCACAGGAAAGTAGGTATCCTATGAAAATAGATATAATCGGAGACATTCATGGCTGTTACAATGAGTTCAAAGAATTAACACAAAAGTTAGGGTACGATTGGACATCCGGCCTCCCCGTTCATCCACATGGAAGGCTGCTCGGCTTTGTAGGGGATTTAACTGACCGTGGTCACCACTCGCTTCAGACCATTACAACGGTCTTTCAACTGTTTGAAAAGGGATCTCTTTACTATGTCCCTGGAAACCATTGTAATAAACTCTATCGCTACTTTCTTGGGAATAATGTGAAAATCCTGCACGGGCTTGAAACGACCGTGGCGGAACTGAGTGCCCTTCCCCGGATTAAAAGAGACCGTTACCGGGATATGTTTCTCACCTTGTATGAACAGTCCCCTTTATATCACGTGTTGGATGACGGAAAGCTGATCATTGCCCATGCCGGTATAAAAGAAGAACTGATTGGAAAGCAGAGCAATCGGGTGAAAACATTTGTTCTGTACGGTGACATCACAGGTGAGAAGAATGAAGACGGTACGCCGGTCAGAAAAGATTGGGCTTCGGATTATAAGGGTGACGCTTGGATCATTTATGGCCACACCCCGGTAAAAGAGGCCCGAATCGTTAATAAGACTTGCAATATTGATACAGGAGCTGTGTTTGGCGGGAAGCTGACTGCTTTAAGATACCCTGAGATCGAAGTGGTGAGTGTGGAGTCGAGCATGCCCTTTGTAGAGGATAAGTTTCGGGAGTTTGATTGATGTGTAGTAGTGCTGGTTCCCCCTCCAAACAAAAAAGAGATTCTTTTCAGTTCAACCGAAAAGAATCTCTTTTTTTCATTGTCTTTCAAGTAAAATCCGCATATCCCGAGGTATCACAGCCTCCAAGTGCACCCATTCTTTTTTAACAGGATGAAAAAAAGACAGATTCTTACAATGAAGTGCCTGCCTTCCTATCAACGCCACACTGCCTCCATACAAATCATCTCCTGCAAGTGGGTGGCCGATAAATGACATGTGAACCCTGATTTGGTGGGTTCTCCCTGTTTCCAATCTCAATTCAATATGAGCGAAATCCTGGAATTGCTTTTTCACTCTATAGTGTGTCAGTGCATACCGGCCATCCTGCCGCACTTCTCTTTCAATGATACTATCCGCTTTCCGGCCGATAGGCTCTTCGATCGTACCAATGTCCGGGTCCAACCCACCTTCTGCAAATGCTTCATACGTTCTCTTAATTTCCCGCCCCTTCTGCTGAAGGCTGAATAAATGATGAACGTGGCGGTGTTTGGCTATTAGAACAAGCCCCGATGTATCCTTATCTAATCGGGTAACGATATGAACCGTTGAACCCATACCTACCCTCTCATAATAACCGGCTATGGCATTGGCGAGACTTCCTGTCGGCTCATTCTTAGTCGGAATGGTTTTCATCCCCCATTGCTTATCCACTACGAGAACATCCCCATCCTCATATATGATGGACATTGGAATCTCTTCAGCAACTAACGACTCACTCCCTTTTTCTTCAGGGAACCTCATCTCAAGAATATCTCCTTCTGTAAGGTGATATCGGACATTTTCTTCGTTTCCATTAACCGTTATAGTCCCTCCATCAAACTTCACAGCAGTCAGTGTCCGCTTTGAGATCTGCTGATCGATTAGAAACTCTCTCATCAGTTTCCCGTCATAGGAAAAAGGGATAATCCATTTCAATGTATATAATTTCATCGTACACTTCCTAGACTTAAGTCATTCATCCGCCACAAAGGAATCATGCACCCTCTTCCAGAACGGAAACGGACGGAAGCGGGCAAAACGGATTTTCTCATCAGCGACACGATATTGAATGCTCTTCACATCTTTATGAAGAAGGGATAGATGGTCGATGGTGACCAGAAAATCCGGTCCATTCACAGGCTTTAGCATGCATGTATGATGTGCAGGTAAAATCAAAGGTGATCCGATGGTACGAAATACACGATTATTGATGGAAGCCATCTCCGCAAACTGAATAGCTGGAAGAGACGGGTGAATGATTGCCCCGCCAAGCGCTTTATTGTAAGCCGTACTACCTGATGGAGTCGATAAACAGAGTCCATCTCCTCTAAATCGTTCAAAATGCTGGCCCCTGATTTCCACGTCCATGACCAGGGTTCCTTCGACGCTTTTGACCGTCGATTCGTTTAACGCCAAGTAACGGGTTTCTTTCCCTCCATGCTGATAGCGGATGATCGTTTCTAATAATGGGTATTCAATAATTTGATAAGGTGTCTTCGCTATGGCGATCACGAGCTTCTCGATCTCTTCCGGCACCCAATCGGCATAAAAGCCGAGATGTCCTGTATGAACACCTACAAATGCTGTCTTATCTAACCGGGATCTGTAGCGATGAAAAGCATAAAGTAGCGTCCCATCTCCTCCAACCGATATGACGATATCCGGTTGATCATCATCATAAGTTAAATTAAAATCTTGGAGATAGGTCCTCATTTTGTGCATTAATGTATTGGACTTCGAATCACCTTTTGATGTAATCGCGAACTTCATTCGTGTACCCCCTTCAAGTCACTGCTGATTTGGTTAAGAGCTTTTCCCCCGTTGATCCTTTTCCTTTTTGTTTGTAAATATGACTTGGGCTTCCTGAATTTCTTCACGAATCAAGCTCATTTCTTCATCCAGTCTGAATGCTGCTTCAGCAGCGCTTTGAATGCGAAGACGTACTTGCTCGGGAATCTGTCCACTGTACTTATAATTCAAAGAATGCTCTATCGTAGCCCAAAAATTCATCGAAAGTGTCCGGATTTGAATTTCTACCAGAATGTTTTTTTCTCCGTAAATCGTTTGTACCGGATAGTCAATGACAATATGATAGGAACGGTACCCGCTTTGTTTCTTATGGGTCACGTAATCTCTTTCTTCTATAATAGTAAAGTCATTCCGTCCACGAAGCTTTTCCACTACCACATGAATATCCTCCACGAATTGGCACATCATCCTCAGTCCGGCGATATCTTGCATTTCTGTTTCAATATTCGATAGCTTGATCCCTTTTTGATTGGCTTTATCAAGAATACTCGCGATTGGCTTTACTCTTCCAGTCACGAATTCAATAGGAGAATGTGTGTTATGAAGTTCATATTCTCCCCTCATCCCTTTAAGCTTAATCTTCAATTCGTCAACCGCTTGCTTGTAGGGAGCTAAAAATTGTTCCCAGTGATTCATTCTCCTCACCTCTACGTGACTACTTATCAAGAAATATGTTCTCTACCTTTTTAACCATTTCGTCACCGTAGTTCCCATTTCCTTCTATATTGGTCACAAGATAGTCGAGCTCTTCAGTGAATTGATCCAACTCCAAAGAATAATCATCACTCTTTGCAATGACTGCACTCTTATTTAGAAGTGCTTTTTTCAATTCATCCCAGATCGACTCTTCAAGGTATAAGTATACATATTCCTCTTCATTTTCTGCTAAGTATACAAAAGCATAGCGATCGGAGTCTGCAATAATTTGACCAGCTGCCGTTGTCCCTTGCAGGAGTTCTGCTTGGTCGGTATGTAAGTATAATGTACCGTTTTCATATGTTGTGTGTTTAAATTGAACAATTTTCCTCATGCTTTTCTTCATCCTTCCATTAAACAATCAGTATCATTTTAACATAAGACAACCATTTCATCTAAACATTGAAGTTCTCTTTTATTAAAGAGATAATAGAAAAAGGATGCAAGGAGAGGATGCTTGTTATGGCACAGGAAATTGAAATAGAATTCAAGAATTTGGTGACACAAGATGAATTTATGAGATTAATTTCACACTTTCATATAAAAGATGAGGATTTCTCATCTCAAGACAATCACTATTTTGATACGCCGGACTATCAATTAAAGGGTAAACAATCTGCCTTAAGAATACGGGAGAAGAACGGGACTTACACGCTGACCTTAAAAACCCCTTTAGAAGAGGATCTACTAGAAACGAATCAAAGGTTAACAAAGGAAGAGTCTGAATCTCTTTTACATGAAGGGGCATTTCCTGAGGGAGAAGTGAAAGATGTTCTGATTTCCCTTCAAATCCCCACTGGGTCCCTTCATTATTTCGGAACGCTGACGACCAGCCGGGCGGAATTCGACTATAAAGACGGGCTACTGGTCTTCGATAAGAGTTCATATTTACAAAAGGAAGACTATGAGCTGGAATATGAAGTGAAAGAGCGTACATCAGGTGAAGCTATTTTCCTGAACTTACTGGGGGAACTAAACATTCCACTTCGGGAGACGGATAACAAAATCAAACGTTTTTACCTGGAAAAATTAAAAAAGGATTGACGATTACCGATATAGTATATGAATAAAAGTCTTCCAGAAGAGGAGTTATACTCATGAATGTTCAGCAGTTGAGAACGATGATGGAGTTACAAGCTTTAAACAGCTTGGGTTCAGTATCTTCTGTTCAGCAAAACACTGGCGGGTCCAGTGATCTATTTCAACAACTATTAAATCAGGCACTTCACACTAACCAGAACCATTTAAATATGAACCAGACATTAGGGGCCGTTAAAGAAGCACTGGAAACCAAAACAGCTTTCCCTGTTTCACCTCCTCCTGGACTTTCCGCTTTGAGCGAACCGAACCGGAATGCTCCACAGGAGATTGATGAAATCATCTCCCGAGCGGCCGGTCACTATGGTGTCCCCCTAAAACTGATTCAAGCTGTTATTAAACAGGAGTCCAACTTCAACCCTAATGCAGTCAGTCATGCAGGTGCGACCGGGTTAATGCAGCTCATGCCCAGTACAGCAAGGGGGCTTGGCGTAAACAACATCTTTGACCCGGAAGAAAACGTATTCGCCGGAACGAAATATTTAAAGCAGATGCTCGATAAGTACAATGGGGACGTTAAACTGGCTCTGGCAGCCTATAACGCAGGTCCCGGAAATGTTGATAAATACAACGGCATCCCACCGTTTAAAGAAACCACTGCTTATGTAAAAAAAGTGACCGATCGCTATTTCACATGACCCCTCAAGCAGGCTGACCTCTACTTCCAGGTCAGCCTTTTCTAATATATTTCCCTATTGAGACTTAAGACAAAAACTACAGTCTGATAGTCCTGCCTCCTCTTAAATCCACCCGCACCACCCCCACAAAGTTCCCGGAATCGGGATAGACATCACAAAAAAGGCTACACTAATTTTGAATAATAAGTTGATGTAAGGCTATTTGTTTGAGATATAAATAAATGCTTGCTAGAATAAACATACAATCTAAGTAAAAAGGAGTCATTCTTATGGTCGAGAAACCACAAATGCCTTATAATCTTATCGGCGAAAAGAAACTCTCCATGCTCGTTGAAGCTTTTTATAATAAAGTAGCGAATCATCCCGAGTTAGCACCAATATTCCCTGATGATTTAACCGAGACAGCTCGCAAACAAAAACAATTTCTAACTCAATATTTAGGTGGTCCTGCGCTTTACACAGAGGAGCATGGTCACCCCATGCTGCGCGCAAGGCATCTCCCATTTCCTATCACGGAGGAACGGGCGAAGGCTTGGTTAAGCTGTATGCATGAGGCAATGGATGAAGTCAATCTAGAGGGTCCAGTAAGAGATGACTTTTTTCACAGACTCGTATTAACCGCCCATCATATGGTGAATTCAGAAACACCAAAGGGTAATAGCATTGACTAGAACAAATAGCTGGCATCACCTTAAAGGGTGTGGACATGATAAGAAACCACTGGAAATATATATGTTTGTTGACCCTCTTTGCCCGGAATGTTGGGCTCTTGAACCAATCTTAAAGAAATTGCACATTGAATACGGACAATACTTTCGTATTCGTTACATTTTGAGCGGCCAGCTTGCCTCTTTAAACATAGCCACCAAACGTAAGCAGGAAGATTTAGCCCAGCAATGGGATAAAACAGCCAGCCGTTCGGGGATGTCATGCGACGGAAGCTTATGGATAGATAATCCAATTGATTCGCCCTATCTTGCTTCATTCGCCATTAAAGCTGCCGAGCTTCAAGGAAAGCATTCGGGTATCCGGTTTCTAAGATTTTTACAGGAAAGGTTATTCTTACAGAAACAGGACATTTCCAATATCGAGGTACTCAAGGAGTGTGCTCAAGCCGCCAAGCTTGATTTGAGTGAATTCATGAATGATATCAATTCATCATCTGCGTCCAAAGCCTTTCAGTGTGATGTAAAGATCACATCTGAGATGGAAGTAGAAGAAATCCCTACATTGGTTTTCTTTAATGAAAATATTGAAGATGAAGGCTTAAAGATTACAGGATTGTATTCCTACGAGGTATACGTTCATATTATTGAAGAAATGCTTGGAGAGAAGCCTGATAAGCAACCATTGCCTCCACTGGATGTATTTATGAAATATTATCGTGTAGTGGCATCGAAGGAAATAGCCGTTGTCTATGATTTATCCGTTGAAGAGGTAGAAAAGCAAATGAAGAAATGGACACTTCAGCAAAAAGTAAAGAGGCTCCCTGCAAAGCACGGAACTTTCTGGAAATATATAAGCGATTAATTATTTCAATATATTAAAACAAGCCTATAAACAAGAAAAGCCGATGTTGTTTCCAACATCGGTTTTTCAATACGAACAAAGGGGATGGGAGAAATTTTTCACGGTCAAACAAAGGGGTATATGTTTGCTTGTGATCAACTTCACACTGATAATATATCACGCCCCCACTTGTATTGGCAAGTTGTTTGTATGGTATTTCACAATATTGTCAAAAACCATTCATGTTCCCCTCTCCTCCTTCATATACATGTGTATAAGACAACTTATCACCGGAGGGAAAAGATATGGCACTAAAAATAAAATACGGAATCCTCCTGCTGTTAATCCTGATCAGCTTCTTCATAAACATCCTCGGACTCATGCGCCTTGTTCCGATCTATATAACATCCCCGATCCTCTTTCTTTCACTCCTGCTCTTCTTCCACTCCCTCGGAACCCGCAACCGCTTCAAAGGATTCAAATCAATGAAATGAGGGACGGACCTTTCTTTCGAAAACTCCCCCAAAAATAAACTCCCCTTAGAATACTTTCCTTTCTAAGGGGAGTTTATTTTTAAACCAGTAGGTTCCTGATCTCTATTTACTGTAACTTTTCAAGTAGTTCTTCCATTTCATTCAACTTTTCTTCAAAGACTTTGCAAGCGTCTTCTACCGGCTTGGAGGTTGTCATATCCACTCCTGCTTTTTTCAATACTTCAATCGGATAATCAGAGCTGCCCGCTTTCAGGAAATCAATGTAGCGTTCTACAGCCGGCTCTCCTTCTTCAAGGATTTGCTGACTGAGAGCTGTCGCAGCCGAGAAGCCCGTTGCATATTGATAAACATAGTAATTGTAGTAGAAGTGAGGAATTCGAGCCCATTCCAATCCAATCTCTTCATCAATCGAGATGTCCTCTCCAAAATACTTTTTATTCAATTCATAATATTCTTTTGTTAAGAATTCAGAAGTAAGTGCTTCCCCTTCTTGGGCTTTCTTATGAATGAGGTGTTCAAACTCCGCAAACATGGTTTGACGGAAAACGGTTCCTCTGAATCCTTCCAGGTAATGATTTAATAGGTACAGACGCTTTTTCTCGTCATCAATTGTGTTTAATAGATAATCATTCAATAATGCTTCATTACATGTAGAAGCCACCTCGGCAACAAAGATGGAGTAATGGCCGTACGTGTAAGGCTGAGCACTGCGCGTATAATAGCTGTGAACACTATGTCCGAACTCATGAGCGAGTGTAAATAGATTGTTCACATTATCCTGCCAGTTCATGAGGATATAAGGATTGGTGCCGTATGCTCCTGAAGAGTATGCCCCACTTCTTTTTCCTTTGTTCTCGACAACATCCACCCAACGGTTATCAAAGCCTTCTTTCAGGACATTGGCATATTCTTCTCCTAAAGGCTTTAAGCCATCCAGGATCATGTTCTGTGCTTCATCATAGCTGATGTCCATCTTGACTTCCTTCACTAACGGTGTATATAAGTCATACATATGAACTTCATCCAAGCCTAATACTTTCTTACGAAGCTTTACATAGCGTTGCAGCAAATGAAGGTTTTTATTGACCGTATCAACCAGGTTATCATACACCTGTTCAGGAATATTGTTATTTGATAATGCCGCATGTCTTGCTGAATCGTAATGTCTTACGTTTGCGACGAAATTATCTTTCTTTACTGCGCCACTTAATGTGGAGGCAAACGTATTTTCGAATTTGCCGTAGGTTTCATACACCTTTTTAAACGCTTCTTCCCGTACGCGTCGATCACTGCTCTCCAGGAATCGAATGAAACGGCCATGTGTGATGTCTACTTCTTCCCCGTTTTCATCTTTAATGCTCGGAAACTCCAAGTCTGCATTGTTCAGCATACCAAACGTGTTACTCGCCGCACTGAACACTTCGGAAGCTTGAGCAAGTAATGCTTCTTCCTCCGCTGAAAGAACATGTGGACGCTGGAGATTAATTTCTTCTAAAGCATGCTTGTATTTCTTCAGCTCTTCTTTTTCGTCAAGAAACCCTTGAAGCTTACTTTCCTCAATCGAAAGCACTTCAGGTACTAAGTAGGCAAACTTACTCCCCAACTGTGTATAAAGACTTTTGGCACGGTCATCGAGTCCTTGATAGTATGAATTGGTTGTATCCTGGTCATAGCGCATATGAGAATATGTATAAACCCTACCCATACGTTCCATAATTTCATCTTGGAAGGCAAATGCTTTATAAAGCTGATCTGCACTCTCACCTAAAGTTCCTTTAAACTCATCTGCTTTTCCCGTTAACTCTTTAATTGCTTTGTATTCTTTTTCCCACGCTTCATCACTTTCAAAAATATCTTCCAATCTCCACGTTAACTTCTCCTCTACCTCTTTCCTGCCAGGCAGACTTTTCGTAGCTGTATCTTTTGACATATACATCCTCCATTCTGAAATCTACAGAAAATTCCTTATAGTTACATTCTCTCTTATCTAAGATTTTCCTGCAACAAAACAATCTTTATTAGACCTTTTTTAATATATGATTCCATTTAGGAAAAAAATCATGCTGATGCTGTTCGAAACCTGGAAAGCTGTCTGGACAATTCCACGCCTCCAAGAGCTGATATTGCCCACCCTCCATCTTTCTGACCACCTGCATATCCTTCAAGAGAGCCAAATAACTCTTTACTATATCCTTTAGCAGTTGGTCCCCCCCTACAAAAGGAAGCGCACGGAATTCTAAATATCCTCTATCCATCCTTCTTTTAATTACCTTAACGACTTTTTCCTCTGAAATAAATCGATCCATCTTCAGACAATCATTCCATATATAGTATTGCCACTCGATCGCATGATTTTTAAAATGGATTCCATGAGGGAATACAGGCATTCCAACAATCAAAGGTAAATATAAAAATGTATCCCCTTCTCTATACACTTCCCGCAAAAATAAATCGCTTTTTGCTTTACTGTAATGAAGTTTGTTATAGATCCACTTCATTCGGTATTGATTCCAGTTTTTTAATAGATATGGGTGATTGACTGTAGAATGTGGGATGGATAAAGGAAGAGTAAATTGCTCAATAGGGATTCTGACAGGTGCTGCACTAATAAAATCTGAGACTGAAACAGGTATGAGATGAGTAAATAATGTAAAGCTTCTATCTTCAGGAGAAAAATGGAGAAGAAAATGGTGGAAATGGGGTGAATACCGGATAAACGCTTGCTGAAATGACGGTAAATGCAGCAATCCCTTTTGCTTTACTGTCACCGGTTGGGTAAGCATCCAAAACGGAGTGATGTTTTGACTCTGATATCCCCCAGTTCTAGAAAGGATGTCGGGAATGGGAATGGAAGAACATTGAATCTCAATGGCAATTTTTTTAGATTCCGTTTTTACATAAATATCAGCGATCTGTTGAAGCTCTTTCACATAATATTCAACACTCACCTCCGTATAATGCTCTCTTAACCTTTCATATAGCAGTTGCTTACTAAGTAGATGCCGCGGTGACTCATGCTGCTTTCCGATCGCACATTGGAACTGTGAATGATGAGCAAAATGTGGAACGTTTTGGTTTCCGATGCGAAGGTTCATTTCGGATGAACAATGAGGACAGAGAAATATAGGACGCTTACTTCGCAGATTCTTTAATTCCTCTCTTGTGTAATGGATGGTTGAAAACACTTTCTCTCTAAATAACGCCGTTAACATAGAACACCTCCTTCAATAATCATTCGCCAAAAATCGTGAAAATCCTTCCAAAAAAACCTTCAAGCAAAAAATCACTTGAAGGTTCCATCTTATAATAGAGGTGACATTAAGCGTGAAGTGGATTCCAATAATCGATAGCCAAGATGTCTCTTTTGAAATTCTTCCAGCTGCAGTTCTTCTGCATCCTCTAAGTCATGTAAATATTCTTTCACAAGAGAGTCGGTACTTTCTGTTTTATATAGAAATGCATTGACTTCAAAGTTTAAATGAAAACTTCTCATATCCATATTTGATGTCCCGATCGATGCCATTTCTTCATCGACAATGACAATCTTACTATGCATAAAGCCCTTTTGATATTCAAAGATTCGGGCACCTGCTTCGAGAAGATCGGGGAAATAAGATCGTGAAGCGTGAAATACAATTCGTTTATCAGGCTTATGGGGAACCAATAGCCTTACATCCACACCACTTAAAGCAGCAATTTTAAGTGCTGAGAAAATATCTTCATCCGGTATGAAATATGGTGATGCAACCCATACGCTTTTTCTTGCAGAAGTGATCATCGAGAAGAAGATATTCTTCAAAACGCTCAACTCATTATCAGGTCCTCCTGCAATCATTTGAACTCCACCATCGTTTGCATTTTCCAATGGATCAGGGCTTAAATACCCTGGAGTCAAGAAATCGTCATTCGTCATATAATACCAATCTTGAAGAAAGATGAGCTGCAGCGTACGAACCGCTTCACCCCTTACAAATAGGTGGGTATCCCTCCAGAAACCAAAGTGAGGATTTTTACCTAAGTACTCATCTCCAATATTAAGTCCCCCAACAAATCCAATACTTCCATCAATGACGATGATCTTGCGATGATTTCGAAAGTTAAACTTATTATTGAGAACAGGAATTTTGACGGGACCAAACGGAACCACTTCAATCCCCGCATCTTTTAATTCAGTTATATAATCCTTTGACAATTGCCATGCCCCAACGGCGTCATAAAGAAAGCGGATTTTCACCCCATTATTGGCTCGTTCAATAAGGATATCTTTAATCTGATTTCCAATATCATCATGACGGACAATATAATATTCCATATGAATGTGATGCTTGGCCGTTTTCAACCATCTGAGTATTTCTCCAAATGTCTCGTTACCATTGGTTAAAAGCTTCGTTTCACTGGAAAAAGAAATGGCACTGTTTCCTATCCGCTGAGCAAGCTGAAAGTGCTTTTCCTGAAACAAGCCAAACATTTCAGCATTCATTTCCTTAGGACCTGGCTCAAATTTATTGTAGGTTTCCTTGTCCAATATGTACTTCTTCTTATACATTTTCTCTTTCCGATAGTTACGGCCGAACAATAAATAGAAGATAAAACCAAGGAATGGGAAAGCACCTAAAACAACTAACCACGTTAATGTTTGAGTGGGGTGACGATTCTCAAAGAAGATAAGAAAACCTATCACAATGACAGAGAAAGTAAAAACCAGACTAATATATTTGACCATACCTGAAAGGTACTGATCAAAATAAAAAATATAACTTAACACGAGAACAGCAATAAATAAGAGGACCCTCACTGTATTTTTCATACCTCTAACACCTTCCACTGGCTTAATGATGCTAAATAAAAAAAATACCGATTTCTAAATGAAACCGGTATGATCCTTAAGAAAAATGTTCACTTAATGTCCCAAACACATGTTCATTAATGACTACTTTTCCGTACTCTTCTAGGCGATGAACGGTCATTCGTGACTCATTCGCATATTCAAGTAGTATACTTAACATATTGTCGATATCTTCTTCCGAGAAGTGCTCTTCTGAAAATTTAACGTAAATATAATATTTATTTTCGAATGCAAGCAGCTTTGTCTCCAAATGATCTAAAGACATGTCTTTCATCCGATGTGATAAAGAAATCGCATCTTCGAAATCATTAAACTTCAAAGTGAAATCCAGTGCCACTTCTGCTTCCCCATCTTGGTCCTGCTTGATTTGGAAATGCTGATCCAGAAGCTCCTCTATCCGCTCATCAACAGGAAGTTCCTTAAGCTTATCCTCTGGAATAGGCAACTCAAATCTCTGACCATCCTTTGAAACCTGAGCTCTTGTAACCAGTACTTCTAGCCCTTTATCTAACGCTTGAACTTGAATCCATAGCGGTCCTTCAATTCCGAAATCTTCTTCTTGATGAACCTCATCCATCATTTCCCAGAAGAGTTCTTCACTTCTTTCACGATTATACCAGATCTCCTCGCGATCAAAGCCGCGATCTTCTATATCTCCGTAAGATATATAGAACTTGACCGTATTTTCATTAATGCGTTCGATTTCCAATTAACACCTCTCCCTTCTTGCATGATGTTGGTGAAGGGACTACACCCTCTGAGCAATTTTGCTCGATTGCTGGTGAAGATAGAAGATACATTTAGGTTAGTTTGTACCTTGTACTTCTATTTTATGATATAAACACTGAAAATGGAATAAAAATAACACCCATTTTTTTCTTCACAAATCCCACTATTTAACGTGTTTTTGACATTTTAGCGAATATTTGCAGAAAATTCAAGTGTTAATACTTATGCTAATATAAAAGGGGTTGACCCGAAAGGATACGCAACGTTCCTTAAAGGGTCAGCCCCTTTTCCCTTATATATTCTCAAACATTGATAATATGATGAGAATGTAAGAATACTTTAGTTTACCATTCTTTGAGCTTCTAGAAGTTGGAACGTACGAACCTTTCTCGGAAGGAATCGTCTGATTTCATCTTCATTGTATCCTACCTGAAGACGCTTCTCATCCAAGATGATTGGACGTCTTAAAAGACCAGGATTTTTCTGGATAAGCTCGAACAGTTCTTGAAGTGGTAAAGTTTCTAAATCTACATTAAGCTTTTGGAATGTCTTAGAACGGGTTGAAATGATTTCATCCGTTCCGTCCTCAGTCATACGCAGGATTTCCTTAATTTCATCAATGCTTAATGGCTCAGAGAATACGTTACGCTCTGTATATGGAATCTCATGCTCTTCTAACCAAGCTTTTGCCTTACGACAAGATGTACAACTAGGTGAAGTGAATAATGTAACCACGAATCATTCACACTCCCTTAAGGATTTTTTTTATTATATAGAGTATTTCATTTTAAACATCGTCTGTTAATTAAAATAAGTTTAAATAAGAAATCTCTATTATGTATTATACATGAATTACTGTCCCTTGAACATAGTTTTAACCAATTTGTCAAATTTCCTATACATAGGTTTAACATACGCTATATGATCTCTTTCTACTATGACTTTACCCGGTTCAAAAAGAGCCTAAACATGATATAGAACATTTTCATTTTTTCATTTAGAAAACCTTATTGCGAATGGACAATAAGGTTATTTTGGTTTAGAGGTTTTTCAGTACATCTCCATCACGGTCTTTGTCTTTTTTCAAGACTTCTTCAACCGGCTGGTAAGACGCACCATAAAACTTCTTATCATTATAGGTGTGGATTAATTCATATGTTTTCTTCATAGAATTGAAAATCAGATCTTCTGATTCGTTGTTTGGGGCCCAATAAAGGATTTCCATTTCATTGATTTCATTCGTAGCGAGGGATCTACGTGCATACCCGATACTGCCAGCATGTTCGAATCCTTCACGCTTGTAGAACTTTAAACGCTTTTCCGTGTCAGTGTCATCATAATCCACCGGCTCTACTTCTAAAATAATCGCTTTGTTCTTTTCTTTTAACTTCTCGAGGAGCTTATGACCCAATCCTTGCCCGCGGGCATCCTTCGAGACAAAAAGATAATCGATAAAGATAAAATCATCAAGTTCGGCATACATAAGTACGTGGTATTGCCCCTCATCTTTATGATAGATGTCGCTTCTTTCTTTGAGTAATGACTCAAGGTGTTCTTTTGATTTCATTTCCTCTACCGGGAAATACTGATTTAACTTTTCATACCAATGCATGGATCTACTCCTTTAAAAGAATTTTGGGTGACAGTGACTAACGGGATACAATTATTTTTCTCAGAAAAAAAATGTTTATGTTAGATGTTAGTCTCATCCGTGGGATGAAAAATACGGAATCACAGGCTTGAAACACCTATGAAGAGGGTAATGTGGTTGAAAGCGGTTAATCTTACCAATACTTTAATGATAACAATGTTTGAGTATTTTTTCAAATCGAAAAGCCTCATTAAGAAAGACCGGCCTGGGACTTCCCAGGCCGGTCTTTTCGATCAAGGTGTATAGTCTACACCTTCTGTATACGTATTACCTGCATCCCATAAAAGGAATTCTTTAATTCCTTGATCATTCAATGCTTTAATCTGCGCTTCAACTTCTGCTTTTCCATAGGCCTTATAGTTTCCACTTCCTAACCAGGAGGCAGTGAAATCCTGAAGCCAAGGTCTTGAAATAGGTGGGTTATCTAATTCTGCTAACTTGGAATTTTCAAGCTTGGCATATTCAGAAACCAATTCATAAGGTTGTAAATCGGGCTTAGCGATTCCAAAGTACGGAGTCCAGTGACTTGGATAAATCATGGATGAAATTACATCGACGTTTTCAGATATTTTTGAGAAGTTCTGCCCTATCCCAGGTGCCTCTGGAAGCGTTGCTGTATACCCGAAAATGTCCACAGAAACCTTAACTCCATAAGGCTCAAGTTTTTCATGGGCGTACTCTACAAAGTCTGTTACTGCCTGCACACGTTTTTGTACATTATCTGTGTCTTGCTCCGCATATTCACCACCGTTATATAGTAGTTCATCGTCTCGTTTTTCAAAGCCTTCAGGGAAACGGACATAATCAAACTGGATTTCCTGGAATCCCATTTTGGCGGCTTCAATGGCAATTCCCACATTATAATCCCACACTTCTTTCATGAATGGGTTCACAAAGGATTCCCCTCTTCCATTTTTCCATACCTGACCTCCATCTTTAAAGGAAAGATCTGGTTTCTCATTCGCCAATACCGTATCTTTGAATACCACAACCCTCGCGATTGGATAAATCTGTTTTTCTTCGAGTGTCTTTAATATCGCTTTAGGATCTTTGATATAAGGCTTACCTACTTTAGCGTATGGAGAAGATTCATCGGGTTCGTATGTAACATATCCGTGATCATCTTTAATATCAATAACCATGGCATTTAGATCCGTATCATCCATTAGTTTCGTTAAGCTTTCAAATCTCGCGCCTCCTGCAGAGTGACCGGTAACATAAACCCCTCTAACCGCATCAGGATATTCAAATTTAAAGCCGGAATCATATGCAAATCTTGGGGCGGGACTTGCGATTTCTTTCTTACTTAAAGAAAGACTTCTCTTCTCGTGGGCAACCGTCCCATCTCCGTCAGCACTCGCTGTTTGGAACGGCAATACGCACATTGTGACTAAACATAAGGATGTCGCTACCTTACTCCATTTCAAAATAAACCTCTCCTCTATTAAATAAGCTATCTAGTAAAATATGTAACACCTTATACTATTCTAACAAGGAAATAACTTGAAAGAAAAGGGGTATTACTCCTAAACTGTCGAAATTTCCAAGGAAATTAAATATCTTCATTATATAGTATGATTTTCATGTTAAAAAAGAATAAAACTGCCCTTCAATAAAAAAAGCCCCCTCATTAAAGGGAGCTTTTGTAAAATGTTCAGCTTTTGTACTGAGCTTTATACTGCGCAAACTCTTTCTCTGAGCAATACACGAAATGGCCAGGCGCCACTTCTCGCATTTCCAGATTATCATCCTCTGTATAATTGTGAACAGAAGGATTATATTCTTTTCTTCTGCGCGTGCGCTCATACTCTGGATCCGGTAACGGAATCGCTGATAATAGAGATTGCGTATAAGGATGTAGCGGGTTCTTGTAAAGGGCATCACTTGGTGCCAACTCGACTAACTTACCAAAATACATAACCCCGATACGATCACTGATGTATTTTACCATGGAAAGATCATGGGCGATAAATAAGTACGTTAACCCTTTCTCTTTCTGAAGCTCTTGCATAAGATTAACTACCTGTGCCTGAATCGAAACGTCAAGAGCTGAAATTGGCTCATCGGCAATGATAAAGTCCGGATCCACTGCCAAGGCACGGGCAATCCCGATACGCTGGCGCTGACCGCCGGAGAATTCATGTGGATAACGACCGGCATGCTCTTTATTCAAGCCAACCGTCTCAAGCAGGTCATGAACTCTTTTAATACGTTCTTCTTTGGAAGAAGCCAGTCCATGAATGTCGATACCTTCAGCAATGATATCAGCAACCTTCATACGGGGATTCAAACTTGCGTATGGATCCTGGAAGATCATTTGCATCTTACGGTTGAATTTCTTTAATTGTGAACGTGATTTCTTACCATGAACGTCCTCACCATTAAAGAGAACCTGGCCGTCTGTGGCATCATACAAACGAATGATCGTACGACCAGTCGTAGATTTACCGCAACCTGATTCACCAACCAGGCCAAGGGTTTCCCCTTTATAAATATCAAAACTGATATCATCAACAGCTTTCACCATATTCGGTTTTCCCGGGTTAAAGTACTGTTTTAAATTCTTAATTTCTAATAATTTCTCTGCCATTATGAACGAACCCCCTCAACAAGTACCGGCTCTTTATAATTAGAGGGCATTTGTCTATGTCTTAATTTCACGATTTCAGGCGGCTCTACTTTTGGAGCACTTGGATGCAATAACCAGGACTTCACATAATGAGTATCTGAAACCTGATAATATGGCGGCTCTTGTTCAAAATCTACTTTCAATGCATATTCACTGCGAAGAGCGAACGCATCCCCTTTAGGTGGATTTAATAAATCCGGTGGAGTTCCAGGAATGGCAACGAGCTCCTGCTCACCTTCTGTTTCGGTTGTCGGCATGGAGCCGATCAATCCCCACGTATATGGGTGGCGTGGATCGTAGAAAATTTCATCCACTGTTCCTGTTTCAACAATCTGTCCTCCATACATAACGGCTACACGATCAGCTACGTTTGCAACTACTCCAAGATCGTGAGTGATGAAAATGATGGAAGTTTCTATCTTTGTTTGTAAATCTTTCATCAATTCAAGGATCTGAGCTTGGATGGTAACATCCAATGCCGTCGTCGGCTCATCGGCAATCAGAATTTTCGGATTGCAAGCAAGGGCGATTGCGATAACGACACGCTGACGCTGACCACCTGAGAATTGGTGAGGATATTGCTTAAAGCGTGTTTCAGGGCTAGGCAGGCCAACAAGTTTAAGTAACTCAATCGCACGTTTTCTCGCATCATTTTTACTCATATTCTGGTGCTTCACCAGTGGTTCCATGATCTGTTTACCAATAGTCATTGTAGGATTCAGGGACGTCATCGGATCTTGGAAAATCATAGAAATATCTTTCCCACGGATTTTCTGCATATCCTTTTCCGGTAATTTCGCTAAGTCTTTACCCTCAAATAACATTTCTCCACCTTTGATGAAGCCTGGCGGGTTTGGAATCAATCTCATGATCGCTTTCGTAGTAACTGATTTACCTGAACCAGATTCACCAACGATCGCCAGTGTTTCACCTTTATCTAAATGGAAATCTACACCTCGGACAGCCTGAACTTCTCCTCCATGCGTATTGAAGGAGACGTGTAGATTTTTCACTTCTAAAATTTTCGACATAATATTATCTCCCTTCCATTACTTACGCATTTTCGGATCTAGTGCATCACGCAGACCATCGGCCATTAAGTTAAAGCTTAAAATGACTAATGAAATAACAGCGGAAGGTACTAGCATCATATGAGGAAATGACTGGATTGATCTGTATCCTTCATTAACCAATGACCCCAGAGATGCTCTTGGTGGAGCAATCCCCAATCCGATAAAGCTTAAGAATGCTTCTGTGTAAATCGCAGCAGGAACAGTGAACATTGTAGTGATAATAACAGGTCCCATTACGTTTGGAAGCAAGTGTTTAAAGATTAAACGGTTGCTGGTTGCTCCTAAAGTACGGGAAGCAAGTACAAATTCCTGGTTCTTTAATTGAAGTACCTGTCCACGGACGATACGGGCCATGCCGGTCCAACCGGTTATAACCATGGCCATGGTTATAGAGAATATACCCGGCTCGAATATCAGGATAAAGAGAATAACAACAATTAAGTTTGGAATCCCTACAAGGATTTCGATGATCCGTTGCATGATATCGTCGACTTTCCCACCGTAATAAGCAGAAATCCCACCATAAGAGATACCGATTATGAAATCGATAATGGCTGCTAATATTCCAATGTAAAGAGATACACGCGTACCATTCCAAGTACGGGTCCACAGGTCACGGCCTAAGTCATCAGTACCAAACCAATAGTTTTCTTTAATTTGTCTTGATTCATATACATCAAATCCATCTGCATCTTTTCCGTCAAAGGGTAACCAGCTAATCCCTGAAAGCGCTTCAATTTTTGGTGGAAGCTTTGCATGTCGGATATTTTGATCGCTAAACTTATATTCGTTCATCATTGGCCCAAAAAGAGCAAAGAAAATAATGATTGCGGTGATAACAATCCCGGCAATCGCGCCTTTATTCTTACGTAAACGAATCCATGAGTCCTGCCAGAAATTCAAGCTCGGACGAGAAATTTTCTCTGACTCCTCTCCACTAGCCTTTTGAGGTTGGAAGAGTTCTGGACTAAGTTGATCTAGTTTCTTTTTGTTTGCTTCCATTATTTCTTCCCTCCAGCTAAGCGAATACGTGGATCAATAATTCCATAAAGAATATCTACCAAGAAGATTACACCAATAAATAAAGCACTAAAGAAGAGGGTAATCCCCATAATAACCGTGTAATCATTTGTATTGATCGATAGTACGAATTGTTCCCCTAAACCAGGGACTGCGAATATACGTTCAACAACAAGAGATCCTGTCATTACACCAACAGTCATTGGCCCTAGAATCGTTACAATAGGGATTAAAGCATTTCTAACAGCATGCTTTACAACTGTAGATGTTTGGGAAATCCCCTTTGCCTTTGCAAGTAAAATATAATCGGAGTTTAATATTTCCAGCATTTCAGTACGCATAAAACGGGCAATGGTTGCTACTACAAACACCGTCAATGCTAAAGTTGGAAGAATAGTATGTTTATATTCCCCCCATAACGCTACCGGCAGCCATTCAAGCTTAACCCCAACATAGTACTGCAGAAGTCCTGCGAATACGAAGGAAGGAATCGATATACCCAGTACAGCAAGGAATGTTGATCCATAATCTAACCATGTATTATGCTTGATTGCTGCAATAATTCCAATGAGTAACCCTAAGAATGTACCTAATACCATAGCTTGGAATCCAAGAAGTGCGGAAGGACCAATACGATCTCCAAGAATCTGTGTTACTGGACGATTGTCATATTGGAAGGACAACCCTAAATCACCTTTTGCCAACCCAACCATATAATTCACATATTGTTCTGGCAGCGGGTCATTCAGACCGTATTTCTCCAGGATGATTTGTTGTTGTTCCGGAGACAGCCTTTCTGTGTTTTGTAGTGGAGATCCAGGTAGGAGCTTCATCAGAAAGAAAGTGGCGGTTGCAATGATAAGCAAAGTGATGATCATATAGACGATACGTTGAATTGTATATCTGACCATTCTTTAGCCCCCCTTTTTTATCTTTTTTTTCTACATTTTTATTATATCGATAATCGACAAATATTCAATATATTTTTACTTTTTTGATAATTTTCGACATTCACTGGAAAAGGAGAGCGTATGCTTCGCATACACTCTCCTCTGAAGGTTTGTTCATCGAGCTAACGATTACTCAATGTAAGCCCATTTGTATGATGCATCTGCACCAAATGAGTGACGTAACAGACCTTTAACATATGGACGCTCTAAGAAAGCAGTTCCACGTTGGTACATCGGGCTGATCGCTTGATCTTCGAAAAGGATCTTTTCTGCGTCAACCATTGCTTGCCAGCGAGCTTCTGGATCATCAAGAAGTTCACCTTTAGCCTGTTCGATTAACTTGTCATACTCTGGATTAGAGTAAGCCATTTGGTTATGAGCACCATCAGTTACGAACATGTCAACAAATGTCATCGGATCTGGATAGTCAGGACCCCATCCGGCGAATGAAACATCATAATCACCTTTAGATTCTAACTCAAGCTTTTGCTTGAATGGTTGTGCTTTGATTGAAACAGTTAATCCTTCTAAGTTTTGCTCTAATTGTTCTTTGAGGAATTCACCGATTTTCTTAGAGCTGTCAGAGTCATAGTTTAGTAGTTCTAATTCAATAGAATCTTTACCTAACTCCTCTTTCGCTTTAGCCCAATGTTCTGCAGCTTTATCAGGATCGAAACCACCGAAATCACCTACAGCTTCACGATACTCAGTACCGTCCGGACCTGAAACGAAATCTTTTGGTACTAAGAAGTAGGCAGGAATAGATCCATTGTTAAGTAGAACGTCAACCATGCCTTTCTTGTCATAAGCTGCATCAAATGCTTTACGAGCATTTACATTAGCCATAACTTCATTCTTTTGGTTTAAACGAAGGAAGAATACAGCAGTATCAGCCTTTGTTTTGAAGTTTTCATCTGATTTGTATTTGTCAACGAATTCAGCTGAAAGACCCGCGATATCCGCTTTTTCTGTTTCGTATAAGTTAACTCCCGTAGCTGTATCTTTAACGATGTTAAAGTTTACTTCTTTTAACTTAACAGCTTCTGCATCCCAGTAACTGTCGTTCTTAGTTAATTTGAAGCTTTGCTCATGCTTCCACTCAGAAAGTGTGAATGGACCATTGTAAACGGCAGTGTCAGCTTCAAGACCGAATTTATCGCCTTTTTCTTCAACGAACTTTTGGTTTTGAGGATAGAAAGTTGCGAAAGAAAGTAAAGCTTTGAAGTAAGGTACAGCTGTTTCAAGCTGAACTTCTAATGTTTTTTCATCAACCGCTTTAACACCTAATTCTTCAACTGGAACTTCACCAGCATTTACTTTTGCAGCGTTTTTAATATCGTACATGATGTACGCATACTCTGCACCAGTATCAGGGTTTAAAGCTTTTTGCCAAGCATAAACGAAGTCGTTTGCAGTAACTGCATCTCCGTTTGACCATTTAGCATCACGAAGTTTGAACGTGTATGTTTTACCATCTTCACTGATTTTTGGTTCTTCTGCAGCCATACCAAGTACAGCCTCATCATTTTCACCTAAACGGTAAAGACCTTCAAATACGTTGTTCATGACTTTGAATGAAACAGAGTCAGTTGCTAGAGTAGAGTCCATTGATGGGATCTCAGAACTCTCAAGTAAGTTAAGTACCTGTTCTCTTTGTTCAGCGGACTCGCCGCCTTCGCCAGATGCTCCTTCATTGCCCTCAGTTTTCTTGTCGCCGCCACAAGCAGCCAAGAAAGTACTTAGAGCCAGAAGAAGAACTAGCAAGAATGAAAACTTTTTCTTCATCTTGAAATTGACCTCCTCGTAAATCTCATATTTATTTATCTTCTAATTTTCAGAAGATTTGTTACTTATTATACATGATAGAGAAATTATTGCAATATGAATTTAACAGTTTTTTTGCAAAATTATCAGATTAATAGGTATATTGACGCCAAAACGTTGGTATCAATGGGTTTTAGTTAAACATTTTAGAGAGTTTGTCCCATTACAATTGTTACAAAAGTAAATTCCCCAGCATATAATATATTGTTATTATGGGTGTCAGGTTACAATCATTGGCTCTATTTCTGTTATAAATATAAATACACAAGACTAAATATAAAAAATAGAATACATACTTTATTCCATTCATATTTTTATGATTTTACTGATGTTTTAATTGAGTACCCTATGCGGATTTATATTATCCCTTCCCATACAATGCATGATAGCTTGAATATATATGAAGGATTGAATTCTTCTAAGGGCTTCATGTATACTTTTGATAAAAACATTTTAAGGAGAACTATGAAACGATTAAATTTTTTCTACCTACTTACCCTGCTGTTCTTCATCATCGCCATCGTCACTGCTATATTTCAGGGAAAAAACATCCTTCTCTCTATTATAGATAGCTTGTTTATTATCGGAATAACGTATGTTGCCGCAGGTTCCCTCCTATATATATTTCAAAAAGGATTTTTCAATGGCATCGTGTATGCCCTTAAGAGATTCCGAAACAGCACCAAACAAGGAAAGTACATTTCCCAGTTTGACGATCTGGACGATACGAAGGAAGCATATGAGGAATACGGAGTCAAGCGATCTATTTCCATTACCAGGTCAGTTCTGATCATCGGCTCCATCACCCTCTTTCTTTCTATCGCTTTGTCCTATCTGTTGTACACTTGAATTACCATATTATTTTTCATATAATAAAAATATATAATAAATGATAGTAAATAGCGTAGATGAAGAGTAGTACTTTTCCATATGATTTGTAGAGAGCTTGTGGCTGGTGGAAACAAGTATTCATTGGAAAGGGAATGGACTTTTGAGCTTTATTTGTGAAATGGAGTAGCATATAACGGATTAACCTCACGTTAAAGAGGTTCCATGCCCGTCATGGACTAAGCTGACTCATCTGAGTACTTAGGGTGGCACCGCGGAAATCATCCCATTCGTCCCTATCTTCAATAGGACGGGTGGGTTTTTATTTTGTGAAAAACAGGAGGAAATAAGATGAAAACAATATTTAGCGGCATTCAACCGAGCGGTACGATTACACTTGGGAACTACATCGGGGCCATGAAGCAATTCACTGAGCTTCAGGAAGAATACAATTGTTATTTCTGTGTAGTGGATCAGCATGCAATCACGGTAGCGCAGGATAAAATGGAGCTTCGCAAAAACATCCGCAGCCTTGCTGCACTCTACATTGCGTGTGGTATCGACCCTGAGAAATCAACCTTATTCATTCAATCAGAAGTTCCGGCTCATACACAGGCAGGATGGATTCTGCAATGCGTGACGTATATTGGTGAACTAGAACGAATGACCCAATTCAAAGATAAATCACATGGGAAAGAAGCCGTTTCTGCAGGTTTGTTAACTTACCCACCATTAATGGCAGCCGATATTCTTCTGTATGGAACAGATTTAGTACCTGTGGGAGAAGATCAGAAACAGCATTTAGAATTGACGAGAAATCTTGCAGAGCGCTTCAATAATAAATACAACAACATCTTTACGGTTCCTGAAGTCCGGATTCCTAAAGTTGGCGCCCGTGTCATGTCCCTTCAGGATCCTTTGAAGAAAATGAGTAAGTCTGATTCTAACCAGAAATCATTTATTACACTCCTAGACGATCCGAAACAGATTGAAAAGAAAATCAAAAGTGCTGTGACGGATTCAGAAGGAGTCGTTAAATACGATAAAGAAAACAAACCAGGAGTATCAAATCTCCTTTCCATCTATTCGATTCTTGAAGGCAGTTCAATAGAAGAACTTGAACAAAAGTATGAAGGTAAGGGCTATGGAGACTTTAAAGGTGACTTAGCTCAAGTTGTCATCAATGCCATTAAGCCCGTGCAGGACCGCTACTATGAATTGATTGACTCTGAAGAGTTGGATGATATCCTCGATCGCGGGGCAGAAAAAGCTAATTTTGCCGCAAACAAAATGCTGAAGAAGATGGAAAAGGCCATGGGGCTCGGGCGTAAAGAGAGAAAGAGAAAATAGCATGGTTGCTCAGGGCTTGCAGTATGAGGCTCTGGGCTTTTTTTATAGTGACCGCTCATCATCGCCTCCCCCCCCCCTCTAATCCTAAACAAAAAACCCCAAGCCCATCAAAGACTTGAGGTTTTCATTCACCTATCAATTTACCTTAGGACGATTTTCCACTTCCCATAATTTCTCAAAGAAGGGTTGTCCCTTGATTAAGTTTTCGCATAGGGTCAGGTGCTTGTCCGACCAGCCAAACTGCGTTTCTTCGTATAACATTTGCCAAATTTCTTCAAAGTCCAATTCCTGGATGGTTCGGTACCGTTGCGGTGCCCATTCTGTGTACCAGTAGCGGATTTCCGCCGTGTTGTTTGAGCTGTGGAGCTGATCCAGCGCCATAAATAATAGTTGCTTCAACTGTCTTTCTTTTCTTGTCAGTCCACTCATCATATAAGGACTCGGTGAAAGAATATGATAGGAATCCTCCCTCTTAGCCTCAGGCTGAATGGCATATTCCATCGTTTCATGACTTTCCACCATTTCATAGACAAGCTGTTCCTGTCTTGGGATCAGCCTGCTTTTTCTGATTGGAACGGTATACCCAATCGTATCCACTGCAAGTATTCCTGTCCCATCTGTGACAATGAAGCAATAATCCAGTTGAATTCGTTCGTGGTTTTTTCGTAAATAAGCTTTTTGATAGACATTATTAAGCAGTTGTTGAGGTAACTCTGATAAATCATTCTCGATGTAATGAAATAGAACAGTGTCCACTTTGATGAGAGGAACTTGATCCAATAACTCAATAACGTCCTCTTTTCTCCATTCGTGAAAATGACAGACATTGTAGCCATTTTCTTCGCCTTCGAACCAATTTACCCATACATCATGAAGATATAACATGATTGACCCCTCGCTTTGCTACAATCTTATTTGTCAATCAGTATAGGCAAATCGGTGTAAATTTATTCCTATTCATCAAGAGTTTTATAGATAGTGATTATTTTTCCTCCGGGGGATATAGATCGAGAGCGTGATGATGAGAATCCCTAAGAGAAATAAATAGCATTCGACTCGGGTGGATACGAAAAGAATATAGTCTGAAAAAGTCATTCCGGTGGTGAGAAGATTTAAATAAATAATTAAGCTCACTCCTCCTGAAACAGCCAGTCCAAACCCGATAAACAATACAAACATTCGAAACACCATACCTTCCGCCTCTATCCTCGCATTTAGAGATTTAGCTCGTCCATTCTTACTATAGTTTATGAGGGTAAATGGAAGATATGACGAAATCAGGCTCCTATTTTCATCACCTGCCTGCTATTCAGAAAAATACCTGACTGATTTGATCCCCCATTCTCCTAAGGTAAGAAGGTTGATGATGCTTTTCCTATCAGGGCTATGGTAGATGCATGCTTTTTCTTTAAATGATTTTCAACCAGGTAATAACCAGCGGCATAACCCAGCATGTTGGGATACGATTTCTTACCAAGAAGTAAATGATCGTGAAGGGGACTGCTTCTTGTTACATCCAAATTAGGCTGAATCCATTTCTCGAAATAACGCGACATTTCATTTTCTTCATAGGCTTTTGTCCAGGAAGCTGTGTATTTTTCGCCACAGTACTCTTTAACGGCATGTTCTGCCAGTCCTTCAAAAATGATTGAATCCAATAAGGTATATTGTTTGTCTTCTTTGTTTAGTAATTTCATTCTGACACAGTGATGGTATTCATGAACAAAGAGAGCTTCGTACTCTTTCGTATCTTCCTGTTCCGTTATAAAAAAGAAAATCTCGTCTTTAAAACATACACCTGACTTTTTCATTGAGGATTGGAACATACCTCTCTTTTCCTGTACGGGAAATAAGTAAATCGGAACATTAGGACCCTTCCATTTTCGTTTATACTTTTTTTCATAAAGGGAAAAACGTTCCCATATGTTATGATCTTTCATCTTTTCGTAAATTTCTTCGGCATGATGTGATGATTTGTACATTCCATGCTTCATAAGGTATTGATAAAAGGATTTTTGATCGTCTTTTCCGTTTATTGTATTCTTTAAAAGCTCTATAGGCTTATGAATGGAGTCTTCAAGCCATTCATCAGTAGGAGCAACGGTCACCTTCATCCCTCTTTCCTGGCTTTTTATCATGTATATGTATAGGAAAGAGAGTTCACAACAAAAAACGAGCCTGCTAATGCGTTAGCGGGCTCGTTCTCATTTTAGTTATTATATTTTTTAAAGACGATCGTAGCATTATGGCCACCGAAACCTAATGAGTTACTCATCGCCACATTCACTTCCTGTTTTCTTGCTTCGTTCGCTACATAATCAAGATCACAATCCGGATCTGGTGTTTCTATATTGATTGTTGGAGGCAACACGCTGTCTTTCATCGCGAGTACTGTGAAAATCGCTTCAATTCCTCCTGCGGCTCCCAGAAGATGACCTGTCATGGATTTCGTTGAGCTCATGGCTAATTGATATGCATGTTCCCCAAATACTTCTTTTACTGCCATCGTTTCGTATTTGTCATTGTAAGGAGTGCTTGTTCCGTGAGCATTGATGTAATCCATTTGCTCAGGAAGTACTCCACCGTCTTCCAACGCCATTTTCATTGCTCTCGCTCCACCTTCTCCTGCCGGTGCAGGAGCGGTGATATGATATGCATCTCCCGTACAACCGTAGCCAACGATTTCAGCATAAATCGGTGCTCCGCGTTTCAATGCATGCTCAAGCTCTTCCAGAACCACGATACCTGCTCCCTCTCCCATGACAAATCCGTCACGGTTTGCATCGAATGGTCTTGAAGCTTTCTCAGGATCTGTATTCGTCGATAGAGCTGTATTTGCACAGAAGCCCGCTACTGACATCTTGGTAATCGGTGCTTCTGCCCCACCTGAAACCATGACATCCGCGTCTCCACGCTGGATGACTTTAAATGCATCTCCAATAGAATTTGTCCCTGTCGCACATGCAGTGACTGTACAAGAATTAAAGCCCTTTGCTCCCAGCATGATGGAAACTTGTCCAGCAGCCATATCAGGAATGATCATGGGAACGAAGAATGGACTTACTCTGCGATATCCCCGCTTTTGGAAGGTTTCATATTGCTGTTCGAACGTTTCCATTCCCCCGATACCTGAACCGACCCACACGCCGACACGGTGAGCGTTTTCGTCTGTAATGTCGAGCTTGGAATCTTTGACTGCCATTAACGATGCTGCAATCGCATAATGAGTGAAGCGATCCATTTTTCTTGCTTCTTTCCGCTCGACGCCGAAATCCTCGATATTGAAATCTTTCAATTCAGCTGCCACTTTGGCAGGATAATCGTCTGCATTTAAGCGTGTTAACGGACCTACACCCGTCTTCCCTGCTAAAATATTTGACCACGTTGATTCCACATCATTCCCTAAGGGGGTAACACTTCCCAATCCTGTTACAACTACACGTTTCTTGTTCATTTATTCCATCTCCTTTGTCTGTAAGTTATAGAAGGGAGTTCTATTTATTTGCCCCAGCGCATAATGATTGCGCCCCAGGTTAAACCGCCGCCGAATCCTACCATGACGACTACATCGTTTTCTTTCACTCTTCCTGCTTCTAAATCTTCCACTAAAGAAACAGGGATAGAAGCTGCTGAAGTATTACCGTACTTATTTACCGTTTTAGACATCTTTTCAATCGGCAAATCCAAACGTTGTCTTGCTGCTTCCATAATACGGATGTTGGCTTGGTGAGGAATTAAGAAATCAACGTCCTCTTTGTTTAATCCCGCTTTTTCGATTACATTTATACTGGATTCACCCATTTGACGTACTGCAAATTTATATACCTCACGGCCATTCATGATCAGTTTTTCGTCTTGATATAAATGCTTTGCCCCAGATCCATCTGCCCCCAGTTCATAGGCAAGGATCCCCTTACCGTCCGGAACCGGTCCCAGAACCGCTGCTCCTGCTGCGTCTCCAAATAGAACGGCAGTATTTCGGTCTTCCCAATCTGTAATTTTTGATAATTTTTCTACTCCCACAACAAGTACATTTTTATATGCACCATTATCTATGAATTGCTTTGCCGTAATCATACCATACATAAATCCTGCACAAGCAGCACTGATATCCATGGCAGCAGCCCTTTTTGCTCCTAATCGTTCTTGTAGCAAGCAAGCCACCGAGGGGAAAGGATGATCAGGAGTTACCGTTGCAACCAAAATTAAATCGATATCTTCTGGATTAATCTCCGCATCAGTGATTGCTTTCTTCGCAGCTTCAAAAGCCATGTCAGATGTATTTGTTTCATTATTTGCTATTCTTCTTTCTTCAATCCCAGTTCTTGTCCGAATCCATTCATCCGATGTATCCACCATTTTCTCTAGGTCTGCGTTCGTTAAAATTGTTTCAGGTAGATAACGCCCAATTCCAATAATTCCTGTATTCATACTGGCATTCCCTACTTTCTTTTTTTTATGTTTTTTTCATATACTTAAGTTTATTATCAATTATTATGAGTTGGTACTAATTTTACCGAAGATTTCTACTTTCTGCAATTATTTTTTCTTCTCCCTTTCTTCTACGCGTTTGACTATACTCGTACAACCCATATTTTCATAGGTTACATAGTAGGTAGAGGAGGTGAGAATATGTCTGAAGAAAAGAAGCTGCATCCATTTGATAGGATGATGTACGGAGGAAGGACCCTAAATAAAGAATCCACTCCTTCCCAGGAAAATCATCAAGGCAAAAATGAAGGAGGCTCATTACTTGATGGAGTTCATTCCATAATGAACTCCATCGATGACTTGAAACCACTCTATAAGAAAATCAGTCCATTATTAAAGCAATGGAATATAAAATAATAAATCTCTTTTTACAAAGAGCTTTTTAACAAAAGGTCTGCTCCGGCTCTGTCCAATCAGTATGTGCTGGATGGTGAGGGGAACTGCTTCGCTTTCCGCGGACGTTCGGCCGAGCCTCCTCAGCTTCGCTTCCGGGGTCTCGGCACGCCCGTACTTCCGCAGGAGTCTACGCAGTTCCCCTCACCATCTATAAGGAAATTTCGTGACAGTGCTTAAAAGTAACAAAAACTATCTGGAGAAAACGGACTATCGCTCTCTTTACAAGAAGTTTTTTACCGTTGGAAAATTGTTTGATTAATTTATTTGAATGATAGTTCAATGATCTACTTGATAGTTTATTTTAGGAACAACGCTCAAAAAGGCCACAATATGAGTACTTTTGTGTTTGAGTATCTATACTTATAGCATTCACAATGTAATAGCACACAGTGGATTGTAGCGGAAGGCACTTGACTCCTGCGGGAGATAGAGGAAAGGTCGAGACCCCGCAGGGCAAAGCCCGAGGAGGCTTGACTTCCTCCCCGCGGAAAGCAAGTGCTTGGAGCGGAAAGGAACGGTCAAAGTTTTAACAGTACCACTCATCTAAAACAGAAATTCGCTTTTTGGAAGTTACGCAAAGTCACATTGTTCACGAAAATAGCCAATAAAAAAAACGGTTCATTGAATTTTTCAATGAACCGTTTTACTGTACACTTACTCTTTATGTAAGGCATCCTGTTTGCCTAATTCATAGGCTTCACTCATGACTTGTGTGAATAGCGTCATGAATGGTTGCAGCATTTCGGGAGAGAACTCAACACCCGCTTGATCCAATTGCTCTTTTGCTTGTGGGAAGTACTTCATGGCAATCTGCATGAATTCCATCGTTTTGTCTTGATTCATTGCTTCGATTCCTTTCCGTTTGGCAATTTGCCTGTTTCGATGTAGTCTTGAACATGTTGCTTCATCTCATCTTGAAAATCTTTAGGAATGACGGGACTATATTTACCCATGGAAATGGCTCCGTCTTCAAAATCAAATTCGAGGTTTCCAGAATCTAGTTCTTCATTCGCGAATCTTTCCGCAACGATACTATACAGCTTATCTGCATGCTGCACAGTACTCGTTAAAACCGTGGATTCCCCTAAATCAGATTGATCCGAGACATAGCCAATGGCATAGAGACCCTTTTCCTTCAGCTTTTCGATTACAGCTACATTATAGCCGTCGCCTGCAGGATATACAACATCGACACGGTGATTCATTAATCCCTCCAGCTTTTCAAAGGCAATATCTTGATCACTCCAGTGATTGGTGTACTCGACAATGAGCTCCGTTTCGCTATTTTGGTACTTCACTCCATCTATAAATCCTTGAACCTCGGGCTGCCATTCAAATGCAGCAATCACCCCGACTTTATTCGTATTGGATTGATAGGCTGCTGTCATGCCCCCGAAGAAGCCCATAGCATAGCCCTTAAACTGTAAACTTGTTGTATTCTCTTCTGTGGCATCGCCATTAAAGCTTACAAAATGCATGTTGGGATAATCACCGGAAAGGGTGTTAAATATCCCTGAATATTCACTTCCATGTCCAAACACTAAGGTAACTTCCTCATCATTATACTCTTTTACCGCTTGTTTAATTGATGTATCATTCTTTATACTCTCTTTATAGAAAACGTCTGCATTGTAATCGGATTGAATTTTCAATAATCCTTTGTAACCTTTTGTTCCCCATACCCCATCGCTTACGGTTTCCGGAACCAGTAAACCAACTTTTTCTATTTCAGCGCTGTCTCCTGTTGAACAACCACTTATTCCAATAAGGAATACCATCATGAAAATGGTGTAAAATTTCTTACTCATTTGCAGCAACTCCTTTAAAGCCCGTGCAGCATCTATAAAAAGAATCAATAGAAAATTATTACATCATATTTATTTTACCCTCATCCCTATCCACAAGGAAAGAAAAAGTTTTCTCATTCCTGAATTTCATGCAAATGAATGCCTCTTAATTGTTCTTTGATAATCGATTCATGAGACTTGGACGGCTTGACAATAAGCTCTTTACCATTTCTTTCAGCATCCACTCTGACGGGAGAAATAGACTTCTTCGTGACGTACGATAGTGCTTCATTCCAGCTTTGATTTGAGAGTGCTTTCATCTTATATATTTCTTCTGTATTAGATGAATGCTTTATGATAGTTCGGGCTGCGTCCTTTACATAAATCGCTCCACTTGGATCATCAATGTATGGTGAGTCACCATCTTCTCCATTTAAAAGTTGTGCGAACAGAAATTCTGTCGGCTGGTGAATTCCGTACAGAGTAGGAAGGTAGAATATGGTTCCTTCTTGGCATTTTTGATCTCCGTCCAGATTGGAACAGATCCGTATGATTGAGAGGGGTTGTTCAATTTTTGACAACAGACCTTCTACCTCTGACAAGTAACTTACTTTATTCTCTCTCACCTGATCATAATATGGAAGGAACACGCTGCATCCTGATTGTATTTCCTTATCCCAGTCTTCATAAGGAACATATTGAATGTTTGAGTTCCTTCCTATTCCTAACCACTTATCCTCTGTTTCTTTGTTTTCATCCACCGCCGTTACGGTCCATCCATTCTCAAGAAGCGCATCACAAAGCTCAAATCCCAAAAACTGTTGAGCGGCAAAAACGAATGCATGATTCAAGTCAATCACTCCAATGTGTTTGTTATAACTCTTTCTCATGTAAAGAAAAATATGAAGCAAACTTCCTTCCCAGAGAAGCACGTTTTTCAGGTAGAACAAAGAATAAATCGGTTGATGTGCCTTTTTCTAAACGCTCCGTATATATATCTTTTATGAGAGTAAATTGATTTTTATAACGATTAAGAGTTGTTGATTGAACAATGTAAAGGGGAATCGAGATGTTTTTAAATACTTCGTAGTCCTTCGATTGTTGAGAGATGAAGGATTCGCACTCCTCCTCTTTCAATCGAAACGTGTGTGCGAGTTCTTTTATTACCTTTTTATAAAAGAATTTCTGTTCCTTCTCTTGTTCGAGATGATCATATAAAGACACGCAAGGCGCAAGCATAACAGCACTTCTAATATCCTGCTCCATTTTCGGATAGAGGTTTTTCAATACCAAAGCCCCCATTCCTTCGGCCAATATATGAATCTTTCCATTAATGATTTCATTTCGTTTTACATGCTGATAAAGTCGTTTGGCTAACTGCACGGCTTGATTGCTACCCCAATTCGCTCCGTAAAGATTACTATAATACACAATGTATCCTTTGGAGGTGAGTTCTTGAATCCACTTGTAACGTGCCTCATGTTGAACCCAAAAGCTGCTCTTATCGTCTACATAGTGATGGGAATCTCCTATTACCATTACAGCGAATCCATTTGGGCGTTCAGGATAATGAATCATGCACCACTCTTGCTCTAATTGAAACAATCGCTGATACATTAGAATTTCTCCTTTTACATAGTAAGTCATTATAGTTTATGTAAGGAGACAACAATGGTAAGGGAGATAGCCCAAAGAACCCCTGATATTTGCAAATTTAGTCAAAAAACAGATTATCCCAATAAGATTGCTACTGTAAAATGATAAGGGTTACATTTCACAGATTAGTCATTTATTAATTCATGAAGCTGTGGTAAGATAAAAAAGATTGAAATGGGTTAGAACACTCTAATAATGTATTAGTTGATTACATAGGAATGAGGTGACTTGACGTGAGATTTTTCTGGATGTTTTTCTGGGCATTTGCTCTGACTGAAATGTTAACTTACGTTGTAAGTTCAATGAATGGAACTGCTTTTCACTTTGAAACAGGATTAATTATTTCGGTTTGTGTAACGATATTAGTATTCCTTATCACGCTTGTTATACCAAACGAGCCAGTAGAAAAGCACTAAAAAAAGCAGCCAAATCCGGCTGCTTTTTTTTATTTATCCTTAATGATTGATAAACCACTCTCTCCTCTGTCGATGGTGATGGCTTGGTTTGATCTGATGTTTCCTGCTATCAGTTCTCTTGCCAGTTTGGTTTCGATTTCTCTCTGCAAGTACCTTTTTAAAGGGCGGGCACCATAAACCGGATCAAAGGCTTCCTGTGCTATAAATTCCTTTGCACTTTCCGTTAATGACAATGATATATGCTGTTCTTCCACTCGGTTTTGCAAGTCCTCTACCAGCTTACCGATGATCCCTTTTATATTCTCAATGCTCAATGGCTTAAAGAGAATAATGTCGTCGACCCGGTTAAGGAACTCCGGTCTGAAAGAGGAACGAAGCTGACTCATGACCAGGTTTTTTGTTTCTATATCAATTTCCTCTTCTCCCTTATTACGTTCAAGAAGATGAGAGGATCCAATGTTAGAGGTCATGATGATCACCGTATTCTTACAATCAACAGTCCTTCCTTGAGAATCGGTTATCCTCCCATCATCGAGCATTTGCAGAAGAATATTGAATACTTCTGGATGAGCTTTCTCAATTTCATCAAGCAGGATGACCGAATACGGTTTGCGTCTAATCGCTTCTGTCAGCTGACCGCCTTCTTCATAACCAACATAGCCTGGAGGTGCACCAATCAAGCGTGAAACCGCATGCTTCTCCATATATTCAGACATATCAATCCGAATGATCTGTTCCTCACTATCAAATAATGTGTGAGCAAGTGTCTTCGCAAGTTCTGTCTTTCCCACTCCCGTAGGACCTAAGAAAATGAATGAACCTATCGGACGGTTCGGATCTTTAATGCCTGCCCTCGCACGAATAACGGCGTCACTGACTAATTGAACAGCCTCATCCTGCCCGATCACCCGTTCATGCAGAATGCGATCCAGTTTTAACAGCTTCTCTCGTTCACCTTCTACAAGCTTCATGACCGGTATCCCTGTCCATCTTGCTACAATATTTGCCACTTCTTCCTCCGTTACTTCTTCACGCAGCAAGCGCCCTTCCTGCTCTTTCACCATCTCCTGCTCAAGAGCAACGAGTTCTTTTTCCATAGCGGGAATCCTTCCGTGACGAAGCTCGGCAGCTTTATTCAGATCATAATCACTTTCTGCTTCTTCCAGTAAGCGCCTGAGCTTCTCCAGTTCTTCCCGCTTATCCTGTACGATCCCGATGCTTTCTTTCTCCTGCTGCCATTTTAACTTCATCGTATTCGCTTTTTCCTTCAGATTACTTAAATCTTCACGGATTCCATCCAGGCGTTCAAGACTGGCAGGATCCTTTTCCTTATTTAAAGCTGCCTCTTCAATTTCCAGCTGCATCACTTTACGCGTCACTTCGTCCAGTTCTGATGGCATCGAGTCAATTTCCGTCCGGATCATCGCACATGCCTCGTCGATTAAGTCTATTGCTTTGTCCGGCAAGAAACGGTCGGATATATAGCGATCGGAAAGTTTTGAAGCTGCTACAATGGCACGGTCATGAATATTTACTCCATGATGAATTTCAAATCGTTCCTTTAAGCCTCTTAGAATAGATATCGTATCTTCCACATCGGGTTCCTGAACAAGTACCTGTTGAAAACGTCTTTCCAAAGCGGGATCCTTTTCAATGTACTTACGATATTCGTTGAGGGTGGTAGCACCTATACAATGAAGCTCTCCCCTCGCAAGCATCGGCTTTAGAATATTCCCCGCATCCATCGCTCCTTCCGTTTTCCCTGCTCCCACAATCGTATGGAGCTCATCAATGAATAGAAGGATTCGTCCCTCACTCTTTTTCACTTCCTGCAAGACAGCCTTTAAGCGTTCCTCAAATTCACCCCTGAACTTGGCACCTGCAACCAGAGAGCTCATATCCAATTCGAAGATGGTCTTATCCTTCAAGCCTTCCGGGACATCTTTTCTGACAATCCGCTGTGCAAGTCCTTCAACGATGGCCGTCTTACCGACTCCAGGCTCTCCTATAAGGACAGGATTATTTTTCGTTTTACGGGAAAGGATACGAATCACGTGGCGGATTTCACTGTCCCTGCCTATGACTGGATCCAGTCTCCCCGACCTTACCTCCGCAACAAGATCCCTTCCATACCTTTTCAATGCCTCATATTTCACTTCAGGATTCTGCGTGTTCACCTTGCTCCCTCCTCTGATCGTCGCAATAATCTCCATTAATTCCTTTTCTGTTGCATTATGTTTTGTTAAGTATAGCGTAATTGGGTGGTTCTTTTGGTTGAATAACCCAAGGGCAAGATGTTCGATCGAGATATAGTCATCTTCCCATTTAGACTTTAATGAATTACTATCTTGCATAAGCTGATGGATATCCCTTGCGAAAAATTGGCCATACTGCAGACCATCTCCCTCTACAGAAGGGATACCGTTTAGCTTGTCATCAATCCATTTCGTTAAGTCCTCTGCATCTACTCCTGCACGTCCATAGATCGTTCGGAGAAAACTGTCTTCTGAACTGAGGAGTGATTTCCACAAATGAAGAAGAGTGATATCTGTATGTAGTCTTTCTTTTGCGGTCTCTCCCGCCAAAATCAATCCTTCTTGAATGCTGTGAGTCATATTATCAAACTTCATTGTGCTACACCTCGCATTTTGACCTTTATTGACCTTTTCATCTATTATATATCTTTCGGTGAAAAAAGGAAAAGAAAAAGGAACAAGGAGTGCCTCGCCTCCAATAGACGTCACCATCCTTGCTAAGGTGAGCTTTCGACACGGCATCCTTGTTCCCTTATGGGGTTAAGGTTTTCTCATATACGTCCATAGACGATTATGGTTGGAGTTTTCAGGAAATCGGTCCCCCGCATTCAATCGTAGTTTCTGCGGATTTTTCACCATACTTCCAGTTTCGCCAATTTCGATATATTCTCCATTATTAGGTGCTTTTTCTCCAGCTTTGAACTGTCGTGATTGTCCCATTCTTACCCCTCCTTTTCGAAGCGATGCTTCCTTACTATTTTTCTACAAGGCCGGGCATTCATGCATGCCAGATGAAGGATATCTGAATGCTTTATATGATAAACAAGTTACGGTTCGGTTAACATTTGGAAAAAGTCTTTACAGTCTTTCCCTTTATGGTGTTAAATTAAAAACTGTGGAGAAAAAAAGCTTGGAGGAAACACAATGGATTTTTATCTGATTATGAAATACTTATTTTTAGGGATTTTTCAAGGATTTACTGAACCAATCCCGATTTCATCCAGTGGGCATTTACTATTAGCCCAGCATTTCCTTGGAATCAAGGATGCTACCCTGACATTTGAGATTCTGGTTAATACGGCATCATTAGTGGCTGTACTCATTATTTACCGTGAAGATATCATGCGACTGATCGTAAATGGCTTAGGCTATTTCAAACATAAAACACCTGAAACGAAACGTGATTTTCATTTCATTGTTTATTTATTGATTGGTACGATTCCTGCCGGGGTGATTGGTGTGTTATTCGGTGACGTGATCGAGGAACATTTAACATCTGTTATCACAGTAGGGATTACACTTATTATTACAGGTATTGCCCTATGGTTAATCCGTAACCTTCGAGGTAGAAAAAGTGATGGCGACTTAAATGTGAAAGACGCTATCATCATCGGTCTTGCTCAGGCAGTAGCCCTTATTCCTGGAATCAGTCGTTCCGGTGCAACCATTGTGGCGGCAATGGCTAGTGGAATGAAGGCTGAAACAGCTTTACGTTTCTCTTTCCTCCTCTATATTCCTGTAAGTGTAGGGGTAATGGTATTCGGAATAAGTGATCTTATAGAGGATCCAAACCTTGCTTCCATGGCCGTACCTTACTTAGTAGCATTCATTGGGTCACTTATTGCTTCATACTTCTCATTAAAGTGGTTCATGAATATTATGGCTAAAGGAAACTTGAAATATTTCGCGATTTACTGTGCCGTTGTCGGAGCTGCTGTATTAATTTTCGCTTAAATCCCTTCTATCTGTCAGTCTCCTTTGGTAAGCTTTAAGTATTAGACATTATGACAGAAAAGATGTGATCTCATGAGTGAAAATCTAGAAATTCCTTTCGGGATTAAACAATTGTTTTTCGAGAAGAAAACGTTGAAAACCGTTAAAAAAGGAACTTTCCTGTTTCAAGAAGGGAAACCTGCTCACGAGTTATACTTAATCAAAAGCGGTCGGGTTCAGATCAGCAAAGTGATTCCTGATGGCCGGGAGTTGTCTCTACGCATCTGTTCAAGTGACGATGTGATCGGTGAGTTAACGTTATTTACGAAAGAAGCTTACTATATGCTCAGTGCAAAGATTCTTGAGAATACGGAGACTTATGTACTACCCAAAGAAGTCTTTGAAGAAAAGCTATCCAGTAATAACGGCTTGACCATCCAATGGCTGAAATGGATACAAATCCAAAATCAGCAAAATCAAACGAAGTTTCGGGATCTTGTTCTTCATGGAAAAAAAGGTGCACTTTACTCAACACTAATCCGTATGTCCAACAGCTATGGAAAGACCGTTGAAAATGGCATCCTGATTGATTTTCCTTTAACCAATCAGGAGCTGGCCAATTTCTGTGGTTCCTCAAGGGAAGTTGTCAATCGGTTGCTGAGTGAACTGAAGAAAGACAATGTCCTTGTGTCGGAAAAAGGATATATCACGATTCTTGATTTGAACTATCTTAAAGATGAAATCGATTGTGAGAACTGTCCGGTTTCGATTTGCAGGATTGATTGATGACTGGAAGCATGAAAAAGCCGAGGATGCAGGTAAAGATACTGCATCCTCGGCTTTTTTAAATGGCGTTATGGTATTATCTGATCCCCAATGCAATCTTCGCATAGCGGGACATGTTGTCTTTGCTCCATGGCGGATTCCAGACGATGTCTACTTCTGTTTCCTTCACTTCTGGGATGTCACTAAGGGCTGTCTTCACTTGCTCGACAATGGTACCAGCCAGCGGGCACCCCATTGAGGTTAGTGTCATAGTGACCGTTGCTTTACCTTCTTCATCCAGATCCACGTCATATACCAGACCTAAATTGACAATGTCTATTCCTAATTCAGGGTCAACCACCTGTTCCAGTGCACCCATCAAATTATCTTTAAGATCTTGATCCATGCTAACACTCCTTTGCTCTCTATACTTGTTCCATATCTATATTCACTACTCATCTTAACAAAAGAACGTTTATAAAACAAAAAGTTAGGCCGATAGGTGTTTATCGAACCACTCCACAAGCTTTAACACGCCTTCTCTCGTTACTTTATGATCGGCTTGATCATCTTCTACAAATAAAAGGTTATCTTCCTTGGATTCATAGTATGGCAGGATACTCTGGTAGAATTCATGTGTCAGGTTGAATGGAACGATTTTGTCCCGTTTTCCGTGCCAGAACATCAATGGTCTGCCGCTTAGTTTTTCAGGCTGAAGACTCAAGTCATAAACAGCCAGTTCACTTAACATTTGTTCTATTTCCTCTTCGCTGAATGGAAGTTCATATCCTAATGATTCAACTTGGGCTAACTGAGCTTGGGCAAACTTCACATATGTAGGATTCCCCATCAGGGAGACAGCAGAAGAGATCCACTCATATTGAGTCAACGCTCCAAGGGTGACGATACCACCCATTGAGGTCCCTGCAACTCCGACACCATTATGGATAAGCAATCCTTTTTCTTCAAGATGACCTTTAATAATCGATAATTCATGAATCGTGTTTAAAACGATTTTCCAGAATACTTGTCCTAATTGATGCTCTGATTTGCCTGTCGACCGTTCTCCATGCTCTAAACAATCGGGAAGAATCACTCTAAATCCTTTTTCCGCAAGATAGTAGGCGTAATGTAAATTATGCTCCTTTGCACTTGTAAACCCGTGGATGAAAAAGCATACCGGGACTTGCTTATTTGCATCCTCTTCCTTTACAAGGTGCAGGAACGGAATGGTTTGAATGGTTGATTTATCAACTAAGATCATGTGTAGTCTCTCCCTCCTGAATGCATTTCACTTTACTATGATATCCTAGATTTGGTAGTATGTATAATATTTAAATCGTAAGCGCTTGTAAACATTTCTTAAATGATATGAAGCTGCGGTGGACAACTTTCAACATCTAGCGCTAGAATAGCCTTAATACCAATAAGATTGGGGATTTGTATTCATGAACGCACAAGAAAAACATCTGATTGTTCTGGATTTAGACGGAACACTATTAACGGATGAGAAGAAAATCTCATCAAAAACTCACGATATATTAAAGAAAGCACGCATGAAAGGGCATGAAGTGATGATTGCCACAGGCAGACCTTATCGTGCGAGTGAATTGTATTATCAACAATTAAAGCTAACGACTCCGATAGTAAATTTCAACGGTGCATTCGTGCATCACCCTATGGATGATTCATGGGGATTGTATCACGAGCCGATGGATTTAAAGGTGGCAAAACAGATCATTGATGCATGTGACGATTTTAAATTCCGCAACATTGTTGCCGAAGTGATGGATGATGTGTATCTGCACTACCATGATGAGAAGATCATAGATGTATTCATGATGGGCAATCCTGCGATTTCAACTGGCGACATCCGAAATGTACTTTCTGATCATCCTACTTCCATGCTCATTCACGCTGAAGAAAAAGATGTTCCAGAGATTCGTGCACACCTGGATGATGTTCATGCAGAATTGATCGACCATCGCCGCTGGGCCGCACCGTGGCACATCATCGAAATCGTTAAATCAGGATTGAATAAAGCTGTCGGAATTGAACGAGTCGCTTCATCTTTACATATTCCGCAAGAACGGATCATTGCATTCGGAGATGAAGATAACGATCTTGAAATGCTTGAATATGCCGGCACAGGAGTTGCCATGGGGAATGCCATTGATCCCCTTAAAGATATTGCCAATGAATTGACACTTTCCAATGAAGAAGACGGGATCGGGCGCTACCTGCAAAAACGTTTTGATCTCTAAACCAGAACGTTTTTGGAAGCTGTGGGTATATCTTCTTACAGTATTCCATCACACTTGAGCCATACTAAAAAGGAGCGCATCATGCGTTCCAACTTGCAAAAGGGGTGGTAGTGATGGGTAGAAATAAATCTAAACGATTTGTACAACAAGGTAAAATCGCTGTAACAAAACATGATGAACGTATTCCGTACCACCTGACGTATGCTGAAGCAGAGGCTAAAAAGCTTGCTTCACATGGCGAAGGGCCAGGGGGAATGGAATAATGAGTAATCCATTATTCCAACAGGCCCGTAACGCGGTTCATTCTGCCCAACAAGCATGCAGTACGGGAGAAAACGCTCAAATGTCCATTGATAAAGCGAAAAACGCGTTGTCATCTGCTTACGCTAACTCAAATGTCGAAGAACAAAAGCAGCTTCATGCTCTTCAAGATGAGTTAAACCGCCTGTCATAAAAAAATAAACAAGGGTTGTCCAAATTGGACAACCCTTGTTCTTTTCACGGAATGGAGATGACATATCTGTGAAGAATCTTCCCATCGCCTTTATCCCGCTCATAAAGACTTATAAAGGCCTTCTCAACATTACCTGCTAGCTCCGGAAGTATGATGGAAAAATCAGTCCAGTTTGGCGCTTCTTTATTCACCTTGAATAAGTTCTCATTCAGGAGCACTCTATGTCCGTCCTCCACCGAATAATAAAAGCCGCCATCCGATACCCGGGCTAGCCCTGTGATGGTATAGCGTCCTTTCACCTCCCGTACCGTTACTCCTCTAAAGGTCGGGTTTTCTTCAGGAACTATGAATGAATCTGAAGCTCGCAAAGGATGATCAAATCCACTCATATCCTCTCCCATCAGCTGTGCTTCAATCGTATAAAGCCCTTTTGGGACACGCTTTCCTTCCTGCTTGTAATCCCATGTTTCTTTCCACATCTTCGTTTCACCCTTTTTCAACGTAAGGGTTTGAAACGCCTGGAGGAATGATTTCCCCCGGCTGTACTGATAAACCACTTGCCCCGCTTTGTTTTTGATTGTAAAGTCAAACATCTGACTCGTACGAAAGGTGATCTTTTTATCCCCTTCACTATTATTATAAAGAACGAGCCTGATCTGAGTTCCTTCTTCTCCGGGAAAAGATTTCACAGAAAAGATCAGAGGCACCTTCTCTGCTTTCATCGGAGAAGGTACACTAAAGAGCATGAAAGAACTGATAAGGATATAAACAAATGCCTTCAAGGTGATACCCCTTTCTATTTAAGTTCACCTCTAGTATTTGTCAATTTAAAGAATCTAATCTTTTCTAAAAAATCCGAATATCCCAGTCGTTTGCACGATATTGGTAAATGCGTTGGGATCTACATCTTTAATGGTGTGTTCAAGCTCGTAAAGTTCATAGCGCGAAATGACAATGATCAACATTTCCTTATCTTCACCGGAAAAAGCCCCTTTAGCAGGCAGAGTGGTGATTCCCCTGACAAGCTTCGAATGGATGGCTTCTCTTAATTCATTGGATTTCTTTGTCACAATCATCGCTGTGAGTTTTTCATGGCGTGTATGAATGGAATCGATGACACGGGTTGAAGCATACAACGTTACTAACGTATACAATGCTTTTTCCCACCCATAAAGAAATCCTGCAGAAGTAATGATACCCGCATTCATCAGGAAGAAATAGGACCCGACAGGCTTATCTTTCATTCGGGAAAGAATCATGGCAATAATGTCCATGCCTCCCGTAGATGCACCCCATTTTAACGTGATTCCGACTCCCACAGCGGCAATGACCCCGCCAAACACGGCGTTTAGAAGAATATCAGGCGATAATTTAATCACAGGAATCACTTCAAGGAATAAGGACGTCAGAAATACAGAAATGAAGCTATACACTGTAAAGGAGCGACCAACTTTAAGCCACCCCAGAATCGTCACAGGAATATTTAAAATAAATAATAAAATACCTGTTGAAATATTGAATGGCGCAAATTCTTTTAACACACTGGACAATAACTGAGCCAATCCTGTAAAACCACTTGCATAAACATTTGCCGGTATCAGGAAAAAATTCATCGCAATGGCCCCCAGCACTGCCCCTATCAACACTACGAAAAACTTCTTCGCTTCTAACTGAACATGATCTCTCGACATTGACGAACCTCCCACATCTAGTTGTTATTTTCTATGTTCCACAATTCATCTTAACTAAACTCCTCCTGATATTCACCCATTAAGAAGATAATGATACTTTTTACCTTGAAATCATACTCTATGGATTGTTATTTGAATGAAATATAGCTAGACTAAAGTTATATAGAATAACCAAAGGATGATTAGGATGACAGTAAAATTATTTGCTGATAGTGCGAGCGACCTTCCTGCTGCATATTTCAACCAACACAACATAGAACTGCTGCCACTGAAAGTACATATTGATGGTCAGGACTACGAGGACCTGGTCACCATCGAGCCGAAAACCGTATTCAACAAAATCAGGGAAGGCCATATGCCAAAGACTTCTCAAGTATCACCGGACCTTTTCATGAAGAAGTTCACAGAGCTTGCAGAGTCGAATCAATCCGGTATCTACATTGCCTTTTCCTCTCAATTGTCAGGGACCTATCAAACGGCTGTGATGATCCGCGATCAGGTGAAAGAGGAACACCCCGCTCTTGATTTGACCATCATTGATTCAAAGTGCGCTTCACTGGGCTACGGATTGGTTGTAATGAAGGCTGCTGAACTGCTTCAGAACGGTGGGAGTAAAGAAGACATTATCGAAGCCTCCCGTTTCCACTCAGAGCATATGGAACACCTATTCACCGTAGAAGACCTTGAATACCTGGCAAAAGGCGGAAGAGTGTCAAAAGCATCAGCTTTTCTTGGCGGATTGCTCAACATAAAGCCTCTCCTTCATGTTGAAGATGGAAAGCTTGTCCCGATTGAAAAGTTGCGTGGGAAAAAGAAACTTCTCAAACGAATTCTCGACTTGATGGAAGAACGGGGTGAAGACCTCTCCAATCAAGTGATCGCCATCAGCCACGGTGACGACGAAGAACTTGCCCTTGAAATGAAGAAGCTTATTCAAGAAAAATTCACACCGAAAGATGTATATATCAGTATTATTGGATGTGCCATAGGTTCTCATACAGGCACAGGCACTTTAGCCATATTTTTCTTAAACGAACACTCATAAACTCCCCTCTTCTTCCTCATACTAAGAGGGAGATTATACTCGAAGGGAGAATCACTATGCCACATACATCTGATAACGAAAAAAAGGCCAGAGACAACAATGCCCTGCGCCAGGAAAAAAATAAGATCAAAGAAGTGAATCGTAAAGCAGGGAAGAATCAGTTTTCTAAGAAGACGGATCATTTGTAGGGGAATGTCGTGGACAGTCTCCGGCTCTTGGATACAAGAAAGTGCCAGTTCTTTATAGAGCTGGTGCTTTTTATTTTATAAAAAATCCCCCCATTCCATTCATAGAAGTTGTATGCACCATCAAAGCTTGTCTATAATGAAAGAGATAATACTATGGAGGGGTTACATATGGCAAAAGAGAGTTCATTTGATATTGTATCGAAAGTGGATATGTCTGAAGTGAGTAATGCGATTCAAATTGCGTTGAAGGAAGTTCAAACACGCTATGACTTTAAAGGAAGTAAGAGTGACATTAAATTAGATGGAGAGGAAATCGTTCTCGTTTCTGATGATGAATTTAAAATGAATCAGTTAAAGGATGTTCTTCTTAGCAAACTCATCAAACGTAATGTTCCTGTTAAGAACCTTGACTACAGCAAGCTTGAAGGGGCATCGGGCGGAACCGTTCGTCAGCGTGCGAAACTCGTTCAAGGAATCGATAAAGAAAATGCGAAGAAAATCAATACCATCATTAAAAACTCGGGCGTAAAAGTGAAGAGTCAGGTGCAGGATGATCAAGTACGGGTCACTGGAAAAAGCAAGGATGATCTTCAAAAAATCATCGCTGCGATCCGTGAGGCAGATCTTTCTATCGATGTGCAGTACGTAAACTTCCGTTAATCCGGTTTTTCAAAGAAGTCTAATGGGTACAATATATCCATTAGACTTCTTTCATTTAGGAGGAAAAACATGAAGAAAAAAGTCATCATAATCGGGGCGGTCGGCGGCGGTGCCACCACTGCATCACAAATTAGAAAACTGGATAGTGAAATAGAGATCATTCTTCTTGAAAAGACATCCTATCTTTCATACGGGGCATGCGGAATGCCTTATTACTTAGGTGAAGTCATTAAAGACCGTGAAAGCTTGTTTGCAGCTACGCCTGAAAAATTACATACGAAAAAGAACATCGATGTCCGCATGCATCATGAAGCGTTGAAAATTGATCGTGATAAAAAATCTTTACTTGTGAGGGATCATGACAAGAACCAGGATTACGAAGAAGCATATGATTACCTCGTGCTCGCAACAGGGGCTTCCCCCTTTATCCCTGACATTCCGGGACTTGAAAAAATTCCGGCTTTCCATCTCAGAACCGTTGAAGACATGGACAGGATCAAGCAATTCGTTGAAACCTCAAAGCCAAAAGTCTGTACCATTATCGGCGGTGGCTACATAGGAGTTGAAATGTCTGAGAACTTCACTCATTTAGGGATGAAAGTCAATCTGGTTGAAAGATCGGAACATGTGATCAGTGTAATCGACGAAGAGACCGCCATCAAATTGCAAGAACATATAACAGAGCAAGGTGTGAATCTCTACACGAAGGATGGGCTGAAAGAGGTACTTCCGGAGTGTACCCTGAAACTGGATAGTGGAGAAACGTTTCAGTCTGACTTCATTCTCCTTTCAGTAGGTGTAAAGCCTAATAACCTTCTTGCTAAGGAAGCCGGGTTATCAACAGGAGAGTCAGGTGGTGTCGTCAGTAATGAGTTTATGCAAACAGACGACCCCTCCATTTATGCAGTCGGAGATGTGGTAGAGTCCATGGATCTTATTGACGGGACCCCAAAGCAGGTTCCTCTCGCATGGCCTGCCCATCGACAAGCTTATATTATCGCAAGACACCTATCAGGAAACCCTGTACCTTTCAAAGGGATGCTTGGTACTGCTATTGCAAAGGTTTTTAACCTTTCCATTGGATCTACAGGATTAGGCGAGAAGGAATTAAAAGAAAAAGGCTATTCGTATAGAACCTCGGTGCATGAAGGAAAGTCACATGCCGGCTACTATCCCGGTGCTCGTGATGTGTTTGTGAGAGTCCATTTTTGTCCCGACACCGGAAAGATCTTTGGAGGAAATGTAGTTGGCGGCGAAGGGGTAGACAAGCAAATCGACGTTCTTGCCACAGCCATTTACGGTGGCCTGACCATTACCGACCTCCAGGAAATCGAAACCTGCTATGCCCCTCCCTTCTCTTCTCCTAAAGGGCTGTTGAATATGATCGGCTATAAGGGTGCCGGGTTGATGGAAAAGGAATAATAGCATGGGGGCTTCTCTTTGGGGGAGCCTGTTTTTTGTATGCGGATGGACTTTGATAATGGATAAATCTGTTAAACGGCTCGATTTTTTTCGATATCGGACGGATTCTGCTCAGAAACGGCTGGATTTCTTTCGATATCGGACGGATTCTGCTCAAAAACGGCTGGATTTTTCGGAAAAACGGCCGGATTACACTAAAAATCGGATAAATTTCCTTCAATCACGACTCTATCACACATCAAACGGCTTCGTCCCAAATCAAAATAACTGCATCACACATCAATTCGACCTTGAAATTTGATAAATCTCCCAAACCAATCACGTTAATAATTATTTTTTTCGGGTAAACACTATCCTAAGATAACCCAAATCATCAAAGGAGTGTTTTCATTGTCATCACAACAACAAAACCAGAAGCAAACGTTCCCCCCCCAGCACCAGGATCATCAGCCTGGCACAGTGGATGAGATGAATCCCCAGCCGATTCATACGGATCAAAATTATAAAGGCAGTGGAAAGCTGGACGGTAAGGTCGCCCTGATCACTGGAGGAGACAGCGGGATTGGACGATCGGTGGCCTGGTATTATGCCAGGGAAGGTGCCCATGTTGCGATTTCTTATTTAGATGAACATGAAGATGCGAATAAAACGAAGGAATTAGTGGAAGCGGAAGGTGTAAGGTGTATCCTGCTGTCAGGTGATATCGGAAGCTCGACGTTTTGTAAAGACATCGTGAACAAAACGATTTCTGAATTCGGTAAGCTTGATATCCTGGTGAATAACGCTGCCGAACAGCATCCTCAGGCAGGGCTTGCGGATATAAGTGACGAGCAGTTGGAGCGCACCTTTAAGACGAATGTATTCTCTATGTTCTACTTAACAAGGGCAGCATTGCCTCATCTTAATAAGGGAGCTTCCATTATCAATACGGCTTCTATCACAGCTTATAAAGGGAATAAGGATCTGATTGATTACTCTTCTACTAAAGGTGCAATTGTCAGTTTCACGCGGTCCCTTGCAGAAAACATTGCATCGGATGGAATCAGGGTAAATGGCGTGGCACCCGGCCCGATTTGGACTCCGCTGATTCCGTCCACTTTCAGCTCTCAAAAGGTATCTCAGTTTGGAGCGAATACTCCACTTGGACGGGCTGGTCAGCCGTATGAATTAGGACCGGCATACGTATACCTGGCAAGCGAAGATTCAAGCTACGTATCAGGACAGATGATTCATATTAATGGCGGAACGGTTATTAACGGCTAAAATAAAAGCGACTGAAACATATGGTTCTCCCATAAGTGGAGATTCCAACGTTTCAGTCGCTTTTTATTATGATTTCCCTTTTCGCTCGCTGCAAGAGCATCTTGTAACAAGCTGATGCGGCACTATGATTCTCTTGATGGGCTCTTTCGGGTTCTCAATCTTTTGGATCAGGCTTTTTGCTGCCTCATTTCCCAGGTTGAATATGTTGATATCCACAGACGTGAGAGGCGGGCGGGACATTTCAGCCAGCAATACATTGTTGAAGCTGACAATGGAAATGTCTTCAGGAACACGGATGCCCATTTCATCCAGTGTGTTCAGTACCCCTAATGCCATTAAGTCATCGGCCACTACCAGAGCCGTTGGAGGGGCGTCTAATTGCATCAGTTCATTAATGGCTTCACGACCTCCTTCACGAAGAAATTCTTCATGAATAATGTACTCGTCTTTCATGTCTATCCCGGCATTACGCAAAGCCTTCTCATAACCTAATAGACGCTCAACGGTAACAACGAGGTTGAGGTCTCCACCGATAAAGCCGATGCATTCATGACCAAGCTCCAGAAGATAATCGGTTACTTCCTTCGTTGCCCGGTAGTTGTCGTTATCCACATGAGTGATCTCTTCACAATATTTATATGGCTTCCCGACGACGACAAATGGAAAACCACGATCTTTTAAGTAGTTCATCACCTTATCTTCCACTTTTGAGTAAAGAAGGATAATTCCGTCCACTCTTCCCCCTTGCACCATTTGGACGACGCCTTCATAAATTTCTTCTTCGGATTGACCTGTGGACATCTGAAGTGCATATTGCTTTTCTTGTGCCCCTTCACTTAGTCCTCTTAAAACGGTCGGAAAGAAAGGGTTTTGTGAAAAAGTACTAGCTGAACCTGGTAATACAAGCCCCAATACTTGAGTGGATTGATTTGCCAAGCTCCTTGCTATGAAGTTAGGATGATATCCTAGTTGCTCCATCGCTTCTCTAACTTTTTGCTTTGTTTTCTCGCTGATTCTTGGATTATTTGCAATAACACGTGAAACCGTAGATGGAGCTACGTTTGCAAGCTTTGCAACATCTTTGATGGTGACCGCCATTCATTCCACCCCCCTCTTTAAAAATCGTACCCTCTTAGGTGTAGAGGGCTGCTTTATTCTAGTTTATACATTAATTAAAACGCTTCCATTTCATTATTCTTTAAAATCAGGAATTGCAGGGCTCATAGACTGAGCCCCGCACATCAAATCATGACTGTTTTTTCTTCCTTCCACGCTTCCACACAAGATAAATAAAGAGTAAGAAGAGGACATACACAGTGCCAAGTGCCAGTAGGTAAGGATAATTCAGTCCACTCTTCTGCTTAAGGGAATAAACCTCTGATTCTTCACGATCGACTACGATCGTATAGTTTCCATCCTTATCAATACGAACCAGGTCTGCAGTTAATAACCCTTTCAACTCACTATTTTCTGCTAATTCTTCTTCACTCAATTGAACCTTTTGAGATTTACTTGTGTTGTTTATGGCGATCACGAGGGTTTGATCCCCGTACGTACGCTTGAATATTCCCATACCGTCTTTTTCATAGATGGGTTCTATCGTCCCTCTTGTAAGGGCGGGGTAATCTTGACGAAGCTTTCCTAATTGAGTGATGTAATCAATCAATTCTTCATCTGCCCTAAAGTTCATAAAACGTCGATTATCCGGGTCATTTCCACCATCTACGGCTATTTCTGAACCATAGTAAACGATCGGTATCCCTGGAGTCGTATACATGTACGTTAGAGCGAGCTTCCACCTGGTACCCGGGAAAAGCTTCTCTTGAACGAGCAGTCTCGTAAAACGTTCCATATCATGGTTATCGATAAAAGTCCCCATTAAATAGGGATCGTCATAGTACGTTTCGTTGTATTTCCAGAAGTTAAATAAGCGATCCATCGAAGTATCCGGTTTTTGGAATACAGAACGCATTTCTTCTGCTTGAGGAAAGTTAACGAATCCATCAATTCCTACATCATTATACTTAGCTATCTTCTGGGGATCGCGATCGAACACTTCACCAAGAAGATAGAAGTCTTCTTTGACTGACTTAACCTCTTCGCTAAATTCAGTCCAGAATTCTTGTGGTACGTGACGAACCGTATCCAGTCGGTATCCGTCTACATCTGTTTCTTCGATCCACCATTTCGCGGCGTCAAATAAGTAGTTTTTCACTTCGGGATTTTCTGTATTTAAATCGGGAAGATCATATAACCACGCATTTTGTAGACTTTCTTCATTATCAAAGTTCATCGGCTGATTTTCGTGAAACCAGTCCGACTTCTGAGGATCATTCACCCAAGGGTGTTCGGGTCCGACATGGTTTACAACGAAGTCCAACATCACTTTCATATCACGTTTGTGCGCCTCATCTACAAGCTTTTTAAACGTATCGATGGACCCCAAATGTTCTTCTGTCTTATAGAAATCCGTAATCCAGTACCCGTGATACCCAAGAGGTTGATTATCAAAGATCGGGGTTAGCCAGATGGCGGTAAATCCCATCTCCTTAATATAATCCAGCTTATCAATCACACCTTGAAAGTCCCCGCCCTGATAGGCTTTAGGGTCTTTCGTATCCACATTCTTATCATTGCTCGTATCCCCGTTGTTAAAGCGATCGACCATTAGAAAATAAATGGTCTCATCCTGCCATTTTCGTTCTTCTTTTTCAACTGCACCTACCGGAAGGGCGTAAAAAAGAAGAAACGGGACTAAAATGAGAGATAATACTCTTCTTTTCATCTCCGCTCCTCCTCAAACTGTTAGTAACGCCTATAAGATTATCCTTTTGTACCCCCTGCCGTCAATCCTGAAACGAAGTATTTCTGGAAGAACAGGAATAATAGGGCAATCGGTACGGCAATCAGGACAGAACCTGCAGCGAATGTTGTAAATTCTGCTCCGAATTGTTTTGCTACCATATCATAAAGGGCAACCGGTAATGTGTACATTTTCTCTGAACGCAATAAGATACTTGCAATGATAAAGTCCGCGAATGGTGCAATGAATGAAAACAGTGCAACTACCGCAATGATCGGTTTTGCAAGTGGCATGACGATCTGGAAGAAGATACGTAAATGTCCCGCTCCGTCCATTTTCGCTGATTCATCAAGCTCTTTCGGAATCGTATCCAAATACCCTTTCATTAACCATGTATTCATTGGGATTTGTCCACCAACGTATACAAGGATCAATCCAATATGAGTATCCAATAAATCTGTTAACAATGCTAAAACGAAAATCGCGATTAAGGCAGCAAAGTTAGGAATCATTTGCAGGATCAGGAATGTCATCAATCCATTTTTACGACCTGCGAAACGGTAACGTGAGAAAGAGTAAGCTGTCAGACTGACCAGTAAAACCGTCAGTACCATGGTCGATAAACTGACTTTTATTGAGTTCCAGTACCAAAGCAAATAATCACTTTGCTCCAGATCGAATAGTTCTTTGTAATGTGCCAATGTTGCATTCTTGGGAATGATGGATGAACCCGATAAACTTTGCCCTGGATTGAAAGAAGATCCGATAATCCATGCAACCGGGTAAAGAATGATGGCAAACATGATCCCGATGGCTGCGTATGAAAGTGTCAAACGTATGAGTTTCTGTCTCTTCATATTCATATTACATCATATCCTCTTCTTGGAATGACTTCGTTCTCTTGAACTGCCAGATCGCTACTGTGATGACGATGATGGATAACAATAATGTGATGGCCGCTGCTTTAGAATACTGTGCGGATGTCATAGTCAGACTGTATATCCATGAAATCAAAATGTCAGTACCACCTGCATTTTGTCCTGTCAGGGCAGGTCCTCCGCCATTGAATAAGTAAATAACGTTAAAGTTATTAAAGTTAAATGTGTATTGCGTAATGATGATTGGCGCCGTTGCAAAAAGCACGAGGGGCAACGTAATGTTCTTGAATTTCTGGAAAGCTGATGCTCCATCAACCGTTGCTGCTTCATAAAGCTCATCAGGAATCGATTGTAGAACCCCCGTTGTCATCGCAAAGATGAACGGGAAGCCTAACCAGGCTTGAATACCGATCAGGGCAATTCGTGTATACATCGGCTCCGTCATCCATGGTAAGCCTTCAATGCCGAAGAATCCTAAGATATCCCGGTTAATCGTTCCGAAGGATTCATTGAACATACCGGCAAAAACAAGTATGGAAACGAAAGCCGGGATGGCCCAAGGTAAGATGAATACGGTACGAATGATGGCTTTTCCTTTTAAATCCTTTTGATTGACCAGGATTGCCAGGAATACACCCAGGGCAACTTGAAGCGTCGTGGCACCGAACGTCCAAACAAGTGTCCAGGCTAACACGGTAATGAATGTTTCTCTCCAAATATCAATCTTGAAAATATCAACAAAGTTTTGTATCCCTACCCAATCGACTAATTTAGCAGGAGGTGAGTGATACAAATCATAGTTTGTAAACGCCAGTAAGATAACAAAGATGATCGGGAAGATGACGACGAATACGAGTAGTAAAAATCCCGGAGACATGATCAAGTACGGAAATCCATTGTCTACTAGATTTTTGTACTGCTCTCGAATCGTGCTCAGTTTCTCTCCTCTGTCTCTCTTTTCTCCGTTTTTATAAGCATCCCGGAGATTAAACAAATAGAATCCGATTCCGAAGATAGATACGATGATTGCCAGAATTCCATATACCATCAAGAAAATGGAATGATCTCCGTATGAAATGTCTGTCCCAAGCGTTGTAATTCCCCATAATCCGTGGCCGATCAAATCTCTAAAGACAAGAATAAAAGCGGCAGTCATGATCAGGAAGAATCCGCCTTTTAGAAACTGTCTATGATAGATCTGACCTAATCCAGGGATTAGGGAAAGGGCCAGTGCTGTTTTTCTTGTGTTTTTTTGAGAGGATTTTTGTTCCATCCTATATTCCCCTTTCTACGTATACCATTTTGATAAGCTTCATGAGCTTTTTAAGAAAAGAAGTGTTTATTTCCTTAAAAAGCCCTTGAATAGGTCTTTAAAAGGATAGCAGTACCTCTCAGAGTGAGAAGGTACCGCTATGTTTATGCATTAGTTAGAGTGATTCGCTTCAATGTTTTGTTCAATTTGCTTTACAGCTGCATCAAGAGCCGCTTTCGGTTCTTGTTTGCCCGTCACAACGGTTTGAAGTGAGTCAGCCATTGGTCCCCAAACTTCTCCCATTTCAGGAATGTTCGGCATTGGCACCGCATATTGTGATTGTTCAGCAACCGCTTTTGCACCTGGGTTCTCAGCAATCGCAGGATCGTCGATCAACCCTTGGTTTGTTGGAACTTCTTGTGTTTGTTCGAAACGTAATTTCGCATATTCATCTTGAGTGATGAATTCGATGAATTTTTGTGCCCACTCTTTATTTTCAGAGTATCCTGATACATGCCAGCCTTTAACACCCATGAATGTTTTCATAGGCTCACCGTTTGGAAGTTTTGGCATAGCAGAGATACCGATATCAATTCCAGCATCTTTGTAACCTTGGAAGGACCATGGTCCGTTCATTACAGAAGCCACTTTTCCTTCATTGAATAGCCCGTCCATTGCAGATCCACCATTTTCACCTACGATACCTTTAGGGAATAATCCTTCTGAGTACCATTTTTGAATATACTCCGTACCTTCTACAGCACCTTCATTGTTTAACCCAAGATCTTTCGCATCCAATGCTCCATCATTTTCAGCAAATACGTATCCGCCGAATCCACCGATCGGTGCATGAGCGAAATAGAAGTTATCCCAAAGAGCTAAGAAACCGTAGTTTCCATCTTTTGTGAAGTCTTTAGAGAATGTGTACACTTCATCCATTGTTTTTGGAGCTTCTTCCATTAACGCTTTGTTATATACGAATACCGGCGTTTCAGAGGACTTTGGAAGACCATATAGTTTTCCATCATAGCTCTCTGCCGTCATAGAAGATTCAGTGAAACGCTCTTCAACGTCTCCTTCAACTTCTAAAGCAGCGATATGACCTGCAAGTGCAAGCTCACCGATTTGGTCATGTGGTAATGTTAATACGTCCGGACCAGTTCCCGCAGGACCATCTAAACGTAATTGTTCTTTCATTTTAGTAGCCATTTCGACTTCTTTCACTTCTACTTTGATGCCAGTTTCTTCTTCGAACTTAGCACCTACTTCATCCAGCCATCCGGATTTCTTTTCATCTTCCCAGACAACCAGTTTTTCAGGTTTGTTTGCATCGTCAGCTTTTTTCTCTCCGCTTTCATTTCCCGATCCTTCTTCACGATTAGGACCACAAGCAGCCAACGCCCCTAGTACAAGCATGATTACCATCAATAATGATAACGCTTTCTTCATCTCGACCCCTCCTAAGTATGGTAAAAAATATTGACCTTTTCTTTAGACTGAACAAACGTTTGCACACACTATGACTTAATCCCGAAAGATATCGCTTACAATCTTTGTGAAAACGATTGCACAACCTACTTCTTATTATACAAACTAAATCCGCTTTGACAATACTTTTTTGAAAATTATTTATGTTTATAAGACTGAAAAGAAAACGCTTTACTTGTTTATATGCGTTTCATTGACAACATTGTTGGTTTAGAATACTCTTTAAATGGAATGAAAAAGAGGAGGATATACGATGCTACTGGAAGCCATTTATCATAGACCAAAAGATAACTATGCATACGCTTGCACTGAAAACGAGTTACACATACGGATTCGAACGAAGAAGAATGATGTAGAAAACGTCACACTCCTGCACGGAGATCCTTATCAATGGGAAGAAGGAAAATGGATATACGATCGTGAGGAGATGGTATTAACCGGAACAGATCAGCTGTTTGATTATTGGTTCGCTCCCATCTCCCCTCCTTTCAGACGCCTTCGTTATGGTTTCCTTCTTCATGACGAAACGGAAGAAGTCTTTTATGGGGAAAAAGGATTTAACGGGGCTCCTTCTACTGATATCGGGGATTACTTCTGTTTCCCGTTCTTGAATACTATCGATGTATTTCAAGCCCCTTCATGGGTGAAGGATACAGTATGGTATCAAATCTTCCCGGAGCGTTTCGCAAATGGAAATACGGAGAATGACCCTGAAGGAACACTGGCTTGGAATAGCACAGACCCAACTCCCACCAATTTCTTCGGAGGGGATTTAGAAGGTGTGATCCAGAACATTCCTTATCTAAAAGAGCTTGGAATCTCCGGGATTTACTTCACCCCCATCTTTAAAGCGCATTCCAATCATAAATACGACACGATTGATTATTTCGAAATCGATCCACAGTTCGGGACGAAAGAAACATTGAAGGAATTAATAAAGGTCTGTCATGAGAATGAAATGAAAGTCATGCTCGATGCCGTCTTTAATCATAGCGGCTTCTATTTTGACCAGTTCCAGGATGTACTTGAAAACGGAGAAGATTCTCCTTATAAAGAATGGTTTCATGTAAACGAATTTCCTTTGGATATCGAGAGTAAGCCGCCTAATTATGATACTTTTGCATTCGAACCTTCCATGCCCAAGTTAAATACTGAAAATGAAGAGGTCCGCAATTATCTATTAGAGGTTGGCCGATACTGGATAAAGGAATTTGATATCGATGGATGGCGTCTGGACGTTGCAAATGAAGTCGATCACCACTTCTGGCGTGAATTCCGCAGAGAAGTGAAGGGTATAAAACCGGATCTATATATTTTAGGAGAAATATGGCACGATTCAATGCCCTGGTTACGGGGAGATCAATTCGATGCGGTCATGAACTATCCTTTCACGACAAATCTATTGAATCTATTTGCTCACCAAACGATTTCCGCTTCTCAATTTGCAGAGAATATGACTTCGGTCGTGCATATGTACCCTAAGAACGTAAACGAAGTGAACTTCAACCTTGTCGGAAGTCACGATACACCACGTGTATTGACCGAGTGCGGCGAAGATATCCGACGTGCTAAACAAATTTACACGTTCATGCTCACTTTCACAGGCACACCTTGTATTTATTATGGTGATGAAATCGGCCTGACTGGTGAACAGGATCCAGGGTGTCGTAAGTGCTTCCCATGGGAAAAAGAACATCATAATGAAGAGCTCTTCATGCATATACAAAAACATATCGCCCTTCGCATGCAGTATCCATTGTTAAGCAACGAGGGAAATCTGACGTTTTTACCCGGGAACCTCCATGAGCAATGCCTTGCCTTCACAAAATCGAACGGAGAGGAAACCATATTCGTTCTATTAAACTCCAGTGAAGAATCGACCACCTACTCTCTTCCTTTTGAATTAAAAGGAAAGAAAATCACGAATCTGTGGAGCGGTGAAGATTTTGCCGCTGAAGCAGAGTCCATCGAAGTGGCACTTGGAGGGTATGGATTTGCCATCTTGAAATTTTAATGAATTTTAGTTCGTGATCAGCGGGACTACACCTTAACGGTTAGTCCCCTTATCTATTTAAATCGCAAAAATTGACCAGGTACCTATCCCTGGCCAGCTAAAGGAGAAAATCTATGAGCAAGACTCAAAAAAACATGACCCTCTTTGCCTTGACTTGGCCGATTTTCATTGAAATCTTTCTCCATATGCTGATGGGGAATGCCGATACGTTAATGCTCAGTCAGTACTCAGATGACTCTGTTGCAGCCGTAGGGGTTTCCAATCAAATCCTTTCTCTCATTATTGTCATGTTTGGATTTGTCGCAACAGGTACTGCCATTCTTGTTGCTCAGCATCTGGGAGCCCGGGAGGATCGATTGGCAGGAGAAGTATCCATCGTATCCATTGCCGTTAACTTAGGATTCGGTCTCTTCCTGAGTATCGCCCTTGTGTTTTTCAGTGAGCCGATCCTGCTTTCAATGGACCTCCCCCGTTCCCTGATGAATGAAGCCTCTTCTTATTTAAAAATCGTTGGAGGGTTCGCCTTCATCCAGGCATTGATCATGACAGCCGGTTCCATCATGAGGAGCTACGGCTACACGAAAGACGCCATGTATATTACGATCGGAATGAATATCATCAATGTGATCGGGAACTATTTATTTATCTTTGGTCCATTTGGCGTTCCTGTTTTAGGAGTAGAAGGGGTAGCGATTTCCACGATTACTTCGAGACTGATCGGATTTATCGTGAGCATCATCGTGATTACCAAACGGATTCCTAACGCTCTTCCAATCAAGAGGCTTTTTCGTTTACCCATTTCGCATGTGAAAAATTTACTTCGCATCGGAATTCCTTCTGCAGGAGAACATCTATCTTATAATGGTTCACAAATGGTCATTACGTATTTCATTGCAAGTATCGGGACGAACGCATTGACCACCAAAGTATATGCACAAAACCTGATGATGTTTATCTTTTTATTCAGCGTAGCGATCAGTCAGGGAACTCAAATTATCATTGGTCATATGATCGGAGCGAAACAATTTGACAGTGCCTATGAACGGTGTTTGAAAAGTTTAAAGATTGCTATCTTCATCTCTCTCATTATGGCCGGAATTTTTTCTATCGCAGCGGAACCGCTACTGCGAATATTTACAAACAACGAAGAAATCATTTCTCTTGGTAAAACATTAATCTACCTGACCATCATTTTAGAACCGGGCAGAAGCTTCAACCTTGTCATCATAAACGCACTAAGGGCAACAGGCGATGTGCGCTTCCCAGTTTATATGGGGATCTTATCCATGTGGGGAGTAAGCGTTACGCTCTCCTATATACTCGGAATCTGGTTCGGGCTCGGACTTATCGGAATCTGGATCTCCTTCATTGCCGATGAATGGCTCCGAGGCCTCATCATGCTCAAACGCTGGCAATCCAAAATATGGATCCATAAACGATTTGTTCAAAGTAATAAAAGTACAATTTAGAGGGACGGACCTTCTATTAGGTGGTTCTGAACCTCGATGCAAGTCAATATGAACGCAGCAACCATCCCTCCTTTTAAAAAGAGTCAGCTCTCCAATTGAGCTGACTCTTTTTTCACTCCAAATGAAAACGCCTCCACCTTCACATGTTAAGTTTTTTTACATAAAAACGCTTACATTATAAATTAATACTTGAACTTTTGTTATTTTCTGAATATGATAAATAATATAACTTATTGATGTCATAAAACCTAACATCATAGAATCGATTTTTCCAAGATTGAAAGAACAAAAATCAAAAGGAGGAAAAAACAATGAAAAAAGTAGAAGCGATTATTCGTGCAGAAGCATTCTTGTCCCTGCGAGAAGCGTTATGCCTTCGTGGATTCAGCGGGCTAACCGTATCAGAAGCAGCTGGCTGTGGAAAACAGAAAGGAAAGCAAGGGATTTTCAGAGGGAATAAATTCGAACTGCAGTTGGTCCCCCGTGTAAAGGTGGAAATGATCGTCGACGATGGTCAGGTTGAAGACATCATTGATCTCATTGTTGAGCACTGCAGTACCGACACCGTAGGAGACGGTAAGATTTTCATCTATCCGGTCGAAGATGTCATCCGCATCCGCACGGGTGAACGAGGAAAAAAAGCCGTTTTATAGATCACTTCATTCTTGACTCAATCACTAAGCCGCTTTACCAAACCAATTTTGGAGGGATACCATTGATTAAAAAAATTTCTGCTCTGTTGTTTCTGTCACTGTTTGTGAGCACCACTGCTTTCGCTGCGGCCCCTACCGCAGAATCTGTTCAAGCCTCCGTTGACTCCCTATGGGTCATGATTGCTGCAGTCCTTGTGTTCTTCATGCACGCTGGATTCGCCATGGTCGAGACCGGATTTACAAGGGCCAAGAACTCTCTTAATATCCTGATGAAAAACTTCTTAACTGTTGCCATCGCTTCTGTTCTGTTTTTCATTGTTGGGTTTGGTTTTATGTTTGGAGGAACGTCAGGTGGCATCATCGGTACCGACAGCTTTTTCCTTTCAGGACGTGAAGATATCGGCTTCTTCCTTTTCCAATCCGTGTTCGCAGCCACTTGTGCAACGATCATTTCAGGTGCTGTAGCTGAACGAATGAAGCTTAAAAGTTATATTATGTTAACCATTGCCATGACTGGAATCATTTATCCGATTGTCGGACATTGGATTTGGGGAGGCGGTTGGCTTTCTGAGCTTGGATTCGTTGATTTCGCCGGATCTACTGTCGTTCATTTAACAGGTGCTGTCGGAGCCTTCATTACGGTACTCTTCCTTGGAGCACGTATCGGCAAATACAATAAAGGTAAAGTGAATGTCATTCCTGGTCATAATATCCCGATCGGTGCCCTTGGGGTATTCATCCTTTGGTTCGGCTGGTTTGGATTCAATGGTGGTAGCAGCCTGGCCGCTGATCCGACGCTTGTACCTCACGTCATTACAACAACTTTATTCTCAGCATCTGCTGCCATTCTTTCATCAGCTTTCTATACGCTAGTAAGATTTAAACGAATCGATCCTTCCCTGACGTTAAACGGAGCATTGGGCGGACTTGTCGGTATCACCGCCGGCTGTGCCAATGTATCACTCGCGGGCTCACTCATCATCGGACTTATTGCAGGAGTGATCCTTGTTGAAGCCGTAACCGTAATTGACTCTAAACTTAAAGTCGATGATCCTGTTGGAGCCATTGCCGTACATGGAATTTGCGGGATCTGGGGTACGGTAGCTGTTGGATTGTTTGATGTTTCGAACGGTTTGTTCTATGGCGGTGGCGTTTCTTTAGTAGCCACCCAAGCCCTGGGCGTATTAGCCGTTATTGCCTGGACCTCCGTTACTGTTGGAGGATTCCTGTTCCTCGTAACGAGAGTGGCAAGTATTCGCGTTTCACGTGAAGAAGAACTTTCAGGACTGGATTTTACAGAGCATGGGTCGAATGCTTATGAATTAAAGGACACTGTATTAGAATCAAATGTTTCTTCCTCTTCTCCTTTTGGATCTGATTTAGTTGATCGATTAAATTCGATTGGAACAGGTGAAGTGAGTGAAACCATGAATCAGCGAAACACAATATAATCAGTTTGGAGCTGCCCCAGAGCGGCTCTTTTTTTCTGCTTTCAACAAAAATAAGCTCATATGGAAAGCTTCCAACTAAAGCTTCCATACGGGCTTATTTACGAAATTGTTGAAATGATTCTTTCTTTTATATCTTTTGATACGAAATGTTTCTTGGAAAAGACATTATAGTGATGACTTCTTACCTCACTTAGGATGGCTCGGTATAATAATGCAGCACCTTTCACCGGGGTCCTTGAATACATAGGATAAAGATTGATTGTACGGAAAGCTTTCTCATAATAGTCTTCTGCAATCCTGGCCATTTCTTCCCATATAGACTGGAATGCAGCATTATTTCTATGATCCATGAATTCTGCTACGGTATATTCATATTTAACTAATAAATCCTGCGGGATATAAAGTCTCCCTCTTTCCAGGTCTTCTCCGATATCTCTTAATATATTGGTAAGCTGCATGGCATAACCTAAATAGATACCATCTTCCCTTAATTGATGTTCTTTCCCGGGAGCAAGAATAGGAAGAAGCATTAACCCTACCGTGCTTGCAACGTGATAAGAATAGTCCAGTACATCATCCATCGTCACATAAATTCTCCCGTTCAAATCCATTCTTTGCCCTTTAATCATATCCCGAAAAGCTCCGATGTCCATATTGAAATGATTAAACACATCGTCCAAGGCTACCCACATAAGTTCTTCTTCATTATAAGAACCTGTTAAAAACGATTCGAATTCCATTTCGAATTGCAGTAATTGCTCAGAAGGTTTCGTCCCCTCGTCTACGATATCATCCACTCTGCGACAGAATGCGTATACTGCCCATACAGCTTTCTTTTGATCCTTAGGTAACAGGGAAAATGCTCTGTAAAATGTCTTTGAGTGAAGTTTAATGATATTCTCACAATGATCGTATGCTTCCAAGATCTTGTTCATGTAAGGTCACATCCTTCCTTTCCGACTCCGTTTTATAATGTTCTTTGAAGGTTTCAGCTACGAGTTTTGCCCCCTGCATGACGATCGGTACTCCCCCACCAGGATGGATGGATGCACCCACAGCAAAGATATTCTTTTCTGCAAACGGTTGTACCTGTGGCCTGAACGGGCCTGATTGTCCTAAACTTGGCGCAATACCGAAGCTTCCCCCTGAATATAACCCCTCTTGTTTTGCCTCTTCTGGTGTCCTGACTTTCATCCACTTAATTCGTTTTCTTAACTTTTCGAAGCCCCTTTTTTCCATTGTATCCAATACGTAATTAGAAAGGAATTCTGAAGCTTCCTTCCAGTCCAAGTTCTCGGAAACCGGAACAGGGATTAAGACGTATAAGACACTGTTCCCTTCAGGCGCCAAGGTTGAATCAACCTTAGACGGATTAAATACGTAAAATGAAGGTTCCTTAGGAATTCTCTTATTCTTGAAAATATCCTCCATATTCTCAGAGAAATATTCATTTAAATAAAATTGGTGCATTTCCTTTTCTTCAAACTTCCCATCCACTCCCATATACATTAGCACGCAACCAGATGAAGGTTTGTAAGGCTTAGACTCATTTTTCTTTACTAGTTTGGTCGCCGTTGGAAAATCACCATTGATAATCACTGCATCTATTTCTTCTCTACGATTTCCGAGGACGATGTGAGTCGCTTTATCCCCTGTAGTCTCGATTTCTGTGACAGGTGAAGATATCTTGATGATTACACCATTTCGTTCACAGGCTTGCTGCACATGATCCAAAAGACTGGCATAACCACCCTTTATATAATAAATACCATGTTTATGCTCGCTATAGGATACTAAACTATAAATCGCAGGAGTCGTATAGGGATTCCCGCCAATATATAAGGTTTGAAGCCCGTACGCGGTTTGTAGTTTTTCATGATTAAAATAATGCCTTAAATTCCCCATCACATTTCGATATGCTTTTAACTTTAGCAGTGAGGCAATCGTTTCCCGGTTCAGATAGTCTTTTGTTTTTAAAAATGAGGATTCAAGAAATTGAGGCTTACCTATCTTAAACCGTACATCCATATCTTCCATGAATTTCAGGAACCCATCTTCATCCCCAGGAAACTGCTGCTTGATTTCTTCGTATTGCTTATCCATATCAGCATATTTTTTATACGTTTGCCCGTCTGAAAAATGAACATTATACAAAGGATCACAACGGACGAATTCAATTTCGTCTGTATTTATACCTGCTTCTGAAAGAATGGAAAGCAGCATTTCAGGCAGGAGCACAATGGTCGGTCCTTTATCAATTTTGTATTCTCCTTCTTGAATAAAGGCAAGTCGCCCACCAATGGTTGACTCTTTCTCATAAACGGTAACCTCATGACCATCTTTTGAAAGTAACAGACCCGATATCAACCCGCCGATTCCTGATCCAACAACCGCCGTTTTCATAATGCTTCCCCCATTGTTTGGTCTTTAGTGAAAGAGTTGGACGGATCTTCGTTCATCAGCATATTCGTTGTAATCCGGGCTGATTCTAATATCGTAGGCAGCCCGCTTCCCGGATGGGTCCCTCCTCCGACAAGCCAGCAGTTTTCAAGCTCTTCAAATTTATTGTGAGGTCGCATTGCCATCATTTGAGTTAATTGGTGACCGAGATTAAAGGTCGCACCTTGATAAATATTGAAGTCTGCCTCCCAGTGATGAGGCGAAATGATTTTTTCAACCTGGATATGTTCCCGAATATTCTTTAAACCTGTTTTGCTTTCAACTGCATCCAGAACAAGATCCCGGAAGGTTTGTTCATTCTCTGTCCAATCAATTCCGCTTACATTATTCGGCACGGGAGCAAGAATATATAAGGTGGAATGTCCTGGGGGTGCCAGCGTCTTATCTGTCACGGAAGCATTCTGAATATAAATGGAGGGATCTTCCGGAAGTGTAAACGTCTCTGTAATTTCCTCCACATTTCTCTTATAGTCTTCTGCAAACAGGATGCTGTGATGAGGCAGATCATACTGTTTATCGATTCCAAGATAAATCATGAAGGTCGAGCAGGAATACTTCTTCTTCTTCAGTTTTTCTTTACTGTACTTCTTGAGAACCCCATCTTCCACAAGGTTACTCATCACATGAGCGAAATCTCCATTAATGATGACTTCATCTGCGGAAACCTTCTCTCCGTCCTCCGTAATGATTCCCTTCACCACATGACGATCTTCAATCCACAATTTCTTTACCCCGCGGCCCAAATGGATGGAACCTCCATGCTCCGTCACTACTTTGGCCATGGCTTTCGATAGCTGATTTACCCCGCCGATGGGGTGAAAAATGCCATATTCATGCTCCATGAAGGACAGAATCGAGAATGCTCCCGGACACTCCCACGGTGACATCCCTAAATATTTCGATTGGAAGGTAAAAGCTAACCGCAATTCATGATCGGTGAAATAATCACTTAACACACTATATAGTGATTTTCCCAATGATAATTGGGGAAGTGCTCTCAAAACCTTCCAGCTGATATATTGATAATATCGATCCATCGGACTTTGAAGAATCGGCTTTAAACGTTCCATTTTTTTACGAGTATCATTCATAAAACGTGTATATCCTTCTGCATTCCCTGGATAATGACGCTCGATTTCTCCAGAAAGCCGCTCCGGGTCTTTAAACATCCTCACTCTTTTATCTTTAAATATAAGTTCGTACATCATCGATAGCTCTTGTAAATCCACATAATCGTGAAGATTCCTTCCTGCCGCCTCGAATAATTCCTCAGCAATTTCCGGCATACTTAGGAACGTGGGTCCAATATCGAACGTATACCCATCCATGGTGACAGCCCCGTTACGTCCGCCAACAAATGTTTGCTTCTCATATATTTCTACGTCGTATCCCTTGCTGGCCAGCAGCATTGCCGCTGCCAAGCCACCTGGACCAGCGCCTATGACGATCATTTTCTTGGCCATTGTTATAGCCTCCAGTGTGTTTTTTATTTGTACATTTATTATACAATTGTTATACAACTAATTATACAACTCTTTTCCGGTAGAAACAAAGTTTAAACTCTATTTTTTCAGATTTTATTTTTTTCTCAGTAAAACCAGCTTGTCTCCCATTAAAAAAACACAAAAAATAGGATTTCGGTTTTTCAACTCTATGTAGGAGTTTGGCCCTTTTACAAAGAGAAAAAAAGGCATGAAAAAGGTTTCTTTCCTTTTACTATGCCTCCTTTTCTCTTCATTATTACTTTAAATCTATGTTTGTACCTGTCTCTTAATTCTTTATAATTACCGGGTCAGTTGACCGACGGAGGATCACAGAACCAAGGGCTCACTTTCACAAACAAAAACAGGTGAGCTTCTTCCTTATAAGAAGCTCACCTGTTTTGTACGTCTACTATTCCACAATCTCAACATTATAATCCTTAAACCAAACATGAATCTGTGCCAGGTGGGCAAGTAGCTGGGGACCGGTCATGAGTTGGCCGTACCATGGCACCTGGAAGGCAGATCCACCTGTTGCAACGATTTCTTTCAGTTTTTCTTCATCGAATAATTCATAGAGAACGCTTGATTTGTCTTCGAGTATTTCATTCAACCAGTTACTGACCAGATTCGTGTACTCAGGGTGGTGGGTTTTTGGGTACGGACTTTTCTTACGATAAAGGACTTCGTGAGGCAATACTCCTTCAAGAGCCTTTCGCAGAATCCCTTTTTCTCTGCCCTCGTGCATTTTCATCTCCCATGGAATATTCCAGACGTATTCTACGAGTCTATGATCAGCAAATGGCACACGGACCTCTAGACTTGCCCCCATGCTCATTCGATCTTTACGATCTAACAATGTCGTCATGAACCAAAGTAAATTCAGATAGAATAATTGCCTTCTTTTCGTTTCAACTTCACTTTCCCCTTCTAATAATGGGGTTTCTGCCACTGTGCGATCATATTGCTCCAGCACATATTCTTCCAGATTTAATTTCTTGCTCCATTCTTCTTTTAGAAGACCTTGACGCTCAGCCGTGGAGCGCATCCACGGAAATCCTCTGCGATCGAAATCTTCAGGACGGTGAAACCAAGGGTAACCTCCGAATATTTCATCCGCACATTCCCCTGATAACCCAACGGTGAAGTCCTGTTTAATTTCCCGGCAGAACCATAATAGGGATGAATCAACGTCTGCCATTCCCGGTAAGTCTCTTACATGAACCGCTTCAGTCAGGTAGTCCTTCAATTGCTGTTGGCTGATGACACATCGATGGTGCTCGGTACCAAATTCAGAAGTCATCTTTTCTATCCATGGCGCATCGGAATTAGGCTGAAAATCATCCGCTTTAAAGTATTGTTCGTTTTCTTCATAATCAATGGAATAGGTATGAAGTTTCCCTTTCCCTTCTTTTTTATAGCTGTTCGCTGCCACCGCGGTAATCGCACTTGAATCAAGTCCGCCTGATAAGAACGTACAAAGTGGCACATCGGAAACGAGCTGTCTCTCGATGGCATCAGTCAAAAGGAATCGCACCTTTGACACTGTTTCAATAAATGAGTCTGTATGCTTCTCACTCTTCACATTCCAGTATCTCCATATTTTCAAGCCATCTTTGGAGAATAGCAAAACATGAGCAGGACGGAGTTCCTTCACCCCTTTAAACACTCCATTACCAGGCGTACGGGAAGGCCCCAGTCCCAGTACTTCCGCCAATCCCTGATGATCCACCTGGGGTAAAACATCCGGATGGGCCAGTAACGCTTTGAGTTCGGAACCGAAGAGGATTCCTTCTTCCTTTTCAAAATAAAATAAAGGCTTTACGCCCATTCGGTCCCTGCCTATAAATACATGCTCCTTTTCACTGTCCCACACAGCAAAGGCAAAAATCCCATTTAAATGATGGACACAATCCTCACGCCACTCAATATAAGAGGTTAACAGAACCTCCGTATCTGAATGTCCTCTGAAGGTATAACCCTTAGAAATGAGTACTTTTCTCAAATCTTCTGTATTGTAAAGTTCTCCATTGTAGCAAATGGTGAAAAGGTGCCCGTCATGTTGTATGCTCATGGGCTGTCTTCCTCCTGCAGGATCTACTACAATTAATCGTTTATGACCAAACGCAACATGCTGGTCAATCCATACATTCGTTTCATCTGGCCCTCTTTTAGAAAGGGTTTCTGCCATTTTTTCCACTACTTCTTTTTGATCAGACAAATCTCGTTTATAATGAATCCAACCTGTAATTCCGCACATGGTGATCATCCTCACTTTCTAGTCAAACAAACTGGGCTCACGGACACATAAATTATTCTATGCTCCGGACAGGAAATGGTTAATTGTCTCAATCAATTTTCACATGAATGAAATATGATAATTATGACAAGAAATGTAGTTAAGGAGGGATATTCACTTGAGCAACACATTTCGATCAAACATTTTAAAATCCCAAAAAAGGTCCTATTCCGAAGGCACTGCTCTTTTCGAAGATGATACGTGGTACTTTTTCGAAATTGATGCCGAGGAAGAGTCTGAGCTCGAATTTTACCTCAATCATGAATTGAAAGTGTATAGAGATGGAGACTGGCTTGCTGGAGTTCTTTTAGAAGATGGCATTATTGTCACACCGTATGAGCGAATAAGAATCGAGAATGGCGATCGAATTCAAATAAAGAAGAATATATTGTATTCGTTGGAGAATTTATTGGAAGAAATTTCTGATGATGCCTTTCATCAGTTTACAACAGCCTTAAACAACCTGGGTTATTCTATTTATGATAGTATCTTTTGCCATAACCACCTGGTTTTCCTTGGAAATCAAAAGATCAAAGAAGGAGTTAACTTCATCACCTTCGATAACGGTGTAGAAGTATGTGCGGTCCAGCATCACTTCACCTATTATAAAAAGAAACGGGACCGCTTTGAATTCACTTTAAGTACCGGTAGACGAATTGTGATTGAAAGTTTTAATATTTAATCCATTCTTAAACCCAAATAGAAAAAAGCAAATGCCTGCCGGTATCCGACATACATTTGCTTTTTTTCTATTCCTTCTCTATCCAAGGAAATTCAAGCCCAGAGGCAATCGTAATCCCAAATAAAGAACAATGATTAAAGCGATGATCAATTGAATCCAGAACATCTTCGTACTCTTGCCTTTATTCAAGCGAACCAAGACCATCTCGAACATCCCGATGACCCAGATTCCAACCAATCCTTTAATGCCATATAGGGCAGGATTAATTCCTTGATGCTTCCAGAATAATAGGGCCCCCGTTAAAATAATGAGCAGGTAGAATAACCTTAAAATCATATGTACAACTTTCATGCCTTTTTTCTTTCCTGCATTATGTAAGCCAACCGCTACAAAGAAAAGAATAATCGCAATCACCCAAGTTGTAATATGGGCATGTGTATTATCAAACATAATGAACCTCCTACAGGTAGTTAGTATACGTTCATAATATTACCATAGTCTTTACTCCAACAGAAATTTTAACTAGGCCTGTAACTGATTTGTCAAAATTCCGAGAGATTCAATTTCGATTTCCACTCTGTCACCCTTCTTCAGGAAAAGCGGAGGCTTGAAGCCTTTTCCAACTCCAGCAGGTGTCCCGGTAGCAATGATATCACCAGGCTCAAGAGTCATCCCCTTCGATAACGTAGAAATGATGGTGGGAATGGTGAATATCATTTCACTTGTGTTCGAAGACTGACGGATTTCATCATTTACCCTCGTCGTGATTTCCAGATTCTGCGGGTCGACGATTTCATCCTTCGTGACAAGATACGGACCGATCGGACATGTTGTATCCAGGCTCTTACCGATAAAAAATTGGCCATGCTTTTTCTGGAGATCCCTGGCGGTTATATCATTGAGTATCGTATATCCAAATACGTACTCCAAGGCGTCTTCCGGGGAAATCCCTTTTCCTCTCTTGCCAATCACGACAGCAAGCTCCCCTTCATAATCAAGCTGCTCCGTCATTTCACCATGATGCAGTACCGTTTCTTCATGACCGACTACTGTATTGGTCGCTTTTGTGAAAATCATGATGTCTTTCGGGATATCCTGCTCCCCACCCATTTCGATGGCATGATCACGATAATTTTTCCCTACACACATAATATTCCTCTTCACTTTTGGAAGCGGTGAAAGCCACTTTACCTCATCATGAGAATATGACGGACAATTTAAGGAAATGTCCTGAAGGATGCTTATTACTTTTTGAAGAAAGCCTTCCCCCCGTCCTATCCCGCCAAGTAAATCCTGGGGTAAGCCGTGCAAACCTGCTAACTCTACAATTCTGGCATCTCGTTTTACACCATACGTCTGTCTATCCCCAACCTGAAAGCTAACAAATTTCATCCCTTACTCATCCCCTTCGTTTGATTTTAGAAACTATAACTCTCCCTTTTTAACCACAGTGCTTTTTCCATAACTTAATACACGCCACAGCTTCTCAACAGGACCGTATTTAAACTTGGATAACCAAATTTCTGAAATGATCACTTGGATAACATATATGCCAATCGCCAGTAAAGTCCCCGTCGTTAACGTCACTTCTCCATACAATCCAAATCCATACGAATAGAAAATCAGGGTGCCGATGACCGATTGCATGAGGTAGTTCGTCAGGGACATTTTCCCTACTGAGGCTAAAGGCTTGCTCCCTTTCATGATTTTTTCATTCAACATTAATAATGAGAGGATTATTGCATAAGATACTGATAAGAACGGACCTCCCAAAAAGTCTTGAATATACGCATATGCAAAATTGGACTGAATGAATAGTGGCATTGATTTAATGAAGATCCCAATCACCAAAGTACAGATTCCTATCACAATCCATGTCTTCTTATAATCTCTTACCTTTTCCAATAGTTGCAGTTTACTAGCTCCAGCCCCAATCATCATCATTGGCAAGATAGAAAGTAATAAAAATATGAGATTACCTGGTGAATTCACTGCATACCAGTCTTGAAAACGCTGCTCCATAATACTGCTGAAGCTTCCAGAGGCATATGCGGCAACAGAATTCTGCAGCGACTGGATATCAGTGAATTGGGTTACACCAGTCGGATCTGCGAAAGTCATTAATACTAGCAGTATACTAAAAAATAATTGAGGCAGCAGAAATAATAATCCTCCTAGCCACAATAACCCCTTTCCAGACAGCCTCATGAAAAAGAGCAGCAGCAGACCGAATATGGCATAGTTGATTAAAATATCTCCCGACCAAATAAGAAAAGCATGAATAGAGCCAATCACCAATAAAATAAGAAGCCTTCTGATTCCAAATAAATAGAAAGAAGTTCTTTTAGCAGCTGCCCTTTGTTGTTGAATGCCTAACCCATATCCAAACATCATGGCGAATAGAGGATAGAAGCTTGCTTGGACCAATACATCTATCCATGGATACAAAGCGACATCTTCAGGTGTCTTCCACCAAGAATAGGGGTCAAGATAAAGAAATGGTGAATGAAAGGAAATCATATTGATGATAAAGATTCCAAGTAATGAAAATCCTCTAATCACATCAAGACTTACAATACGTTCTGAATATTCGATTGGCGATAAAGTGTTCATTAATAGTTCCTCCGAAAAAATAATCTTGATTTCATTTTAACTCCAAATGTGAAATTAGGCGATTATCACCTATTGTTTCTTCTCACATAGAATAACAATAATTAACTTTGTCTTAAAGGTGTGAGTCGAAATGCCCGCAATTGTAGGAATTGCACAAGTCATAAACGTCGGTTCCAGTGGCGTTTTTCACATTGGAGATGTGTTTAACATTAGTCCAATATCAACAGCCAAAACCTTTGCCGGTGCAGGTTCGTTTATTACAGGGAGAGGAATTTCCGTCTACAATGAAAACTCCTTAACCTATACTGTGGATGACGATGCTGTGGATCAAGGAATAAACTTTAACCTATGAGTGTGATGCGAAAATGACGAATTATTATGTTCAACAATCCATACAGATTCAATTTATTAAAATTGGAGGAATGTCCAATTCTTCCGTTTTACAAATTGGTACATGTGGTCAAATAAACACAAATGACTATCTTTATAATACCGGTGGGTTCACGGAACCCGCTCCTGAAGCTGAAAAAAACGGCAGTGTTTCAACGGGACCATCAGCGACACCCTTAGTTCCTCTTCAAAACCCATAAAAGAACCCGCGACAAAGAAAGAGGTGGCAGGATGACTAATTACTATATGACCCCACAACAACTCTATCAGTATATTGACATGTTGAATACGAAAATTGTCGCGTTAGAACAAAAAGTAAATGAGCTCTCACAAGAATTAATGACGATCAAGGAATCACCAAAGATTAATGTAGAAAGAATTGAATATAAATTCGATCAGCTTAAAGTCGAGTCCCTTGACGGCACATTGAATATCGGTCTGAATCCTAGTAATTTAAAGGATACCATAGAGGATTTAGCCGTAGACCAAAATGTGAATGTCAATTCAATCAAAGATCTAACTCCCTACAAAGAAAGAATAACGAATGAAATACAAGCGTACATTCAAACCGAATTGCCTACCCTGATTCAAGACAATGAAATGCAATTCCAACGATCACTGGACCCTTCTTATTATGAAATGGTACAGCAAGACCTATTAAATCAGATGCCGCAGAGAATCGATTTCTACCTTGAAAACATACCACATGTCGAGTCCAAGCAATCCGAAGAAGAATGGGAAAGAAAAATCATTTCGAAAATCAAAAAAGATATCCAAACGGCCCTCTTCTCTTTCATGTCACAAATGCCGGAAAATATGGAAGGAATGAATAACAATGAACCTCCAAGTAATCAATCGTGAATTGTCAGTTGGCAGTATCGATATTGCAGGGGTGGCAAGCTCTTCCCTGGTCCTGATCGGGGATGCTGACATCATTCAGCTCACTTCTGCCTTCGATACACCACCAGAGTCCCTCATCATCGGTCCATTCGTTCCTCTTACACCAAAAGGATAGTATATATGTTTAAGCGATATTCGATTGTAAATAAATTAGATGGAATTACTTTATCCTTTAGCTCTCTCTATCAAGTAGGCGATTCCCAAAATATTAATGCCCTATCATTTGCCTATGCAGTACAGCGGGAAAAAGAATTTTTCTTAACGAGTGAAGGAAGCTTTGATTCCAGAGTGTTTCAAGCTCCACTTAAAAAACCTTCCATTGATCCGGCAGTGAGGGTCAGCCGCCTAAACCTTTGTCCAATCAAAGTTGACCAGGTTTATATCAGGGCAACGGCATTTTCTTCAATTGTTCATATTGGAAACACCTCAAATGTAGCAATGGAATCGAGGGTCAAGCACATCCGACAGCTTGAAAGTAAAATAGATGAAGATCCACAAACGTTCGAAACCATAGATCAACCAAACTAGAAACACGCATTAATAGGGAACATGAACATTCTAACCTATTTCACATAGGTTAACTGTATAGATATATATGAAGAGGATGTTGAATATGCCCGCTTTAGTAGGTCCTGTCTCTATTCTTAATGTCGGTGGAGGAAGTGTTCAGTTTGGAGATACAGGTATTATTTCACCTAAGTCCGCATCAAAAACTTTTGGTGGTTCTGGTGGATTCAATACAGGTCCCTTTCAGTTAACCTACAATGTATTCAGTGTGAATACCACATTTGATTGTAATGTTGTGGATCAACCGATAACAGGGAATAACTAAAAGCAAAAAGCGATATTATAGCTTTTTGCTTTTTTATCTGGGTAAGAAGCGACGTGAAACAGCCTCACCGCTTCCTTTTTTTACGTTCATTGCTTTTCCTCGTTTTCACCAATTTAGTGGAGGGCTGCTTTCGGATCCACTTAATGAACTTATGAATCTTTTCATCCCTCCTCAAGTATTCGATGGTGTTCAATCTTACGCCCAATTCATCATTTGTATAGAGGGAGTGAATTTGTTTGTGACACGGGATACAAAGTTGTGCTGTGGGAAGGAAGGTTCCCCCCACCTCTTTAGGTGTCAGGTGATGAATCGTGGTTTCTACATTTTGACGAGAGCATAATTCACATGTACCAATCATTTTTTTACTCATTTCAAGCCCTTCCTGTATGTGTTTGGTTTATATATTCCCCATTTCTATCACGTTTAAAAAGGCTCTTTTCGCAAAGATTGTTGTTTTCTAGCATAGAATCTGCCAGGGCTCTGTCAACCAGTTTATGCTGGATGGTGAGGGGAACTGCTCCGCTTGCAGCTAGCGTTCGGCCGAGCCTCCTCAGCTTAGCCGAACGGGGTCTCGGCACGCCCAAAATCCGCAGGAGTCTGCGCAGTTCCCCTCACCATCTTTAACAGATTTTTCTTGACAGAGCTTCAAGGTGTGCAAGAAAACAAAGTAACTAAAATAATTTTTCTTTCTTAAATGGTAAAACAATCTCTACTTACCTTAAATGAGATGGTTTGCTAAAATCCTTGTTTTAATTGTTTTCTATTAAGGATTCATGCTCAGAAAGTTGATTCTCGCTGCAGGAGGCTCGACTCCTGCGGGAATAGCTGGACAGTACGAAAAGCGGAGGGGCTTTGCCCAGGGGCGACAAGCATAAGACGAGTCTGCCGGAAAGGCGCTCTTTGCCTTTTTGGCAGACTTGGCTTATGACCTCGAGCCCCTAAGCCCCGTAGCTGGACAGGTGAGACCCCGGAGGCGCAGCCGAGGAGGCTCACCGCCAGCCCCGCGGAAAGCGAGCATACTGTAGCGGAAATCAACTATTACTTTCTCCTCTACAATACCAACAAACTTTTTAAAAAAGAGCCTTTTAAAAAAACCACATTGAAGGCAAGTGCTTCAATGTGGTTTTTCTTTATAGTTCCAACACATGCCCTCCGTCGAAAAAGTAAAGATACTTTTCAGACACTGTTTCTTTCCAAATCGATTCCAATGCGCGGGTATATAATTCAATTTGTACCCTATAACGCTCTTCAAGTATCGGTCTTGCTTCTCTAAAACCATCCTTATAGCGATCATGGATACCATCCGTTTTGTAATCCAACAGCACAATTCCCGATTCATCCCGGAATACACAGTCAATGACCCCTTGAACGAGGATCGTTTCTTCAGGGGCACCCTCCCCTGTTTCCGATATTTCACTCAGAGGGACACTCATGCTGAATGGGATTTCCCGTTGGATATTCGCTGCCTGAACCAAACGCTTCCCAAGGTCGCTTTGGAAGAAACCAACGATGTTGTCTGACGAGATGGCTCTTTCCTGTTCTTCCGTCAGGATTTCTTTATTCACTAACATCGATAACAACTCTTTTACATCTTCTTCTGTGGGTACACCATCCTCAAACGAAATATGCTGCATGACCGTATGCATGGCCGTTCCTTTTTCAGCAGGTGACAGCTCTTTGGACTGCATGAATTGGGGCCGGTTATACACTGGCTTTTGATGGCGACGAAGAATATCGATACTTGATGCTTCATCCCTTATTTCCACCATGCGCTTCAGCTCAGAAACCGATTGCTTCGAGCGAAGGTTTGTAGCATTCAGATGTGGATACTTCCACGACAAACGGTGCAATACCTCTTTTTTATGAGTGGACTCTATTTCCACTTCCCCACCGTTCTTCACTTGCTCTTTCCAATTGTCATCTTCACTCAATGACTCCTCTTCTTCTGCACCCAGCTCAGACTTATGAATCGTCTTGATATGAAAGGAGGAAGGATGCTTTAGAATCTCTTCATTGATCCCGCTTCCTTCTAAGACCGCATCTTCCCCAAGCTCTCCACAATGGGGGTGTCGCATGAGGGACGGACCTATCCAGTCAAGATAGGAACTGGCCCCGGCACGATCATAATCAGATAACAACCATTCGGTCTGACCTAAAGCTCCCCGCCATTTCTTAAGTGACTTCTCTAAGCTTTTCACGGTTCCCACCAAGAATAGCTTCTCTTTGGCACGGGTTAACGCCACATAGAGCACCCGCATTTCCTCTGAGATGGCCTCCATGCGCTTCTTCCGCTTAAATGCCAGCTGGGGAAGGGATGGATAACTGATTCGCTTCCCCGGGTCGGTATACTTTGTGGCCAACCCCAGATCTTTATCTAATAAATAAGAAGCGTTCAAATCCATGAGGTTGAATTGCTTCGACGTGCCAGCGACAAAGACTACCGGAAACTCAAGCCCTTTACTGGAGTGAATCGTCATTAAGCGAACCACATCCTCCTGTTCACTGAGAGCTCTCGCTACCCCGAGGTCATCGCCTCGTTCCCTCATCCGATCAATGAATCGCAGGAAGCGGAATAATCCTCTGAATGATGTTGATTCATATTGGCGGGCACGGTCGTATAGTGCCCGAAGATTTGCCTGACGCTGCTTCCCGCCTGCCATTCCTCCGACATAGTCATAGAATCGGGTGTCTCTGTACAATTGCCAAATCAGCTCTGTAACCGATCCTTGTCTAGCCTTTGTCCGCCAATTTTGCAGATGATACAGGAACACTTTGACCTTTTCAAATGTTTCTTCTTCACGTGCGTTCCTTGGTTTTTCACTTGCAAATTTCTTCAAGGCTTCGTAATACGTTCCCGCTCTCGAATGAATCCGGATGCTTGCAAGACCCTGCTCGTCCAGTCCTACTATCGGTGAACGAAGAACCGATGCCAGGGGAATATCCTGATACGGATTGTCAATCACTTTCAGCAGTGAAAGCATAATCGCGATCTCGGTTGCTTCAAAATAACCAGTAGACAGATTTGCATAAATTGGAATTCCTTGCCGTTTGAATTCTTCCATGATTTCTGCCGCCCAAGGCATGGAACGAAGCAGAATCACAATATCCTTGTACTGAATCGGACGCTCAGTCTTCGTTTTGGCATCATAGATCGGTGTTCGCTCTTCAATCATGCTCTTCACTTTATTTGCCATGTAGCGGGCTTCAAGCACGGATTTCTCAATATCACCCTCGTCAAAAATGGACAATTCCTCTTCATCACCACAAGCTTCCTCTGATTCCTGATTGATGATCGCTACTTCGATCGGATACTCTTTCTCTTCAGGATAAGGAGCACCCTTTACCAGCTCTGCTTCCCGGTTATATTCCATCTCCCCAACCGAGGATCCCATGATTTGCTTGAATAAAAAGTTGGTTCCCTCTAATACCTCTTTCCGGCTTCTGAAATTTTGAGATAAATCGATCTTCAATCCCGCTTCTCCGCTTACAGGAAGAAAGCGGGTATACTTTCCTAAAAATAAATTCGGTTCTGCCAATCGAAATCGATAAATGGACTGTTTTACATCTCCTACCATAAAGCGGTTCCCTACTTCTTCTCGTTCTTCAGTAATGAGAAGAAGAATCGACTCTTGAACCATATTCGTATCCTGATATTCATCGACCAATACTTCTTTGAATTTATTTTTATACTGCTTTGCCGCTTCTGAAGGAAGTAAAGCATCTGATGCAGGGTCTCTTAAAATATCGAGACAAAAATGCTCTAAATCCGCAAAGTCAACAAGTCCCTTTTCTTCTTTCACGTGTCTGAAACGTTTGCCGAATTCCACCACCACTTCTGCCAGGGTGTGAATCACGTCTCTCATCTTCTTCATATCCTCAAGGAATGACTCCGGTCTTCTTGAGAAAAAATCTTCCTGCAGTTTCTCTAACGTTTTCTTCCCTTGATCCCGAAGCTTTTTGGCTTCATCTACCATATCCTTGTTATAGTCATCCCCTCGACAAGCTTTTAACTTTGTAAAGGGTAAGGTTTGAATCGTCTTATATAATGCATTCCATGAAATCTGCCGGCTTTCTTCCAGGCTCTCGACAATCTCAATATCGCTTAGAAAATTTTCAGCTCTTGGACCCGGACCTCCAGGAACCCGTGTCAGATCCAATGCACGCTGAAACAAGTTTTTCGCCCCATGAAGCTGTAAGCGAATATCGGTCAGGAGCGGCTGAATGAAGGAAAGCTGATCGATCTCTACACCTTCTTGGATGTCATACATCTCTTCCAGCCCTCTCAGCCATTCGTCCGGGTTCGGGTGGGAACGTGAAAAGTCATACAGCTTTCGGATCATATCCTGAAGGGCCCCGTCACTTCTATCATTGGTAAATGTATCTACCAGTGTAAAGAAATCATGATTATGTTCTTTTCCGTATTCCTCTTCAAACAGCTCATCAAGCACTTCATCACGCAGCAGATCACCTTCTGTTTCATCGGCAATCCGAAAACCCGGGTCAATGTCGATGAGGTAATAATATTTACGAATCACTTCAAGGCAAAAAGAGTGAAGAGTCGAAATGGAAGCACGGTTCAGTAAGCTCAGTTGCTTTCTTAAATGATGGGAATGGGGATCCTCATCAATCGCCTTTTCCAATGCCTGCCCAATCCGATGTCTCATCTCAGCGGCCGATGCATTGGTAAAGGTTACAACCAATAGTTCGTCCACATCCATTCTGTCTTCTTCAGAAAGGATTTTCTGAATGATCCTCTCTACAAGAACTGCGGTCTTCCCTGATCCTGCAGCCGCTGCTACGAGAATGTCCTGACCTTTTGCCCAAATCGCCTTCCACTGATCATCTGTCCATGTAACATGATCAGGCTTTGCCGGTATCGTACCATTACTCATTGGACTCTACCTCCTCTCTCACTTTTTTCAATAGATCTTCTGGTTTTGCCGTCGGGAGCACTCTGTACTCGTTTTCTTCAAGAGATTGGTCGAATTGACAAACGGAACGGAACGAACAGAACTGACATGGTGTACGGTCCTTCAGCTTGTAAGGAGTAATATTGGTCTCACCTGAAACGATCCGGTTCCCTGACGCTTCATATAGCTTTCTCACATGCTGGCGCATATAGTGAAAGTCTTCTGGTGAAGCAGCTTTTGACCGGGAGGATAATGATCCATCCTTCTTGATCCCGGCCGAGATGATATCTGAGTTCCCGGTATCCAATGTTTGATCCATTAAACGAACGATGTCAGAGTCTCCCAGAACGAGTCCCTTCATTTTAAAGCTCTTAAAAATTTCCTTTTCAATTTGATCCATCGTCAAGATTTTCTTACTATTGATCATAGGATTATGAACGTGGAAATAGAGTACACCTGCAGGCTTTGCTTCTTTCCCGACAAATTGCTTAGAGTTTGTTAACACAATATCTAAATACGTCAGCATCTGAAGTGCCAATCCGTAGTACACTTCTGTCATATCCAAATCTCTCGCACTCGATTTATAATCAACGATCCTTAGGTATACTCCACTTGCATCTTCTGCTTTGTCTACCCTGTCGATCCTTCCCTGAAGCTCCATTTTCGTTCCATTTCTCAGCTGGAACTGGAACGGCGGCAGGGTCGCATGCGGTCCGAACCCAAGCTCCACCCCGACAGGCACAAACCCACTTGCCTTCGCATGTTCACTGAGAATGAGGCTCGCACGGCTTATGATTTGCTCAAGTTTCTGAGCGATATAATAATGGCGATTTGAGCTTAATAGAATCTGGTGCTGAAGCTTCGGTGCTAGCATCAAGACGGCTTCTTTAGCAAGCTTTAGACACTGCGCTTTTGATAAAGATGCCCAGGTCAGACCATGACGTTCCACTTCTTCTGATATCCATTTAAGAGCGGAGTGGAACATTTCCCCGATATCCGGTGCCTCCAGTTTAAAGAAATCCCGCTCTCTAAGCTTCAACCCATGACTGGCAAAATGAGAAAACGGACAACTATGGAACAGCTCCATTCGGGATACACTCGCTAAAATATGGTCTCCATACAGATCCCTGCTCGTTTCCTCAGAAAGCTGATTCGCCCGATTCTGGTAGAAGAGACTGGATAAAATATGCTGTGAATGCCATTTCCAATCATTTGACGTTGCATAGAAGTTATACACATCCCACCAGAAGTCATAGATCGGATATTCCCGTTTCTTTAACTGTAATTGCGACGTTAAATGAGAAATCGTCACATTGGGATGGCAAACATAGTGCAGCTGCTCTTCTTCAGAAAGCTCGGATGGTTCATTAATAAGAAGCTTCGTATTTGCATCCGGAAACATTTCATTCAGCCTTTTTATGAAAGAGGATGCTAATAACGCTTTTCCTTCTTCATTGGCAATCGGATAACTGATGAATAAGCGTTCACTCGGGGTAGTAAAGGCTTTATACGCCACAAACTCCTCGTCCAACAGCTTCGTCCTGTTACTGGGAGCTATCTTGAAGCCCCTATTGATCAACGTTTCCCGGTCTTCATCAGACAGGACTCCGTCTTCATTCATTTTCGCCGGAAGAACTCCATCATTCACTCCGATGATAAAGGCTGCTTTAATGTCACCCAGCCTTGATTTCTCCAAATCGGCTATAATGACCTGATCTATGGCAGGAGGGACTAACGAGAACTGCATCGTCTCCATACCTGCATCCAGGATCGACGAGAATTTCTTCATCGTCGTTTCCTCATCACCTAGCATTTCTACATATTGATCAAGTAAGTCCATTACGGCTGACCAAGCTTGATCATGCTCTCTTGCCGCAATCAAGTCGCCTTTTTCTTCTGCTTCAATACGCATACGTTCAAGCTTTGCCGGAATATCCAGCTCTTCCAGATACAGATAGAGAGTTTCACAGAATTCCCGTCCCGTGGATTGCTTTTTCAATCGTTTTCCGAGACGGATGATCGGCGCAGAAATAAATAAACGAAGCTCATTGATTTCATGCTCGAGTTCCTTTTCACGGTCGGTTTGTGGTGCGTCCACATGCTCAAGACCACGGAAGCGGCGGTATTTCCAGCGATCTTTCTTCGTCCAGCGATCGCCCTTGATCCCGTAGGCCAACACATAGTTCTCCAAACGGTCCATTTTTTCCCGCAAATCGGTTGGATTTTTTTGATAAGGAAACAACAGGTCAGTTTTCACCGCCCGGAAGACAGGCTCATATCTCCAGTTCGTATTCATAATTTCCAGAGTCGAACGGATCAACTCAATTAATGGGTGATTTAACATTGTCCGCTTCTGATCAAGGAAAAATGGAATACTATAATCTTGAAAAATCGTTTCGACCTTATCACGGTAGTCCTGGCTGTTTCGAACCAACACCGCTATATCCTTGTAGCGATACCCCTTTTCCCGGGCAAGCTTCCGTATCTCCCTTGCTATCCCTTCGACCTCTGCCCGGCGATTAGAGGCTTCCAGAAACTCGATGGAGCCTTTTGCTTCTTCGCATGGAACAGTTGGCCGGTCCTCAAAATGACGTTCGAGATGCAACATCGTTTCATTATGATAGCGAATCGGCTTCACTAACACCTCTTCTTCTATGGACTTCCCCGCTCCATGGCATATATCCTGAAGAGTATGGTACGTTTCGTTCGTCATCCGATATAAGCTTAACTCGTTCATCGCACCCATCTGCTGCTCCGGATCGGCTGTCAGGGCAACCGTCACTGCCTTACTGTGCTGAATGAGCTGATCGATTATCAGATATTCCTGGGGCGTGAAGCTATGGAAGCCGTCTATGTAAATCTCTGCATCTCTAAGAAGCTCAGAGTTTTTCACATTATCTGCCAACAGCTGAAAATAGTCTTCTGAATCAAGGTATTTGCCGAGGAGCTTCTCCTCGAATTTCTCATAAATCAGTTCAAGATCATGAAGCTTATCCTTCAAAACCTTTGAATCCCGCTCATCTTCCCCATCAAATTGGTGGAGATCCTGAGGCGAAATACAATAGCGCTTAAATTCCGTCAACATGGATTCTACATGATGAATGAAACCCGGCTTATCCGCGGCCTTCGAGAAAATATGTAGACGATCTTTGTTTTCGTCGATAATCTTCCTAATCATCATATTTAAGCCGACATCTGATAGATGGTAGCGGCTCATTCCGCCCGTTTCCTGCAGAATCTTCCACGCGAGCCGGGTGAAACTGAACACCTGTCCACGTATCATCCCGTTTAATCCGGGTGTGTTGACAAGATCGTATTCCGATATAAATGACATCTGATCCGGTACGATATAGATGATGGGATCTCCATTCGGCGCTTCCAATAAGCTCTGCTTCATCTCATCTAATATGTGATGGGTTTTTCCCGTACCGGAGCGTCCGAGAATAAAACGTACAGCCATCCTCTCACTCCCTTTCTTATACTAATCTATTGTAACCATGAGGCAGGTTGAATTTTTGTATAGGTTCATTATAGTACACAGGAACAAATCTTTCCCGTCTCAATCTTTATTGAAAATATTTGGAACACCTGCATACAGTAAAAAGAGGTAGGTGAAGGCTGATGGATCAATATTTTAACAGAATCGCTTCTGTTCTTGTTCTGATGGCGATTATGGTAGCCTGTAATATTTACACGTTCATTCCCATTTACGGGAATATCGCTTCCTCCCTCTCCATCGCACAAAGTGAAGTCGTTATTGCAGGAAGCTCATTTATCTTTTTCTACGCCTGTGGACTTCTCACCTTTGCCAATAGCGCAGATCGTTTCGGAAAAAAAGAGATTCTCGTTTGGGGAATGCTTGCCTCTGCGTTTTCAACAGGCTTAGTGGGGCTTGCAGGCGATTTCTGGAGTTTATTTTTCTTACGGGGGATTCAAGGCTTTTGTCTTGGGAGCTTTGCCCCCGTCGCCTTTGCTTATACGTATGATTTGTTTTCTGGAAGAAAGAGAACGCTGCTTCTCGCTTTTATCAATTCCGGTTTTCTGTTCGCAGGCATACTCGGTCAATTACTCAGTGAAGGAATCACCCGCTACAGCAACTGGACGATTGTATTCTTCTTTTTCGCAGTAGTGTACGTCTCCTTATTTTTAATAGGAAAACAAACGCTACCCGCTACGTCCACTCGATTCGTTTCCGTCACACACCAGATCGTCACGATCTATAAACTCCTTTTGAGGAAGGAACTCCTTTACTGCTACGGCATCGTGTTCACCCTTCTCGCCTCGTTTGTTGCTTATTATGACAGCTTGACCAGGTACTTATCGGGTGATTCCGACCTGCTTTTCCTACTCCGGGCAGTCGGATTGATCGGTGTCAGCTTATCACTCTTTACCGGTCGACTCCTTGAAGCAAAGGGAGTCTATAAAACTCTTTTTATGGGTGTGACCATCTCCATCGCGAGTGTATTGATTGCGTTTATTTATGTACACAAGAGTGAACCCTTCATCATTGTTCTCTCTTCAGTCCTGTTTGTTTCTGCCATCTCATTGTTGATCCCGACCGTCATTACCCTCATCGGAGATATGAGTGGAGATGACCGAGGCCAGGCACTCAGCCTGTATTCCTTTATTTTATTAGGTGGAACAAGCCTAGCGCCCATAGTCATCATGAAGCTTACTTACGTACAATCGTTGTATCTGTTACTGGGATGCTTCTTATTTCATGCCTGGATGGGTGGCTTGTTGTATGTGGAGCGGAGGAGGTGGGGGATGAGGGAATAGATGCCCTCTACGTCAAAAAAAAAGAAGGACACCATCATCCTTCTTTCACATTACCTTTCCATTCATCCGCTAATAGGCCGTATAAGATCATGTCGTATCGATCTCCGTCCCTTTGTAAAAATTGACGGTAGCTTCCTTCTTTCTTGAATCCGAGTGACTCATATAAGCGCATGGCCCTCTCATTATATGAAAATACCGTTAATTGGACTCGGTATAAATTCAACTCATGAAAAGCGTACGCCAACAAACATTCCATGGCTTCCTTGCCATATCCATTGCCCCAGGACTGTTCGTCCCCTATTGAGATGGAGACCCATCCGACACGGTGCGTCCATAGGATCCCGTCCAATTCAACAAAGCCAATGATCCTGCCATCGTCCTTTAAACGAATAGCAAAACGATAGGCGTTGTCTCCTGGATCCCCCATCCATTTTTTAATATCTTCCTCTGCTTTCGGCTTATGGGGAAGAGCATCCAGTAATCTCTGAACTTCTTCATTTTGACTCCATTCCCTTATGGCCGTAACATCTTCCTCCTGAAAACCGGAAAGATAAATTCTTGTACCCGTCAATAACCGTTTCATGTCATTTTCACCTCGACGTATGTATTTCGAGGCGTTCCTCTCCGATTCCTTTATTGTCCTTGAAAAAGTTTCGTGAGTGCCCTCCCCTCCATTCATCTTCATTTTTCAAAAAAAAGAACCTGGAAACTTCCAGGCTCAATCCAACTTACCAGATCATTTCCGCCCACTCAGGGTGGTCGATGAATGGATTTCGGTTTCCTTGATATTGTTCAAAGATGATATCGTTGCGTCTGATTTCCCTTTCATCGACAGGATCCTGTTCATTCCATTGAAGGAGAACGGACATTTTCCCGTGATAAGGGGCACTTCCATTGTTGACGTTGTTATTTATTTCTAAATCCAGTTCCCCGCTGTCCCCTTCATAGCGGACCGCCATGTAGAAAATCATACGGGCGACGTCCCCTTTCACTTCATCCCGGGGCTCCCAGGAATCCCCATCATAATAGTTGCCCGGTGCTTCACCATGCTGAGTCCCGCCATTATCAAAGTCAAGATTACTTCTTGAAGAATTGACGGTTACATCTGTAGGTCTCAAGTGATGAAGGTCCGTCCCTGGTCCTTGAGCTGTTCCAAAGTCTCCGTGGGATTTCGCCCAGACATGTTCCCGGTTCCAGTCGTTGACTCCACCGCCGTTTGTCGTTTTGGATTGGGAACGGCCTGAGTATAGGAGGATCACGTTATTCGGATTGTTCTGATCTTCGTCTGTATTTCGAAGAGCTCCCCATACATCGCTGTAGGAAAGAGTTTGATGATCATCAATGATGTTATGTAGTGCTGTTTTTAAAGAAGATCCCGTTTTCCCTTCTGCCGAGTTGTAATATTCCTCATAGGATGGTGGATCGGTTGGGTCGGTTGGAGGATCAGTCGGATCAGTCCCGCCATCTTCCACTGATTCGAATGCTGACGTAGACTTCACTCCCGGATGAGAGAAATAGGCCGTTAAACTGCCCGTCACTTTGATTTTTTCACCCATTAGGCCTGGGTTACTTTGTAATCCAAAGTTTGAACGGTAAGAAGATGGAATTTGAATATAGACCATCTCATCCGTATTGGATTCAGTCGGGGAATCTGCCAAGGCAAGTGCGTAATCGTTTGGAAAGTTACTCGTGACAACGGATGACGTAGAGGTTGGTTGCCCGACCACATACCCCTCCACTGACTGAGTGGAACCATCTTGATTGGATAATGCCTGATCAACAGTAAACGGCGAACTCCACGTCCCATTTCCCGCTGCACTCATTTGACTTGGAGATACTTGACCACACGCAATCATAAAAATAATTAAAATTGAAAAAATGCTGATGAACTTTTTGTTTACAACCTTCAAATTGCTTCGCCTCCTCTAAATATGACTATACATTTAGCGTACATTACATATTGTCAAAATAGGGTAAATTTTGTGTAAAAGCGTGAAAATGAGTCTATTATCATAGAGTTTGTGATTGCTGTGGGGGGGAGACGTTCTTTCCGTAATTGGTGCGGGCAGCCCTCTCCACTAGATCTTTCTAAGAAAGTAATAAATCATCATGTTCCCCACTCCAAATTTCCTATATAATGAATCTACTAAATGTTAGGGGAATTGGAGGATTCATCCTTGAATGTATATCAGCGATTTCAACGTACAATCATTAAAAATTATCTTCTAGGAAGCTTCATTGCCGTCTTTGGTGTCGGATCTGTATTCATTTTTCAAACCCTTGCCCTCAATGAAAAGGAACTGCTCACAATGGGAGGCATCATCTCCCTTTCAATCGTCACGATGTTCAGCTGCGAATTTTTGGTGTATCAGAAGCATATTCGTCCGATGAAGATCGTCTATAAAAAGAAGGGATCAACACTCAGTCTGGACCTTCTCTCAACTGCCTATCAACAAGCGGAAAGGTTCCCACTTTTAACGGTTAGACGAATCATGCTCCCTCACTTTCTGGGGCTGGCTCTTCCGTCGACTTTGTTGACGGTTGTCAGCATCAATGCAGGGTGGTTGTCCATTCCGTACACCTATATTTTTTATGCCTGGTGCGGCGCCTTTTTAGTGGCGATTCTTCATGCATTGATTGAATTTTTCTTAACCTTTAGAGCTTGTCATTCACTGCAGGTGGACCTTATTCGGAAAACAGTTGAAACATACGGAGTCGATCCAACGAATCAGTCCACCCTATTTATCAGTTTAAAAAGAAAAATCTTGGCTGCTTCCCTGTTTCTTGCCCTTTTTCCGATCCTGCTTTTTTCATTAGCTTCACAGATTCGCTTATCGATTGCAGACCCCACGCTTTTAGTAGACTACTGGAAATGGGCAGGGACTCTGATTTTCATCATTACGATTCTAGCTTTCTATGGAGCACTCCTTATTTTCAAAAGCATCGAAGCACCTGTGAAAGAGCTGGTAGCCCGTTTTGAAAAAGTCGAGGAGGGGCATGTTTCACCCGTAGTGAATACATACACGGATGAATTTTCCCATTTATTTTCCGGCTTTAACCACATGGTAGGAGCCATCAATCTGCGAGATCAGAAAAACCAGCAGCTACTCGATCAATTTTTCGCAGTCGTAGCAGGTACATTGGATGCACGGGACCCTTATACGGCCGGCCATTCTAAACGTGTTGCGGAGTTTTCTGTTTTAATTGCCAAACAATGCAACTGGTCCTCTAAAGACATCGACTTACTCAACAAATCGGCCCTGCTTCACGACATTGGAAAAATAGGAATCCGGGATGATGTGCTTTTAAAAGAAGGGAAATTAACAATTGAAGAGTTCGATCAAATTAAACGCCATCCTGTCATTGGCGAAGAAATTGTAAAAGGGGTTCAGTTAACAGAAGAACTCCTGCCCATTTTACCCGGCATCAAGCACCACCATGAGCGGGTGGACGGCCGGGGATATCCCGATCAATTAAAAGGAGACGATATTCCCGTGTTCGGACGATTGATCGCTGTCGCCGATGCCTTTGACGCCATGACCTCGGATCGCCCTTATCGAAAAGGAATGCCTATCGAAAAAGCCCTCTCCATTTTGGAAGAAGGCAAAGGGACACAGTGGGATGAGGAGTTTGTTGAAGCGTTTATGAGGGGGATTAAAGTGACAGGCACATCCCGTATTTTATCGAATTCTGCCATTTAAATACCCATCAATATAGAAAGGATCAGATCCCCAAAATGGATTTGATGCTTTCCTTATTCAAAGAGCTTAAAAGCATCACTTTTCGAAGTATCATCCTTTCAACAGTCCGGAACCTCGAAGAATCTTTCGCAAAAAAAGAATGCTGTTCATGTATTGAACAGCATTCCCATATCTTTAGTTCCTGAATTGTATATCCCATTCGTTGATAGGCCAGTAACGAAGATCCACTTTTCCCACAATCTGTTCCCGGTCTATAAACCCGAAATAGCGACTATCCATGCTTCCCCGACGATTGTCTCCAAGAACGAATACTTTTCCTTCGGGAACCGTTTGCTGTTCCGTGATTTCTTCAAGTGTAAAGTCTCCCGTCAGTTTGTTGCCGATGTACTCCTGCTTGAATTTTTCTAAATAAGGTTCAGGATAGTACTCTCCGTTAACATATAACTTATCATCTTTATACACGACCTTATCACCGGGCAGTCCAATGATTCGTTTCACATAATCCTCGTTCTCATTCGCATGAAAGACCACAACATCAAAGCGATCCAAGTCTCCAATATGATAACCGATTTTATTCACAACAAGTTTATTTCCATCCTGTAGTGTTGGCATCATCGATTCACCTTCGACTACATAGTTGGAGAAGAGAAAGGTTCGAATGATGATAAAGATGATCAGTCCAATCCCCAAGGCTTTAATCCATTCGAGTCCTTCTCTTTTTACCTCTTCTCTCAATTTGATTCCTCCTGCTTTTTCCGTTCAATTCGTTGGTCTACTTCCATTTTCTTATTCAAATGTATCTCAATTCGTTTCCCTACAATCCATAGTACAAAGATAATGGCTGCAACGATTACAGTACGTATTGGTTGTCTTACTAATGATATAATATCATATCCTATAAAGCTTATGGTGAAAATCATCACCATTTTCCCCGTAACCACAGCGAGCATATATTGAGCGATGCTGATCGACGACAATCCCGCCACCACATTCACCAAGGCAGACGGTGTAAATGGGAAGCATAAAAGAATGAACAACGGGCCAAACCCATGCTTGTCTACCCATTTCGTCAATCGCTTCACTTGGCGGTTCTTTCTCAGGAAACGAAAAAATCGGGTTTCCCCATATCTTCGCACCAACAGAAACACGATAAGGGCACCAAGCGTAGCCCCGATCCACGAAAATAGAAACCCCCACCATAACCCGAAGGCATTTGCATTGGCCGTCACAAACACGACCAGGGGCAGGAATGGGAGAAAGGCTTCCAACAGCGGCAGCAGGATCCCTGGAATCGGTCCGAATGAACGATACTGCTGAATCAGGTCCATCATATTCTCAAGCGTAAACCAGTCTTTTATCTTATTTATATCCATATTATATGTTTCCCCTTAAACGACCATGAACAAATAAACTCATTTCGTTATATCGTTACTTGTATTTTCATCATATCACACTAAATCAGGATTTCCATATTGTTATCTCTTGGGTCGTTTTATTATTATAACCTTGCCTAATGAGAGGGGATGTAAACGTGCCAGGGTGGGTATTTTTTGCGTTGGGTTGTCGAATAGGCTTTGGATTGAAATTGGATGTTTATTGGTTGGTTCGTTGGTGAAATTTATCGGTTTTTTGCACAAAGGGAGATAAATTAGATTTTCAGCAGGTAAAAAGGTTTTGAGAGGGAATAAACCCGGAAAACAGCAGATAAATTCCTTCTTCTGACAATCCAGTCTAGACTTCCTTGACTCCGTACGGTCAATATTATCGACCTCAGCCCATATATTATCGAGTTTTACTTTTTATTATCGACTTTGCCTCATATATTATCGACTTTCCCATTTTATTATCGACTCTTCCCCATATATTATCGACTTTTAAAATATTCGCTCCCACCCTCGTCCCAATTTTATCTTCAACTCCTCTTTCCCATATCTCCGCAACAAAAAAGCTGCCATCCCCATCCAGGAATGACAGCTCCCATCTCTATAAATGCTCCCCAAACCAATCCACAATCTCTTGTAATCTTGCTTCCCTCAAAGAAGGCTTTCCGGTCCTGGACAGATTGTGATTGGATTCCGGGAAACGCACGAATCTCACATCTTTTTTCTCCCGCTTTAATGCGATGAATAGTTGTTCCGCCTGCTCAATCGGACAACGGTAGTCCTTTTCGCTGTGAAGTATCAATAGGGGTGTGTTCATATTCTTCACGTACGCTAGGGGTGAATGCTTCCAAAGAGTTTCAATGTCGCCAAGATCGCTTTGGATTTGCCACTCTGAGAAGTAGTAGCCGATATCGCTCACTCCGTAAAAACTGATCCAATTGCTTATGGAGCGCTGGGTAACGGCTGCTTTAAACTTGTCGCTGTGGCCGATGATCCAGTTGGTCATGAATCCTCCGTAGCTTCCACCTGTCACACCTAGGCGAGTTTCATCAATAAACGGAAATTCCTCCAGGGCATACTCCACTGTTGCCATGATATCCTCGTAATCCCCGCCACCGTAATCTCCTCTTACGGCGTCCACGAACTCTTGGCCGTAGCCATGGCTTCCTCTTGGATTCACATATAAAACAGCGTATCCTTTGCTTGCCAGCACTTGAAATTCGTGAAAGAAAGTGTTCCCATACATGGTGTGGGGGCCTCCATGTATTTCGACGATAAGTGGATACTTCTTCCCTTCCTCATAGCCGACTGGCTTCATGATCCAGCCTTGTACCGGCCAGTCTTTCGCACCCTTGTACATAAACGATTGGGGAGAGGATAATTCACGATCCGCCAGGTCCCCGTTCAGGTTGGTCATTTTATTCAGCTCTCCTGTAGGAATATGAAGACTATATAATTCACCAGGTTCGGTCGGTTTACTCATGGCAACAAGCATCACTTGTCGAGTTGAATCGAAGTCGAATCCGTATACATGCTGTTCTTCCTGCAGCAGTGCAGGGTAGATGGCCCCTTCAATGTGAGCGTAATAGAGAACGGTGTTTCCTGCATCAGACGCCAGGAAATAGAGACTTTCATTGTCCTGTGACCACAGGATTTCTGCTTGAGATGAGCCTTGGATGCTATCGCTATTGAGATAGTCTCCTACGGGCAGATCCATGCTTTCTGTCAGACAAACGGAGTGACCGGTTTCAAGGTGATACAGCCACACCTTATTATGTGTCGCATTCTCATATTCACGTCCATGCCCCATATAGGCAAGATACCCTCCGTCGGGAGACCAAGCCGCTCCTCCGTAGTAACCCGATTCTTTATTAATCTTCTTATATTCGTCCGTTTCAAGATGAAAAATAAATAAATCAGACTGGAAGGAGAAATCTTTGTCTTTTGTTCTGTCCACAGAAAACGCGATGTGCTTTCCGTCTGGAGACCAGGAATGAAGAGTGTAATCATGGACATCATCAGTGACTCTTCTCATTTTCTTTGACGCCACGTTCACCACTACTATTTGCGAGTAGCAGCTATCATCGAAACCTCGGTCATCACTTTTATATTTCATGCCTGTCGCAACGAAGGGCTTTAATTTCTCTTCTTCGCCCTCCTTCTTTTCAAACGTCTCTCCTTTTTCCAGTCGGAGAGAGACTGCCATTTTCTCACCGCATGGAGACCAGACTGGATTGGAAACGCCTTTTTGATAATCTGTCAGCTGTTCTGCTTCCCCTCCATCCCGGTGGATGAGGTATAGTTGATTCACACCGGAGCGATCCGAGACAAAGGCGATCTTTCTACCATCAGGTGACCATCTGGGTGTTGAAATCTTTTGTTCTCCGAAAGTCCATTGGCGAGTGGTCTTATCTTGCAGACGAATGCTATGTAAGGTTGAGAAATACTCATTTTTTTCTTGACACATGATGGTTTTGACATAAACGGCTTCTTCCCCACTTGGAGACAATCTTGGGTCGGATACGGCCTTTAACTCATAGAGATCATCGATTTCGATTCCTTTATTCATGATCCGGCACCTTCCTTTCTTCTATTCTCTTTATTATTTCGACGTCAGAAATACTTTTCCTTTTTTGGATAAAAATCCGATCTGCCCTTCATAATAGAAACAAATTCAAATTCTACAACTTTCGCTATTGAAAGTAAATCGAATTCCACGTAAAATGAAAATACGAACATTTGTTCTACACTAAAGTGAAAAGGAGTCTTTTCATATGACAAGGATCCCGGAGAACGACAGGAACATATTAGAACAGGCCATATATTTACCGATGGTGCTGACGATTTTAAATCGTGATCTGCAAATCATAGACAGTAGCCCGTTCAAATTAAAACGACCGTATTTAGAAATGATTGAGGAGACGATGAAGGTCATCCAAGGAGAACTCGCTCATGTCAAAAAGTACATGAGGACCAATAAGATGAAGGTTGAGCGAATTCAATCAGACGATGCCTTTACAATGTATATGTTTCTGTATAAGGGGTATGAGGAGCACCATAATTACTTTAACCCGCGCCTTCGAAACCGTGTGGAGGATTTAATGAGACATTACTTGTATCGCCGATTCCTGGAATCGAAAACAGATACAACAAAAGAAGCGTGATTCATCTCACGCATCGTTTTTTTTGATATTTCGATTAAGGTAAAACGTTTTGATATTACTCATTTCGGTTTGAACCTTCGTATTATATTTACTTTCCATTTCTGCGACACGCTGTGTGTAGGCGATACGCAAGTCAGAAGTACGAAGCATTTGATTTTCAAACGAACTGTAAGAAATGGGAACCATGCAGGACTCATTGTTTTGAAGAAAGACCCGTGTTGATCCATTTGTCGAGCGTTCATACCCGCGAACATGTGAATGGGAAATCCAGGCGCATTCTTGCTTGACAGGAGAAGATGTTGGAAATAGATAAATGGACATCTGAGGATTCACCATGATGGGAGCTTTGTAGATGATACCCGTAAGTCTTTTGGTGCCTTCTTTTCTTCCTTCATAGGAGGAACCAAAGAATTCACAGCTCTTCTTTAAAATATCGAACGGTTTAAAAGGGGAGATTAGTATGTCATCTACCTCTATGATTTTGGTAAATGTCCTGGCACCGTACTCAATTGGCTGCAGGATCATCGTATGGGGATTCACTTCATATTCTTCTATAATTCGAGATTTTTCTCTCATTTCATCGCCTCCATTTACATTTTCCACCAAAATAATACCATAAATTTCGAGGGTTGTCTCGTATATTTTTAAAAATTCTGAAATTAACTATACGCTACTCCGTTAAGGATAAAAAATTATCAGAATATTTAATTTTTTGGTTGAATTTTTACTACTTACCCCATATACTAATAAAAAGAATTCAGGGGTGACCGTATATGGAAAACAAAAAGTCCTATACCGAAATGATGAAAGCTTCTGCTATGACCCGTAAGAAAGCCGCTGAGAGAAGTGTGATGGAGATCTATATCGACATGGTGCTGCATGAAAGCATTCTGATGACGCGCAAGACAAAACTCCTGACAGACATTGACGCCGCCCTGGATAAGAAAAATAAACCTCTGTTCATGAAATTATCAAAAGAATTAAACGAACTGAACCTAAGCTGCGGATGATAAATAATAGCTGACTCTATACATGAGTCAGCTATTCCTTTTTTAATGGACGTGCCTTTGGTCCCTTCATTTCATGCATGACTTCCATTCAAATAGCAAACCCTATAGCTACCCTATACACTTTGGAGCGAATATGATGATCCTGCTAATAAAAGTACTTGTTCTCTACTTAATCACCATCGCCGCTATGCGACTGATGGGAAAATCCACAATTGTACAAATGACTCCCTATGATCTTGTGGCAATTATTATCGTTGGAACCATTGCCTCCGAACCACTGATTTCCACGAATTTCTGGCCAACTATCGCGGCTCTTGTCATTTTAGTCGGGCTTCATGTACTGTTCTCATTCCTGACCCTAAGTCAATGGGGGAATCGGTTCTTCTTGGGAGAGCCTACCTTACTGATTAAAAATGGAGAGATATTAGAGGATAATCTGGAGAAATCCAAGATCTCTCTGATTCAATTAACCTCCATTCTACGCTCCCAAGGTTACCCCAAAATTTCAGATGTGGACTACGCCATGCTCGAGCCGATTGGTGAAGTGAGCGTCATTCCGAAGGTGGAAAACACCCCTGTTACCGTCCAACATCTCAACCTTAAAATCGATGATGAGGGATTGCCGATTTCAGTGATTGTGGATGGGAAGATCCAAACACGGAACCTGGTGCTCCTTGGGAAATCGAAAGAATGGCTGGAAACTCAACTAACCAACTCCGGACTTCATCACAAAGATGTGATTTTTGCTTATATGACAGAGAAAGCCAAGAACCTGATTATCAGTAAAAGAGAAAAAGCCTAGTCCCACGTGACCAGGCTTTTTCTCTTTATTCTTCTTTTTTCTCCGCTTCGTACTGTTCCAGCATGGAAAGTCGTTCAAGCATCGTGGGATGACCATAACGGAAGATCTTCACAAGTAAAGGCGGATTGACCTGAGATAATCCCACCTTCGATAACTTCTGGAAAGATGAGATGGCGGCTTCTTTATCGTCCGTCATTTCTATTGCATATCGGTCAGCCCTCGTTTCCTGGTAGCGTGAGATCCAGTTGCTAAGGGGACTGATAGTGAACAGGAGCATGGACGTAATCATCAAGAACAGGGGTAAGGAGCTCAAGTTCGACACGCTCGATACTTTCATGTCTTCCTTATGATTGGCGACGATGCCTCTCATCAGCTTAGCCGTCAGGAATAACCCAAAGAAGGATAGGATCAAGTAGATGGCAATGCCGATATAGATGTGCTTCTCCACATAGTGAGCCATTTCATGGGCCATCACAAACAGGATTTCCTTGTCCGTTAATTTTTCAAGAGTGGTATCCCAAAGAACGATCCGGGAATTGGATCCGACTCCGGTTACATACGCATTGAGTGAATTAGTCTTCTCCGACATGTCGACTTCAAATACGTGGTCCGTTGGAATGTTTGCCTTGTCGGCAAGAGTCAGGATTTGTTCCTCTAATGCTTTATCCTTCAGTGGATAGAAATCGTTATATAGCGGGTCGATCAAAACCGGCTGCACGAACATCATGAAAATCGTAAAGGGTACCGACAATGCCCAGGCCGCTAGCCACCAGCGCTGCTTGAATCGTTTCATCAATCCATATAACACCGATACAATGATGAACATAAGGAGGTAATTCACCCAGAAATCCGTGATCTCATCCTTCATCCACATGGAGAACGTCTGGGTTGAAATATTGTAGCTCTTCGAAATAGTATACGAAATGTACTGCAGTGGAAAAATCGCCAGGAACGAAGCAATCGATAACCAGAACAAATAAATGGCCGTTTGCAGGAAACCATTTTTCACCGTTCCCCTCGCCCACTTCTCAAACGCACGCGAGACCCCGAGAATCAGGATCAGGAAATAAAACAACCATTCATAAGGAGTGGATAAGAAAAACAGGAGGTTCTTGATTTTCGAGAAATCCTCACTCAGCATAATTTCTTTATCCTTCATAAAGGTGGCCGGATCTGCACTGCTTCCTTTGTACATGTCAGGCAAAGTAGAATCCGCCAAGAAGAATAAATACACATATAGAAACAAGCCTAATAGCAAATAAGCCAATATCGACCTGAACGCCCATTTTCTAACCAACATACTTCCTCCCTTCTCGTCTTCTTTACTATATGTAATACCCTGTCCAAAGATTTAGAACCTAAACACATGCCAGTGAAAGTGTTTGGCTTGATGTGGAAAATCGTTTATCTGCCACTCTGGGGATTTACGTGCCATATGATCAATTTATCGGCCGTAATTTCATTGTATCTGCCAATATAAAATGTTAACTGCCATTTTAATGATTTATCTGCCATTCTTCAGCATTCGACATATCTCCGCATCATTCCTCTCCTTTCTATCCAACCAAAAAAGCCACGACCCGAATCGCGGCTTACATCAAGAATACCGAATATAAAGACAGAACAGAAATCGCCCCGACCACCACAAGGATGACGTTGGCACCCAGAAAGGCAATGACAAATGCGGCTCCCGTCCCGACGACTCCAAACATAAGATTCCCCTCTTGAATCAACAAGATGCTAGGAAATATCAAAGCGCCCAATACGGCAAAAGGGACATTCTTTAATACCCCTTGAAGAAATGGAGGCAGTTCTTTCCCTTTGAATACGAGGAAAGGAAGCATTCTGGGAATATACGTGACAATCGCCATACCGATGATCATCAAAACTATCGCTCTATTCATTCGCTCTCCCTCCTCCCTTCATCATGACCACCAATTCCACAATCACGGCTGAAACGATGGTAGCAAGTACAATCGACCATCCGTTTGAAAGGTTCGTCGTGAAAAGCAGGATGCTATTCAACACACCGGCCACTATGGCTAAAAACGTGACCTTGACACTTTTTTTCATGGAAGGAACGAGGAGTCCCACAAACATGGCATAAAGAGCGATCGTCATGCTCGCTTGTAAAAATTCGGGAAGGATTTCCCCGATGAAGTAGCCTATACCAGAGTTCACGACCCAGCTTCCGTATGAAATGAGCATCACCCCGACGGCAAAACCTGTTCTTACTTTGCCATCTTTGACGCTGATGACCGTGAAGGTTTCATCCGTAATCCCAAACGCATAAAAAAGCTTTTTAAATAGTCGGTCTTCCTCGAGCTTTTCACTTAAAGAAGCCGACATCAGGAAGTGACGGATGTTTACGATGAACGTGGTAAGAATAATTTCAATGATCCCGGTACCAACCGCGATCAGACTCAGCGATATGTATTGAGCAGCCCCTGCAAACACGAGCATGCTCATCAGTACCGTTTCCGTGACCGTGAGGCCGGTTGTCCGTGCCAACAACCCAAAGGTTAACGCAACAGGCATGTATCCGATGGCTATGCTGAGCCCTCCCTGCAGGCCCAGACGAAAATCACTCACTTTTTTCGTGGAAAGCAGTGCCTCCATCCTCTCACATCCTTTATAATAGAAGTAATTTACTATTTTAATTTTTTGATAATTTATTATATTATACATATAGACACTATAGTATACAAGAGGAGTTTTGGCATGGAAAATTTCCCGATTCAAATTGGTGATAATATACGGAAGATCCGCAGGGAGCGCGGCTTCAGCCTTGAGCAGATGGCAGAGCGCACCGGTGTAAGCAAGGCGATGATCGGTCAGATTGAACGTGGTGATTCGAATCCGACGGTCGCAATTCTATGGAAGATCGCCAATGGCTTGAAGGTATCCTTCTCTTCACTGATTGAAAAGCCAAGCAATCAAATATCCATCATTCATTATCAAGACGTTCAGCCTGTTCTTGAAGATAACGGAAACTACATCGTTTATCCCATCTTCCCTTTCGATCCCCTGAAAAAATGGGAAAGCTACCGGGTTGAAATGAAACCGGGCTGCTCGTATCGAAATGAAGGACATACGAAGGGGGTAGAGGAATACATCACGGTGCTGTCAGGGAAGATTGCCCTTAATATCGGGGAAGAAACCTATCTTCTTACAGAAGGAAGTTCTATTCGTTTTGCCGCAGACTCCGGGCATGAGTATGTAAATCATTCAGGAGTAACAACTGTGTGCCAGATGGTTATTTATTATGGCGGTGAATAATCCCCAAAAAAAAATCCTGCATGTGTAACGACATGCAGGATTTTTCAAACTATCCAGTTAGCAAAATGTATCCTTCGGTTTCGGCACCGATAATCCGAACAACGGACGAAGATAAAGTGCCAGGAACGTACCTCCAAGGGCAAGGATCCCCCAAATATAACCGTGAAGGCTGAAGGAAGCAATCCCTCCGAAGTAAGCACCAATGTTACAACCAAAGGCCAAACGGGCACCGTATCCCATCAGTAGCCCACCAATGACAGACGCCATGGCATTTTTCCCAGTGATTTTATTAAAACGGAACAGGCCACCTGCAGCAGATGCAAGAAATGCTCCAAGGATGACACCGAAGTTTAATACAGTTGTGGAATCAGCAAAGATCGATGCTTGAAGAGCTTCAGCATTGGCTCCTGTCCAGTAGCCCCAGCTTGCCACGTCGACCCCGAACATTCCGGCAACCTTTGATCCCCATAGAGCAAAGGCAGAAGTGATTCCCCAAGGATTCCCCCGTGTCATGAGAGTGAGGGCATTTAACACAGCCAGCACGATCGCAGCTGCGATAAGGGGCCAAGATCCACGTAGAATCCGTTTCCAGCCTTTAGTCGTTGGGAGTGTCGCCATGCGGGGCGGGTTTTTCTTCTTCTCCACCCGCAGTGTAATCCACGCAATGAAGCCAAAGAATAAAATCGAAACGAGCCATGCCCCAAAATAACCTAATCCGGTAGAGGTTGCTAATGAAATAGGTTTAAAGGACGGCATTTCCTCTGTCCAAAATGGAAGATGATAGGCTCCGACTGTGGCACCGACAATAAAGAATAGCAATGTGATAAACATAACGGAGCGACCGCCGCCGATTGCGTAAAGGGTACCTGAAGCACAGCCTCCTCCAAGCTGCATGCCAATCCCAAACAGGAAGGCACCTACCAGTAAACTTATACCTACGGGCGATACATAACCTGCCGCTTCACCCCCAAAGAATGTGTACCCTGTCGCAAGGATCGGAGCAAACAGCGTTACGGCAACGGCAAGCATCACCATATGTGCCCGCAGTGCCTGCCCGTTCCCTACAGACATCACTCTGCGGAAAGCAGAAGTGAATCCGAATCGTGCATGAAATAATGTATATCCTAACAGCAGCCCTAGCACCAATAACACGGTTTGTGCAATGTCTTGTGTAATGAGTAAATATAGCCCAAGAATCGCTGTAATGATTAAACCGCCAGCCACTAAAGATGTCTGTGGCTGGTTCAATTGGGTACTCGCTTTCTCTGGGCCCTTTTGTTCATTAATCGGTTGAACATAGCCAGCCATGAATAATCCTCCTTAATCTGATTGAATTGGTTGGAATTTATTTTACAATAGTAATAGATTCGACGACAGTTGTCAAAAAGAGAGACTTCCGCTTCCTTTCATCCATTAAAAAAAGCTACTTGAGAAATCTCAAGCAGCTTCGCTTCTATAAGGATACAAGAGCTAACATAATCGGGATCGTCACAATACTCATAAGTGTAGTGACAAGTGTACTTGTCGATACTAAATCAGGTTCTGTATTGAACTGCAATGAAAACATCGTCGTATTCGCAGCAGTCGGCATGCTTGCCAAAATAATGAGAATCGATCCCAACATGGTAGAAATAGGAAGAAACGAAACAACGCCCAGAGCTATGATGGGTGAAGCCACCATTCTCATGATCACTATAAAGGAAAGGGCGCCTCTTTCCACCTTCTTCCCTCCCAATGTCGCTAATTGCATCCCTAACACCACCATGATAGTAGGGATCGTTGCCTGGGAAATCAGATCAATGGTCTGACTCATAAACACCGGCACATCAAGATGAAACAATTGAAAGCCCAATCCAAGAAAAGCACCATGCAGAATCGGCATCTTGACGATCTTCATCCAGATTTCCCTCGTTTCCCTCTTTTTATCACTGCCACTGACAGCATAATAGAGGCCGATTGTATTCATAAGAAATGACTGTATCACCATCATAATGACCGCATAGCGAAACCCGAGCTCACCGAAAGCGAATAGGATGATCGGCACTCCATAGTTGCCGCTGTTCATGAATACCCCAGATAAAATCATGGCCGACACTTTCGGTTTTGAATAGTTTCTAAACTTAGCCACTATTTTAATAGATACAATCAAAATCACACAAAGCGCGATACAAAAGAGAAAAATATAAAGATAATCCATATTCAGTTCATTCTCGTAAAAGGTCTTGAATGCAAGAAACGGATACATTAAGTATATGGCCATCTTCGAAATCGAATTGATCTCGAAACCAAGTTTCTTTTGACCGATATATCCAACGGCAAAGACCAGTAATGCAGGCAGTACAATTAATATTACGTCCATTTACGTCACCACAATCTATTATAAAATGAAAGATAGGCTTGACTGTTAGAGTCAAGCCTAAGTGTACCATATTTACAACAGCGGGATAATTAATCCGGCCAACAGCAGGATCAATGCGCCACCTAACCGGGAAGAGATTTGAGCGAATGGCATAAGCTCCATTCGTTTCGATGCTGACAATACGGCAACATCCCCTGTTCCTCCCATATTCGCCATGCATAATCCGGCGGTGATCGCAGCTTCTATAGGGTAAAAGCCAACGACTTTCCCAAGGATCGCCGCTCCGATGATCGCCCCTAATACCACTCCGAATACGGTCAAAATATATTGCAGCGTCAACGCTGCAATAACGGTATCTAAGTCGGTGTAAGCGACACCGATCCCAAATAATAAAGCGAACGTCCAGTTGCTTGCTACAAATTGATACCACTGACTGGCACCCTCTACAACATTTTGAGGGATCATGTTTGAAATCTTTGCTGCAGCCACAAGTATGATCATGATGGCATATGGATGAAGGGGAAGAACGGATCCCAGCAATGTTCCAACCGTGAAGAATGTCAGGGCAGCGAGTAAGCCTACTCCCATCTTTTCAATGTTATACTTCTGCTTGGTTTTTTCGTAGGTAAAACCTTTCATAAGCTGGCCGTTTCCACTTAGGGAAGGTACTTTTTTTCCGATTATATCAAGAACCGATGCTAAAATGATGGCAAATACATTCCCCAATGCCAGTGCCGGCACGAGCATTGAAATATAATAGCTCGGATCGTTCCCCATCATCTCAGAATAGATTTGACTCATGGGGACAGCTCCCGCTCCCATTCCACCACCCATGATTGGCATTGTAATGACGAGGATCGCTTCTTGAAGGGTAAATCCGACAAGAGATCCAAAGATTCCTGCAACAATCACGGCTCCGGCTACCGCTCCGAAAATCGGAAGGAAATAGCGAAGTCCCACTTTAACTAGAACCTTTGAATTCATTCCTAAGATACTTCCCGTGATTAATGCAGCAATATAGAAATTCAAAAATCCGCCTGATTTCATAAAGTCGGTCATGGACGTGACTGTGGCTTCCGGAAGTAAACCAGCGTAAACCATAAAAGCAGATCCAAAGATCGCAATGATGGCACCTCCGCCAAGGAATGTTTTCACGATTGGCGTACGGTCTCCTAACCATCCGAATAATTCCCCAAGGATCATCATGACGAGAAGACTACCGATCATTCCCCCTGGAAGGTTCCCCGTATACAAGCTGGCCAACGTAATTCCCGTAAAGATCAGGAACCAAAGGATCGGCATATTGAAAATCTGAAGCGATCGATCTTTCGTAAGCGTCACATTCTCTTTTGTTTTCTCATTTTTATATGGTAGTGTTGATGCTCCTTGTCCCATCTTAATCATCCCCTTTGTCGTTTTTATTATTACGAGACTGAACTGTTTGCTTTGCTTTTCTTACATGCAATCTTTCGCACGGACTCCCCGACTTTTTCTGCCACACGGGGATCAAGCGCCTTTGGAATAATATATTGAGGATTCAATTCAGAAGGTTTGATCACATCGGCAATGGCATAGGAAGCAGCCACTTTCATTTCCATTGAGATGTCCTTTGCATTCGCATCCAGAGCCCCCCTGAAAATCCCTGGAAAAGCGAGAAGATTATTGACCTGATTCGGATAATCCGATCTCCCTGTCCCCACTACCGCTGCGCCTGCTTCCAGTGCTTCCTCCGGATAAATTTCTGGAATGGGATTAGCCATGGCAAACACAATCGGCTGCTCATTCATCGTTTTAATATACTCTTTCTTGAGGGCTCCAGGTCCGGATACACCGATAAATACATCGGCCCCTTTTATCGCATCGGATAATTCACCCCGCACCCCTAACAGGTTCGTGCGTGAGGAAATATCCTCTTGGGTAGTATTCATCCATTTCTCACCCCTGCACAGGACACCTTCTAAGCTTACGAGAATAATATCTTCATAACCTGCGAATAAAAGGAGTTCTGCAATCGCGATTCCAGCTGCCCCTGCCCCATTGATGACAATTTTCACTTTCTTAAATGATTTGTTTACGACCTTCAGCGCATTGACTAATGCGCCTAGAACGACAATGGCTGTACCATGCTGGTCATCATGGAAAACGGGAATATCCAACTCTTTCTTTAACCGGTTTTCAATTTCAAAGCAGCGAGGCGCTGAAATATCCTCCAGATTGATCCCTCCAAAAGAAGGGGACAAGGCTTTAATGATCGTGACGATTTCATCTACATCCTTCGTATCCAAACTAAGGGGGAATGCATCTATACCGCCGAACTTCTTAAACAACATGCTTTTTCCTTCCATGACCGGGATCGCGGCTTCCGGACCGATATCACCGAGACCCAATACAGCTGAACCGTCTGTGACGATGGCCACCATGTTCCCTTTTGATGTCAGCGTATTGGCCTGCCTGGGATCCTCAGCTATTGTCTTACATACATCGGCGACACCCGGGGTATAGACAAGACTAAGGTCTTCTTCAGATGAAATATCAATCTTACTCACCACTTCAATTTTCCCTGCATGAGATTCATGTATGGATAATGCTTCTTCTTTTAAATGCTTTCGAGTCATCCAATCGCTCCTAACGTAATCGCTTACAATGTATAACCATCATATGAAAACGCTTTATACTTTCATAGATTATGAAACTATTGGTTGACTTTTGAAATTAAAAAAAGCAGCCGGATAGGCTGCTTACAAATAGTTTTGAATGCGTGAACTATTCAGTTTGTTCCTTGTATATTGATAGACGGGCCGTCCAATACCATAGATCAGAGTTTCATCCACGACGCCAATATCTTTCAAAAACCTGAGGTACTTTCTGATCGACACCCGTGAAATGGACGTCACGTCTGCAATATCATCGGTTGAAAACGACTCTTCTTCAAAGTTCATAATCTCATCGTAGATTGATGATAATGTACTGCTCGTCAACCCTTTTGGAAGGGGTGCCTTCTCCCCGACTTGTACATCCCTAAGTAAAAGGAAATCCAGTTCACTCTGATCGATGGTAGATTGCTTTTGAAGCATACGATTACTCTCCCGATAAGTCGTCAATGCTTTTTTAAACCGGTCAAATTCAAAAGGCTTGATCAAGTAGTCCACTACCCCCATCCGTAGGGCGCTCTGGATATTATCGACTTCTGATGCCGCTGTGATGAGGATGACATCTGTCTCCAGCTGTTCCTTGCGTATCTGCCCTAATAAATCCATCCCGTTTCGTTTCCCAGGCATATAAACATCCAATAAAATCAGGTCAATCTTATACTCATTTACTTTCCCCAAGGCATCTTCAATCGAATTCGAAATTCCGATTAAATGAAACCCTTTGATCTCTTCCAGATACCTTTGATTAAACTGGGCCACCATCGGATCATCTTCCACGATCAATACATTAATCATCCGTGTTCCCCTCCTTATATGAAGCTTGAACAATCATCGTCGTTCCAGATCCTACCTTTGATTCAACGTGCAGGGTTCCATTCAGTTTACGGAGACTTTCTTTCACTAAGAAGAGACCGTATCCTCTTCCTTCCCCTTTAGAAGAGTATCCTTTGGTGAAGATCTCCTCTGCTATTTCATCCGCCATTCCTTCTCCTGAATCCGTCACGACCATTTCAAATTGCTCGTCCTCATAGAATAGCTCCAGCAGCACTTCCTTTTCATCACTATTTGTCGTTGCTTCAACACTATTATCCAATAGGTTTCCAATCACGGTAATCAGTTCATGTGTAACAGTAGAATCTTTGGGTTCCGGGATAAAGTGGTGGCATTCAATGGTCAATGCAACGTTCTTTTCCCTCGCATAGCTCAGTTTCCCCATGATAAAACCAGCCAAAGCAGGATCTTTCACTTTCGACGTTACCGTGCTCACTTCATCGACCCGTAAGGAAACAAGTTCTTTCACGTAGCGATTTAAATGATTGTAATCCCTCATCTTCACCAATCCCAGAATCACATGCATCTTATTCATAAATTCATGCGACTGGGCCCGGAGCGCTTCCGCATAGGATTTCACACCAGTTAACTGCTCAGCCAATTGATTCACTTCCGTTTTATCACGGAAGGTGGATATCGCCCCGACTACTTCATCATTGACGATTAACGGAACACGGTTTACCAGGATAGATACCCCATTGATGGTCTGCTCCTCGTCAAGCTCAGGTTTCCCCGTAGCGATGACTCTTTCCAACCTGGTGTGCGGCATGTATTCTTTGATGGGCATTCCGATTGGATCCGAGCTTAGTCCCGCTTTATTAAATATTTTGAGAGCAGACTTATTCACTAATGAGATGGTTGTATCTTTATTGACAGCCACTACCCCCTCATGTACAGACTGAAGCATCGTATTCCGCTCTTCCAATATTTTCGCTATCGTAATCGGCTCCAACCCAAATAAAATTTTCTTTATGTATCTGGCAATAATAACCGCCCCAATGATTCCAAAAATAATCCCGATCATGGATCCCACTAATATATTCCGGTGACTCATGGTCAATGCTTCCTCCACGCTCCCCAGGGAAATCCCTACTGCGACAGCCCCTATCTGTTGATTTTCTTCGTTAAAGACAGGAGAAAACGCCCTGACGGATTGGCCCAAAGTCCCCTCTGAAATAGACAATGTTTCCTTTCCTCGGAGCACTTCTTTCTCATCACCGCCGACAAAATGCTTGCCGATACGATCGGGATCAGGGTGAGATTTACGTATCCCTTCCATATCCATTACCACTACAAACAGAACCTCTGCTGATTTCTGGATATCTTGGGTGTATTCTTGAATTTGATCTTCACCTTCCCCTTCTAAACCTCTCTTCACAATCGTGGAATGAGAGACCGTCCGGGAAACGATTTTCGCCTTTTCTTCAATAGTAGACTCAATGTTGTCATTGATTGTCCTGGAAATAAGCAAGTCTGTAATCACAAGGGACACCAGGACAACGATGCACACGAAGAGAATGATGATGGTACTTAGTTTAAGCTGTTTCTTTTTCACAGGAGTCACTCCAGTGTTTTTTTAGTATGATTCTTTATTTTACATGATTTCTGGTGTTTAAAAAGGTCCATATGAAAAAGAGGCTCCGAGTTGGAACCTCTTGGTTTAAATATGTTTGTTAAATCGTTTTTCTAGCTGAGTAATACATTCTGCTTACAGGTATTATCCTTCAATCACCAACTGAACTTTTTTTGAAATAAACAACAAATAACAAAAGAACTCCATTCGTTGCCAGTATACCAACTAAAACCTTGATGAGGATAGAAATAGCAGGTGCATATAGATTGATTGTGTTCCAAGGCGAACTGAACAGATAAATTAGTAGAGGAATCATAATAATTGATAACAGTATAGATAGCACTCCAATGAATATCCATACCTTCGACTTAATTTTAGTTTTCTTTATTAGTCGATTTAAGTTCCAGGATGACAATAGTAGAAGAAAAAGAGTTACTATTAAAGTACTCCATTGCATGTGATGATTCAACTGCTGCACTTCCGGGGACTTTCCCTCTTCCACAATCATCTTGATTCCTTCCCTCATCCAAACTGTTGAAAGGACTTCAGAGAAGTTGTTTTTGTTTGTGAGAAGGATAAATCCATAGTCTTGTTCCGGGTTTATGAATAATTCAGCCCGGGAGTCAGGTGTTTCTCCGCCGTGAAAATAATAAGAATTATCAACCTCTGTAGAGATTCTCCAGCCCAGTCCATAATACATATCCTCTTTTCTATGATAATGAGGTGAAGTATAAGTATCGAATGAATCCTTAGATAAGATCTTACCACCATCCAGCAGAATTTTAATGAACTTTGACATATCATCCGTTGTAGAGACCATGTAACCATATGGGGCCCCACTATCATCAAAAAATCCTTTGCTTTTCATGGGCATTCCAAACCATGATTGATAACCGGGCTGATACCCCAATACTTTAGCTCCTTCGAAAGTCGAGACGGTCCGATCCATCCCAATTTCGCTGTATACCTCATCTTCCATAAACTCCGAAAATGGTAGGTTTGTGACATTCTCTATGATTTTTCCTAAAAGTAAATAATTCGCAGCGCTGTATTGATGCACTTCCCCCGGCTCATTATTCAAATGAACATTATTCAGCTTTTGAACCGAAACATTTATTGCATTTTTCCCTCGCAGATTACGATCTGCAATTTTTAACCCTTCATAAGAACTGATTCCACTTGAATGTGTCAACAGCTGCCTAACGGTGATGTTCTTATCATATCCATTTTTATTGTAATGAAAGGCAGGCAAATACCAGTCAATCTCCTGATCAAGTTCAACCTTCTTTTCATCCACTAGCCTCATGATTGCAAAGCTAGTTAAAGGCTTGCTGATAGAACCTATCGTAAACACCGTATCCTTCTTGACAGGAGTCCCCTTCCTTTGTTCTCCCCAACTTTGTTGAAACATGAGCTTTCCATCTTTAATAATCGCTAAAGAAGCTCCGGGAATCCCATACTCCTCCATCGATTCAGTCACAAACCTGTCTATGAGTTCCACTTGATTATTACTCTCTGACCTTGCATGGAATTGAAAAGAAAAAATGATGTGGAAAAACAAGCATAATGCTACCGGTACTTTTTTCAAACCCTAAACCCCCCTTACAAACCCGACTTCGGATCCCAGATACTATTTACATAAAATTACCATTAAATAAATATTCTCTCTAACGGCTTAGGGACTATCTTAAGGTAAGACTTGGGGTGTAATCATTTATCTAAGAACTTGTAACATAAAAAGACCAAATTTCTCTATGATATACTTGAGAAATTTGGTCTTTGGAATTTTGTAACTGCCCCCGATTATGGACTAGCTCACTTACTTCCCCTTAAAATCCGGCTTCCGCTTCTGACTAAACGCCAACAATGCTTCCACACGGTCTTCCGTAGGAATTGTAATCTCATATGCTTTTCTTTCAATCTGTAATCCGGTCTGCAGGTCTACGTTCATACCATTCTTCACGGCGAACTTAGCTTGCTGCAGGGCAATCGGGCCATTAGACAGCATAGGTTCCACGAATGCATGGACTTCACCCAGGAAATTCTCTTTTTCTACTACTCTTGTAACGAGTCCGATGTCCAATGCTTCTTCTGAAGTTAATCGCTTAGCCGTCAGAATAAGCTCCAGTGCTTTGGATTCCCCTACTAATCGTGGAAGGCGCTGGGTTCCGCCTGCCCCCGGGATGATGGCCAGGCTTGTTTCGGTCAGCCCCATTGTGGTGCCTGCTACTGCAATTCTGAAATCGCATGCCAGTGCCAGCTCCATTCCTCCGCCAAATGCGTATCCGTTCATGGCGGCGATGGTCGGTTGTGGGAGGGTAGAGACGGATTGGAAGACTTCGCCGATTTTGTAGACATTGCGGATGACTTGTTGTTCAGTCAGAGTTTTGCGTTCTTTGAGATCGGCTCCAACCGAGAAGGCTTTTTCTCCACTTCCTGTGAATATGACGACTCTGACGTCAGGGTTGATGCGGAGTGCTTCGACAACTTGCTGGAGTTCGTTCAGTGTATCGTAATTAAAGGCGTTCATTGCCTCCGTTCGGTTGATTGTGACCGTGGCGACGTTGCCTTTTTGTTCTAGTAAGATCGATTCCATATTTGTTCTCCCCTTTGTTTAAGTGTTTCCTCCCTATGTATGATTCGACATAAACCGAGAAAACCCTTTCATTTTTTAAATCAGGCTGAACACATCCGGTTTTGATGCATAGACTAAACGTGACATCTACCCATGAAGGAGCTGTGTTTATCTTGTATTATCCTATCAATCAACATCCTTATGTTCCACAACATGCTTATGGGAATCAACATCCAAATGAAATTGACTGGCTATATCACTATTATCGTGATACGAAAAGCCTTCCCGATCAATGGGTTGAATATATTCAACCACTTGTAACCCGAGCCCTGTCTGAAGTTGAAGAAGGCATCAACCTTACCCATCTCTTCCAGGAATTCATTTTGTCAGGTGTACTGGTTGGCCAGGGATTCACACCCGAGCAGGCGATCGAGCAGGTTGAAACCTGGGAAAAAGGGGAATCAAAGCTCTTACAGGCTAGTAAATTGATGAAATAACGTAAAAAAGATGCTCAGTGAACCACTGAACATCTTCTTTTTTTTATGATTGAAGCACTTGTTCTTTCAGCGCTCTTCTTAGAATTTTCCCAGTTGTATTTTTCGGAAGCTCATCAATGAATTCGATGGAAGTTGGAAGTTTGTACTTCGCTAGATGCTCTTTACAGTAATCCAGCACTTCCTGCTCAGTTAAGGATGGCTCGCTTTTCACAACATAGCTGCTCACAGCTTCACCTAGTTCGGGATGCGGGACACCGATGACCGCTGCTTCCACGATTCCAGGATGATTATACAGCACTTCTTCGACCTCACGCGGATAGACGTTGTAACCTCCCACAATGATCAGTTCTTTTTTACGGTCCACAATATAGAAGTACCCTTCTTCATCCATGCGGGCAAGATCTCCGGTGTATAACCAGCCGTCACGGATCGTTGCCGCTGTTTCTTCTTCCATTTTGTAATATCCCTTCATGACATTCGGGCCTTTGACGATCAGTTCGCCGACTTGTCCGACTGGTACATCTTCTCCCAATTCATCGACGACTTTATTCTCCAGGTTCATGATCGATGTTCCGATGGATCCCGGCTTTCTTGGTCGATCCAGCGGGTTGAAGCATGTCACAGGAGACGCTTCGGATAAACCATAGCCTTCAGAAATCATGACGTTGAATTTCTTTTCAAAGTTTTTTAGTAAGGCCACCGGCAAGGAAGCGCCGCCTGAAATACAGAGACGGAGAGATGATAAATCTTCTGGATTTCCTTCAGGATACTGGAACAGGAAGTTGTACATGGTTGGTACGCCGGCAAATACGGTTGGCTGATAGGTCTTCGACAGGTCAAAAATGGCTTTTGGACTAAAGCGCGGAACGATTAATAGGGTCGCCCCTGTCATCAATGGCGCATTCAGGACCACCGTCAAACAGAAGACGTGAAACATAGGCAGAGCTGTAATGACGGTGTCATCTTCATTCATTCGTAAATAGCTGCCGACATCGGTTGCATTGGAATAAATATTTTTGTGCGTCAGCATGGCGCCTTTCGGTTTCCCCGTCGTTCCCGAGGTGTAAAGGATGATGGCTACTTCATTTTCATCCACTTCCTCCCCCTTAAACGCAGGATCGCCCTTTCCGAGAACACTTGTAAACGATTTCATTTTAGGGTATGCAAGCGAGATTTTCTCTAAATCAATGTCCTTTGCCCGTTCATCCCCTGATTCACACAGGATAAATTGCTCGACATCGGATAATAGATGCTGCATTTTTTCGATTAATGGAAATAGCAAATCAAGAGTCACAATGGCTTTCACGTCACCATTTTTCAGAATGTAGCCAATTTCATCCGGTGTGTAGATCGGATTGATTGGTATCACCTTTAACCCCATTCGTAATGCCCCATATAATCCAATGACGAAATGCGGTGAATTCCCTAATACAAGCGCGATGTGATCCCCTTTTTTCAGACCCGATTGCTCTAAGCCACTTGCAAATTTCGATACAGCTGCATTTAATTCCCCGTATGTACTGGAAGTATTTAAGAAATGATAGGCTGTTTTATCTGCTTTCTCTTGAGCGATTTGGTCTAACCGTGTAGCGATATTCAATTGTATCCCTCCCCTTTTCAGATAAACTGAATGAATGGTCATTCATCAAACTATTAAAAGTATTCAAAATATATTCTATATAAAGAATAGTATTAATACAAGTATATTGATGAAAAAAAGCCGCCCAATTTGGACGGCTCTTCCATTTCCTTATTGTGCAAAAATCGCATTTGAAACGAGTCTGAACAGATAATCCGTATGATCCCGGAATGTTGGCTCGAGTCCGATCAACAATACATTTTCATCCTTCACGATAACAGGCTTTCCTTGAGCCGCTTCACTGTCTTTCCAGTGTCCGGCCAGGAAGAAGTCAGTGCTGTTGTGATAGCTTGATAGAATTTCGGCATTGCCTGTGTTCGTGTACCAGGTTGGTTGATAAACAAACCCAAGGTCTTCTGTCTCGTAACCAGCTGTGTAAGTAGAATCCGTGTGTGATAATTGTACGATTCCGTTGCTGTTGGAGCCGCCTGTTTCCACCTTCACATCACTTAATCCAAGCTTTTTCGTGGCTTGAGATGCACCTGCACCGACGGCAAGATATTGGCCACCATCCGCTACAAAACCTTCCACATTGGCTTTAAATGCTTCATATTGCGCTGCATCCTTCAAACCGAATTCCGAATTGGCTACACTATTTTGATAGGAAATGAGATTCGATCTCCCATTATAAATAAACACATCTGTTGTACCCAGACCCTCTTCTGCTACCTGTCCGGGAGTCTTTTCTTCCACTGTAAAGCCCAGACGTTCCAGGGCAAGCTTTGTTCCAGAGTGGGATTGAGCTTTGTTCATTCCTCCATCTTTTAAGAGGGTCACATGCCGGGACGTAATTTCTTTCGCTCCAACAGGAACAGATTGGGAAGAAATCGTGACAGCAGTATTCTTCACCAGGTCGGAAAGTTCAGCTTTTGCATCGGCACCTGCATACAATGTTCCATCTTCACCTCTGTGAAGAGTGTGTCCGGTATTTAGTAATTGATTGGCAATCGCAATCGATTCCACGGAGGTATTCGGGATCGCATAAGGTCCGTCCCCGACGATTTCTCCACTTTCATTCAGTGCTCTTACTTGTTTTGATTTTACATTCAGTTCAGTGTCACTGCTTACTTCCACTGCATTGAAGCCCCATAATTCAGGCAGATTCCATGCAGAGATATCATACATACTCGGTGTATCTTCAGTGATGTCTTCCCCGTCCCAAAGCATCGTGTTCGCAAGGCCGGCTTTTGCTTGATCCATCGGTACGATATACGTTCCTTTCGGATAGGTCACGCCATCAAACGTGAAATCCTTCTGAGCTTCTTCTACGACAATATCATTATCTTGAAGATGAAGAACGGCTTTCAAAGTAGCCGTTTGATCCTGCTCATCATTTGGCAGAATATAAGCAGATGGGAAATGGCCTTCCGTATGGAACGGGTGGTCGAACTGGACACCCCGTTTAAAGACTTCGATTTGATCTTTTACCATATCTACTTTGTTTTCACTGGCATAGCCCAGTGCACCCATCACGGCATCATAGGTCCATTGAACTCCGTCCCAATCATTGGTCGGCGCTTCAAGTGTATACCCATATGCCCCGTGGTACATGGCATACATTGGAGTGAAGATCGGCGGATAATCATCCCAGCCGGCAGCATCATCACGTTGCGGGATATAAGTCCCTTCCATATTCTGATAATCTACTTTTGACGATTCCGTATGAGTATTTTCATAGTTTTCTTTATTCGAAACGATATTGGATTCCATCGCTTCCGCCTGATTCAATGCCCATTTGGAATACAAATCATATTCATAGTTTGGATTATGAGGAGGCGTACAAGGCTCAATCAAACCTGGATTTGTCGGGCCGCCATACCCTCTCACATATCCATGCAGATCAAGAAACACCATCGGGTTCCATTCCGTGATCAGATCTACCATATGCTCAGTTTCAGGCTGGGATTGAGTGATGAAATCACGGTTGAGGTCAATTCCATTCCCGTTGAAACGCGTAGCATCAATACGCCCATCCGGGTTAGCCACCACATTGAAGATCAGGATATGATCTTCGAGGATTCCTTTCGTTTGTTGGTCATTTTCAGTGGCAAAGCGCTCGATTAATTGAAGAGCTGCGTCTGTTCCAACAAATTCTGTTCCGTGAATGGATGCATTGATCATCACCGGAACCTTTAGATCAGGGTGCTTATCGATAAAGTCCTGTGCTTTATCAGGCGATTTGATCATTTTCTTACGCAGACCTTTATAGTAACCATACTTCCCTTTCGCTTTCGCATCCGAAACGGTCACTACATACATATCATGTCCGGCCGCTGATTTTGTATCACTCTTCTCGACGGTCACACGATTGCTTTCCTGTGCGATTGCATCAAGCTTCCCTTCGATCTCAGAGTACTTCACAAAATCATAGTGCTCGCTATTAAATAAGCTTTTATCTTTCTCATCAAGTTGAGTACTTTGAATCGTCGTTTGAGGAGATTCTGCTAGAACGTTGAATGGCGTGGTGGATAGTAGAGTAAAACTGGCAATTCCTGCAATAATCTTTTGTTTCATTTATGTACCTCCAAATTATGTAATAGTATAATGATAGAATAAATATTCATAATGGTACATAAATATTTAGAACTATATTATGATTGGGAGGATTTACCTATAAAAAAAGAGAGCAACTTCCTTTTTTAGAAAACTGCTCTCTCTAAAAAAACTGTCATAGTATTTATAGCCCAAGCTTATTCGGGATCCACATCACTGCCCCTTCCCAGTAGGTGATGATAAATAAGATGAAGATCCCCATCATGAGAAATGGCATGGTTGCCTTTACCAGTCTTTCAAATTTCACATCTGCAATCGAGGAAACAATGAACAAACCAGTCCCAACAGGTGGTGTGAGAAGGCCTATGGTTAGGTTGATGCAAATGATGACGCCAAAATGAATCGGATCGATTTCAAATGCCGTGATCAGGGGCATAAAAACAGGTACTAATATGATTAAGGCCGCTATTCCATCCAGTACCGCACCTAGTAATAGCAGTAGTATATTCACCAATAACAGGAAAACAAATGGGTTATCTGATAAGGATGTCATTTGCGTTACGATCGCTTGTGGGATTTGTTCAAATGCTATCATCCAGCCAAAGATATTGGCCATTGCAATCAAAAAAGTAACCGTTGCTGTTGCTGTCACTGTATTCACTAAAATACCAGGGATTTTTCTCCATTTTAGTTCCCTATAGAATAACATTCCTACAATAAAAGCTACCAGTGAGGCGATAGCAGCAGACTCCGTAGCTGTAAATGCTCCACTTAATATTCCAAATATAATAATGAATGGAACAAGTAATGCCGGGAGAACACTTAATGAACTCGTCATAATTTCTTTGGCAGAAGCTCTTGTCGACTTCTTAAAATTATATTTATATCCAAGGAAGGCGATTAAGCTGATAAAACCGATTCCATACATGATACCTGGAATGATTCCGGCCATGAACAAACCACCAATGGAAGTACCAGATAGAGTTCCATAGATGATAAAGATCATGCTGGGCGGAATGATTGGAGCTACTATAGAAGAGGCTAATGTTAATGCTGATGAAAACTCTCTATCGTAGCCTTCTTTTTCCATTTCGGGAACCATGACTTTACTCATCATGGCAGCCTGAGCATTAGCTGATCCCAGTATGGAAGCTAAAAACATGTTAGCGATAATCGTGACATACGCGAGTCCGCCTCTAACATGACCGATTAAGACTCTTGCAAACTTTACTAACCTTGTGGTGATACCACCACCATTCATTAACTCTCCAGCCAGCATAAATAAAGGAATGGCCAATAACCCAAAATTATCTAAGCCTGAGTATAGCCTCATGGGAGTAGAAGACAAAAGCGTTACGTTCCCTACTACTAGAAAATAGAGTACGGTTGTGATCCCCAGTACTAGGGAGATAGGTACAGACATAAAGAGGAGGATAAAGAAACAAAAAACCACTAATATTGTCAATTACTTCCCCTCCTTTATCAAATCAAAGAGGTTAGATAATACATGGATTCCTGCAAATGAAAGACCCAATGGTACTGCTGAATAAGGAATCCACATTGGTATTAACATGGCTGTGGATTTTTGATAGGCAACACTAGGCGATAAAATCCAACTAATGCTGTAATAGATTAAGAGAACGAGAAAAACGAGCATAATTATATGCCCTAAAATAAGTATGATCCTTCTAACTTTCGAAGAAACATATTCTAATACGATTGTGACGGAGGCTTGGGACTTATACTTCAGCCCCAAGCTCCCTCCTATAAAACTAATCCAGATCAGGAGAAATATAGACACTTCTCCTGCCCATGATAATGGGGAATTAAGGATATAACGAAAACCGACTGCTAACGTTACGATAACGGCCATCGAAAACATCAGGATCATTGACAGTATTTTTTCTATAGAAGAAATGCCGTTACTTATCGCTTTCATGATTTTGACCCCCTATTGCTAATCTATTATTTACGGAAGGTATCAATAAACTCTTGAATAAGTGGATCTGTCGGACCATATTTCTCATCAAACTGCTTCATCTGTTCTTTAAATACATCAGAATTTAGTTCGTAAATTTTCATACCTTCATCTTTTAGAGTCTGTTTAAATTCTTCTTCTTGTCCAGCTCTTGTAGTTGCTGCAAAATCTGCGGCTGCCGCCATGGATTCACGGACAATTTGCTGGTCTTCTTCAGAAAGTCCTTCGAATGTTCCTTTATTCATCATCGCCACTGCAGGCCAAACCATGTGATTAGTCACCGCCCCATATTTAACTACTTCATGATATTTATTGGTGATGGCTGCATCCAAGTCCATGTCCATTCCATCAATTACACCTGTTTGAACGGCAGAATATACTTCCGGTAATGGAAGCCCCTCAGTGGAAGCACCAGAGAATTGATAGAAATCCTGCATTGGCGGACTAGGTGTAACACGCAGTTTTAACCCCTCCATATCTGATGGGTTCTTCACTTCTTTATCTTTAAACAACATCACTCGTTGTCCGGCGAATAAATAGTCCAAGCCGACTAAACCTTGCTTATCGATCGTACTGAGAATATTCTTTGCTACCTCTGAATCTCTTGCTTCATTTGCGGCATTTAAATCTTCAAACGCATAAGGAGTAAACCACGCAGCAAATGAAGGTTCCCTTGAGCTCATATATGCAGCTGTTATCAGACCAAAATCGACTGAACCGGCAGCGATTTGTTCTACCATATCTGCTTCCGTTCCCAACTGACTTGATGGATAAATTTCTACTTTCATACGACCTTCTGATCTCTTTTCGAGCTCTTCTTTAAATTTTTCTGCCCCTTTATGCCACATATGACTCGGTGGTGTAATATGAGCTAATTTAAAGCTATACGTTTTTCCCTTATTATCTTCAGATCCACTGCTTTTTTCAGATTCTCCGGAACCGCAAGCACTCAATACACCTAATACAAGAAGAAGACTCAACAAGTTTAATCCCCATTTTTTCAAACTTTTCACTTTCATTTCCCCCTCATTCATTATTAAAGCGTTTTCAATTATTGAAAATCCAATGAATGCACTCTCTAAAGTTGCAGGTGTAACCCTAACAGATTACTAGCTTCGAAATTTTCCCCTTGCTCGATAAGCTTTCTGATTCTAGTTGAGGAAATTACTGTTCCTTGCTCGCAACAAACAGGATTCAATGTGCTTACTTTAAAAAATTGCCTGAGCGTTTCCACATTGCCTTCTCTGCCATTACCAAATCTAAAATCGTTCCCAACAAATATTTCTTCCGGATGGAAACTCATTAGAGTGTTGATAAATTGGGAAGACGATTGTTTTAGGTACTCTTTATTGAAACTGGCTATCACGGCATAATCTACACCCAGAGACTCAATACGTCCCAACTTCTCATCCAAGGTGGTAAGCATTTTAGCACCTTTGAAATAAGCACGAGGAGGTGGATCAAAAGTATACACTACGCTTGGTATACCTCTTTTTCTGCTTTCATGTACGACATGAGTAATCACAGATTGATGTCCCTTGTGTACACCGTCAAATGCCCCAATTGTTATAATCGACTGAGGCAATGTTAATGACTGACCATGAAGTGTTTGCACCATTAGCACCTCCAATAAATAATGTCCACAAATACTTACTATTCTTTCAACGTCCCACCAACTGCCCAATTCCCCTTTGGAACTTCATTTATTAAAATTCTTACTTGTTCAGGTTTTGTTTCTAAACATTCACAAATTGAAAGAGTCAGAGATTTTACAAGCTCTTCTTTCACTTCGGGACTCCTGCCTTCGAGAATATGAAGATGAGCAATCGGCACCCTTATTCATCCTTCCCATTACACACATTAAAATCAATGAATCCAAGGGGACCAAAATCAACCTTCAAAGAGTCACCGTCATAAATATTGATCGCTTCGGTCAATCCTCCCGTTAAAATAACCATCCCTGCTTCGATTCCCTGGCCATCTCGATCCAACATTTTGGCTAATTCAATAATGGATTTGACAGGGTGCCCTAAAACAGCAGAACCCAGACCGGATTGAACTTTTTCTCCATTTCTAAACATGGAAACTTCCAGATTTTCAAGTGAATAGTTGAAAGGGGAATATGCTTGATCACTCAGTATAAAACGAGAAGATGAGGCATTATCTGCCACAACATCCACTAACGTGAAAGAGAAATTCTTATATCGACTATCAATAACCTCAACTGCAGGCATGATAAATTCTGTAGCACTCCAAACATCCCGAGGTGTCAAGTGGCTTCCCTTTAAATCTTTCTTCATTACAAATGCAATTTCCGGTTCAACTCTGGGATGGATCAACCCTTGAAGAGAGAGAGAATCTTGATTGAGCTCCATTGATTGAGTTAGCCTCCCATAAATTGGTTCATTCACACCAACCGATTGTTGTTTAGCGACACTTGTTAAACCCATTTTCCATCCAATTTTATGATCTCCCCTTTGAAGGGCACATTGTTCCCATAGTTTCTGAATTTCATAGGATTCTTCAACCGTTAAGTTGGGATAAGCCAGTGTAATCTTATCCATCTCAATTCCTTTTACCTGATGAAAATCAATGTTTTTAGCTAATTCTTTTAAGTTCTGCGTTTTAGTCTCCATTTTTGGCTCCTTTCTGCCTTACAGTAGCTTTCTTTGATAATTCGCTGGCGACGTCGACAATCATATCTTCTTGTCCTCCTACGACACCCCTTCTACCTAATTCCACTAAGATATCTCTTGGATCTACATTGAATTTCCTGGCCGCTTTTTGGGCATGAAGTAAGAAGCTCGAATAGACACCAGCATAACCCAGAATTAAACTCCCTTTTGTAATTTCTTGTGGTTTTTCTAAAATGGGGGCTACAATATCCTCTGCCAAATCCATCATTTTATAATGATCGATTCCCGTCTCAATGTTCATGCGATTCAGTATCGAGATCAAGACTTCTGTTTGGGTATTTCCAGCACCTGCACCTAAGCACCGGACACTCCCATCGACCCAGGTTGCTCCTTCTTCTATTGCTGCAAGTGTATTGGCCATCGCCAGAGAGAGATTATTATGGGCATGAAATCCAATATTTGAATGGACGCTTTGCTTTAATGCTTTCACTCTTTCCCTTACTTCATGAGGAAGCATGGCCCCTGCAGAATCTACAATATAAATGGTATCCGCTCCATAGCTTTCCATTAATTTCGCCTGCTGTATCAATTTCTCCATGGGTGCCATGTGAGCCATCATCAAGAAACCGACCGTTTCCATACCCAATTCCTTTGCCGTTTGGACATGTTGCTTTGACACATCAGCTTCTGTCACATGGGTAGCAATACGAGCGAGCCTTGCACCTGCTTGCTCTGCCTTTTTCAATTCTTTAACCGTTCCTATTCCCGGTAAGAGCAGAACCCCTATCTTTGCTTGTCTGCATACAGAAACAGCAGCTGAAATCAAGTCAAATTCATTTGTTTTTGAAAGCCCGTATTGTAGGGAGGAACCCCCTAATCCATCTCCATGGGAGACTTCAATATATGGAATATTCGCTTCATCTAAGGCTTTTGCTACATTTATTACTTGATCCACTGTATAGCTGTGACCGATAGCATGACTTCCGTCTCTTAACGCTACCTCTGTCACAGTAATATCCCGATTTGTCACACTCATTCTCCTTTCGCATTTACTCCAGGTGAAGTATTATGTCTGCTGAGTCATTACATATTTAGCTAGTTCTTCCCCTACTTTCACTGCAGACGAAGTCATGATATCCAGGTTTCCAGCATAACTCGGCAAGTAGTCACCAGAGCCCTCCACTTCAAGGAAAACCGTCACTTTATTGTCTTCAAAAATAGGATCGGTTCGAAGGCGGTATCCAGGAACATATTCACTCACTCTCTTTACCATGTTTTTGATAGATTGAGTAATCTCTTTTTGATTCACATTTCCTTTTACTAAGCAATAAACCGTGTCCCTCATTAAGATTGGAGGTTCAGCTGGATTAAGAATGATGATCGCTTTTCCATATTCAGCTCCTCCAATCACTTCAAGACCTTTGGCTGTTGTTACTGTAAATTCATCAATATTAGCTCTTGTGCCAGGACCCGCACTTCTACTGGAAATGGTGGCAACAATTTCTGCATACTCCACTTCAGCTACTGAATTTATACTGTGCACGATGGGAATGGTCGCTTGCCCTCCACACGTGATCATATTTACATTTTGTTCATGTAAATGCTCGTGTAAGTTTACAGGTGGGACAACAAAGGGACCGATGGCAGCAGGTGTAAGATCAATCACTTTCTTACCGACATTTTTTAATACTTCAGCATGATGATGATGGGCTTTTGCAGATGTTGCATCAAATAATACATCTGCCATTTCATGTTTTTCCATGAACCCATCCAACCCAGTTGAAAATGTTGAAAGACCATGTTCCTGTGCCATTCTTAATCCTTCTGAATTTGAGTCAATACCAATCATTGCCGTTAATTCCAATACATCTGAACGAAGCAATTTCTTCATTAAATCTGTACCTATATTCCCAGACCCGATTATGGCAACTTTCGTTTTCATTTCTTTTCCTCCTTACCTTTCAAACGTACATGAAACCTTTCCCAGACCATCAAACACGGCAGAGAACTCATCACCGGGGTGTGCGTATACAGCTGCTGATAAAGCTCCTGATAAGATCAACTCCCCGGGTTCCAGAGTCAAATTAAACTCATGAAGTTTATTGGCAAGCCACGCTACACAATACGCTGGATCTCCTAGTGCTGCCGAACCCTTCCCCGTATTCATCAGTTCACCATTACGATAGAAGTTCATCCCTACTTCTTTTAAATTGACGTCCTCTATTGATACTGGTCGATTCCCTAATACAAATAACCCTGATGAAGCATTATCGGCAATCGTATCTTGTAATTTAATCTTCCAATCTGTAATTCTGCTATCAACAATTTCTAATGCAGGTAATACATAATCCGTAGCCTCCAATACATCTTCTACAGTTACGTTTGGACCTCGCAATTCTTCTTTAAGGACAAAGGCGATTTCCCCCTCCACTCTAGGTTGAAGAACTTGAGGCTTCAACACTGTTCCATTGTTCTCAATGGCCATTTCATCAAGAAGGTGTCCATAATCTGGTTCATCGACACCAAGTAGTTCCTGCATGGCGATGGACGTGAGACCAATTTTTTTGCCCACTATGGTTGCACCCGTTTCGACTTTCCTCTCGATCGTTTTCAGTTGGATGTGATAGGCTTCTTGAATGGTGATGGATGGTTTTAATTCTGTTAAAGGTTTACTCCCCTCTCTATTTCTCTCAGCTTCTATAAGTTGATTTGAAAAGTTCTTGATCTCTTCACTCATCGTTTTCTCTAACATGATCAGCCCACCTTTCCTATAATTTAATCGTGATATTGGAGAGCTCACTATAAAATTCGAAACTATGCATGCCTCCCTCTCTGCCAATACCGCTTTGTTTCATTCCTCCAAATGGAGTGCGCAGATCTCGCAAATACCAGGTGTTCACCCAAATGATTCCTGCTTCTATTTGGTGAGCTACTCGATGGGCTCTTCGTAAATCATTTGTCCAAATCGTCGTCCCTAATCCATAATGAGTATCGTTTGCTTGTTCGATGACTTCATCTTCCGTTTCAAAAGGCAGTACCGTCACCACTGGCCCAAATATTTCTTCGCGTACACATGTTGCATCCTTATCAAGACCAACAATGATCGTCGGCATGATAAAATACCCTTTGTCTTCTTCCTGGAGACGACCTCCCCCGGCAAGGATGGTTCCGCCTTCATCTCTGGCTGATTGTATGTAGCCCAACACTCGATTATAGTGTTCTTTACTTATTACTGCGCCAACTTTGGTTTCATCACGGAATGGATCACCTACAGTGAGCTCTTTTGTTCTGGCAACGAATTTCTCTAAAAAGGATTCATACACCGAACTTTCAACATAAATTCTGGAACCACACAGACATACTTCCCCTTGATTCATAAAACTTGATTTAAGTGTCGTCTCGATCACTTCATCCAGGTCGGAATCTGCAAAAATGATGTTAGGGTTTTTCCCACCAAGTTCATATGATAGTTTCTTTAAAGATGGGGCAGCGGCTTTCATGATTGCGGTTCCTGTCTTGGTTTCCCCTGTGAACGTAACAGCATCAACGTCAGGATGTTCGGTAATGGCAGCCCCTGCCGAGCCAGGTCCAAAACCATGAACAAGATTCACTACCCCGTCTGGTACTCCTGCTTCTTTACATATTTCTGCCAATACCGTAGCTGTCATGGGAGTCCACTCAGCAGGCTTCATAACTGCTGTATTTCCAGCTGCAAGGCAAGGTGCCATCTTCCATGTAAGAAGTAATAACGGCAGATTCCAAGGATTGATCATCCCCACTACACCAACGGGCCGGCGAATGGAGTAATGAAGGGCTTGTTGATCTTGCTGATATGCCTCTGTTCCCATAGAGGTCAAGTAGTCGGCAAAGAAATGAAAGTTATAGGCAGCTCTTGGAATATCAATTTCAAGTGCCATTTGATACGGTTTTCCCGTATCCATGGATTCAAGTGCAGCTAATTCTTCCTTACGTTCAAGAATCAGGTCGCCAATACGTCTTAAAACGGCAGAACGTTGGCTTGTAGTAAAGGTTTTCCAGGGTCCCTTTAAAGCGGTTTTTGCTGCTTTTACAGCTTCATCTACTTCCTTCTTCCCGCCTTCCGATACTCTTCCCATTATTTCCTCTGTAGCTGGATTCATATTTTCGAATGTTTTCATATCAAATGAATCTCTATATTCACCATTAATGAAATGTCTGCAATCTATTGGTCTAACTTTCTGATTGGATTTTTCTTTTAAATGCACTGAAAGTCCCCCCTGCTACTATTCACACGTTATTATTTTTGAAAAAAGGTGACAAACATGTCACCTTTTTTTCATTTCATTTAAGTTAATGGGTCTTCAATTTCTACAATCATTTCAATTTCAATGGATGTTCCTCCAGGTAATTGTGCCATCCCCACAGCTGACCTGGCATGCTTGCCTTTTTCACCAAAAACCTCTACTAATAAATCAGATGCACCATTCATTACTTTTGGCTGATCCGTAAAATTCTCTGTACAATTGACAAATCCTAATATTTTCACGACTCTCTTAACTCTAGAAAGTTCTCCAAGTTCATCCTTCAAAACGTTTAATAGATTCATCATGGATTGACGGGCAGCCAGATAACCCTCCTGTACATCAAAGTCAGTGCCAATCTTTCCACGATACTCATCGACTCCTTGACCAGAAGTGAAAATCAGGTTGCCAACACGAACTCTACTAACATAATTCCCCACAACAGGGCGTACAGGAGAAAGCTTAAGTCCCAGACTTTGAAGTTTCTCCTCTGGTGTCATTAGTTTTTGTTCCATAGTCAGATTTTAACTCCTTTATATTTAAGAATCTCAACGCATTTTCACCTAAGATCATTCGTCTTTGAACGTCTGTTAATTCGTTCATTCCATCTATTACTCTTCCCGGTGGAATCTCTCTTAATAGAAATGGATAATCGGACCCCATCATTACTTTCTCATGACCAAATCGATCAATTAGGTAGTTCACATTTAAAGAATCGTAGTTTAAGGAGTCAAAATAGAAATTCTTCACATAATGACTTGGTGGATGCGTTGTTAATCGTAATTGCGGCCATACTTTCCACCCTTGATCCAGTCTTGGTAAAATGTACGGGAATGATCCTCCACCATGGGCAAAACAAATTTTCAAATCAGGAAATCTCTCTATCACACCGCTCCAAACAAGACTGGCAGCGGCAAGAGCTGTCTCACTCGGCATTCCGATGGTATACATAAAGTTATGTCGTGGTGTTCGATCCTTAGCCATCGTCTCCCACGGATGAATAAATAAAGGTACATTCCATTTCTCGGCCATCTCAAAAAACTCAAGGAATTCAGGAGCATCTAAATTTTCACCATTTACATTTGTACCTATTTCAATTCCGTATAAATTTAATTCATTAATGCAACGATCCATTTCAGCTACTGCTGTTGCTGCATCCTGCATGGGAACAGTCCCTAATCCTACAAAACGGGAGGGGTGCTCTTGAACGGTTTTTGAAATAAAGTCATTTTGAATCCGTGCCATTTCAAGTGCTGCATCCTTATTTGCCCAGTAAGAAAACGTGACGGGAATGGGAGAAAGCACCTGAATGTCTACACCTTCTCTATCCATATCCTGTATTCTCTTTTTTGGACTCCACACTTGATCGGTCACTTCTCTAAATATCTTTCCTTCTACTAAAATATTAGCTCCACACGCACATGTTTGATGAAGAACCGGCCATTTCCCTCCGTATTTTTCAGCAAAATCCGGGAGGTCCTTCGGAATGATATGGGTATGAAAATCTACTCTCATTTCCATTCCTCAGCTTCAGGGGGCATTTTATTCCCACAATTTTCACATATACGCAGATCTTCACTTGAATTAAAATGTTCTATCGCTTCTTTCACCTGAGTTTCGATATTTGTCAGTTGAACAGTCGCCCGGTGCATTTCATGGTCACATTTATCACAGAACCATACAAAGCTTTCAAGTTCTCCCTGATCCCTTTTTCTTTCTAAAACAATTCCATATGAATCTGCTACTCTATGAGGGGAGTGGGGTACATTTGCCGGCAGCATAAATATCTCACCTTCGCCTACAGTTACCACTTCACGTTTCCCTTCATCATTAATGCATTCTACGTATGCATTGCCTTTAATTTGATAGAAGAATTCATCAGATGGATCCACATGGAAATCACGACGTTTATTAGGACCTCCAAGCAGCATGGCAATAAATTCAGAGTCTTCCCAAAGCACTTTATTGTTCACAGGCGGCTTCAATAGATCTTTGTTATCTTCAATTGTTTTCAATAAATCCAGAACCCTTGTTTTTAAAAATGATTTTGATTGAGTCGTCATTTCATAACCTCCTGAATGATTTTAGTTGTTACAATACACTGCTTATATAGCCGATATCTTTGGAGATTTTTTCAGCTGTATTTACCACAGTTCTAATCATTTCATTTCGATTGCTGCCATTCATATATGAGATTGGTCCAACCATATTAAGCGCAGCGATCGTTTGACCCGTATATGATCGAATAGGTGCCGCTATACCATATAGCCCCAGTTCATTCTCATTATTGCTAATCGCAAAACCCTGGGCTTTAATTTGCTTTAATTCTTCTTTTAATTTTGAAATACATGTAATTGTATTAGGTGCACGTTGTAAAAGCCCCTTGGCAATCGTAGGTTTAATTAAAGACGGGTTATAAGCCAACAAAATCTTTCCCGTACTCGTACAATAAGCCGGTTTCGTTGCCCCGACATATGTGGGTACTGGAAGTGATGTTTTAGATTTCACCTTCAACACGAATCGAACTTCTCCTGAATCGAACATACCAATATGGACGGTACCGTGAAATTTTCGTATGAGACTCTCACAGAATGGTGTGGCCTCGCTATAAATATCCTGCTGATACATAACGTGATTGCTCCATTCTAATAGCTTCCAGCCTAATCGGTATTTTTTTCGGCTATCTTGAATCAGCATTCCCTCTTCACAGAGAGTACGCACTAAATGATGGACAGTACTTGGATTCATCCCTAGTCTTTCGGCAATTTCATTGTTGCCTAGTGCCGGTTCGTCATTGGTAAAGCAATTCAGAATTTTGGAAATCTTTTTCACAGAAGAAATCACTTATTATCCCCCTCATCCTACTATTGGCCAACAGCACCAATTTAAGAACTTTGACAAATCTTGTTGAATTACCTGCTTCCATACAAATAAAATAAAGCGCTTACATTTATGGGGTCGGTTGTCCTTGAAGGTCTTTTGATCCCTTTAATGCCTCGTCAACCATTTCAAAAGAGTGATTCCGTTTAAATCCTGCATAGAAACGACCCAGTCTTCTTAGAGGATCTCCTGAATAATAACGTTCATATTGCAGTAACCTCTGTCCAAATGCTTCACCACATAAATCCCAAGCAAGTTTAAATAATTGAACCCGTTCTTCTGATGTTACCCCAACACGTCCTACATAATATTTCTGAGCATCTTCCCGAAGTTCAGGTTGTTCAAAATCAGCGAATGTTGGTGACATCAGTAATCCACCAGCACCGACAGTTTGCATCACTTCAATGGCGCGGGGATAAAGCTTAGGCAGCATTCCGCGAATGGTCTCAAGAGGTGTACCGGCCGGTCTCACTTCACCGCTGGATGTCGTTTCAAATTCGTATTCTGCCACTCTTAACAAGGCGCGCACTGCTTCAACAGACTGCATAAGCTCCCCTAATTGTGTTTGAACGTTTAAATATCCGTCCACACCAATGGAATCTGCCACTCTTGCTGCTACTTCAGAAGCAAATTGCAGTTTTACTAATCCTCTTACCCCTGATTGATGGGCTGGCTGCTGGCCAATTCCAGTCTTTGGATATAATAGATTAGCAGCTTCAATATTTTGATTGATAAAAATACGGTCACTTGGCACAAATACATCATTAAAGACAAGTAAGGCATCCATTTCTTCATATCTGGATGCGAGTGGATGGTCTAACACAGATCGTTTTCCATCTTGCATCGGCTCTCTACAAATAATTCGCAGCCCCGGTGTGTCTATAGGCAAAGCAAATGCAATGGCATGCTTTTCATCGCCCGGCTGAAACCCTGGGAATGAATAAATGATCACCTCATCAGTTATTGGAGCTAGTGTGGCTAACATCTTGGCTCCTCTTACGATAAAACCATCAGGTCTTTCTTCAACAACCCCTAGATGTGTAAACTCTTTTTCCTGTTCATGAGAAGCTTTACTGCGGTCATTTTGAGGATTAATGATGGCATGAGTCAAGAATAAGTCGTTGGTCCGTATATATTCGTAGTAGTTCACCATATTCTTTGCCCATTCCGGATTATATTGTTCTAGAAACCACTTATTGCTGGCCATTGCAGTAATCGTTACATTAAGAAAGTCGGGTGTTCTTCCCATAAGCCCAAAGGTTGCTTTAGCCCAAACTTCAAAAAGCCTGCTTCTTGCCTTTAAATCTTCATACGATTTTGGAACTTTAAATGCGTGGGAAAATCGCTCACCTGTTTCTTCACATATGTAGGTGATTTCCTCTTTGATTTTTGGATCATTTTGAATATCGTAGAGATTTGCAATTTCATGGATTGGCTGGCGGAATACTTCTTCCTCATAAACATTCTCTACTTTCTTTCCTCCCAGCCAGACCTCTGGTTGACGTGATTTCAAACCTTCTATATACTGAGCCCCAGTACGAATTGTCATTTAAACATCCCCCTTTACCACTACTTTTTTACGTAGTTATCGATTAAATTGGTTTCTAAAAACTTACCTTGGAAAAAGACTAAACTATTACCTTCTTCATAATGGTAATTTTGAACTTCACCCACAAATAGAACATGGTCCCCGCCTTCATATTCCTTCCAGGGATTGCATTCAATTGTAGCTAATGAACCTTTAATAAGGGGACCACATTCGGTCTCTTCCCATTCAATTTGCAATCCTTGTTGTTCTTTTCCGGCAAATTGCCAGGCCACCGCTTCCTGACCGGCTGCCAATATATTAATAACAAAAGGCTTATCTTTCATTCTTTCGTAGGCTTTGGCTTTTTTATCAATAGATACCATCACTAATGGAGGATCCAAAGAAACAGACGTAAACGAATTTACCGTAATCCCATGATTCTGATTGTTATCACCTTTCCAAGTAACAACCGTTACTCCCGTGGCAAACTTACCAAAACAATTTCTTAAATCGCGAATATCCAATTTACATGCCACCTCCTCATTTCTTAATCTGACTCCATACTATAGCTTTATTAAAGATAAAACTTACGATAATTTCATAATGTGAAATATTCATGGAATTTTTTAAAAAATCTGATATTTTTTGTAGTATTTTTAAAACAAAAAAATAACCCTCCTCATAAGAGGAGAGTCATTAATCTTTAATACACCAAATCCACAAATTCATCCTTCGTCACATTACCGAAATAGTGTTGAATATCAACGCCCTCTAAAACTCCGGCGATGTCTTTTCGTTCATAGCGTGTACCAGTCAGTTTTTCTTCAATGTCTTCTACATTCCCGACTCCGAAGAAATCGCCATATATTTTACAGTTTTCGATTTTCCCTTTGTTCACATCCAAACGGACATCAATCGATCCGACCGGGAAACGGTGAGAATGCTGAAGATTGAATTTCGGTGATTTACCGTAGTTCCAATCCCAGTTCTGATAGCGCTCTTTTGAAAGCTCATGGATGTTCTTCCAGTCTTCTTCCGTCAGGACATATTCTTCTACGTCGCTTCCGTCAAAAATATAATCCAGAAGGGTTGAACGGAATTGTTCGATGTTCATTTTTTCTGACAGGAATTCAGAAATGTTGGCCACACGGCTTCGAATCGATTTGATCCCTTTTGATTCAATCTTATCCTTTTTCACCCTTAAAGCTGACACGACGTTTTCCATTTCAGAATCGAACAAGAGCGTTCCGTGGCTGAACATCCTGCCCTTAGTGGAGAACTGGGCGTTACCGGAGATCTTTCTGCCTTCTGCAATAATATCGTTACGTCCGCTCAGCTCTGCCTTCACCCCCAGCTTATGAAGGGCTGTTACAACAGGCTCAGTGAATTTTTTGAAGTTGTGGAAGCTCTCTCCGTCATCTTTCGTGATGAAGCTGAAGTTCAGGTTTCCTAAATCGTGATAGACCGCTCCCCCACCGGAAAGTCGGCGAACGACATGAAGACCTTGCTTCTCCACGTAGTCTGTACTAATCTCTTCAATCGTATTTTGGTTCTTCCCGATTATGATGGAAGGTTCATTTATATAAAATAATAAATAACTCTCATTAATATCTAAGTTCTTCAATGCATATTCTTCAATAGCAAGATTGATCCTTGGATCCGTGATCCCTTTATTATCGATAAATAACATCATTCTTCCTCCTAAATATTTACTTCCATATCTTTTTTCGCTAACAATACCTCGCCGCTATAAATGGTTTTCGCTTCCGTAAGCAATTGCTCCAGTTCGCCGAAATGAGGTAAATGTGTCAGTATGAGCTTTCCGGCATTCGTTTTCTGAGCAAGATTCCCGGCGTCGAGACTCGTCATGTGACCAGCGTTCGAGGCATCCATATTTCCATAGAAATTACATTCACAGAGCAGTACATCTGCGTCTTTCCCAAATGGAACAAATGACTCTTTGAAAGCCGAGTCTGCTGTATAGAACAGCGATTTGCCGTCTGCTTCGATTCTCATTCCGTAACACGGCACGGGATGCTTGGCCTTCACAAATGTCACTGTGAAAGGACCAATCGATAATGATGTATCCTCCTTATATTCATGGGCTTTCATTAAATCTTTGTATGTAATCGTATCGTAACCCCGTTGATCTTCCCTATGGGCATATACAGGTAATCTACCTTTATTTTTCCCCAGGAAGTATTGAATCAACAAAGCGTGTTGTAGTACACCTAAATCTGCTACATGATCGGGATGATAGTGGGAAAGAAGGACCGCATCTATCTCTGTAGCCTCTACGTGATGTTGCAAGTGGGATAGTACACCACTGCCACAGTCAATAAGCAGTTTAAAGCCATTATGCTGGAGTAAATACCCGGTACTCGCTTCTCCTGCCTTCGGATAGCCGCCCCATTGGCCAATAACGGTAAGCTTCATTTTTGAACCCGCCCTTCACTTTAGTATGTATCCCTACTATACTTCATTGTGCCTATTTTTTCATTTTTTTCGCCTATTTTTGAATTAATCGTTGACGAAATACATACTGTTATAATACAATAAAATAAATTAACACATCAGTTATATAACACAAACAATTGATGGGTGAAAACAAATTTACGGAGGGTGATTAACATGGTAAAAAATATTGTGGAGTTCTTTCGAAATTTGCCGCCTAAGTCTTGTGCACAGTGTGGAGATACAATTGAAGAGCAGCATGAATGCTACGGCATTTATTGCGAAAAATGTACGACTGATTACGAGTATTAAATATTAAGAAACAAGGGGTAATAAAAAGGATGCTCTTCAAAATGAAGGGCATCCTTTTTATGTTTATTGTACTTCTACTTTTTGCATAGTGTGTTCGTGAATTTCTTCTCCTTTGGTCACGTGAACCTGTACATGATACGTACCAGTTTCCGGGAAAGCATACGAACCGTTATACATACCAGCTTCACCCTCTGTTAAATCCACCCATTCGTGTTTTTCCTGACCTTCTTTGTAAATTTCCAAACGCACTTCTGCTTCTTCTAATGCTTTTTCTTCATTTTTCACCTGAACGTTCATTTCTGCTTCGTCATTCATCTTAATCGTATCAGACTTCTTAAGATGGATGGATACTGTACTTTCGTGATGGTCATGATGACCGTCTTCGCTTTTCTCTCCATGTTCCCCTGCCTCCACTTCACCAATCGCAATTTCAGCTTTCGGCATGGTGTGCATATCACGGGCTGTTACATGGACCTGCACTGTATACATGCCGTCCTCTTCAAATGTCTTTTCAGCTTTGTAAACACCGTCTTTATCGTGCTTTGCTTCGATCATTTCACTTTCATCTTTATGACCATTTTTCCAAATCTCGTATTTGACTTCACCGGCGTCCTCGACGTTCTCATCGCCTTGAGTGACTTTAGTAGAGAGGGAAACGGTTTCATCCTTCTCTCCTTTTTCAGGCACTTCTAACTTTGCTTCAATCGCTTCCAATTTCTCATCTTCTTTTGCTCCGTTATCTTCATTGGAATTACCGCATGCAGCGATAAACAATGCAAGGACACCTAACAGCATAAACAAGCTTATTTTCTTCATGACAACATTCTCCTTTAGGCATACTCTTTTCAGTGTACCAACATTATGTACCTCTCTCCAATTAGTATACACTTTCATGCTTACCAAGGGTTTGTCCATTTCATGAAGAAAAAACGGTAGATGTGTGTGGCATCTACCGTTTTTTTCCTTATGCTTCTACTGACTTCGTATATTGTTTCTTGAATAGCCCTATAAAGAACACTGAGGTCAATGCGACGAACACAATGAAGTATCCCAACAGGATGAAAAGGTTCTGCCACATGAAGTCAAAGTCCCCGCTTGAGATGACCGCTTTGAATGCTGACACCGAATATGTCATCGGTAACAATGCACTGATTGGCTGCAGCGCAGTCGGGATTAATTCGAGTGGGAATGTACCTGCACTCGTCGTTAATTGTAGAATCAAGATGATGATCGCTACAAATCGTCCCGGATCACCAAGGATTGTAACGAGCATTTGAATCAGCGCAAGGAATGTAAGACTCGTAATAATAGTTGAAAGTAAGAATAATGGTACACTTTCTACTTCAAGCCCCAATCCAAAGAGTAAAATGGCTGCTGCAATCAGTGATTGGATGATCCCCACTGAAGTAAGGACAGCGAATTTACCAAGGAACCAATTCATTCCGCTTGATGGGCGATCGGATGGTTCTCTCAGTGGATACACAATGGAGATTAATAACGCCCCTACGAATAGTCCAAGAGATAAGAAATATGGGGCAAATCCAGTTCCGTAGTTTGGAACATGATTGATTTTATCATTTTTCACATCGACGGGACCAGCCATCATGTCATACGTATCGTCATCCGCTTTGACACTGTTAGCTTCTTTTGCTGCGTCTTTTAATTTAGTTTCATATTCTGTTGTTCCATCTGATAGTTTCGTAGAGCCTTCTGCCAATTGTGTTGAACCATCGGCAAGTTTCTTAGAACCATCTGTTAATTGATTGGAACCATCGTATACCCTGTTAAGACCCGAGCTTAGTTCGTTTGCACCTGAAGCGAGGCTTGCTGTTCCCTGGTATACTTCCCCAAGCTTTTCATTTAATAAACCGTAGTTTTCCACAATTTTGTTTTGACCGGCAACAAGCTGATTGGAGCCTTCGTCAAGCTTGGCTGAACCGGCAACAAGCTGATCGATTCCACCTTGTAGTTTCATTTGACCTTTATTTAATTCCCCGATTCCTCCAGCAAGAGAATTCGCTCCTTTTTGAAGCTCGGATGCACCCGTACTTAGAGCTCCGGTACCCGTTTGAAGACCGGTCGCCCCCTGCTTGATCTGATCGATGGCAGCCTGTAATTCAGCCTGTTTTTCTTCCGGAAGGCTGCCCATAAATGGTGCCAGTTCTTCTTCAAGTTTTGTGGCCCCCGCTCCAATGGCTTGAGCCCCTGCTTTCGCATTATCCGCTCCACCCTGGAGAGCACCGATTTTTTCTGCCAGGTTTTGAGATCCGGCGTGCAGTTTGGCTGTATTGTCCACTGCGCTATTTAGACCTGAATCCACCTGCTCCAATCCAGCCTTGCTTTTATCGATTCCAGCTGCAAGGGCATCAATCCCTGACTGGACATCCTGTGTTCCTTTATATAGTTGTTGGGATTTATCCGTCATGACCCCGACACCGTCCGATAATTCCTGAGAACCTTTTGCGAGTTTCTCAGCACCTGCACGGGTTTTTGCCACACCGTCCGTCATCTCTACATTTTTTTCAGCAAGGACAGCTAAATTGTCCTTGAGCTTGTTGGCCCCTTGAGATAGATCAATGGCCCCATTATTGATTTCGCCCGCTTTGTCGCTGGCAGTCTGGAAACCATCTCCCATTTCTTGAATCTTATCAAACATCGTTTCAGCATACGTTTCGGAAACGGATTTAGAAAGACTTGCTTTGATCTCTTTCATGGCCGTATCCCCGATTTGAGCAGATAGGAAGTTAAAGCTCTCATTAGGCACATATTTCAGAGAAAGCTTCTTAGGGTTATCTTCTAGTAACGTTGTTCCGTTTTCAGAGAAATCCTCCGGAATCTCAACAAGCATGTAATAATCCTGCTTCTCTAAATTTTTGTATCCTTCTTCTTTATCGATAAAATGAAAATCGAATTGATCACTATCCTTCAATTTATCAACAAGTTCATCTCCAATATGCAATTCCTTCCCGTCAAACTCTGCTCCCTGGTCGCTGTTTACAACCGCCACAGGTAAGTCTGACAGCTGTTCATATGGATCCCAAAATGCCCATAAGAACATACCACTGTACAAAACAGGGATGAAAAGAACGGCTAGAATCGGGATGAGAAGTTTCTTATTTTTGAAAATCGCTTTGAATTCTGAACCAATAAATGAATTCTTCATGTGTTTCCTCCTATTATTTTTCTAAATTTGAATTATTGACCAATTAGTTCAAATAGTCATTTTAGTATAAAAATAAATGACTACTTTATTCACTTAGTCATTCCTTGCCAAAGATGAAGGACTATCGATTCGATAATCCTTTAATTAAATATAGTTCAAAGAGATTGGCAATTTCATCTTTATCTAGTGGACCATGTGCTCGTTCCCAATCGAATATAAGTGAAACGTACATCTTCAACATAACAAAGGCGGTCATTTCAGGATTACATGGCTTAATCGCTTCTGAAGCAATCGCTTTTTCAATTCGTTGACTCAAGAATTCAATGACTACTTCCTCCATGCGATCAATAACTTCTGATACAGCAGGAGTTCCCATTTCCCGGGCTTCTTGATAAAGCTTGATGGTCAGCTTATGCTCTTTCCTGAATTCAAGCATGCGAAACAATGCACGATGAACATTTTCCGAGAAGGTTTCCTGCGGATCAATCACTTCTTCGGCTTCCTGTTTCATTTCATTGATTAAAGATGATACAATTTCATCAAACAATTCTTCTTTATTTTTAAAAAACGTATAAATCGTTCCTTTTCCCACGTTCGCTAATTTTGCCACTTGATCCATCGTCGTTGCTTTATAGCCAAACAGTGAGAACGAATTCGTCGCAGCCTCCAGAACCTGTTTCTTTCGATCAATCGCCATGACCTCACCCCTTAATATGACCGGTTGACCAAATTTGAAATTTAGTCATTTTGTTAACATTGATAAATTTATCACACTTCTTGCCAATACACAAGTGATTTTTTCTTATAGTATATCATTCATCCTTCATATAGAATAAGCCCTTCTGAATAGGCTATATAGATAAGGTTTGTTTGGAGGTGTCTTATGAATATTTATGTTGTCAAAAGCGGGGATTCTCTTTGGTCGATCGCACAAAGATATGGTGTCGACGTCAATCAAATTTCATACGGAAATCAATTGAAAAACCCCAATATTCTCGTGATTGGACAAAGTCTTCTCATTCCGGAATCCTTAAAAGAATATATCGTGCAAGCAGGAGACACTTTGTATAGCATTAGCCAAAAGTACAATATAAGTTTTAAAGAACTGATTGATTTCAATCAGATTTCTGACCCTGCCATGTTATTCGTCGGTCAATTGATCGTTATGCCTTCCTTTATTCATAAAGTAAAGTCAGGGGAATCTCTCTATACCATTTCCTATAACTATAAAGTCCCGCTACAGGAAATATTAAATGCCAATTCCATTGCGAATCCTTCTCTCATCTATCCAAACCAGCAAATCCGGATTCCAAACACGAAACTCACCACGGAAGTAAATGCCTACAATACCCGTACAGATAGTAAAGGTGTAGCGGAAGTCAACGGTTTGGGCAGCTATTTCACCTACTTGACTCCCTTTACGTATTCCATTACAAAAGACGGTTCGGTCACTGAGTTAAATGATAGTGCTCTTATTTCAGCCTCATACAACCAAAACGTCGACCCTCTACTGGTTCTCACGAATTTCACAGGAGGGAAATTCGACTCTGATCTTGTTGCCACCATCCTAAGAAGTGAATCTCTGCAAAACACCTTAATCTCATCTATCGTAAAGAAAATGGAGATGAAAGGCTATAAAGGGGTAAATTTTGATTTCGAATATGTCTATCCCGAAGACCGGGAAAATTATAATACTTTCTTAAGAAGCACCGTTGCAGCACTAAAACCTAAAGGATACTCTGTGTCGACGGCCCTTGCTCCTAAAATTAAAACTGATCAAAAAGGACTTTTATATGAAGCACATGACTATAAAGCTCACGGAGAAATTGTCGACTTTGTTGTCATCATGACATACGAATGGGGATGGGCAGGCGGCAAGCCATGGGCGATTGCCCCGATTAATGAAGTGAAGAAAGTACTTGATTATGCCGTTACCGTCATCCCGAGAAACAAAATCATGATGGGCGTCCCCCTTTACGGTAGAGATTGGAAAGTTCCATGGATCGACGGAACCTTCGCCAAAACGGTCTCCCCTCAAGGAGCACTTGATCTCGCAAGCAAATATGGTGTAAGGATTCAATACAACGACGTTTATCAATCCCCTTATTTCACCTATTGGGATGAAACCGGCCAAAAGCATGAAGTCTGGTTTGAAGACGCCAGAAGTATGCTGGCCAAACAGAAAACGGTGGATGAGTATAGACTGCGAGGCTTAAGCTACTGGGTTCTGGGATCAGCATTTCCTCAGAACTGGATGCTGCAGCATTCCAGGTATCGGGTTGTGAAGTGAGGGGTACACCTCCTGTTGTCTGCAGGAGGTGTCTTTCTGTTTGTACAACTGGAAGGAAATCCGCCTAGCTTCCCATTAGTTCCCCAACCCTATTAAATTCAAAAAAGACCGCCAACCCTGGCGGTCTCACGTATCCTATTTCAGATACTCCATCACTTTCGATACAGTCGTTTCCCCCTGTACGATACAATCAGGAATACTTACTCCTTCATAAGAGCTCCCGGCGATAAATAATCCAGGTAGACTTGCTTCAGCCTGATCATACATGTCCTGGATCCGTTCCCTGTGGCCAACTGTATATTGAGGCATGGAGTTCTTATAACGGGACACGATTGTAAAGTCAGGTGCACCCTCTATATCTAGGACTTTGCTCAGATCTTCAAGAACAATCTGCTCAATTTCATCATCAGATAAATCGACGATGGTTTCGTCACCGGATTTCCCCAGGTAACATCGCAATAATGCCTTTCCTTCCGGGGCTGTATGTGGCCATTTTTTATGGGTCCAGGTTCCCGCCGTCAAGGAATAGTCACTGTTTCTTGATACAAGGAATTCCGTACCTGCGATGTCTTTTTTGATGGCATCCTGCGAGAATCCCATTGCTACGGTTGCCACGGATGTAGCCGGCATTTCTTTTAAAAAGGTTAAGAAAGGATACGAGGGAAACATGGATTGTACTACATGATGAGGTGTGGTGACGATTACGCTGTCGGCTTCCAACTGTTCACCGTTTGTGAAGGTAATCGTGTAAACATTGCTGTCTTCTTTTTCTATGCTGGTTACTTTCATGCTCTTGTATACCGTATTCGGGTCCAGTTCTGCTTCCATGGCATCGATGAGCGATTGAAGCCCTCCTGTAAATGTCAGGAAGTTCCCTTTTTCATTTGAATTTTCAGATTGACCGCTCTTTTTGATTCCTGCGATTAAACTACGATGTTTTTGTTCTAATTCATAGAGTTGCGGAAAAGTTGACATTAAGCTTAATTGATCGATATCACCGGCAAAAATTCCGGTTAAGAGGGGTTCGATCAAATGGTCGACCACTTCATCCCCCATTCTTCTTCGAAAGAATTTCCCCAGTGACTGATCTTCTGTTTCCTGTGAGCGGGGAAGCACGAAATCAGCGGCAGCCCTCATCTTTCCGGTCAATGAAAACAAACTGGTCGTAATGAATGGGGCGATTTGAGTTGGAATACCTACGATGGATCCCCCGGGTATCGGATACAGCTCACCGCCCGCTATCACATAGGATGTGCCTTTACGGTTTCGAATGAGCGTTCCTTCGATTCCGAGTCGTTCCGCTAAGCGGGAGACTTCTGGTTTGCTGGCTAAGCATGAGTCCGGTCCCTTTTCGATCACATACCCGTCCCTTTTCAAGGTTTGCACTTTTCCACCCAGCCGATGGGTGGCTTCCACTAGCTTCACTTCGATCGGAAGGTTTTTATCCTTTATTTCCTGTTGCAGGTAGTACGCTGTCGTTAATCCGGTGATCCCTCCACCTATGATTACGACTCTTTTATTTTGTTGTTCCAACACGTTCATCGCCTTCTTTAACAATATATCTTATGGAACAATAGAGAAGGACTAAAGCGGTGAGTGTAAACTCATATGCCTCAGTCCTTCCTTTGTTTCAGCCAAAAACGAGAGATTATTTAAGGTGTTTTAACACGACATCTGCCATTGCATCGATGAATTCAGGTTTGGCATTCGGCATTTCCGGACGATAGTACGAAGCTCCAATATCATCTGTTACCACTCTACATTCGTAATCATTGTCATATAGCACTTCTAGATGATCGGATACGAAACCTACCGGAGTATAGACGAATGTCTTGTACCCTTTTTCTTTAAATAGGTCACGGGTTAAATCCTGAACGTCAGGACCTAACCAGGGATCAGGAGTGTTCCCTTCACTTTGCCAGCCTACTGCATATTCCTTCACGCCTGCGGCCTCTGCAATCATCTTCGCTGTTTCCTCTAATTGCATTGGATACGGATCGCCTGACTGCAGGATACGTTCCGGCAGACTATGAGCGGATACGATCAGGACGGCATGGCTGCGTTCCTCATCTGACATGCTTGCATAGGTTTCTTTTACTCTATCGGCCCAATACTGAATGAATTTAGGTTCATCATACCAGCTCTCAACGGATGTAATGTGTGGTCCACCCAGCTTATCTGCCGCTTCCTTCGCACGTCCGTTGTAGGATTTAACACTGAACGTTGAGAAATGAGGGGCCAGTACAATCGAAACGGCTTCTTGAATGTCGTCTTTATGCATCTGTTCAACAGCGTCTTCCACGAAAGGTTCGATATGCTTCAGCCCAAGATACATTTTAAACTCAATATCATCTTGAATGCTGTTTAAATGTTCTTCAAGACTCTTCGCTTGATCCAGGGTGATTTTTGCCAGTGGAGAAATCCCACCAATCGCTTCATACCGTCCACGGAGGTCTTCCAGCAGTTCAGCTGAAGGTGCTCTTCCGTGTCGGATATGCGTATAGTAACGTTCCAAATCTTCTTCTTTATATGGAGTTCCATAGGCCATCACCAATAGGCCCATTCTTTTCTTTGTCATACCATTTCACCTCATTATCAGTATCATACATTCCATTATTGTGCCATGTTTCTTCATGTGAATCCATGGTTACACACGTATGAATGTGCTCTACCTGGCACTGTATTCATGTACGAAAGCTGCCAGACGCTTTAATGTGTCCGGATTAACTTGCGGGAATACCCCATGTCCTAAGTTAAAGATGTGAGCTGGAAGCTCCATTCCTTGATCAAGGATCGCTTTGGCTCTGTCTTCAATAACCTCCCAAGGAGCTAAAAGAATCGCAGGATCCAGATTCCCCATTACTGTTTTGGAAATGCCTCTTTCTCTTGCTTCTTTAATCGGCAGGCGCCAGTCTAATCCAACTACATCAAGAGGGAGGTCATGCCATTCATTCGCTAAGTGGCTTGCTCCTACACCAAACATAATCAATGGTACGTTCTCTTCCTTCAATTCTGTAAAGATCTTCTCCATGACCGGCTTAATGTAAGTACGATAATCTTGTATATTCAATGCCCCGACCCATGAGTCGAAAATTTGGAAAGCAGAAGCTCCTGCTTTGATTTGAGCTTTCGCATACGTCACTGTCATAGCGGCAAGTTTATCCATTAATGCAAACCATGCTTGGGGTTCTGCATACATGAATGCTTTTGTTTTATTATAGTTTTTCGAAGGACCGCCTTCAATCATGTAGCTTGCCATTGTAAAAGGTGCACCGGCAAAACCGATCAACGGCACGGACAATTGCTCCCCAGTCAATAATTTAATGGTATCTAATACGTAAGGAACATCATTTTCGGGGTCGATTTCTCCCAGCTTCTCTACATCCGCTGTCGTACGAATCGGGTTATCGATCACAGGGCCGATTCCAGATTTGATTTCTACATCCACTCCTATGGAAGGAAGTGGTGACATAATGTCTTTATAAAGAATCGCTGCATCCACATCATATTGTTCCACCGGCAGCCTTGTCACATATGCGCAAAGCTCAGGTTGGTGTGTAATTTCAAACAGAGAATACTTTTCTTTGATTTTGCGGTATTCAGGTTGTGAACGCCCAGCTTGTCTCATATACCAAACCGGAGTATAGTCCGTCTTCTCTCCCCTTGCTGCTCGTAAAAATGTATCATTCATTTGTTTCATACCTTTGTTCGTCCACCTTTCTATGTAACTCCATTATTCCCATTGTATACTAATTCAATTAGATTCTGAAATTGTACTATTTTAAAATAAGACCGTACGAATTGTAACCCTTTTAAACTATAGACGTTTTAAAGAGAGTTGTATAGTTATCAAGGGAAAATGTCATAAATTTGCCGATTTTCAAGGTGGATGAAAAAATATCCAGAAAACATGTTACAAGAGAAAAGGATTAGGGAAGAGTATAATAGAGGTAACTAATTAATTGAGGTGATTTGGATGAAGGTGTATATAACAACGGGAACCCACGAATTTCTGCAAAAATTAATGAATCGGCATACAGATGAAAAAATGATCTTAATGCAGGGGAAAGATGCCATGCTGCTTCATGAGACAAATGGTGAAAGTGTCTTTGAATCCCCCCGCAAATATGAAACTGTCGATCAATCAGGGGAGCTTAATAATAAAGGATATGTGGTTTTCAATAACATTCCTGTTACGGATGAAGGTCGCCCACTATTTGAATACCGTTTTAAAAACCGTGCAGGATTGATTGAAGAAGTTCCGGGCTTTACGGCTATCCGGGTTCTTCGCCCATTAGACACGGATACATATGTGATTATGACTCAATGGGAAGATGAGAAAAGCTTCATAGGTTGGCAGGAATCCAAGCAATACCAGAAAGCACATGAAAAGCGCGGAACGGAAGAGGGAATTGATAATAAGAAAGATATCTTCCCCCGCGCTTCCTATGTAAGTGAATATCATGTAACAGGTGAAGAGTGACACACGAGCTGCCGGATTTTGAGGCAGCTTTTTATTTTCCTGAATGCCAGCTACTCTCCGGTCCCTCAAACTTAACAATTACACTTAAAGTGTACATACATAATTACAAATTATTAACAGTATACTTTATCGTATTGGTCATAGATATTTACCTTGAATTTATTTGCACAACACCCTTTATGAAAGGAGTTGAGTACCGATGAGTCAAACGTGTTTGCTTCTGATTGACTTTCAAAAGGCATTTAGTCATCCTTCATGGGGAAAGCGGAATAATCCTGCTATGGAAGAAAACGCTTATCAGCTTCTTCGCGCATGGAGAGAAAAGGCATGGCCGGTCGTCCACGTACAGCATTCTTCCAATGATATGGAATCACAACTGCATTCAAGCTGCTCAGGGTTCGATTTTATAGACGAATTCCGTCCTTCACGAAACGAAAAGCAAATTATTAAGCACGTCAATAGCGCCTTTATCGATACGGACCTGGATCTATATTTAAAAAGGGAAAAGTTCACATCCCTTGTAGTGATGGGCTTCACGACGAATCACTGTGTATCCACTACGGTTCGCATGGCTCAGAACTTAGGTTATGATGTGACTGTTCCTTTTGATGCCACAGCATGCTTTGAAACGTATTCCTATGATGGTTCTTTATTTTCAGCTGAAATTGTTCACGGACTATCACTGGCTAATCTACATCATGAATTCGCCACCATCTCTTCAACAGAATCCATACTCTTTTCACGATTCAATTTTAGTAGACCTGTTACTTTCTAAGTAACTTTTCTGTTCACGCAAAAGGGGCTTAGTCAAGGAGAGTGATTCCATTCCCTTTGACTAAGCCCCTTTGCGTTAACTGTTGTACTGCCTATTCTTTCATATTCTTACTGTATAATATCCCATTCCGATTCGCATAGATCGCTGCCTGCGTCCGATCCGCGACTCCGAGCTTACTCAGGATATTACTTACATGGGTCTTAACGGTCTTTACCCCTATGAAAAGCTCTTCGGAAATTTCCTGATTCGTCATCCCTTCTCCCAGGCATTTCAATACATCCAGTTCTCTCGCAGTCAGCTCTTCATGTGGTTTTCTTACCTGAGGTCGGAATCGGTTCATCATTTTATCCGCCACTTTTGAGGCAATGACGGATTCCCCCTTCATCGCTTTATAAACAGCCGATGTCACTTCTTCGGCACTTGCCGTTTTCAACAAATAACTATGAGCTCCTGCTTCTATGGCTGGAAACACTTTTTCATCATCATAATAGCTTGTGAGAATGATAATTTTACAGTGGGGATGAAAGGTTAGGATTTTCTTAGTTGCCTCGATTCCATTCCCGTTCTCCATTAATAAATCCATCAGAATCACATCAGGCATATACAGCTTCGCAAGCTGAGCCGCTTCGTTACCGCTTTTCGCTTCCCCAAGGAATTCAATCCGATCCTCTGTCAGCAAATAGGTTTTCATTCCTAATCGAACCATTTCGTGATCATCTACTATCATCACCTTCACCTTATCCACCTGTTTTCCCCCTTTGGTTTAGACCGGAATCCTCAGGTCAATATACGTTCCTTCCTTCTCTTTAGAACGAATTTGAAACAATCCCCCGATTTCCTCGGCACGCTCTCTCATCGTCTGAAGTCCGTACGATGTCATCTTGTTCTCTCTCAGGTTAAAACCTCTTCCATTGTCACTTATGTACAGAGTGACATAACCGTCCTTTTTCTCCGTCACAATCTTCACTTTCGTTGCCTCTGAGTGACGCAGGATATTGGAAAGGCTCTCCTGAATAATCCTGAACATATGGGTTTCGGTTCCTTTTGAAAGATTCTCAATCCCATCGAGGCTTGCTTCGATTTCAATCTGCGTTTTTTCCTTTAATTCTCTAATTAAAATGGTTAACGCTTCACAAAGACTTTCACCTTTTAAATCAATCGGTCGTAAATGAAGAAGAAGAGCCCTCATCTCCCCTTGCGCTTTCCCTGCAATTTCAGCCACTTGTGTTACAATCGCACCAACCCTTTCTGGATCTGTGTTGATGCTTTTTTGCGCAGCAGAAGAAAGCATATTCAACGCGAATAATTGCTGACTGACTGAATCATGAAGATCCCGCGCAAGTCTTTGCCGCTCTTCCATGACAGCTGCCTGATGAGCTTGATCGGCAAGCTCGGATTTCTCATCAGCTAATCTCTGTAGTGACTTGACCTGCTCTTGAATGAACACAGCAAGTTGATTTAATTCATCAGATAATATTCCAAGCTCATCATGTTCATAGCGATCCACCCTTGCAGAAAACTTCCCGCTTCTTAACAAGGTAACGAATGTAGAAATATCATCGATTCTCCCCTTGAATGTATACCCCGTACGAAATCCAAAATAAATACTCAATAATAGAAGTATGATGGCTAACCACATAGTCAAATAAATCGATAGTTCAAGAGAAATACTTGGACCTTCAGAGAAGTACAAATAGACCTGAAGCGATATAAAGAAAAGCAGGACAGCCATGGTGGACATCATGAAAAAGCTTTTAAAAATCCAGTTGCGAATGTTTGAGGATTTGTTCAAATTCTCCCCTCCTTTTACTTACGTTACACCCGGTTTATACGAATCGAACCGATTTTCACGTCAACAGCCAGCTTTATTTTCCTACTTGCCTGTTCGTACTCCGGCGAACGGTAATAAAGCTCGGAACGAATATCTGCTGATTTTTGGTCAAATAATTTAATATCCCCGACTTGTACCTTCAAGGTGATTTCCACAGGTACGTTTTCCGGTATGATCATTTTCACATCGCCGATCCAGCCTTTGATTTCAATAGGTGTTTCCCCTTCAGGAATAAAGGCTTTACTGAAGTCAAAATAATAATCTCCAATGGCATTGTAAAGCTTCATATTTTCAAGGGGCCAGTTTGGCTCGGAAAATCGAATATCTCCGACGATAAATCCTCTGTTCATCTTATTTTTCTTTGGAGGGATTTTATCTCTCTCATTCTCAAAGCCTATTTGGGATGTTTTCTCAAATGGGTATTCGTTGCTTATACTTACTCTGATCGGTTTATTTCTGATAAGCCGATGAATGGCGATTGCGATAATAAAGAGTGGCCATAGTTTCCACCAGCTTCCATAGTCGAAATTCATTACATCGTACCTATCGAGAATAATGAGTCCCCCTAACACCATACCGAATAGTCCAAACAGTAATTTCCCAAAGCTTTCCTTCAAAAAACTGTCTACCGTCCACTTCAAGCCAAGGAGCAACAACAAAATTGGAATAATATTGACAAATATCTGCGTTATTTCCAAGGAAATGACACCAATATTCAATAGTAATAACAACAATCCTATCGCCATCAACAGGAACGAGAAAAACCATTGTTTTCTTCCCTTATACCTCATACCAACACCACCTTCACATCTACTATTAGTTTCGCTATAAATGAATAAATTCCTGTTACTACATTCATTATAAATGGCTTTCTCCCGTTTATTGAGGAGCATCGGCATGATTCTGCCTCGGTCTCGAGACGGAAAAAATGTTCCCAACCTGCATCACACCTTTTCTCCATTTTCATAATCTATAGTACAGATCAGGGCAGATGCCTAAAGTTTGAGGAATGATTTAGAGGAGGTTTTTTCTAATGGGGATTGATTTAACGGCTCTTCATTGGATTTATTTAGCTTTCATAGGGTTCATCATCCTATTCATGATTTTCCGGAAAGACACCACGATCGTATGTATCCTGGGAATCTTCAGCATTGCCCTGGTGGCAACAGGGTCGTTAAGCGGATCGATTAGTAGTATTTTTAACAGCTTTATATTCGCCATCACCGAACTCCTATCTACCATTCTCGTGATTTCCATCATCGTAGCAATGAGTAAAGGACTGACTATTACCGGTATTAATGATGTCATGATACGGCCATTTACGAAGTTTATCCGGACACCGGCCCTTGCTTACTGGACAATCGGTCTTGTGATGATGTTTATATCTTGGTTCTTCTGGCCGTCGCCTGCAGTAGCTCTCCTCGGTGCCGTGTTAGTACCTGTTGCCTTACGAGTCGGATTACCGGCTCTTGGAATTGCCATGGCCATGAACTTATTCGGTCACGGTATCGCCCTTTCCGGTGATTTTGTCATTCAGGCAGCTCCGAAGTTAACCGCGGACGCAGCAGGGATTCCTGTATCAGATGTTATTTCTGCAAGTATCCCCCTTATTATTGTGATGGGTGTTGTCACAACTGTCACCGCTTTTCTATTTCTTAAACGAGATATGAAAAAAGGAATCCTCTCGGTGGATTCGAGCTCCCTTTCGTCCATCGGACAGGATCAGGAGGAGTCACCTAACCTGTTATCTTTACTATGGAAACGAACAATTGCCATTCTTATCCCTATTTTATTTATCCTGGATATTACCGCTATGTTTCTATTTGATCTTCAAGGGGGAGATGCAACCGCACTGATCGGTGGAACATCCATCATCATTCTTCTCTTGATTTCGTTGGCTGCCTATAAAGGAAAGGGATTGGAGAAAACGACGAGTTTCATGATTGACGGGTTTCAATTTGGATTTAAAGTGTTTGGTCCCGTAATTCCGATCGCCGCTTTCTTTTACTTGGGAGATTCAGGGTTTCAAACGATTATCGGTGACTTCCTTCCTTCAACCTCTCAAGGAATCGTCAATGACCTAGGGGCATCTCTTGCTGCCGTCGTTCCACTCTCTACAGCAGTCGGGGCGATCACCCTTACGACCGTTGGAGCGATTACGGGCCTTGACGGATCCGGCTTTTCCGGAATCTCTTTAGCCGGTTCCGTAGCCAATCTATTCGCAGATAGCATTGGGTCTGGAGTTGCAACCTTAACCGCCCTTGGGCAAGTCGCAGCCATTTGGGTCGGCGGTGGAACTCTTGTCCCTTGGGCCCTCATCCCGGCAGCCGCCATCTGTGGAGTTGATCCATTCGATCTCGCACGGCGTAACATGCTTCCTGTCGTCATAGGATTAGTAGCCACCACGATTGTAGCGATGTTTTTGATTTAAATATAGTGAGGGACGGACCTTGGTTTAGGTCCGTCCCTCTATCTTTCCTGTTTGGGCCGCTTTTCATAAAGAAAGATACACAGGACAAAATAGGAGTATCCCAGTAGGTATCCGGCTGCAACGTCTGATGGATAGTGAGCCTGTTCCACTATTCTGCTGATGCCTGTCAGGAGGGAAAGGATGATGGCCAGGATAAAGAGGGTCACTTTCATTCCGGTAGAAGAGATCTCTCTACTAATGAAGTATGCAATGACCAGTAAGAAGACAAGCCCCACCATGGCATGGCCGCTTGGAAAACTGAACCCTTCCTCACCATGTGGAAATGGAGGCCTTTCTCTTTCCATCAAACCTTTGATTGCTTTATTCAGGACGTTACTTCCCGCTACCAGGACCACAACGGTAATGATTCCAATAAAGTCCTTCTTGGCCCACCAAAGATATAAAATAAGGGCGATGGTTGCGATCCCAATCACTAATTCAGTACCGATTACGGAAAACAATTCGATAAAGTGAAGCTTGCTCATGTTCGACAAGAGATAATCCTCACCTAAAATTTCCATCTTATAAAAAACAAAATGCGCGATGGTCATAAACAGTACAAATGAAATGATGGCCGTTATGTATTGAAACTTCTTCATCTTGATCCTCCTTGAATTTCACTCTGATTACTTCCCTCTCAATATTTAGTGTTATAATATTCGTAATATTCATCAAATAATAGGAGGTTGTGCACTTGCTGAATGAATTATATCAGAAATTAGAAGAACGTTGGATAGAAATGGTTGAGATCAGAAGATTCCTCCATCAACATCCTGAATTATCCTTCCAAGAGAAAAACACAGCTGCATACATTGCTGATTACTACAATAAAATCGGGGTTCCCGTCCAGGAACAAGTCGGTGGCAATGGGGTGGTAGCAAGAATCAAGGGAGCCCTCCCAGGTAAAACGGTGGCACTTCGTGCAGACTTTGACGCCCTCCCCATCCAGGATGAAAAGGATGTGGAATATCGCTCCACCGTTCCAGGTGTCATGCATGCATGCGGCCATGACGGTCATACAGCAACACTATTAGTATTGGGTAAAACCCTGCATGAAATGCGCGATGTGCTATCCGGCACTATAGTTCTGATTCATCAGCATGCGGAAGAATATGCACCAGGCGGAGCGAAACCCATGATTGAAGCGGGCTGCCTGGATGGAGTGGATGTTATTTTCGGAACTCATTTATGGTCAAGTGAGCCTCTCGGAAAAATTCTATATCGAACAGGTCCCATCATGGCTGCTGCTGATAGATTTGAAATCGTCATCAAGGGATCCGGCGGTCACGGGGCACAGCCTCATAAAACGAAGGATTCCATCGTGATCGGGGCTCAGGTCGTTTCCGAGCTTCAACAAATTGTCAGCAGAAGAGTGAATCCAATTGACCCTGCCGTCGTAACAATCGGTTCATTTATGGCAGATAACGCATTTAATGTTATTGCCGATTCCGCTAAACTGATTGGAACAGTCCGTACATTCAATCCTGAGGTCAGAGACTTTATCGAAGAAGAAATCGAACAGATCCTGAAAGGTGCATGCCTTTCAGCCCGTTGTGAGTATGAATATGTGTATGAACGCGGATATCCTGCTGTCGTGAATCACGAAGAGGAAACGGATCTGTTGATTCAAAGTGTGGATACAGTCGATGAAGTTCATAGAGTGGAAGAAATTGAAATGCAAATGGGCGGGGAAGATTTCTCCCATTACTTAGAACATGTAAAGGGTACCTTCTTTTTTACAGGTGCCAAGCCGGATAATGTTGAAGTTGCCTTCCCCCACCATCATCCCAAGTTTGATATTAACGAAAAGGCTCTTCTGATTGCCGCTAAATCACTGGCATCTGCTGCCATTCAATATCAACAAAGGCATTCTGTCACGGAGACGCTTACAAAGTAAGTCAAAAAAAGGATCAGGCGCTATAATGGCCTGATCCTTTACTCTTAATAAAAGGCTCTATTCGTAAAGTTTGTTGCTATTGTAGAGGAGAAAGTAATAGTTGATTTCCGCTCCAGGATGCTCGCTTTCCGCGGGGCTGGCGGTGAGCCTCCTCGGCTGCGCCTCCGGGGTCTCACCTGTCCAGCTATTCCCGCAGGAGTCGAGCATCCTTCCGCTCCAATCAACTTTCTAAGCATGTATCCTTAAAGGAAGAAGGATTATTTTTTTTAGTTACATTGTTTTCTTGCACACCTTGAAGCTCTGTCATGAAAATACTGTTTAAGATGGTGAGGGGAACTGCGCAGACTCCTGCGGAAGTACGGACGTGCCGAGACCCCGGAAGCGGAAGCTGAGGAGGCTCGGCCGAACGTCCGCGGAAAGCGGAGCAGTTCCCCTCACCATCCAGCATAAACCTGGTTGACAGAGCCCTAGCAGATTCTATGTTAGAAAACAACAATCTTTGCGAAAAGAGCCTAATAAAAACGATGATTTTTTTCGATCTTACTTACCACCAAGACCCACCAGATCAATAGAGGTTGAAATAATAATCTCACCCAAAGCAGCACAACATTCGCTTCTTCATTCCCTGGAGCTGGAATTCCTTTAATGGCGGCATAAATATTGGCAGGAAAGATGAGAACTAAATAAATTGCCGTGATGACCCCCGCTTTTTCACGAGTCTTTGGAATGAGCAGGAGTACAGCCAATATAAACTCGATCATTCCCGTAATATACACGATTTCTTCCCTTAGAGGAATAAATTCAGGGATCATTTTGGCGAATCCTTGAGCTTCAATAAAGTGAAACACCCCTGCTAAAAAGAAGAAGAATGAGAATAGAATCAGTCCTAACACTTTCAAACCTTTCTTGCGCTTGTTCATCTATTTCACACCTCACTACTATAATGATAACGTACTTTCTAACTATACCTGAATATTCAGAGGAAATAAAAAAAAGCGTTTGCTTCCCGTAAAGCCTACCAATTATCCTCATAAAAAAAGATCGACCATCACGTCGACCTTCCCTCACTACTATTCTATATCATGAAAGTACCGAATCCGATAAGCATATTTTGCCACTTCCCCCAATTGATCAAGAAGTTGATAGTTTGCATAGGCTCCTACCACAGCCCCTACCCCGGGAATGAGTTGAAACAATTTAACGAAATCAATGTAATCCCGATACTCCTGCTGGAAAGTTCTCCAGTCCAATTCTTTCAGTTTTTCTTTTTCCACATCCCAGTTTTCGATGATGCCGAGGACATGTTTTTTATGAGAATCACTGGAGAATGCGAGTTGAAAGACATATAGCAGAAACATTCGTTCCTCATATTGTTTTGTATCATAGCCATGAATGGCAGAGCATTCGCTCAGAAATTTCATTTTGATTGATAGGAGCAAAGGAAAATCTGCCAGGCCGAGAAAGATTCCACCTGCACCTGTTCCTGCCCCTTCAATCGTTGCCGCTTTCCGGTAAAATTCCATTCGTTCCTTCATCAGCGCTTCTCTTCCCTTCAGTGAAGACTTCACGGAGACCTGCTGTAGGGGTACCCACTCGCTTCCCTTTAACGTTACTTCTATCATCTTCTTGATACTTTCCGTTACTACGCTATGTGCTTTCTCAGGGATCCATTGATTCACTTTTGTTTGAGCCTGCTTCGAAACCCGCTTAAAGATGGAAGATTTTCTACTGAACTTACGCTTCCAGGAATCGAGTTCTTCTCTTTCATGGTTCACACTGAACCACCATCCTTTTTTATCTGTTTACTCTTTCTATACGTTTCATTTTGGCGGATTGTTTCACTAAAATAATGTTTCTTCCATCTTTTTCAATCGCTGGACTAAGTAAAACTGACTAAATAAAATTGAAAATGATAACCCGACCAGTAACGTGATCAGCCCTTCTATCCATTCCCCCTTTAAAAATAGAGGAAGGGAAAATAGAGCGGCTTGGATCATCATGGCCTGATTCATTATTTTTTGAAAAGAGGATTTCTTTAATTCCCGTGATACGGGATAAATGAGTACCCATATCTTATAATCAAACCGTTTAAACAATGGGATCAGTTGAAAAGCTGTTAAATAAAGAAACACTAATGCCGTCAGAATACTGAAGATAAAAGAAGAATTCGAATAAATCAACAGAACACCGATCAAGGTTAACCGAAGGTAAAGACCCGAATATTCACTTGTTCTCACCAACGACCGAAGATACAAATACCGATACGTCGATGCTTGTGAGAAAGGTGTCCGCACAAGCCCATCAAGCCATTTTCTCCGGTGCACCTTCCCTTTCAGCTTAGGCACATCCGTGAACATATTGGCAATCCGGTAAAAGATCAGCATTCGCTGCTGCTCCAGATTGATTAACAAATCCCATTTAAGATTTTTACCTTTTGTTGATTGAAAAAAGTAAAACGCATACCCGATCATGATGAAGGCAACGACGATGACCATCCAGTATTCAGCCCCCGATAACACCAAGAACACGAGAGCACCGCTTAATAAAAAACGTAACAAGCTGTCCGTCAGGTGGGCTTCCCTTTCCTGAAACCGCAGCATGAACCAGCGTACATAGAGATTCCATACCTTTAAGGCCAATACAAAGCCAAGTAACGGAAAGAAACTTCCAAAGCTGCTCCCGGATACTGCTACATACATTGGCATGAGAGCAGCCAGTACGAGCAGTTGAATGTATGATTGAAACATGAAGCTGATCCAAATGCATTTGGTGAAATAACTCGATAAACGCCCTTCTAGCGGTAAAAGGAATACGGCATCCGCTTCCCTCAGAAACGTATAAACCGGACTCCAGGCAAGTATCAGCCCAATGATCACCGCCATGATGAGTGGTGCAGGAAAAGCAGGATCCAGAGTTTTCACCCACTGATTATATGTATACGCTGCTCCTCCCAAAGCAAAGATCAGAACGAATAGTAAATGATCGTTAAACATGTATTTCAAATACTTTTGAAGCTCCTGATTATACTCTACAATTCGTTTCTTCCAAATATTTTCCACCTTATTCATCATGGGACTCTTCCTTTGTCAGCTGGATATAAATATCATCTAACGTTGCACCCGGCATGGAGAATTCCTTACGAAGCTCCTGAAGGGTTCCTTTTGCACGAATTTCCCCTTCATGAAGGATGATGAATGAGTCACAATATCTTTCTGCCGTTGCTAAAATATGCGTAGACATCAGTATTCCAGCACCATTTTGCTTCATCTCCTGCATCCAATCCAACAGTGACTGAATCCCGAGTGGATCTAATCCAACAAACGGCTCGTCAATGATATAGAGACTGGGCTGAATAAGAAAGGCGCACATGATCATCACCTTTTGTTTCATTCCTTTTGAAAAATGGGCAGGAAACCAGCTCATCTTCTTCTCCATACGAAAGGCCTTCAACAGTTTATCAATTCTTCCTTTATACTCAGACTCTGATAAGCCGTAAGCCATGGCCGTAAGTTTTAAATGCTCTTCAAGGGTAAGCTCATCATAAAGAATCGGTGTTTCCGGTATGTAAGAAAACTGCTTTCGATACTGATCGGCATCACTCTTCAAGGTGTGACCATTAATGGACACTTCTCCTTGCTTTGCTTCCATGAGACCAATTATATGCTTGATCGTCGTACTTTTCCCAGCACCGTTCAGGCCGATTAATCCGACAATTTCATTTGAATGTATGGAAAATGTTATATCCTTTAAGACCGGTTTTCGGGTATACCCGCCAACCAGGTGTTTGATTTCTAATAATGACACGTACAGCAACGTCCTTTCTCTTCTACATGGTTTTCTCTATTTTATCAAAATTTCATCGTAAAGGCATGGTTAAACCAATTTCCCATTCCATATTTTAGCATTCATAACCATACTTGATTTGCACATCATAATATTTGAAGGGGCCAGCAATAAGAAAAAGGGGATGGTTGTTAAAGACCAGCTAACCGATTTCACTATTGTTTGCGACTGTAAGGATTGTCGTCTTCTATAGTGAATGACACACTCACCATATTCATTTGTTCAAAAATTGATAAATGAGGTGTTTGTTAAAGCACACTTTGACTGAATCAACTTACTTTATTAGCTTCTCAAGCTTAGGAGATAAGGGGATGGTCACATTGCACAAAGTCATTCATGTTTCTAATGGTTTACACATATCATCCTTATAGCAAATGAGGTGTTTGTCCAAGACGGCTAACAGTTTCTATTGTCTGAATTGCTTAAATAGCGAAAAGATAAGGGGATGGTCGCATTGAACAATTTTCATTCTAACTTAAGAATGTATCACTACAGAAGCTACTAGCGAATGAGGTGTTTATCAAAGAGAATGAAGCCTGACATATAAACCTTTATAGTATTACCCCTTCAAGAAGAGAGGCAGGAAAATCGTTCCTGTCTCTTCTTCATTTATTTTCTCTTTCATGATAAAATACATAAAAATGTCATTACAAAAAGGTGGAGTAAACATGAGTGACTGTATTTTTTGCAAGATTATCGACGGTGAAATCCCTGCAATGAAGGTGTACGAAGATGAGCATGTCCTTGCTTTCCTTGATATTAGTCAAGTGACGAAAGGACATACATTACTAATTCCAAAGGTACATAAAGAAAATATCTATGAGCTGACTCCCGGTATGGCAAGCCACCTCTTCTCCGTTGCACCTAGGATTGCTGAGAGTATAAAGGCCGAGTTTAATCCAATTGGAATGAACTTGTTAAGCAATGCAGGTGAAGAAGCAGGACAATCTGTCTTCCATTTCCACATGCACTTCATTCCCCGCTACGGTCAAGGAGATGGCTTTGGAGCCGTTTGGAAGACACATAATGATGACTACACTCAAGAAGACTTAAAAGGAATAGCTGAATCCATAGCACAGCATCTTTCATAAAAAGTCGAGCCTGATCCCTGAAGCTAAAGGGAATCAGGTCTTTTCAGAATAATTAATCTTTGACAACAATTTTCGGTATGTTATAATGTACCTATCTTTTCGCTAATGGCAACAGTGCACATTAGGAGAAGCAAATAGTATAGTTTAGTTGAGGAGAGATGAGAAATGAATACAAAAACACTTGTATCCCTGTCATTATTAGTGGGGATCGGAGCCGTCCTGCACACAGTGATTCCTGGAATTTTCTTAGGAATGAAGCCGGACATGATGCTTACGATGATGTTTCTGGGCATTATATTATTTCCAGCTAAGAAAAACGTATTGCTTTTAGGTTTATTAACTGGAGTCATTTCAGGTCTGACAACACAGTTCCCTGGAGGATTCTTACCTAACCTGATTGATAAACCGATTACGGCATTCGTTTTTTACGGACTTTTCCTGGCTACTAAAAAGGTCACTCGTTCACTTGTAGGTGCTTCTGTTCTAACAGCTATTGGCACACTTGTATCAGGAAGTATATTCTTGCTTTCTGCTTATGTGATTGTCGGTCTGCCTGGAGCTTTCTTTGCTCTATTTGCAGCAGTCGTACTTCCAGCTACACTTGTTAACGCCGGGGCAATGTTTGTGGTCTATCCAATCATTAACGGGATTTTAAAACGTTCAACCATTCGAGAAGCTGTCACAACAGAACAGCTATCCTAATTTAATCATAGTAAAGCCCTCCATTCATTGTGAATCGCCACCTGAATGGAGGGCTTTCTCTATATCTTACTTGACTGCAACCCATAAGAGCACTCCAATCAAAAAGGTGATCACCCCACCGGACCCCATTATGGCAGCACGCTTTTTTAATATATTCTTAGGAGGATACATACCCGGCCTTTGAATGGAAATGAAATTATAAACCATACTTAGAAATAAGACTGCACAGAGGGCAAAGAAACCAAAGATTATCCCGTCCATCGATTACAACCCCTCCTTTACTCCACCTCTTACCTTTATTTTTATGCTGCAAATAAGAAAGTTATGAATTGACTTGTTTTAATCTGTTCTAAAAGGGAAAAGGAGAATACATGTTGATTGTAGAAATAGAGTATTATAGAACTAGAAGAACGAGGTGATCATAGTGAACAAGAAATCCCTGGCTTACGGGCTTTTAATCGGTGGAGTGGTTGGAGGAGTAGCATCCCTTCTTACGTCTCCTTCATCGGGGAAAGATATCCGGGCAAAAATCAAGGACAAGAAAGATGACTGGACTGGAGTAATCGAAGAGATGAAGGTGAATATTGGCGAATTGAAAGATTCCATCGGCACCCTGTCTCAGGAAGGAAAAGAAACGGTCATGCAGCTTTCGAAAGATCTTCAAGCTTCTTTCAAACAATGGCAGGCTTCGACAGAGCCAAATAATCGAAGACTTCAGGAAGAAATCCAATCCATCCAAAGAACAATTGAAGACTTGGAAAAATCGATTAACTCAGCAAATACACCGAATCAATAACCAGATCCCCACAGCCCTTTTCACCAATGAAGAGGAAAGACTGTGGGGTTTTTTGTTGAAATATGGGTTATATCGATTCTGAAGAAACATGTTTTGAAAAAAAATTATTATCTCCCTTCTTTTCTTTCAATATAATAATTATATGAAAATATCCCGTCATTACAGTATCCCTCCACCCACCGACCTCTGTTTTTTACAGTATGTCCAAACCAAAAAATAAATACTTCGAAAAATTTTGTCAATTTAACCTTTATTAATTATTACTTTATTGGCATAATAAAATATAAGCGCTTTCTTTTTTGTAATAGTTGTTTTAGTAAGTCATTTTGGTACGACTTAGATTTAAAAAGATTTTCTAGCAAAGTGGGTGAATGAGATGAAGGAAAGAGAATTTACTTTGAAAGAGGCTATGCTCTTCAGTCAAAGGATGGCTCAGCTTAGTAAAGCTCTGTGGAAAGCCATAGAAAAGGACTGGCAGCAATGGATCAAGCCATACGACTTAAATATCAACGAACATCATATTCTCTGGATTGCTTATCATTTAAAAGGGGCTTCGATTTCAGACGTAGCCAAGTTTGGTGTTATGCACGTTTCAACTGCATTTAACTTCTCCAAGAAATTAGAAGAACGGGAATTACTACAGTTTTCCAAACGGGAGAACGATAAACGGAACACCTATATTCAATTGACGGCTAAAGGGGAAAATATACTTCTTGAGTTAATGAAGAACTATAAGCCTGAGAGCCACTCAATCTTCCAGGGAGTTTCCCCATTAAGGGAATTATATGGAAAGTTCCCTGAAATGATTGAGATGATGACCGTCGTGCGAAATATATATGGAAATGATTTTATGGAGATATTCGAAAAATCGTTTCATAACATTGAAAATGATTTTTCTGATGATAACGGAAAACTGGGAGAATTATTTCAAGATGAAGAAGAATTGGCTTGATCTACAAGCTCTTCTTTAACTGTTTCATCAAAGCTGGATAAATGTCTTGAGCTAAACAGCTATCAACCACTTCATGAACCTTCAGCTTTGAATGAAGCTCTTCTTCAAACTCTTTAAAAAGCGGAGTATTGTACACGAATCCTTCCGCTTTTTGCTTTTGGAGTTTCATGCTCAACCTATCACAAACTATAAAGAACTCCTTCACTTCCCTCTCTGACAAACCCTTACGAATGATCATTTGATGAAATGGAAAACCATTTTCGGGGATCATCTCCGCCATTAACCGTTGATAATACTCGAGTTTCTCTATACGTTTCACTAAATCTTTCATCTTAATCACCCTTCAATCATTGCAAAAAAATTCTCATACTCTCATTGTACAAAACTATAACATACCTTTCCCAAAAAGTTCTTCTAAAAAATATGAAAAAATCAGCCTGAAATGTATTGATTTTTTCCGGCAATCGTAATAAAGTATGTTAGGCACTTAACTATGATTTATTCGTCTAATGGAGGCGATTTTTTTATGCATTGCTGGAAAACAATCAATCTGGAAAAACAATTCGGATTTTACCGAGTCTTTTTACTTTCATCCATCATCATGATGATGGTATTCTCATTAATATACGTACCAATTAACTTACTATTTCCAAGTGCGTTCTATGATAACCATTTCCTTGTGTTCTTCATAGGAATGTTGAGCATCTACCCTTTGCATAAGTTCTTTCACATTGTACCGATACTACCCTTTGTGAAAAAAATGAAGTGTAGATGCAATCGGAAGCTATTCTTTTTACCGATCGTTTCTTTGCGGGTGGATCAGCCTATCTCAAAATACCGTTACATGCTTGCCCTGGTGGCACCATTCTTTGTACTGAACGGAATTTTGCTATACGGATGCATCCACTTTCCGCACTATTCTCATTACTTTACAATGCTGCTTGCATTTCATTCAGGAATCTGTGCCATTGACTTTATTTATGCAAAGCAACTCATGGATTCCCCAAAGAATGCATTAATTGAAGAGAACGATGATGGATACGAAATATTGATTTATCAGTAAGGATGATGGACGGCCATTGAAACGCACACTCGATGGAAGAAATCATCCTTCTGCTTTTCTCATGTATTTTCACGAAGATTCATCATTTACTTATCGAAAATTCCTGCCTGCACTTGGACGGAATGGTAAAAAGAATGCAAAAAGCCTTATTTGCATGATTAATGCAATACTCTCGCTACCAATTAGAGAAATTATTTGGTAATGTATAGCTTAAAGGAGATAACGGGGAGGGGTTTGGATGATCTCCATGTTTTTAGTGTTTGCTGTTTTCATCTTATTTTATATAAATAAAATGACAAACGCATTATGTTTACAAAAAGAAATACCTGAAGAACGCCAACCAAAGGTGTTTAGAACCATCAATATCCTAATCACCATACTACTGGTCTCTTCTTATATAGAAATATTGTTTACATAGAAAAGCGGAGGCGGCTCGTTCAGAGGCGACAAGCATAAGCTAAACCTACCGGAAAGGCGCTCTTTGCCTTTTTGGTAGGTTTAACTTATGACCTCGAGCCTCTAGCCGCCGGAGCTGGACAATCCGAAAAGCGGAAGGGCTTTGTTCAGATGCGACAAGCATAAGACGAATCTGCCGGAAAGGCGGTTTTTTGCCTTTTTGGCAGATTTGACTTATGACCTCGAGCCTCTAAGCCCTGGAGCTGGACAATCAGAAAAGCGGAAGGGCTTTGCTCAGAGGCGACAAGCATAAGACGAATCTGCCGGAAAGGCGGTTTTTTGCCTTTTTGGCAGATTTGACTTATGACCTCGAGCCTCTAAGCCCTGGAGCTGGACAATCAGAAAAGCGGAGGCGGCTCGTTCAGAGGCGACAAGCAAAAAGCAGATCCGGAAAATCCGGATCTGCTTTGTTTTTTCTATAAGTCACCGTTTAATTAATAAACGTATGCTGCACCAATGATGATTAACAAAATGAATAGAACAACGATTAACGCAAATCCTCCGCCGTAAGCACCTGACATCTGCGCTTCCTCCTTTCATGTATGAAAAAGCCGCCTAAATATGAATAAAGCAAAAGGGGCCGCCTTTCTTAAGGTATTGCCCCCTCTACAGTCTTTATCCGATAACTTTAAACCCTGAGGCTAAAATTATAGCCATGCTGCACCCACAATGATTAACAGGATGAACAGTACTACGATTAACGCGAAACCTCCGCCGTATGCATTACCCATAACTTTCCACCTCCTTTGAAGCGCTAATTTATCTTATTCAAGTTAGCTGCCGTTTGTTTTAGGCTAATGTCATAAATTTAATTTTTTTTAGCAAATAAATGCGGCACCAACGATGATTAATAAGATGAACAGCACTACGATTAAGGCGAATCCGGAATTGTATCCACAGCTCATATTTATTACCTCCTTTTCTCTCTTCGCTCTTATCATATGAAAGTACCTAGGAAATGGGTGTGTAAAATGCCCATTTTTCTGAAGATTAATATGGAAAATATTTTTTTTCATGGAAAAAGTATGTTATAGTATGGTTTGTAGAAATTTGACAAGCCATCAAACGAATATATTGTAGGAGTTGGTCACCATGAAAAAATGGATCATTTCAGTATCATTGGCTGCGGGAGTCGTTGGACTTGCAGGATGCAGCGGAGACGGGGCTGAAGGAAACAGTGACGTTGTTGCAACCACAAAAGCTGGAGACGTAACAAAAGATGAACTTTACAAATCAATGAAGCAAAAATTCACTCCACAAATGGAACAAGCCCTTCAAGAATTGGTTTACACGAAAGTACTTGAAGAAAAGTATGACGTATCGAAAGAGGAAGTTGACGAAAAGCTGAATGAAGCCAAAGATCAATTGGGACCTCAATTCGAAATGTTCTTACAACAATATAACCTTGATGAAAAATCGTTTAAAGAATACTTAAAGCTTCAATTACTTCAAGAAAAAGCTGCAATCTCTGACGTGAAAGTCACTGAAGAAGAAGTAAAGAAATACTACGAGACATGGAAGCCTGACATTCAAGTTCGTCACATCCTTGTAGATGATGAAAAAACAGCTAAAGAAGTGAAACAAAAATTAGCTGATGGCGGAAAATTTGAAGAACTTGCAAAAGAATACTCTAAAGACCCTGGTTCTGCTGAAAATGGTGGAAGCTTAGGCTGGGTAGACAATGCAGGTCGTCAAAACTTCGTACCTGAATTCTCTAAAGCTCTGGACACTTTAGAAAAAGGCAAAGTGAGTGAGCCGATCAAAACAGAATATGGCTATCACATCATTGAAGTGACAGATAAAAAAGAAAAGAAATCCTTTGACGAGATGAAAAAGGAAATCGAAAAAGAACTGAAGCTTTCGAAAGTGGATCCTCAAAAAATCCAGGAAGCGATGAAAGCTGAAATCGAAAAAGCTGACTTAAACATTAAAGATAAAGATCTTAAAAAAGCATTTGATCAAGTGCTGAACCCTGCGGCTACACCTGAAGGCGGAGAAGCTCCTGCCGTACCTGAAGGAGAAGAAGCTCCAGCACCTGCCGAAGAGTAGACCAAAAAGGCCTGACGGATCCATTCCGTCAGGCCTTTTTATTCTCTATGATCAAGACGTTAGTTGACGTCTCCGCTCCTTCTCTTCCTCCATACGATGAATGTAGACTTCTCCTTCTTTCTCTATCCACTCATCTTCCATATTCTTTTCTTCCTTAGCTGATTTAATCGTCATAAAGGCACTCCCGAAAATCCCTGCTACAACCAAGTACATCCAAATAGGTAGTGTCATTTGCTTCAACTCCTTATAGGTTTGTCCTCTTTATTAACACTATATGTAGGGAAGGGATAAAACATAACTGGATTTAACCTTTTATTCTACTAAAAAGACCCCGTTCCATTATCCGGGGTCTAACAGGTTACTTATTTATGAAAAGTAGGTTTATAGAATGAACGATTATCAAGGGCAAATACTCTTTCTGTATACTCCCCTGGTTTCACCCGTTCCAATGCACGATCCAGCATATTCATCTTTGCATCCACGTTATCGATGTAATGCAGGATTTCAGCTTCACGAATGAGCGGCGGCTTAGGACTACCCCATTCCGCTTTTCCATGATGACTCAATACGAGATGTTGAAGGATCATCACTTCTTCCCCTTCAATTCCAAGCTCATCAGCAGCTTTTCCAATCTCGTTCACCATGATCGAAATATGACCGATCAGATTCCCTTCAATCGTATACGTAGTAGAGGTTGGGCCTGAAAGCTCTATGACTTTGCCTAAATCATGAAGAATGACCCCGGCGTACAATAGATCTGAATCCAGGGATGGATACAGTCCTGCAATGGCCTTCGAGAGGTCCAGCATCGATACAACATGATACGCAAGGCCTGACACAAATTCATGATGATTCTTGGTAGCCGCCGGATATTCCAGGAAAGGCTTCTGATATTTTTTAATTAAGTGCCTTGTGATGCGTTGAATATTTGGATTTCTCATTTCAAAAATATACTGAGTGATCTTACTCGTCATTTCCTCAATGCTTACTGGCGCCGTTTCCAGGAAGTCCGAAATGGCATAACCATCTGCCGGGGAAGCCGGGCGAATCTGCTTGATCTTGAGCTGACTCTTTCCACGATAACTATGTATGTCTCCAACAACCTGTACGATAGTTTCAGGTTGGTATGCCTTCTCATCCTGCTCAGAAGCATCCCAAAGCTTAGCTTCCATGTTTCCACTCTTATCTTGCAGAATCAGCGTTAAAAACGGCTTACCTGTATTTGTCGTGCCTTTGGTCATTTGTTTAATTAATAGGGGTAATTCGATTGTTTCTCCGACATTAAATTGTGTAATTCCAGACATCTCTTCTCCTCCGTCCAACTATATTAGTAGTAGTTTCAGTATATCATATTTCGCTAGAGTACAGGGGTGGAAAGGGTTGGAGCGTGATGTGTGCCAGGATTGAGCCAAACGATGATCAAATTCCAGAGGTCCGTCCCTCTCTTTCCACACCAAAAAAACCGCCCCCACCAGGAGACGGTTCTGTGCCTAATTCACCAATGCTTTTTTGTGTTTCTTGCTAATCCAGACTTTCGTCGCTACCAGTCCTACGAGCATAATGAATGCTCCGAAGAAGTAGGGAATATGTATATTCCACTCAAACAGTGTTCCAGCAAGTAATGGTCCAGCGACGTTACCAAGACTGAGAAATGAGTTGTTCAGCCCCATGACGGTCCCCTGTCGTTCTCCTGCCAGTTTTGAAATAAGGGAATTCAACGATGGACGGAGCATGGAGTTTCCAACAAAGAAAACGGAGGTTGTGATCAAGACCCCTACAAAGTTAGTGGCAAATGTCATGATGACAAATCCCAGTGCGCTGAGAAGCAACGAGCCGGTTACGACCTTTTCCTCACCGAAGATCTTCGTCGCCCTTCCCACACCCACTCCTTGAACAACAGTACCGATGATACCAATGATCAAAATGATGATCCCGACTTCCTGTGGACCATATCCATATCGTTCGAGGGCATAGTAGCTGAAGATTGATTGGAAATTCGCCAATCCAAAGCTCATGATGAATACGAGTACCAACAGAAACCCAACCGGGCTCATTACCGCATTCTTCATGACCACGAAGCGGTTTTCACGTTTCTCATTCGGGTCAAAGGTTCTTTTTTCCTTTGGATAGGATTCCGGTAATATGACGACCGAAACGATGGCTGCAATGGAGGCGGCGATCCCTGCAAAGATAAATGGATAGGAGAGATTGATTTCTGCCAGCCATCCTCCGATCCCAGGCCCGATGACGATTCCAAGCCCCATGGCGGCACCAAGGATCCCCATCCCTTGCCCCCGATTGTCCTCATCTGTAACATCTGATACATAGGCCATGGCAGTCGGCATTAATGCTGAGCCGAAAACGCCTGCCAGGATCCTGGACAGAAATAGCATCCATAATCCTACAGCGAAGGCAAAAATGAATTCAGCTATGGCAAACCCTATCAGGCCGATGGTGATTAATGGTTTCCTCCCGATTCGATCGGATAACCGCCCCCAGATAGGAGCAAATAAAAACTGCATAAAGGCAAATACAGCCACCAACGCTCCAAGCGTTTGAGCATTGGCGTTGAATTTTTCGACGTAGAAAGGAAGAATGGGGATGACCAGCCCGATTCCAACCATGACGATAAATAAGTTAAAGCTTAGTAGTGCCAGTGGTCCCCGATTTCGTTTGGACCCTTTTGTTTTTGTCATACTATGTGTTCCTTCTTTCTGACTTTCATTTCATTCCCGTGCTCGTGTAAACTAACTCCTTGTAGTATTGTAACGAATCTGAGAAATTATTGCCAATTCAAATTCTTTAAAGAATCATGCATTTGGGATCGATTCCTTATCCATTCGCTTTAACACGATCATTTCATCCTTGGTAAACTCATTTCTTATATGAGAATGGCAGGTGAAGAACAGAGTCTGATGGCTCGTTGCCATTTTCCTTAACAGTTTTAGAAATGCGTTTGTTCTTTCCCGATCAAAGTTGACTACGCCATCGTCGATCATTACAGGCAATGGGTACTTGTCCCGGAAAGATTGAATGAGGGCAAAGCGAATCGAGATGTATAACTGTTCTTTCGTTCCTTGACTGAGTTCCACTGCATGGAAAACTGCACCGTCCTTCCTCTCTACCCTGATCATCTCATCATCCCGTAAGAAGATCCGTAGATAGTGCCCTTCCGTCAGCTCTCTAAAGTTCTCCTCTGCAAGCTCCATCACTTTAGGCATCTTCGATTTCTGGTAAAGATCCATTGTTTTCCTTAAGGCCACTTGTGCTAACGTATATTTGGACCAGTCATACGCAAGTTCTTGAAGCTCAGCCTTTTTGCTTTGAAACTCCTGAAGAATCGTAGAGTAGCTCTTTCCTTCTTCCAGCACTTTTATTTCATACGAAATGGAAGCGAGCTCTTTTTGATGAGCAGAGAGCTCAGTTGAAAGCTCTTCGATTCGATTTGATACCCATTTTAGTTCTTTTCTGCTATCTTCCTCTGAATCAAACCGAAGAAACGTGCTGAGTGTTCTTTCGGTCAGCCTCGTTTTCATTCCATTATATTGAGCCGCTAGGTCCATTCTCTCTTCGGCGAGAAGTTTTTTTTCTCGAAATTCCGTTTCTTCCATGCACCCTGCAGATTGAAGAAGGGTTCCAACCTCTTCACGGATCTTTCCACCTTCAATTCTGAGCTTTTCTATCTCGAAAGAAAGAGGCTCGACCTCCGTTTGGATGCTATTGATTATGAGAGTTTTCTTTTCAATATCCTGCATGATTCCCTTCAGTTTAATTATGGCCTCATCCACTGTGGTAAACGTGAGAGAGTGTCGGTGGAACCATTCCTGACAATGATCCCTATACTCATTCAACTTTCGGACCACATATTCTTGTTCTTCTTTAAGATGGATATAAGCCTCATAATTCGAGACGGTCTCTTTCATTTTGACAAACGCATCAGGCAGCCACTTCCAGTGAAAATCAGGAGGTAAACAGAGCTCTGATTTCAGACCGGATATCCTTTCTTCTCCTGAAACAATTTCATTCTCTACTTCCTTCTGTTTTGCATGTATCTTCTGGAGTTTTGCCTGTTGCTCTTCTAAGGAAAGAATTCGCTGCTTCCACTCGTTCCTCAATTCCATTTGCTGCTTTAGGCTTTGCTCAGCCCTATCCAAAGAGTGAAATTCCATTTGACCTTCCGGCTGAAACTCTTTTGCTCGTGCTTTAGTTTGTTGAAGAATGCTGGATTCTTCTCGCAGATTACCCCTCGCCTGCATTCCCGATGCACCTACTGGAATGAGAAGAAGCAAGCTGATACCGATAATGAGCCCATTCCCGGTCACGATTGCCCATAACCCAATTCCGAATAAAAGAAGGAGTGCTGCACCTATTAAGAGGAGCTGCCGGGAGAAGGAGGACTTTTTTCTGATGAAACGTTCTTCTGCCTCTTTCACTTGCAGGCTCATCCAATGTGCCTGGTCCCGTGAAGCCTGCCGGGAAGATTCCATTTTCACCGTTTTTTGCAATTCTTGATACTCATCTTCTTCCATCAGCCGGTCCTCTAAGCTATCACACTTCCTTTCGATGTTGTGAAGTTCTTCTTCTTCCTCTTCGTAATGCTTCTGGAAGCTTTCCCGTTCATGAAGGAGCTTTGATTGCTGATCCAGCGCGTTTTGAATACGGTCAGACATCATTAAGCTAGTATCCAGGGCCGTGATGTCCTGCATCTCTATTGTTAATCCCAATTCACGGATCGTATCGTTGATCTTACTACGCACCGTTTTCAAATCTCTGCTCCGTTCACTGCTTTCTTCTTTCCATTTCATATAAAAAGATTGTTGAGACAATATCTTTTCTATAAAAGGAAGGTCTTCAACCAGGGAAGGATCAATCACTTCTGATTCTAATTTATCATGCAGATTTTCTTGTTTCGTCACCAAGGTTTCAATATATGCCGACACTTGTCTTTCTTCCGTTTTAAGTTCGTTTAAACGCTCTAATCCTTTTGCAGGAAACTCAATTGTTTCCAATTGGGTAAGCCGCTCCTCCACTCTTTTGAAGCTAGTGAGTGTATCCCAGTTTTCGTTGACTGAAATCAGGTTCTCTTTCTTTTCAGCAAGAGATGCCTTTTCGGTCTCCAAGGATGAAATCCGGGTTTCTAACGATTTTTGCTTTGCTATGAGAGGACGGTATTGATCATTTTTTTCTTTTCCTTCCTTTACTTGTTTTTCAAGGAGTTTTAATTGTGTCAGCACTGCGTTGACCATCGGCTTTCTTCCCGATTTCTTAAACAGCTGTTCCCTTTCTTTCTGCCAATTCTGTTCCATCTGTAACAGGAGGTCCGTCCCTGTAGAACCTGCAGAGAATAGGTAGCGGTTCAGTTCATCTTTTTTGAGACGCTGAATGTTTTGCAGGCCTTCGAGGTTGAATGAGAATATGTTTTGGTAAGTTGTCCTGTCCATATTTCCGAGCAGTTGTTGAAGGGTTTCTTCTCCTTCCGTTCTTCCGTCCTCGAATTGAACGGTCACGTCCCCTGTGGACTTCCCTTTAACCCGCTCGATACTGAGGATTCCTTGTCCTTCCATGCTGCAAAGGATTCTCCCGCCATACTCTGTAGTAGATTTCGGTTCATACCTGAGGAGGGATTGCTGCTTCGTTGGAAACCCGAACAAAATGCTATGTATGAACGACATAATTGTTGATTTACCAGCTTCGTTTTCCCCATAGAATAATTGAAGGTCACCCATCGTATAGTGCTTGTTTTCTATTTTTCCGTATCCATAAATATGAAGTTCGAGCAGTTTCACCCTATTCACCTCCGCGATCAGCCTTTATTTTGTAACAAGTGCTCTGTCTCTTCTATTAAAGATTTCTTCTCTTCTTCCTTTAAGGGATCCAGAAAGCGGTAAATAGAAGGGTGCTCATACAGTTCTGCCAGGGCAGCCTTCCATTCTTCTTCAACCATGCTTTCCAAAGTCTCCATTACTTCCTGTTTGAATGGATCCTGTTCCATTCCACGACTCGCCGGTGCATGATTCCATCGTATTGAATGAATCCACTTCAACCCCCGGTGACTCTCGTATTCTGCCTGCAATGCTTCCAGTAGATCACCATTTTCTATTTTGCCCGACAAGTCTTGAGGGAGTGATTCATCATCCGTCAAGATCACCTCAATTAAAACATCCCCTTCTTCTAGAAATTCCAGAGTTTGCTGGATACGCTGAAAAATTTCCCCAAAGCGTTGAACACCTTGAAGGGATACGGTGCATGTCTTCCACATCAAGTCGTGAGTAGGGATAAATGTTAATTCTGTATGGTGATGATCAAGTACCACTTCATAGCATCCTTTTTCACCTGTTTCTTTTCGATGTCTTCCCTGGATGTTACCTGGATACACGATGTAAGGCTCTTCGTGCAGAATCTGCCGCTCATGGATATGTCCCAAAGCCCAGTAATGATAATTCTTCTCCAAAAGTTCCCTTACTGAAAAAGGAGCGTACGTTTCATGTGAAGAATGCACACTTCCTTCGCTTCCATGGAGGATGCCAATTGAATAGCGGTCAACGGAACGTTTGGGATAATCAGCAATCCTTCTTTCCTGGATATGTCTTGTACCATAGCTGAATCCCACTATATCTACAGTTGTCCCATTATTTACAGTAAGCTGTTTCACTTCTGTTTCTGTGTTGAAGACATGTATGTTACCCGGCATATCGAGCTCTAATCGAAAGCTTCCAAGATGATCATGATTCCCGTGAACAACGTATACAGGAATGTTATTTGAATGTAACAGCTTGAATTGCTTCAATAATTTCGCCTGCGCACGAATGCTGCGATCTTCTTCGTCAAACAGATCCCCGCTGATGATCATGAAGTCAATTTGTCTATGAATCGCTTCCCTTACAACTTTTTCAAAAGAGGCAAAGGTACTATTATGTATTCGTTCGAACACTTCTTTCGGTAAATGTTTTAGTCCGATAAAAGGACTATCAAGATGTAGATCTGCTACATGAAAAAACCGAATCTTCCCCATGAAGTTCCCTCCCTGCACTACGAATATACGTTCTTATATTCTTTCATTATATCCTAAAACCGGCGATAATTTCAGTATATATTCAACATTTCACGCGATTCATAGAGAAAGGCTGCCCCGGACGAAGGAGACAGCCTGCTCTTACCTATTATTTTTTCGATGTGATTTCGATTGCTTTTTTAATATCTTTATATGAACTAGATTTTCCGTAAAGGAGCACTCCTCCGCGATACACCCTTGCTCCAAATACTCCAAGAATAATAATCGTCACAAGGAGGATCACCATTCCTATGACGGGTTCATACACTGGAAGATTCAGCATCCCTACACGAAGGAACATAACCATCGGTGTAAAGAACGGGATGTACGAAGTGATCGTGACAAAACTGGATTCCGGATTCCCAAGACCGAACATGGAGATGAAGAATCCAATCATGATCAGGAAGGTCATCGGCATGATCATCTGCTGTACATCTTCAATTCTACTGACAAGAGACCCCAGTAATGCAGCCAGTGTTGCATACAGGAAATACCCTAATAAAAAGAATAAGACTGCATATATGATGACACCTACAGATAGAGATTCAAATCCGAATCCTTCAAAGAAACCCCCGACCAGTTCATCTTTCTTTTGAATCATTGTCAAATAGCCTACAGCCATGATTACGGCTAACTGTGTTAACCCTGCTAGGCCGATTCCAATAATTTTGGCAAACATTTGTTTCACCGGGGAGACACTCGATATGAGGATTTCCATGACCCGGGAGCTTTTTTCTGTCGCGACTTCCATGGCTGTCATATTGGCGTAAGCGATGACAGAGAAATAAATAAAGAATAATAGAACATATACAATCCCCCTTGCCTGACTTAGTTCTTCTTCAGACTTGGCTCCTGCTACAAGGGCTTCCTTCTCAAAGGCAACAGGACCGCTAAGAAGTGCCAACTCTTCACCTGTAAGCTCCAGAATACTTGCAGCCAGTGAAGACTTTACATTTTGCAGGGCGATTTGTAATTCTCCGGTCACATTGGACTCTGATAACGAATTGGATTTATACAGAGCTTGTGGAAGACCTTCAGCGCTTTCACTCAAAATGAGTAATCCTTTTATTTCTTCTGATTCTATTTTCTTTTCGATTTCTTCCATCGATTGAGTGGCAGTTTCAAGCTCAATCTCGCTATCCATGATCTCCAGCTGTTGCACAAGCGGATCATACAGCTTGCCCGTTTCGTCCTGAACCGCTATCTTACTCGTGTCATCATCACTGAAGTTCGATATGATACTGTCAAAATTGGCCAATAATACAAGGGCTGCGGCAATGATTACGGTGGATATGATAAAAGATTTAGCCTTAAGCTTAGATAAATAAGAATGACTAAGAATAAAGAAGAAATTATTCATAAGAAGTTCCCACCTTTTCTATGAAGATATCGTTCAGGGAAGGTTCTTCTAATTCGAACTTACGAAGGAATCCCCTTTGAACAACATCATGAAATACCCCCTGGGCAGCAGCCTCAGACTCGACCTGAAGAAGCACTCCTTCCGTTGTTTCTTTCAGCTTCGTCACTCCTTTCATATCCTTCAGATATAGAAGATCAAAATCTGAGTGTATGACCACATTCTTCTTCCCGAAGGAACGCTTGATTTCCTTCAAGCCACCATGCACTACAGGACGCCCTTTATGCATGATGCATAGGCTTTCACAGAGCTCCTCCACATGCTCCATACGGTGACTGGAGAACACGATTGTGGTTCCATTATTCTTGATTTCCCGTACCGCATCCTTTAACAGTTCAACATTTACCGGATCCAGGCCGCTGAACGGTTCGTCGAGAATCAGTAAACTCGGTTTATGGATAACCGATGCGATAAACTGAATTTTTTGCTGATTTCCTTTTGAAAGTTCTTCTACTTTCTTGTTCACGTTTTGAGGAACATTGAATCGTTCCAGCCAGTAATCCAGTTCTTTCAGGATGGTCTTTTTCTCCATACCACGAAGACGCGCCAGATAGACGATTTGATCGTTCACCTTCATTTTTGGATATAATCCTCTTTCTTCAGGAAGATATCCAATTTCCGGACTTGTGGAATAATCGATCTTCCTTCCTTTCCAGGTAATCTGCCCTTCCGATGCATCTAATAACCCTAACACCATTCGAAATGTCGTCGTCTTCCCTGCCCCATTCGCGCCAAGGAAACCAAACATTTCCCCCGGTGGGATATCCAGTGACAGCTGATCAACTGCTGTAAATTGTCCAAACCTTTTGGTTACCTGTTGTATACTAAGACTCATTTCAGCATTCCCCTCCTACACCTTTAAACAAGCATCTTTTTTCTCTCTAATACTCTACGATTTTATACAAAAAAGGTTTCATTTCCCATCCTTTTTTCTTTATCAAACTATTTAGACTTTCCAAAAAAATGATAATATGAAAAAATAAAAGAGTACATGAATTCTATACAAAGGGGTATCTCACAATGAAAGTATACAAATTGACGGTTTTTGAAAAAGACGGAAAAAAGATTCTGGATGAATCATTCGAAGCTTCATCCGACAGCGACGCAAAGAAAATGGGAGAATCCATGTTAGAAGAAAAGGGGTACTCCGATCATACTCATCGCTGTACTTCTCCACTGGGGAAACTGCTGTTGTTTCATGTGTAAGGCTTCCACCATGCATTGCGGGTCACGTCAAGTGGCCTGTAATGCATTTTTAAATTAAAAGGCTGAATGTATAATAAAAAAGAACCAACCCCTTCAGGTTAGTTCTCTTCAACTATTATTCTCCCTTAAATTCAGGTTTCCTTTTCTCCACAAATGCACGAATGCCTTCCTGGTGATCCGAGGTTTGGCGCATGAGCCATTGCCCTTCCTTTTCCAGATCAAGCGCCCGCTGAAGTCTGTCTTTGTTTAATGTGACATATACATCTTTCGTTTTCAGCATCGCCTTCGTCGGTGCACTTAATACTTGTTTTGTATAGCGTTCGATGCCTTCTTCCAATTTTCCTGAAGGAATCGCTTCGTCAACCAGTCCCTTCATAAGAGCCTCTTGCCCTTCCAACACTTTACCGTTCCAAATCAATCGTTTCGCTTTATGTGTTCCCAGGCGCTCCTGCAGAAGAAAATGACTTCCACCATCCGGAATCAGCGCGATGCCGATAAAGTTCATGGCGAGCTTGCTGTCTTCTTCACACAAAATATAGTCGGAGCAAAGCGCCAGGCTGAAACCAAGACCTGCAGCAGCACCATGTATACCTGTTAGAACAATTTTCGGCATGGTGTAAAGAGTCATCACCAGTTCACTGATGGTATCCATAATACTTGAGAACTGTTCTTCTCCGCTTAATGAAAGCATGGATTTAATATCTCCTCCAGAAGAAAACCCCTTTCCTTCCCCTGTCAGGACCAGTAAAGAAATCGATGGATCATTTTTCACTTCTTTTAACGCAGCCAGGAGCTCTCCCATAAGCCCTGCATCCAACGCATTCAGTGATTGAGGCCGGTTCAGCTGAAGCCTTGCCACCTTACCTTCTTTATGTAATTTTACTGTTTCGTATTGATTTGACACTGTCAAAAAAATCCCTCCCCTTTCTTCTAGCATAGCGTAATATCCTATTTTTAGGAATCATTATTTCGAATAGTATAATAATTCAAAAGAGAGGCCGACTTCGTACCGACCTCTCATACGATTTATGTTTGTTTCATTTTATCCTGTACTTGATCCCGCAAGGCTCTCTTCAAAAATTTACCTACTGACGTTTTGGGAATCTCATCAAGGAACAGGATTTCATCCGGCAGCCACCATTTGGCAAACTGTGGTTTCAGAAAGTCCATGATTTCTTCTTTGGACACATTTCCTTTTCCCGAGTCTTTTAACACCACACAAGCGATCGGGCGTTCCTGCCATTCTTCATGGGGAACGGCAACTACCGCTGCTTCGAAGATATGTTCATGTGCCATGAGGGCATTTTCAAGGTCTACAGAAGAAATCCATTCCCCACCTGATTTGATCAAGTCCTTTGTGCGGTCAACGATTTTAATGTAGCCCTCTTCATCGATGGTGACCACATCACCTGTATACAGCCAGCCATCACGGAATGCTTCCTGTGTTCTTTCATCTTCATAGTATTCAGAAGCAATCCATGGACCTCTCAGGGCAAGCTCTCCCATTTCCTTTCCATCCCAAGCCACTTCTCCGTCTTTCCCGACGATTTTCATGTCTAGTCCAGGGACAAGGATCCCTTGCTTTGCTTTCAGATCAAGCTTTTCTTCAGGGGAAAGATCATCATGATAGCTTTTCGATGAAGCAATCACGGCAAGCGGACTTGTTTCCGTCATTCCATATGCATGCATGAACGGAATACCGAATTTCTCTTCAAACGTTCTAATCATTCCTTTAGGAGCCGCAGAACCCCCGCATAGAACGGAACGAAGGCTGGAGAGATCATATTCATTTTTCTCTAATTCATTGAGCAAGCCAAGCCAAATGGTCGGGACCCCTGCAGAGATGGTTACCTTCTCATCCTGCATTAACTGAGCCAGCAATCCAGGAGTGAAATATGGTCCAGGCAGAACCTGCTTCGTCCCGAACCACACCGAGGCAAATGGAAGTCCCCATGCATTTACATGGAACATCGGTACGACCGGCAGGGCCACGTCTCTTTCACAAACACCAGTGGTATCAGCAAGCCCAAGCGCCATGGCATGCAGGACGATTCCACGATGAGAATAAATGACCCCTTTAGGATTTCCGGTTGTGGCTGAGGTGTAACACATCCCGGCAGGAGCATTTTCATCAATGTCAGTACGGAATTGGAAAGCAGGGTCGCCTTCCTCCAGCAATCTCTCATAATGATAAACCGGTTCCAAAGTGGTTTCCGGCAAGTCTCCATCGGTCATTACAATGAACGCTTTGACTGTCGGTATCTGGTCTTTGATTTTTTCGATGAGCGGTACGATGTCTGAGTCGATGAGCAATACCTGGTCCTTGGCATGATTGATGATATATACGATGTGCTGAGGTGATAAGCGAATATTGATCGTATGTAGGACAGCCCCACTACAAGGAATCGCAAAATAGGATTCAAGATGTCGATGATGGTTCCAGGCAAGTGTCCCGACCTTATCCCCTTCTTCAACCCCAAGTTTTGATAGGCTGCTTGCAAGTCTTCTTGTTCTTTCTCCCCACTGTTTATACGTGAAGCGGCTTATTCCGGACTCAGTCCGTGAAACAATTTCTTTGTTAGGAAAATACTTTTCGGCTCGTTCAATCATTTGTGTCAAAAGCAGAGGTGTTTGCATCATATTCGATCTCTCCCCTCAATATTGGTAAGCGTTTACAAAAATATTGTCTGAATTTCTATGTCTACCTTACTAATTCGACCTTTTCAGAAGTAATCCTTTAAGTATTGTTGAAAAATTCCGTTAATTATACATATACCAACACGTCCTTAGATATAAATAAGAAGCCGTCCAGAAGTTCTCTGGACAGCTTGTTATTATGAAAATATGTCATTAAGGATCTTGATTTTCTTTTCGGTATATTCTTTGAATCCCAGGTTGTAGGCGTTTGGCTCTTTGGGATTGGCAAAATGAGTGATCTTTCCGGTCTTCGGATCGATGAATTTACTCGCAGCCCCGCAGCCGATGCCAATGATGGTTTGGACTTCTTCCATGATCATGATGTTATAGAGGCTATCCTGTCCGGGGAGAGCATATCCGACATTTTCTAGATTACCCAGAATGTTCTTCTGACGATATAAGTAATAGGGCTCATAGCCGTTAGCCTTCGTCCATTCCTCAGCAAGGTCCATCATCTTCTCGATTTCCACCCGGTCTGCCACTTTATACTTATCTTTATTCTTCGTCATTTCAGACGCGCGCTTGAAGGACAATGTGTGGACGGTCAACGATTCAGGCATGAGCTTTTCGGTTTCATCCAAAGAATGCTGAAGTTCTGGAAGCTCTTCACCCGGTAGTCCGATAATGAGATCCATGTTGATGTTGTTCATTCCCATGTTGCCGGATAAATGAAATTTATCAATGGTCTCTTCCACGGTGTGATGACGACCGATCGCTTTTAATGTTTCTTGTGTATACGACTGAGGATTAATGGAGATACGGTCGATATTCCATTTCTTTAGTACCTCTAGTTTATCCGGGGAAATCGTATCAGGTCTCCCTGCTTCTACCGTCACTTCCCTTACCGCGTCCACATCGGGGAATGATTGATACATCTCTTCATATAGGGCATCCATTTCTTCTGCCGTGATGCTTGTCGGTGTCCCCCCACCATAGTAAATCGTCGTAATCTTGACGTTATTCTCTTTAAGCCAGCGTCCCATTTCCTGGATTTCGTAGTGAAGCCCGGCCAGGAACGAATCGACCCGACCTTGTTTACCGAGAATCGCGTATGCAGGAAATGTACAATACGCACATTTGGTAGGGCAAAATGGGATTCCGATATAGATGCTCACTTCATTTTGAAGATCATAGAGATCCGGCACAACCGATAACTGACGGTCCACGATGTTTTGCATCAGCTGAATTTTTTCGTCGGTAATGAGGTATTCTTCCTTCAATTTCGCTTGAATCTCCTCCTGGGGAATCCCAAGCTGAGTCTGCTTATGTAAAAGCTTGGTAGGACGGATCCCCGTTAAGATCCCCCACTTTTGCCTGATTCCCGTCAGGTCTTGAAGAACATTAAGATACACATGAGATACTGCTGTTTTCAGCTGTTTGAAGCGTTCCTTTTCATTTTCAAATGATGTCCAGCCACGTTCATAGGCCGCAGTATATGATTCGTCAGAAGACGGTTTTGTCAACACGGCTTTCGCTTCAATCTTTTCTTCTATTGAAAGTTCTATTTTGACTTGAAGATCCATGTCATCACAACGGCCAAAGTGAATCACGGATTCTTCAAAAAATAAATTCGCAATCAATCGCAGGGGGCGCTCAAAACGCTCATCCTCGATTCCTTTTATCAAAACATTCAAGTTCTAATCACCTTCCACCAAATCTAATAAGCTTTTATAAGTGTACAGAATGGGGTGGGAATGGTCAATGGCAGGGAGGCCCACTGATATAAATACAATACCCCGCTTTCCAATGGAAATGCGGGGTATATCGGTTTATGATTTAATGATGTTCATTTTCTTCAGGAATGGAATCGGGTGCTGCTTGCGGAATAGTTCTGTAACAAAATACGGGATGCCTTTTTCGCTTTGGCTCCGTGTTATCCAGTTCGCTGCATCTCTCACCTGCCTTGGGGCATCTCCCATTGCAACACCAAGACCACAGCATTCCAAGGAGTCGATGTCATCCAGCCCCGATCCGACCATCACAATTTGATCCTTCTTCACTCCGAGGCGTTCTGACAGATACATCAGCCCTCGAAGCTTCGATACTCCCCTTGGCACGATATCCAGTTTATAGTCGGATGTCGGAATGGCGTCCACTTCTTCATACATTCCTTTTAGAGAAGCGACTACGTCCCATACATCTTCCCTATGCTCCATGACAACCGATATTTTCGGAACCGACATTGGATTCTCCAAGAGATGATCACTCACACGATCCACAAACTGCTTACTATAAAGTAATTTTGACTCCCTTTGCCATGAGACTTTGGCCATATCCCTTGCCTGGGAATTGGCTTTTCCAATGATTGACCTCTTTTCATGGGATAGAGCTACTTGGCTTGAGAACCCTTCAAGAAATTGAGCAATTTCATACGTAATGTCCTCGGCAATCTTTTTTACATACATCGGTTTCTCAAGCTCTCCAGCAATGTAAGCACCACTATGTGTGACTAGTGGTGTTTTGAGCTTAAGGGCTTTGGCTACTTTCTTTGCTGAAGCAAAGCTTCTGCTTGTAACCAATGTGACCGGTACACCTTTATCTTGAACGTACTCAATTGCTTCCTTTGTTTCCTTCGCAATTTTTCCGTTTTCATTTACAATCGTTCCATCAATATTTAAAGCTAACATTCTATAGATTATCATTGGTGTCCCCCCTATATGTTGTCTACTCCCTTTCTTTACTTTTATGAAGGAGGGGAGACAAATATGACAAGGGGTCGGAGCAATTCGGAAATTATATGGAGCAGCTGGTAGAACTCAAAAAAAGACTAACCCCCGATCCGGAAGTTAGTCCATTTGGTATCCATTATTATTTCTGCATTGAACCGTAAAGTTCTTCAAGTGGTTTCATGATGACTTTGTTCAAGTCATTGATGACCATGCTCATGCGTTGCTCAGCTTCCATAAGCTTTGCGATTATTTCGTGTTGTTGAACAAGTTGAGCAGTCTTTTGAGCTTGCTCTACTTCTTCTTGAGAGATTTCTTCACCACTCATTTGTTTTTGTTGAAGTGTCATTTGGATGTTTCTGAAGTTTTCAAACATCTTGCTAGCAGATTCGTCATTGTTTACTTCGTCATACATCTTCTTCAGTTCTAAAAATTCATCGCTTTGACGTAAAGCACTTTCCAATTCGTTCGCTTGATCGTATAAGTTAATAGCCAAAATACGTACCTCCTATAATTTCACTCTTTGTTTCCTACACCACTATAACAAACTATAGAGTGAAATTCTAGGAAGGACCCTTGAGCCTTGTTGAATTAAGAGATAAAGAGGGCTATGACCCCTTGAACGATTCCGATCAGTCCCCCTAGTAATGCCCCTAAATAAGTAATCATTTTGAATTCACGACGGGAAATGCCGAGAACCAATTCTTCCAATCTTCCAACTGAAAATGATTCAACCTGCTCCTGCACAATATGCTGCAGGTGCATCTTCTCCATCAGGTTCGGAATCTTCTTCGATAAGAGGTCCGTCCCTCTATCCACCCATCTTGGAAGCTGGTTATGGAAGAAGGAATCCTTGTGAGGCTCAAGAAAGGTTCTGAGCGGCTTGGATAGGTGCCCTTCGATGTTGACGAGTTTGACCAGGGATGCCTGGACGGATTGAATTAAGTCTTCTTCCGGTAATCGATCGATGAACTCATTAAGCTGCATTTGTTTCAGTTTGGACCATTCTTTTGTCAGCAGATTGAACAGGATTTCCTGGGTTCCTTCATGCTTGATGAACTTTACGATTTCAGGCTGTACTTTGTCCGCAACAGACGTATTGCCGAGGAACATTCCAAGCATGTTTCCGAGCATGCCCCGTTCTTTCAGAAAATCATCGATCATGATCTTCACTTTCATTTTTCCTTCAGGGCTCGTGAAATAAGTTTCCGCACGCTTTGCGATGAAGTCAACAAGCTTCGGAATACTTTCTTCGACTTTTTCCTGCCACTTTTCAGGAAGAGCCTCTTCCAGCTTTTTAGAGGTGTAGGCTGCTTTCGTATCTTTCATTTTTACAGCTACCCACTCTTCAAGCCATTCATTAAGACGATCGGAGGATACAGGGATCTGAAGGATATTCAGCCACTCGTTCACTGTTTTGTCCGATGTGAAGACAGGCTGTAATTCTTCCGCAAGCCAATGAGTTACATCCCTTTGAAAATCATCGTTCATCACTTTTTTTTGAAGACTTTCAGGAGTGATTAAATGATCGACCACCATTTTCCCGAGTTGTTCCGCTAATTCCCCCCGGCGTTTTGGAATCAATCCTGGTGTGAATGGTACTTTAAATTTTCCGATATAGTAAGCCCTATAAGGTCTGAATAACATTTTTATGGCTAATGAATTGGTGACTCCTCCAATGAGGGCTCCAATCAAAACCATGAACATTATTAGGATGAAAGCATCCAGCATGATTGCACCTTCCTTTTCTACTTCTCTGTTTGAACATTTTGCCTGGGTTTACATAGAATGCTATATCAACATTAGCCCAATAAATCATTATAGAATCATTCGTACGGGTTATGCAAACGGGGAATGCATGATGAAGCTAAAATGTTCATTTAGTTCGCATAAACATCAACTTGATCATCATCACTTGTATATACCGAAGCAGATGATGAATCGATATCCTTTTCAACGAAACATGACTTTGAAATGTGGCAACTCTTCTCTTAACGTCATATGCAGGGAGACATCCTCTGATTCTTTACAGATTATGTTAGAAACAAGCGATTCATTATTCTCCTCCATGCCGAATTTGGAAAATATATGGATCTCCATCGATTCAAGGCATAGCATCATTCATATAGGACCGGTCGTTGCCCTATTAATCAACCAATTCGCTCTCAATACATTTCATTCTCACTCTTTAAAAGATTATTTTACAGAGTGTCAGACCTGGTTTCAACGAAAAGGTGGATTCTTTTATCTTATTCCGCTCTCTTCTTTTGTTGGGGACCTTCCTGAAGGGGTTGTTTTTCTTGATCAAGACTGGGAGCTTAAAACACTTCCCGCTCCTCACGTCATTTACAATCGATGTCATTCAAGAAAGGCAGAAAGAACCCCTTCCTTTGAAAAAGCGCTCACTCAATCTGAAGAACGGAACATTCATGTTTTCAATTCCGGGTTTCTATCGAAAGACGAGGTTTACAATGCGCTGAAAGACAGCCCTTCCTTAGTACAACACTTGCCGAAAACCGTGCAGGGATTCGATTCATTGGAGGAAATGCTTTCCTTATATAAGGATGTTTTCGTTAAGGGGATAAACGGGAGCAAGGGACGTTACATTATGCGAATCCAAAAAAGAGAGAACGAGTTTATCATGTACCAGAACTCTTTCACATCACAGAGTCCACTTTCTTACTCAACCTACTCTTCACTATATAAGCAAATTCGATCCTGGTGCAACCCATCTTCTTATTTGGTTCAGGAAACCATTCCTTTTCTTACAGTGGAAGAGCAGCCATTAGATTTTCGATTTCTTTGCCACTCGAATGGAAAGGGAAATTGGGAAATCGTTTCTTCTGTTGCCCGAATTGCTTCTCGTGATCAATTCGTGGCAAATGTCGATCAGGGAGGACGAATCGCAAAGCCTCTTCCGATCCTTCAAGCTGTTTTTTCACACAAGGAAAGCATTCGGGTCCTAAATGACATGAAGAAGTTATGTACGTCTTCTGCCCGACTCCTTTCTGACACGGTAGAAGGGCATTACGCCGAGCTCGGCATTGATATTGGCATCGATGAAAGCGGGAAGCCATGGCTGATCGAAGTCAATTCCAAGCCTTCTAAACGAACATACTTGGATAACGACCGGATTCGTCCGTCGGTTAAAGCACTCTATGAATATAGTTTCACAAAATGGATGAACAAGGAGGATTAAAACGATGAACCAATCATTGGGCATTATGACCCTTAATCCGCAAGTAACGAACAGCTACTTTCTTGGAATAGCGAAACAATCCCTCTCTTATCCTATTGATCTTTATCTGTTCTCCCCCAAAGGAATCTCTCCATTAAACGAAACTGTGGATGGATTCTATTTCAATAAAGAGTCACAATCATGGGAAAATGAAGCCTTTGAGATTCCAGAATATATCTACGACCGTACGTATTATCAAAAGGATATACAGTCCCAGCAGGCAAAGGCCGTCGTTCAGTGGTTGAAAAATCAGAGACACATTCGATTTCTCGGCTATGGATTGCCAAACAAATGGCATCTATACGAAAAACTTAAAAAGACGCCCATCTCCCCTTATATTCCCGAAACGTTTCTTCTGACCGATGGGAATCATTTATTAAATCTACTTGCTGAACATAAAGATATAATAATCAAACCAGTCGATGGGGCTCATGGATTTGCCATTTATCATCTTGTGGAAAGCCAGGGGGGCATTGTCGTTCGAACAACGAAAAAGGAAGGGATCATAGAACAATCCTTCCAAAGGAAAGAAATCTTTATCAAGTGGGTGAACCGAATCCTTAAGCAGCATACATTCATTTGTCAAAAGCGGATTCTCAATCTGACGAAAGAGGAGGCTCCTTTTGATTTGCGCATCCTTTTGAATAAAAACGTTCATGGAGAATGGAGAGAATTTCAGCGGGCGATCCGTGTGGGGGAACAGCAGGCGATTTTGACCAATATCAGTATGGGGGCTTCATATAAATCATACAATGATTGGAAGACTCTTCATGATTCTTCCTGGCCCAATATAGAAGAAGAACTCACTGACATTATGGAAGAAATGCCTTTAATACTTGAAGAACACTTTTCAGCCCTGTTTGAAATTGGGGTTGATATTATGATTGCTGAGGATCAATCACTGTGGATTCTGGATATGAACTCCAAGCCGGGACATAAGGTGGTAGATGCATTGGAACATGAGAAACTGCCATGCTTATACAAAGCTCCATTAGATTATTGTGAGTTCTTGGCATCACAATCACTAACATCCTTAAGACGAGGTGATTTCTAATGCTTAAAACGTACAAAATAGAACAATTCCAAGATGAAGAAAGCCTTCTCTACCTCCCCTCTGGTTTTAAGCTGGAGGAAAAAATGTTCCCTCATACAGTGATGCTGGGAACCGCACGGCAATCCGCGGAATGTAAGCGACATCCGAATGGACGTAACGTCATTGGCATTAGCTCCGGCTTAGCCCGGAAGCTACATCTTTCTCCTAAAGTAAATTCCCTTTCTCTCTTTTGTAAAGAGGATTGTTTATATGTAGGGGTGCTCATTGGCATATTCACTTCAGGATTCACAAGCTTTAGCTTAAGCCCGATTGGTGAGCGGTCCTATTTCTTCAAAAAGCTCTTATCTGTTCAATCATCCCTTGGAGTCATTCCCTTTGTGTTTGGAGAGCGTCATATTAATTGGGAGAGCGGACTGATAAAGGGATATTTTCACTTTGGAGAAGGATGGGAAATCGAGGAGGTTCCTTTTCCCAATGTAATCTATGACAGACTACCGAACCGCCGCAGCGAAAAGCGGAAAACGTACCAGAACATCAAAGAAAGACTTCAGAGGGAATACGGTATTCCCTGGTACAATCCAGGTTTTTTTAATAAGCTTGATTTGTTTGAACGACTGGAAAACGATTCTTCAGTCCAGCATCTGCTGCCGGAAACACATTCATTTCAATCATTTGACGAGATGGAAAGAATGCTTTCCTCCTATCATCATATTTATCTTAAACCGAAAAATGGCAGTCTCGGCAACGGTATCCACAAGATTACGTATAACCGCTCTTCCGAAGAATATTATTGCCGGTTCAGGGATGGGGATCGTAAAAATCGCCTACTGAAATTTAATTCCTTGGAGCAACTTGTCAATACGGTCTTTAGGAGTCGAAAACTTGATACTTTTATCGTCCAGCAGGGAATATCCCTGTTACAGGAAAATAACCGGCCAATCGACTTCCGGGTTCATACGAACAAAGGTGAGGATGGGGCCTGGCAAGTAAGTGCAATAGCCGGGAAAGTGGCAGGATCAGGAAGTGTGACCACCCATGCGAATAACGGTGGAGAAGTGAAAATATTATCGGAGCTGTTTCCAGACGAAGCAGTTCGAGAAGTTATTGAAGGGGCACTAAAGGAGGCAGCGTTAAGACTATCACATAGCATCGAACGAAATCTGGAAGGATATATTGGAGAAATCGGCTTTGACTTCGGAGTGGACGAAAATCACCGAATTTGGATGTTCGAAGCAAATTCTAAGCCGGGAAGATCTATTTTCTCCCACCCACATTTGAGGAGCTTTGATTTATTAACAAGAAAGCTTGCCTTGTCATTCGGGATCTTTCTCACTCAGCAAAGCTTGAATCATCCTGAGGAAATGATTCCATGAACATCCTTTATGACCGGGTGAAGAAGACCTTTTTTCATGTGGAAGAATCCATCACGACCTATGGGTTTGCGAAGAATTCATTTCTGCTTTCTTCTAAGGATTCAAAAGATTGCTATCAATTCAGCATCTCACCCCATCAGAAAAATATTCCGGCGGTCCCCCTTATCGGAATCGTAGCAAGTAAGGAGGAAAAGAATAAATACAAGGGAAATTTTGAATTGTTTCGATCGATTCAACTGGACGTTGAACAGGCAGGTGGAATCTGTTTTGTCTTCTCTCCTCAAGATGTTTTTGGTGATTCCATTTCCGGGATCATGTACAATCAGCCCTTAAACAAATGGGTGAAATGCCTATTTCCCGTTCCAAACGTCATATACAATCGCGTTCCATCGAGACATGCTGAGCAAAATCAGGCCTATGAGAAACTCCTCCATTTTATCAAGGAACATAAAATTCCTTTTTTCAACCCTCATTTCTTTAACAAATGGAAAATATACGAGCTTCTGTCCAAAAGTCGAGAACTCCATCCATACCTGCCTCAAACTGAACTTGTCACAAATGAAGAGTCCTTCACCCACTTTCTTACGACACATAAAAAAGTGTACGTGAAACACTCTCTCGCTTCGCAAGGAAAAGGAATCAGACTCATCGAGATCGATGACAATGGACGTATCCTCTGCAAAAGCATTAAAAAAATGGAGAGGTTCTTAAACGTATCCCGCCTGTTTCAATCATACAGCGAATGGTTTAATAGTAACCAGTGGATCATGCAGGAAGCCGTTTCCTGTAAAACATTGCATGATCATCGTTATGACTTCCGTATATTGGTCCTTCACACGGGAGAAGATTTTCGTTTAATAGGCATTGGCGTCCGCATGTCGCAGCGACAGGAAGTCACCACTCATGTACCTACCGGTGGGAAGATTATTTCACTTAAAGAAGTCGCAGATGCTCATACCAAAAAGGAAATCTCACGGATCGTTCAAACATGTGGGGAAGAGCTTGCTAAATCCTTTGGGTATGTTGGAGAGTTCTCCATCGACTTAGCTCCCCGGGAACATGGGGGATTTGTATTATTTGAAATCAATTCAAAGCCCATGAGCTTCGATGAAGAAGAAATTGAAAGCAAACGTCGAAAACAGCTTGTCTGCACTTTCCTCACACTCAGTGCCAAAAATAACGAAGGTTGAATCCAGCTGGTTCAACCTTTTTCATTCTTACCGTAATGAATTATAAATAGTAGAAAATCTCGTAGCATGTTCCATTTCATCAGTCATGGCAATAAAAAGGGGCTTATAGGCTTGTTGATTGGGAATCTCCAGCAGCATGTCCCTGTAGAATTCTGCAGCCTCAAGCTCATCCTTCAGTGCCCTCAGGACTCCTTCTTTAAAAGTAGTAAACCCTACCTTCTCTTTCTTATGCTCGTAATACTCCCCCGTTAATAAATAATGGAGGTATTGGAACATTTCATAATGCACTTTTTCATCTTTCCGGGCATGATCGATAAACTCTACATATAATGGATTATTCGTCCGCCCTTTTAATTCTTTATAGAAATAATAGGCTGTCCATTCATCACTGATCGCCTTTTGCAAATCACGAATAAACGAATTCATTCTTCGTCCCTCCTCTATCTCTTCAATAAATTCTATTAGAGGAGAATTCCATTTATGATACATTTAACACCCACACCTACACAGCATGTAGTAAAACGTTTACAATAATAGTGGAGGTGATGAAAAATGATTCAACATTTTCAATATAAAAGCATGTTTGAAAATAAACAGCTCCCCGGCTGGACGTTTTCCTTTTACTTCAGCGGGACAAAATATCAAGGGAATTACCATAAAGACGGTAAAATTGAATGGACCGGAGCCACTCCTCCGGCTGATAAGGAAGACTCCCTTAAGAAACAACTACATGAACTGATGCTATTCCACGTTTATGATTGATGGAACGTACATAATTCACCAGAAAAACAGAAATTAAAGAGCCTTCATGTATAACTTCAGCTTCCTTTCCAAAACTAAAGTAAGGAGGCTGATGAGCATGAAAAAAGACGATCAATTCCTTCCTGATACCAATTATGAAGGAAAAGAAAAAGCATTTCTCGATGTTGACCGATTCATTAACGAAGGCATGTCCGGGGGTTCCGTCCACATGAGGGAAAACGCAACCAACATCGAAGAAGCAATCGAAATCACAGAACATGAAGAACCGCCGAAATAGAATGGAATAAAACAAAAAAGCTGCCAAAAAGGATCATGATCCTTCGGCAGCTTTTAGTATTTATCGACTTCTGACAAGCATATTGACGGCTTCTTGAATGGCTTCTTCTGCATTGATGCCCTCTTCTTCCGATTCACGTATGCAGGCTTCCAGGTTCTTCGCAACGATGAGACCTAATGTACGATCAACGGCAGTACGTACGGCAGATAATTGAGTCACAACATCCTTACAATGTTTTTCCTCTTCCATCATTTTCAACACGCCGCGTACTTGACCTTCAAGACGTTTCATTCGATTCGTAACTTCTTTAGTATATTCCATTTAGGACACCCCATAATGATTTATTCATTCTTCAATAGTATTAAAATTAGCGATTTTTTGCAATCATGCACACTTTGAATAATCCAACTATTTCAGTACAATAGACATTATAACCTTTTTTACAATAATAATGAACAAAGAGGGATGACATGTTTACATCTTTACGTAAAAAATTTCCTGCTGCCATAATCCAAAACCACTATCCAACCAGTCTTGAATCCACAAAGATTTGGTTTACAAATGAAGAAGAAGATGAATACATAGGCATTGATAGAAGTGAGATCACTCAAGAGGAAATGGAGTTACTACACTGCTTGTTCAAAGAAATCATCAATCCATCCGGATCAATCAATGATTCTCCCGACTCAACGGAATGGTTCACCTACTTATATAAGAATGGACCAATGCCTTCAAATATAGACGGTGAATTCCGCATCATTCAATTCTCGATGAAAGAGAGTTTGGACCGGCTTCTGTTAAGAGAGGCGTTCCAACATCTTTTGCCACTCAACACGATTCTTGTATTACAAGATAATAACATGGGGTTGCTCATCGAAGGGAAAAACGAATGGAATTTGGATGAAGAGCAATTACTGTCGATTTCCCATGTAATTGAGTCGGACTTCTTCGTCAGTCTTTCTTATTTCATAGGACAATTTCATGAGGTTCCACAATTCCCTCTCGCCTTTAAATATGAACGGGAATTGTTTTCATTCTCAAGAACGGTGCAGAAGCAAGCATTCATTCAATCCGTTGTGACGGTTCTGCCTGAATTTGCTCTGCATCATTTACCGCAGGAATGGAAAAGACAAATTTTCAAAAAGTTGGCTGACACCTTTCAGGAAGATCCTGAATTGATTCACACTGTTAAGGCTTTTCTCGAACATCAATCAAATATCAGTCAGACTGCCAAGAAACTATTTATGCATCGGAATAGCGTACAGTATCGAATTGATAAGTTCATTGAAAAAACCAATATCGATATTAAAACGTTTCAAGGTGGAATTTTAGCCTATTTCGCATGCTTGAACTTTCAATCTGACAACCTGCATAAAAAAGAATAAGGAATTTTGTGCAGGTTGACCATATCGTTTTGAATCCGTTTTCTCTACAATAGGGTTATAGATGAAAACGATTGCATTTCAAGGAGGAGAAGGTAAAATGGCTGAATTAAAATTAGAAAATATACACAAAATTTATGATGGTAAAGTTACCGCAGTAAATGACTTTAATCTTCATATTCAAGATAAAGAGTTTATCGTATTTGTAGGGCCATCAGGTTGCGGGAAGTCCACGACTTTGCGTATGATTGCCGGACTGGAAGAAATATCCAAAGGAGATTTTTCTATCGATGGAAAGCGCGTAAACGATGTGGCTCCGAAAGACCGTGACATCGCCATGGTTTTCCAGAACTATGCCTTATACCCACACATGAGCGTATATGATAATATGGCCTTCGGTCTTAAATTACGTAAGTTCGATAAACAAGAAATTGACCGTCGTGTTCAAGAAGCGGCTAAGATCCTTGGTCTTGAAGCACTGCTTGATCGTAAACCAAAAGCATTATCAGGTGGTCAACGTCAGCGTGTAGCACTTGGCCGTGCCATCGTTCGTGATGCGAAAGTGTTCTTAATGGATGAACCATTATCCAACCTTGATGCTAAGCTTCGTGTGCAAATGCGTGCAGAGATCGCCAAGCTTCATCAACGCTTACAAACTACTACGATCTACGTCACACATGATCAGACAGAAGCAATGACAATGGCAACACGCATTGTTGTTATGAAAGATGGAGTCATCCAACAAGTTGGATCTCCTAAAGAAGTATACGATAAGCCCGAAAATGTTTTCGTAGGCGGATTCATCGGATCTCCTGCCATGAACTTCTTCCACGGATCCCTTGAAGAGGGGAAATTCGTCATTGGAAATACGAAAGTTTCTGTACCTGAAGGAAAAATGAAAGTACTTCGCGAACAAGGTCATGTAGGCAAGAGCATTGTTCTGGGAGTGCGTCCTGAAGATATTCATGATGAGCCACTTTTCCTGGATACTGCTCAAGGTGCGAAAATCACTGCGAAGATTGAAGTATCTGAGTTAACAGGTGCTGAAACAATGCTTTACTCTCAATTAGAAGGACAAGAGTTTGTAGCCCGCGTTGACTCTCGTACCGATATTGCTGCCGGTCAAACAATTGAACTTGCTTTTGATATGAACAAAGCACATTTCTTTGATTCAGAATCTGAGTCAAGAATTCGATAAAATAAAAGCTTATATTTCTTCATTAAAAAAATGCCGCACTCATTCACGAGTGTGGCATTTTTTGCCATCGCTTAAAACTCTGTCAAATCTATGCTTTTCCCCTCTTCTTCCCCACATCGTATGCATGTGAAAAGATGAAGGCAAGTATCAGAGCAGCTGCTATTCGGAATGCCATCGGCTAATTGTACATGCTGGATATCCATATACGCACTGTACTCATCATAAAAATCATAATATCTTCCCTGATCTGTTGTAGAGTCCCCGCACTTACGGCAAAGTCCCCTGTATTCAACGATCCCATTACATAATGCGCAAGCTTTCATGCTGTGTCACCATACTTTCAATCTAATTCATTGTATAGTGGTATCTTTTTTACAATCACGATGATTTATGTAGAAAACTTATAGGAAGTTAACAGGAATAAATTCCCTGTCATCACGTTGAATATATTGCCCCAAACAAACCATAATACCTAGTAACAAGGCAGCAACAAAGCATTCTCTCACCCCACTCGATGGGTTACACCATATTAAGATGGTCGCTCATGGAATAGCGGGCTGGTGCAATTCCAGCTAACCCAACCAAAAAAAAATCTTATACATTTTAAGGAGATGACAGATTATGCAACAGCAACAATCTCGCAGCAATTCATCTAACCAACTAGTAGCTCCAGGAGCTCAACAAGCAATCGACCAAATGAAGTACGAAATCGCTTCTGAATTTGGCGTACAATTAGGACCAGATGCTACAGCTCGTGCTAACGGTTCTGTAGGTGGAGAAATCACTAAACGCCTGGTTCAAATGGCTGAACAACAAATCGGTGGCGGGTACCAAAAATAATCAGCAATTGCATATGATTGGATAAAACCCCCGGTTTCTTTGCCGGGGGTTTTCATTTTGGCTGTCTCTCCTATTTAAAAAAGAACTGACTCTATCAGGAGCCGGCCATTCATACTATTTATTATGAACCATGCTTGCCGGATCGATCCACTTATCATACTCCTCTTCTGTCAGATATCCTGATTCGATGGCTGCTTCTTTTAATGTAGAGCCATTGTTGTGGGCTTTCTTGGCTATTTCAGCCGCTTTTTCATACCCGATATAAGGATTTAAAGCGGTTACGAGCATAAGGGACCTTTGAACAAAGTCTTCTATCACCTCTACGTTCGCTTCTAGTCCTTTCACACACTTATCATTAAATGACTTTATACCATCTGTAAGCAGGCGCACAGATTGCAGCATGTTATAGATGATGACCGGTTTAAATACATTAAGTTCGAAGTTTCCTTGGCTGGCGGCAAATCCGATGGCCGCGTCGTTTCCAAATACTTGTGTCACTACCATCGTCACTGCTTCACTCTGGGTGGGATTCACTTTACCCGGCATGATCGAACTTCCTGGTTCATTGGCAGGTATGGTTAATTCGCCAATACCACTACGGGGACCGCTCGCTAACCACCTGACATCGTTGGCTATTTTCATCAGATCTGCTGCCAGTGCTTTTACAGCTCCGTGCACGTACACGATTTCATCGTGGGACGTTAGGGCATGAAACTTATTATCAGATGAGATAAACTTGATGCCTGTCTGAGCTTCTAATTGTCTTGCCACTTTGGCACCGAATTCCGGATCGGCGTTGATGCCCGTACCGACAGCCGTCCCGCCGATAGCCAAATTGACTAATTGATGAACGCTTTCCCTCAGCATACTATAGGATTTCTCCATCATGGCGCGCCATCCGCTGATTTCCTGACCGAGGGTCAATGGTGTTGCATCCTGAAGATGGGTACGGCCGATTTTAATAATGTCACTGAATTGGTCTTCTTTTTCTCTTAGTGTCGCAGTGAATTCCTGAATGACAGGAAACAGCTTTGCTTCGATTTCCTGGTACGCTGCGATATGCATGGCTGTAGGGAATGTATCATTGGAGCTTTGGGACATGTTCACATCATCATTCGGATGGACTTTTTCATCCGATCCTTTATCTTTGAGAATTTCATTCGCACGATAGGAAACGACTTCATTTATGTTCATATTCGATTGTGTACCGCTTCCTGTTTGCCATACTACAAGGGGAAAATGGGCATCCCACTTTCCTTCGAGGATTTCATCACATGCCTGTCCAATTGCCTTCTTCTTGGCATCTGAAAGCTTACCAAGTGAGTGATTGACGACTGCGGCGGCTTTCTTTAACTGTGCGAAGGCATATGTAACCTCAATGGGCATTTTCTCTGTACCGATTTGGAAGTTTTCTTTACTTCGCTGCGTCTGTGCTCCCCAATATTTTTCCTTGGGTACTTTCATCTCTCCGATTGTGTCACGTTCTATACGATATTCCATTCTAGTTCCTCCCTTAAATGACTATTCTATTACCATATTTCCACTAATCAGGGTGATCTAACCTTTTTCAGAAAAGTTTATTAGTCTCACATCACATTATGACCGTACACCTTAAAAAAAGATGAATGAGCATGAGCCTCATTCATCTTTTACAATTTATTGTATTAAGTTCAGGAATTGTTTCGTACGTTCGTTCTTAGGGTGTTCAAACACTTCTTGAGGAGAGCCTTCTTCAACGATATACCCACCATCCATGAAGATGACTTTATCAGCTGCTTCTTTGGCAAATCTCATTTCATGAGTCACGACAACCATGGTCATTCCTTCTTCAGCAAGGTCCTTCATTACTTTTAGAACCTCTCCTACCAATTCAGGATCTAGTGCCGAGGTTGGTTCATCGAAGAGCATCACTTCCGGCTCTATCGCTAATGCTCTTGCGATTCCGACCCGCTGCTGCTGTCCTCCTGAGAGCTGGAATGGATAGTAGTCCACTTTGTCACCGAGTCCTACTTTTTCAAGCAATCTTATCGCTTTTTGCTTTGTTTCGGACTTATTGCGTTTTTGGACGACATTTGGTCCTTCCATTACGTTCTCCAGTGCGGTCATGTGGGGAAACAGATTATAGTTTTGGAACACCATGCCTGTTTTCCGTCTAAGTTTAATAAGCTCCTGCTTGGAAACCTTCTTATTGAAATCAACGGAAGTCCCGCCAATTGATACGGTTCCGTCATTCGGTGTTTCCAGTGCATTTATGCAACGCAGGAAGGTTGTCTTTCCTGAACCCGATGGACCGATCAGGACGATCACCTGGCCTTTATTGACTTCAACATTCATTCCTTTTAATACTTCTAATTGGTCAAATCGTTTGGTTAATCCTTTGATGGAAATCATATTCAATCTCCTTTAATATTACTTGGCAATATATCGGTCCAGTCTTGTCTCGATACGCCCTTGAATGATGGATAGAATAAAGCAAATGATCCAGTACAGCAAAGCAGCCTCCATGTACATGAGCAGGAACTCATAGTTTGTGGCAGCGATTTCCTGTGCTTTTCTGAACATTTCCGTTACGAGAATTAAAGAAGCAAGTGAGGTATCCTTCACCAAACTAATGAAAGAGTTCGATAGCGGTGGGATGGATACTCTGGTAGCTTGCGGCAGGATGATTCTCTTTAAGGCCTGTGAATACGTCATACCAATAGAATAACCCGCTTCCCATTGGCCCTTAGGAATCGATTGAATCGCTGCACGGACGATCTCAGAGGAGTAGGCCCCTTTATTCAATGAGAAAGCAATGATGGCAGACGGGAACGGATCAAACTTTATTCCAAGTGTCGGTAATCCGTAGAAAATAATGAACAATTGAACGAGTAAAGGTGTTCCCCTGATGGCAGATACATAGAATCGGGCAATCCCCCTTAGAATCGATACATTGGACAATCGGGCAAGGGCTGTAAGGACGGCCAGGATCATTCCTAAAGCAAAAGAAATCAGCGTCAGAGGGATAGAATAATACAAAGCTCCCTCTAGCATTGGAAGCAGGGAGCTTTGTAAAATATCAATCATTGCTTCAGGATCCTGGTAGATACTACTTAGGAGATACATCTTCTCCGAACCATTTCTCAGAAATCTCTTTATAAGTACCGTCTTCTTTCATTTCCTCTAACGCTTTGTTTACTTCTTCCACTAACTTGTCGTTACCTTTACGGAACATGAGACCACTTTGACCGGCATCTTCAGCTTCAGCCGCAATTTTGACATTGGCATTCGGCTGTTTCTTTAAATAATCCAGGATAGAGATTTTATCGTTCACTGTTACGTCCACTCTGCCTTGTTCAAGGAGTTGGATGGATTGTGACAGCCCCTCTACACCCTGAATTTCCGCACCATTTTTTTCAGCGATGTCGCGGTAGTTACTTGTCAGTGATTGAGCAGAAGTTAATCCCTTGATGTCTTCAAATGATGTAACGTCTTTATTGTCTTTCGATACCACCACTACTGCACTTGATTCAATATATGGTTTGGAGAAATCATATTTCTCCTGGCGATCTTCACGAATTCCCACTTGGTTTGCAATCATATCAAAACGTTTGGAGTTCAATCCTTCAAACATTGCGTCCCACTGAGTTTCCTGGAATTTCGCTTCGACACCAAGACGCTTCGCTACTTCACGGGCAATCTCTACGTCAAACCCAGTCAGTTCCCCGGATTCGTCGTGGAATGTGAAAGGAGGATATGTACCTTCCGTGCCAACAAGTAATTCTCCTTCTTCCTTCACTTGATCGTAAAGTGAAGTTTCAGAACCTTCTTTAGAATCACCGCTGGATTCTTCTTTATCATTAGATTGACCACACGCAGCTAATACCATGGATAAGGCAATTAGCATGATGATGGATAATTTCCATTTTTTCATTACAAAACCCCCACTATTCTTATCGGATTTAAAACTATTACGAATGTCATCATAAAACGATACAAGGAATAAGTCAATACAAAAGTTTCAATTCGAGACTTTTTCATTCTTCACACTCATTAGTATGTATTCTCATAGGCTCAATCATGTAAAGAATAACAATTTTGCGATAAACTATTTCTAATGGGAAAAGGGAGGTCATAATGATGAAAATCGCTTTATTTGGAAGTACGGGGCGAGTTGGTTCTGTTGTCTTTCAACAAGCAAACTCCACACATGAAGTGAATCGCCTGGTTAGAAAATATAGGGATGGACAAGCATCTGGTATGGATATTGCTGGTGATATATTGAATGAAGCAGATGTTATGAAAACCATAGAGGGGTGCGATGCGGTGATCAGCTGCTTGAATACGGATAAAAATGACGTACTTTCAAGGAGCATGCCCATCCTCTTAAAAGCAATGAGGCATCATGGTGTAAAACGTATCATTACCTGTGGGACAGCAGGGATCCTTCAAGCCCGAAAGGAGTCCAGTCTGTATCGGTTTCAGTCAAGTGAATCTAAACGAAGAAGCACGACTGCTGCCGAAGACCATTTAAGGGCCTATTTAATTTTAAAGGCTTCAGAAATGGATTGGACGATTGTTTGTCCCACTTATTTACCAGATGGAGAGCGCCTTGGGGAATACCGGACAGAGGGAGATGTCCTTCCTGAAAACGGAAAAAGCATCTCCATATTTGACACGGGGGATTTCATCTACCAACAGCTGGAAGATGATCGCTATATCAGAACTCGCGTGGGGATTTGTTACTGAGTGTCGGGACGCAGGTCTCTTGTCCCAAATTGACCAAAAAAAGTAGGGACAGTCCCCTGTCCCTACAACCCATCATTTGAATATAGTTGAAATGATTTCGTCTGTTGTCATTCCGCTCTCGACTTCGAAAGTACCAGGGCGCAAATCATTCTCAAGGCCGCGCTTTTCAACTTCTTTGTAGAAGTCGAGGCCGCTTTTGATGATGTTTGCGTTTTCCAAGGCATTTCCGACATCAATACTTGTCATACCGGTAGAAACAGTCAATATGGTCTTGTAAACGACCTTATCGTCCGTTTTTTCCGCTTTCTTATCTTCCGCTTTCTCTTCCTGTTTCGCGTTCATGGCTGAAAGCTGCTTGTTCCACTCAGCTTCTGTATGTATAACAAAACCGTTTGAAGTCAGCTGTTTCACCATTTCCTCCTCTGAAAGCTTCTCCGTTTTAACGGTTTCCACTTTCGCTGTACTCTCGGCTTCCGAAGGACCAAACATATAAACGGCACCGATTGACGTCGTTGCGATTAAGAGACCTGCAGCAAAACTGCGCAATGAATTAGGCGTCACTCTCATTGTGCTACTAAGCTCCTTTCAGTCTTCCTTGTCATGTAAGGAGCAAGCATGCGCTCTACCTCATTCGGTGAGAGCTGTTTTTTGGATGCAATGCTTTCAATAGAATACCCTCTTTTATGTAAGTCAAGCATCTCACGCAGCATAAACCGTTCTTCCGATTCCGCTGGTGCTGCCCCAGACTGTTGTGCTGTAATTTCAGCATCTAATTGAATATTCCGTAACTGCTTCTCCAGGTCATGTACTTCATTCAATACTGAAATTGAAACATGCTCTATTTGTTGTTCAAGTTGCGAGTTGGATTGTGTCGTTTTAATAAACGATATAATGAGCAGCACGACTGCTGTCCCAAATAAAATGGCGATTGCCCATCCCATCATAGGATCCTCCCTTTATGAAACTTTTTTATCAATTAAATTATACATTGATTAAGAGAGAAATTCGATTTAAAACGACAAAATCCCACAAAAGTCCTGTGTTCTTTGCAGAAAATTGTATTTATGCTTACATGATGGGCCTATCCGATTGCTCCTACTAACCCTTATATGTTTCCCGAGACTCCATCACAAACATTTCATTCTCCATACCCTTCACGGATACCTTCTGTTTTTCATCCGCTTTCCAGCTTCTCTTCACCCTCCCCTTGTCTCCCAACAGGACCCGTTGAAGGGAGGTTGCCATGAGATTATAGGAAAGCACGGTGAATGATAGGGCTATGAGTGGGACAAACAGGATCCATGGAGCCACCATCAGTTCAAAGTAGGCTTTCCCGATATTGCCGGCCCATTCATTGGAAAGAGAAAATAACCTGGTTACTCCCATCATGATTTCCCTCTCTACCGCACCCCCAAGGAATATTTCAAGAAAGCCAAGATGTGCGAATAAAATCAGTACCGCCACATTCCTCTGAAAAAACAACAGGGTCAGACGCGGTAATAAGTTTCTCAGGACATGCCTCCGATACAAAGATAAGCCACTTGCCCCCAACGTTCTAGCACTCAGAACAAACTCTTCCTGTAGCACTTTCTTGATTTCTTTAGACAGGACTACGATCAATGGCGGGATACCGATCAGCGTCAGGATGAAGATTTGAATACACAACACTTTCACGAACGCTTTCTCGGGCTCATCGATGACGAAACTGATTGGTGACAGGAGCATGAAGGCTATGACAGCCATAGGGATATAGACCATGGACTCTACCAACTCTTCAAATGCCCGTTGCACTTTTTGAAAGAAGTTTATAAAGAGCACCGACAATGAAAAAGCCAGTATGACTTGAAAAAGGCTGATGATCAATCCTATGACGATGGTAAACTTCGCCCCCTGAATGACATATGACCATAGTGGAAGACCTAATCGATCGGAACCGAACGGTGGCAACTCAGCCGGTGTGAACGGAGGTCCAACTGTTTCGCCGTTATATTCAAAGAAACTATACATCTTCACCTTTTCTTCTATAAATGGTTCGTACAAAAAACTCAGCGCCAGAAGTCCCGTAATGAATATAAACCCAATGAGAAACTGGGGCTGCCTCCAGAGATCTTTAAGCATAGGTCCCGTCCTCCTTTAATCCGATGCTCTTCTTCATTCGCATCTCGATCAAGGTAAATACCAGAAAGAAGGGCAGAAAAATGACCGTGGAAATAATGACAAATGTGAATCCACTCGACCAAATCAATAAATCCATGATTCCCCTCATATTAAACAACCTTTCTAAAATAAACAGATTGGATAACATAAAGGAGAAGATGATTTTGGACCGATAGAATAAGCTGTAGATCACGTTCCTGAAACCATGGGTCACTAACACTTGAATCGCATTGAGCCCTTTCCCCCTGGCAAGTTCTATGTACGGTTTCTGGTCTTCCTCTTGCAGAAGGAGGACGATTGTTTTAATTAGGAATACGGTCGGGACAATCGTTAAGCAGGTGACTGGCAACAGGTATAATTCTTCATCCGTCATCGCAATATCCCCTATTAACACACCCGTGTTACGGAAATACATCACTACAGCAAGTTGAATACCGATGATGATGAATACATCGGGAAGCGATTCAAGGATATTCACAAGACTCAAGAATGCATGTTGCATCCATTTGGAAGAAAGGGATATGAATAAACTCACTGCGAATGAGATCCCCACCGCCAATCCCAGTGAAAATAAGAATACCTTCATAGAGTAGAAATACCGTTCAGCGAGAACATCCTGAAGTGGATATTCTTTATACAACACAAACAAAATCCACTGATCCTGTTGAAAGATCCGAGTGAATACGTGATAAATTCCTAGGAAATACTCTTTCGGATAAAAGCCAAATGAATTTCCTTCATCATTCATCATCAAATAGTATAATTCAGTGTTTCCACCTCCATAAAACAAAACGGGCAGCACGCTAATCAAGATGAACCCTATAATAATCAGCAATAATTGTCGGATCGCCTTCATGACTTCCCCCTTCTCATATCTGTGCATCTTTTTACTCTTCTTGTCCGGGTTAAGAAAATCCTTTTTCTGGATAAAAATAATTTAAAAAAGAAAAGGCATCCGACTACAATCATCAGATGCCTTCCTTCTTTAACCTGCCATATCACCTTTCGATCCCTGCTGAAGCTGATACATTTGATAATAACGGCCTTTATGCTTCATCAGTTCGTCATGATTGCCCCTTTCCACAATTTCTCCCCGATCCAATACAATTATTTGGTCGGCATTCTTAATCGTGGATAGTCGATGTGCGATGATGAAGGTCGTTCTGCCCTTTTTCAAGACTTCCATCGCTTCCTGAATGACTGCTTCCGTCTCTGTATCAATGCTCGACGTCGCTTCATCCAAAATCAGGATCGCTGGATTAAAGGCAAGGGCCCTTGCAAAGGAAATCAATTGACGCTGCCCTGAAGAAAGGGTGCTTCCTTTCTCGATCACCGGTTCGTCATAGCCGTTCTCAAGGTTTTTGAACACTTTTTCAGCACCGACGGCTTTGAGTGCTGCTTCCACCTGTTCCCTTGAAATTCTAGGGTCATCCAAGCTTACATTTGATACGATGGTTCCCGTAAACAAATAAGGGTCCTGCAAGACAATTCCCATATGCTCACGGATCGTTTGATAGGGAATATCTACAATGTCTTTTCCGTCAATCAGGATCTTCCCTTCGTTGCTATCGTAAAAACGGAACAATAGATTCATGATTGAGCTTTTCCCTGAACCTGTGTGCCCCACCAGGGCAATGGTTTCTCCTTTGCTTGCGGTAAACGTGATATCCTTCAGCACATATTCATTTTCCTTGTATCCAAAGAAGACATGTTCAAAGCTGACATTTCCGTCATACTTGCTCATTTTCTCATCTTCAACCGGGGTTCCGGTCTCTTCCAACAGGCGAAAAACCCGTTCACCTGCTACAAGTGCCTGCTCAAGGTTTGCCAGCTGATTGACGATTCCTGTCACTGGCTGGAACAATCGGTTGATGTAATCGACGAAGGCATAGAGCACCCCCAGCGTGACAACCGATCCCACTCCCATAGAAGCACCTCCGAAATACCATATGAATGCGACAAAGGTGATGTTTCTCAGTACCCCGACCAGATTGTGGGATGTCATGGAGTTCAAGCTCAAGAGTTTATTTTGATACTTGAAATGCGTCTCGTTCAACTCTTCGAATTCTTCGTTCGTTTTCTTTTCTCTGCTGAAAGCCTGAATGATGTTCATGCCCTGGATCGACTCATTGATCATGGCATTGATATCACTCACTTTCGATCTGATGATATGATTGTATTTAGACGCATAGATACGATACAGGTACGTCCATACAACCAGGATCGGAATCAGGATCAAGCAAATGGCTGCTAATTTTGCATCAAGTATAAAGAGTGCGATGTATATTCCAATAATGTAAATCGTACTGGAGAAAAAGGTTGATAAGACTGTTACATACAGATCCCGGATTGCTTCGGTATCGTTTGTGATCCTCGCTACGACCTTTCCTGCCGGCAGATTATCAAAATAGCGGATCGGAAGCTTCTGGATATGCTGGAACACATCATTACGCATTTTCTGAATGACCCGGTTTGCTGCCTTCTGCAAATAATACCGCTGACCATATTGGAAAAAGGCAGCGACTACAAGCAGCCCAAAATAGAAGGCAATCAATTTAATGATCTTCGGGATTTCAGGATTATAAAAACGCAGCAGCTCATCTCCGGTCAACTTCTCAGCCGGATAAGTGGCCGACTCATCGCCTTTCGTGATCGTCATTTCACCTGACTTGACCGACCTTTCTCCGTCGAAGGAGACGGTGGAAGGAACGAAATAAAACTCTCTCCCGACCTGTAAGATACGGATATCATCTTTTCTCGTCTCCCCTTCTGAAAAATATTGTTCACGTTTATACCATTTCCCCTTATAAGATACAGCTTCTTTCCCCTCCACCGTTTCATACCAGGTGGATTCGATTCCAAGTATATGATCATCGATTAGTTTCTTCGCAATAAAAGGACCTGCAAGTTCAGCCGCTACTGACACACTCAGCATCAATAGGGCAGCAATGATGATTTTTTTATAAATAAGGGCATATTCGGTTAGTCTTCTTCCGACGTTCATGCGCCCACCTCCTCGCGTGAGGAATCTTCAACTTGTTGGCGATCGAATTGTTCTTTATACCAACCACCATTTTCAAGGAGTCGTTCATGTACCCCTTCTTCTACTACTTTCCCATCTTCAAACACGATAATCCAGTCTGCATGCTGAACGGCAGAGAGACGATGAGTCGTAATAATCGTTGTTTTTCCTTCACGTTCTTTTCGTATATTGTCAATGATCTTCGCTTCTGTTTTCGCATCAACAGCCGATAGCGAGTCATCCAGAATCAGGATTTCCGGATTTTTGATCAGCGCCCGGGCAATCGAAATCCGCTGCTTCTGACCACCTGACAGGGCCACACCCTTTTCTCCTACAAGAGTGGTCAATCCGTCCGGAAGCATTTCAAGATCTTTTTTGAAATCAGCCAGTTCAATGGCTTGTTCCAGGTCTTGTTCAGTCGCATCATGTCTTCCGAACAGAATGTTTTCTCTGACGGTCCTTGAGAAAAGGACATGATCCTGGGGCACGTAACCGATCCAATCCCTTACCTGCTGTATGGTCAAGTCACTGATCGGGACACCTCCAATGGATAAAGACCCTTTTCCGGCAGGGTATTCACGGAGGAGCTGCTTGATAAAGGTTGTTTTACCGCTTCCTGTCTTCCCGACGATTCCAAGGGTACCTCCTTGTTGGATGTTCACATTGATATCGGAAAGGTTCAGTACATTTGAGGATGGGTACTGAAAGTCCACTTCCTTAAATCCGATATGCTCAGGTGAATCAATCCATTTAGGGTTCTCGGAGTCTTGAACGTCCTGCACATAATCAAGTGTCTCTTGAACCCGGTCAAGTGATGCATTCCCGCGCTGCATGATATTGATCAACTCTCCGATGGCAAACATCGGCCATATCAGCATCCCGAGGTACACGTTAAAGGAAACAAGCTCTCCCAATGTGATCGATTGGTGGAACACAAGGTATGCTCCATAACCAAGTCCGATCAAATAGCTCAACCCGACAAGGACTTTGATTGTTGGTTCAAAGAGGGAATCAATCTTTGCCACTCCAATATTCTTGTTATAGACGTCTTCAGTCATATCAGCGAAACGCTTCTCATCCGCTCTTTCCTGTACATACGCACGAATGACACGGACACCCGCAATCGACTCAAGCACTTTATCATTCAAGTCACCGAATGAATCCTGGGCTTCCGTGAATCGCTTATGAATTCTAGCACCGTACACCTTCATCAACATAGCCATGATCGGAAGCGGCAATATCGCTGCGATAGTCAATTTCCAGCTGATAAGAAATCCCATTGTGAAAAGGATCGTTAACATAAAGACACTGGAATCGATTAGTGTCAAAACCCCGAAACCGGCTGTAACCGAGATGGCCTTCAGATCATTCGTTGCCCTTGCCATTAAATCTCCCGTACGATTCTTTTCAAAAAAAGTCGGAGTCATCTTTAATAAATGTCCCATAAATTTACCGCGAAGCTTACGCTCAACGAGAAAGGCCCCGCCAAATAATTGATACATCCACACATACGTCATTGCGTACGAAATGAGTGCGATTCCGGCAATCATCCATAGATATTTCGCGACGACTTCCCACGTCATCGCACCCAGGTGAATGTCATCTATGGCATTCCCTACAAGCTTTGGAGGAATCACATCAAGAATTCCTACAATCGTCAATAGAACGATCGCCACCGTATATCTCTTCCAATTTTCAATAAAAAACCACGATAATTTCTTAAAAATACTAAACATTCCACATTACCCCCTCTTGTTGACTTTCTTCACTATCCGCCTTCTGTCTCCACAGCAGGCATCATCTTCTTCATTTGAATGATTAACATAATCATTTCCTCCTTCTGAAATTAAGTTTTAATATGTGATCAAGGATGGTCCTTGGGTACACCAACACGAAAAAAAAGACAGACGCCTAAGGCATTTATCACAAGATCAGATACGGATTCCTCCCGAATCCCCACCAATCTGTTGCGCCTTAAGAACGTCCGTCTTTGTTTTTGGACATAGAAAAGCACAGATTATATGCATAACCTGTGCCATTAATATTCATCTGACAGAATGATTAAGGAGTTACTGGTTATGTGATGATATGAAATTGGTATTGAACACTTCTGGTACTCCATGAATTGTATACACTTTCATCATCACAAACCCTCCATTCATTTTTATTATTTATTCCATTAATAACCATACTATACGCCGTGAATTGTGTCAATATTATTTTTATTGAAAATTTTCTATATACTATATGTTTTTCCACAGTACAAGTGAAACACAAAGGCAGAATTATTCCACTACGACAGCCGTTCAAATCCTCTTAATTCTTTTACTTCCTTACCTGGTACAAATTCGGTTGTCACTATGATCATGATTCCCTCTCCCCTGCCTTGAATTTTCTCCAAATTTTCTTTGCAAATATGAAATAAAAGATGAGTGGGAATGGACACTGAATTAACCCCCAGATTCCCCAGAACCAATAGTTATGTCCGTTCTTCCGGGCATCGATGAACAGGTAAATACTTTGAGTCAGAAGGATCGGTATGACAAGTGGTAAGATATAGAGCTCTTCTTTTGTCATGTCCTTTTCACCTTTTTCGTATATGTTATGCCAGTAAAAACCGAGGCCCCCACAAAGATGGCAACTTGAAGGAGAAGAAATAGAATCGGCATTTGAAATAACGTAAGGGAAAACACAGTCAAGATACAACAGGCCAGAAGAAGAAAGTTGGTGAGATCCCGTTTAAACCTGGCTTTAAGCTCTACTTGCTGATCCTCTACTAATTGCTCAAACCACTGCAGGGACGGGGTGCTTTCGTCAATGTCTTCATCAATTGACTGGAATCCGTCCTCCAGTAATTTCTTTAATTCATCGTTATGTTCCTGATGGTTGTTCATCTATTTTCAACTCCTTTCTCAGCCGGACGATTCCATGATGAACCCGTGATTTCACTGTCCCAGGTGGTATTTCTGTCAATTGACCAATCTCTTCATAGGAATAACCGTAGTAATGTTTCAGAATGATAGGGAGCCTGATATCTTCCGATAGTGTGGATAAGGCTGCCAGCACATCATTCCATTCTTCATTCCTTGACTCCATCTCCCATTTTAATTTTCTAACGTTCACTTCTTCATTTTTCCAGCTCTGTTCTCTTTTCATTTTACGCTGAAGATCAATATAACGATTGGTTGCGATGGAAATCAGCCATGATGAGAATTTTGATTTCCCGTTGTATTGATGAATCTTCTCAACACATTTTGCCATTGTATCCTGTGCAAGCTCCTCTGCCTGATCCCGATTCATTGTCACTTTCATTAAGTACTTTACTAGAAAAGGATAATGTTCTTGAAAAAGAATGGCAAAGGCTTCGTGATTCCCTTTTTTCGCCCGTTTGATCAAATCTCTCTCTTCCATCCTTTACTGTCCTTTCTTTCCACCCCAGCCTGCGAGTTCATTAATAAGACGCACACCAGGAAAAATCGTTCATAAAATCATTATACTTTTTTTAAAATATTTTCATTCTTTTTTAATAGACTTTTTTCGTAAAGGTTGTTGGTTAATAACAATGGATCTGCCAGGGCTCTGTCAATCAGTGTGTGCTGGGTGGTGAGGGGAACTGCTCCGCTTGCAGCTAGCGTTCGGCCAAGCCTCCTCAGCTTATCCGAACGGGGTCTCGGCACGCCCGTACTTCCGCAGGAGTCTGCGCAGTTCCCCTCACCATCTTTAAGAGATTCTTACTGACAGAGCTAAAGGGTGTTATAGAACAAAATAACTATAATACAGAATTCGTCTTCCTTAAAATAAAATTAAGCTCTACTCACCTTAAATGAGGTTGTTTGCAAAAAATTGTTGTTTTTTTATTTCTTTTAAGGATACATGCTCAGAAAGTTGATTGGAGCGGAAGGTGTTCGACTCCTGCGGGAATAGCTGGACAGGTGAGACCCCGGAGGCAAAGCCGAGGAGGCTCACCGCCAGCCCCGCGGAAAGCGAACATCCTGTAGCGGAAATCAACTACTACTTTCTTCTCTAAGAGGAACAAAATTTTCCAAAAGTTTCAAAATAAAACCCTCTATGAATAGTCCTTTCCTATCCATAGAGGGAATCTCACTTAGCTATTCAGAGCAGCAGGCTGAGCATTGTTTTCCTCTTTCACATATTTAGGAAGAATGATGGTGTAGAAGATACCTACTATGATTAGACATCCTCCAACAAGCCAGTAGAGCATTTCAACGGTTACGACGGTAGGGAATGTCAAAGCAACCACTCCCAGGGTAACGGATTGTGACAGCATCATAAGGGGATTGATCCACCCCTGCACCCTTCCCATCATTTTCGGATCGATGATGCTCGGCATCCATCCCCCGATTGCAATATTCACCAGAGGTAAGCCCAGTGCAGCGAAAAAGATGATCGTGAGGAAGATCCAAGTCGTAGGGGCAAAGGATGCTGCGATGATAAACGTCCCGGATATCACCAGCCCTGCAACAATCAATACATGAAATTTAAACTTCTGAGATAGCATGGAAGAGAAGATACTGCCGATCAAAACACCGGCACCGAATGCGACACCTAATAAAATCGAATATTCTTCATAAGACTCTGGGGCTAATTTATATTTCAATATAAAAATAGGAATGACCGAGAATCCGCCGTTCACAATCCCAAATACTACAAACCCTCCAATCAAGGATAATAGCAGCTTGTGATTCAGGATATAGTTCATCCCGGCTGTAAAATCTTTCGTCACGGACTGAATGTTCAAGTCTTTCCACGTATGCTTGCCGTTCGGAAGACGAACCTCTTCTGGAATGATACATTTTCTGATCAAGATGGCAGATATAACGAATGTAACAAAATCGACTGCGATTGCACCGTAGATCCCGGCCGTCCAATATACAAAGATGGCAACAGCATTTCCAAGTAACATAAACAAGCTCATCACCATCTGATTCAATCCTGCTGCCGTTGAATAATCATCTTTAGAAAGCACTCCTTGCAGTATCCCTTGTTCAGCTGGAAAGAAGAACTTCTGGACACCGCTTCTTAGAAACAGGATGGCAAATATGAGGGGCAGCCAGCTAATGTAGATGGCCCCGAATAATAAAAGTGTAAGGAACGCACTGATCGTATCACAGTGGTAGGCAATTTTCTGCCGGTCCATTCTGTCAGCGATTACTCCAACAAGAAAGAATACGAGAAGAGTGGGTAATGAGTACATCATTTCAGTCAGGGAAGCATACACAGGTTGCTCGGAAAACCGGTCCAGTAAATAAAACATAAAGGCAGTCAAACCGATCACACTTCCCATATGCGAAGTGAAATTAGCAAAGAACAACTTTAGAAAAATTGGATTCTTAAAGATTTCAATCATTTTTTTCATAAATACCCTTCTCCCATCAATGATTAACTATCTTAATAGTATATGGAATACCCGAAGAACATGAGGGTCTATTGGTGGTTTTTTCCTCCGTCTGTGGTCGGATAGGGAATGGGGGTAATCCCTCCCGGATAGCAAAAAATTCAGGAGAAGCCGTTTCGCCGATATATTTAGAATTCCGCCGTTTCATCCACAATTTCGCCGTCCCCCCAGCTGACAATAAATCTTGTCTTTAACAAAAAAAATAGCCCAAAGCCCCAAGGCTCCAAGCTACTTTAATACCTAAAATCATTCAAACGTGCCCTTCACAACCGCTTCCCCGTTCTCTACCATCAACTTACCTTTGGCAAACACCGTGTTCACTTCAAGCGTATCCTTATCCAGCAGCACCAGATCAGCGTCCTTCTCTACCTCAACGTGACCTTTTTGCTTTAACTTCAGGATTTTGGCAGGGTTTGATGTTATGACTTTAATGGCTGTTTCTAACGGAATGCCTTCTTCCAGAACAGCTTCCCTTACTTCACTGTATAGACTCGACACCTGACCTATCTGTAATCCGATCAGTTCTCCGTCCCCATCAAAATTAGGTAAGCTTGCTTGTCCATCGGAGGTGTATGTGATTTGCTCCACCGGTACACCTGCATCGAGCATACGTTTTAGCGCTTTACTGCATTTCACTTCGCCATCTTCAAGAAACTGGGGAATGGTACTGGTCGTAAAGTCTACATAACCACCTCTTTGAGCGTACTGAATCCCAGCTTCAAACAGATGGGCATTTCGATTGATATGGGTTGGATAGAATTGTTTGATCGGAATATCTGTTGTATCAACTATCTCCTCCAGAAGCTTTAAATGGTCATGACTATCTCCTACATGAACATTGACTATTCCGGATTTACCGGACAGCATGCCCCCGATTCGGGCAGCAGAAGCAATTTTCGTTAATTCGTTTACTGTGGGTTGAGATGAGCGATGGTCAGCAATCGCTACTTCACCTACTCCGATGATACGGTCTACTAATATAATATCGTCCTCGATTTTACCGGTAAGAGTTTTCAAGGGCACTTGATAAGAACCGGTCTGCGCGTAGCAGGTAATCCCCTCTTCTTCAAGGCCATTTGCTTTCGCCACAAGACTTGCCATCGTTCTCGTCGTTCCATCTGTTCCAATCACACCAACAAGAGTCGTGATACCGGCAAGTGTGGCCTGAGTCAGTTGAATTTCCGGTGTTCTCGTACGAAAGCTGCCCTCGCCGCCTCCACCCATTATATGTACATGCGAGTCTATAAATCCAGGAACAACATATTTACCTGTTGCATCTACAAGCTTTATATCCACAAATTGATGAGGAGGTTCAATCTTATCTTCAATAAAACCTATTTTATTATCTACTATCAATATATCCTTTTTCCCTAAAAATTCTGGAGCATAAACTTCTCCGTTTTGAATTAATGTCAGCATGATGTTTGCTCCCTTCACTTCTTATTTATATAATCGTACCGAACCTTATAACAAGGTTCGGTACAATAAATGAAATCAGAAACCGATGAGTGTTGCCGTTATAACAAAGATCGATGACAGAACGAATAGAATGAGCATGAATTTAATAATGAATTTAGCCCATATACCCCAATCGACACGGGCAGCTCCAAGTGTACCGAGTAAGGCAGCAGAGGTCGGAACAAGAATATTGGTTAATCCATCACCTAATTGGAAGGCAAGGACCGCTACTTGACGCGAGACTCCGGCAATATCTGCAAGTGGAGCCATTAAAGGCATTGTTAGAGCGGCTTGACCAGAACCAGATACAACAAAGAAGTTGAATACAGACTGGAATACATACATACACCAGGCAGAAATGGCTTCAGGGAAATCCCCGACCACTTGTCCTGCTCCATATAACATCGTATTTAATACAGAAGGAGCGTCAGGTGAATCTCCACCAAGGATAATGACGATTCCTTTTGCCATACCTACAACTAATGCAGCCGGCAATAAATCCTTCGCTCCTTCGATGAACCCATCTGCTATATCATCCCATGACATTCCATTCAATTTAAATAGAACGCCAATGATTCCTGCAACTAATCCAATCGTAAAGAATTGGCTTGCAATCTCCGGGATATAGTAAGCGTGTTCCACCACTCCCCAAATGATCCAGGCAATACCTGCTGCAACCGTTAATATGACAAGTGAATGACCCAAAGTGAATTGGGTATTTAAGTCTTGTACTCTGCCTTCTTTACGGAAGTATTCATCAGAAGCGTAAGATAGACTTCGTTTAGGTTCCTTATGAATCGTTTGGGCATATCTCCATGTGTAAATGATTCCCACAAGTGTAAAGACAATCCACATAACAATACGGAAACCCGCTCCGGAAAGAACCGGAACACCTGAAACACCTTGGGCGATGGCCACCCCGAATGGGTTCATCCATGAAGTGGCAAAACCGATTTGAGTCGCCACGTAGGTGATCATGATTCCAGTGATCGCATCATATCCAATCGCAATCATGATTGGAACGAGAATCATGGCAAAGGCGATCGCCTCTTCCCCCATACCGAACACGGCTCCCCCTAATGAAAATAAGAAGAACATAATAGGGATGATAAGAGATTCTTTTCCTTTCGTTCTCTCAATGACCTTGAGGATACCTTCTTCAATGGCCCTTGTCTTCATGATGATACCAAACGCTCCACCAATTATTAAGATAAAGGCGACTACACCTACAGCGGATCCCCATTTATCCCCTGATACAAGACCTTCAAATACATAATTAAGGAATCCGATTCCGCCACCCGCCTCGAAAAGACTGGTTCCTTCTCGAATTAGATTTCCATCATCATCCTTTAAATAACTGAACGAATCAGGATTTAATACCGTTTTCGTTTGTTCTTCTCCATCCTGCATGAACGTGATTTCTTCTGTAGTGAATTGCCCCTTTGGTACGACATACGTTAAAATTGCGGCAGCCAGTACAACGAAAAAAACAATGATAAATGTATGCGGCACCTTCCAGGCCTTTTGTTCTTTCTCCATTTCTTTCCCCCCGTTTGACAGTATGATTTACTTCACAAATGTACATGCAAGTTCCGTGCCAAACAATAATTATCTGAAAATACAAACTTTAGATGTGTTAATGGTTATTATCGGTTAAAATAAACTTAACCATTAAACCATTTATAAACCAATTAAACCATCAGGGGGAAACGTATGAAACACGAATTAATTCTATTAGCTGGAACTAAGGAAACAGAAAGAGCTCTTAAGGAGCAATTACAATCCGTTTTCGGAGAACTGATCAATATAACGAGTTATTCTTGTGATGAAGGGATTCCTACATTTTTCACCAATGAATTGATTGTTTATTCTTCTGCGCTGATCGCACCAGAAGTGAAGGAATATATCGATTTCGGCTCATGCACCATCATTAAAGCACGTCGAACCGTCAATTACGAATACATAGATCGTATTTTCGAATTACCTCCGGGAAAAAAGATACTTTATGTGAATGATTTCATTGAAACAGCCAAAGAAGCAGTCTCTACCTTGAAACGGTTAGGAATAGATCATGTCGATTACATTCCATACTCTCCAATTGGAGACTACCCTAGACAAATTGACATTGCCATTTCACCTGGAGAAACAGCAAGCATCCCCCCTTCCATTCCCAGCAAGATCGATATCGGTGTACGCCTGATCGATTTGAATACCATTATGAAAATCATCTATCACTTTCAATTGTCAGAGCAGTTGACCTTCGATATCACCGATCGCTATACAAGAAAGATCATCGAGCTCAGTCAAAAGCTGGGTGCCATCAATCGAAGGGCGAAAACGTTAAATAAATTTTTAAATAAAGTAGTGGATGGTGTAAATGATGGAATCCTTGCCTTTCAGGAAGACGGAGAAATTACCGTATTCAATGAAGTGCTTGAACGAATGGTTGGGATTACAGCTACCCATGCGAAAGGAAAAAAACTAAACAGGGTGTTCAAGAATATCGAGCTCAATCATTTTTTGACGTCCCAACAGGATGAAGATCAACAATATTTTACTCTCCGTCAGCAGAATGTGATGATCTATCGTTTCCGTTTGAAGGCAGAGGGAGTCATTGTCGCAACGTTTAAAGATATGGAAGAAACCATCGAGATGGAAAAGGTTCGAAAACGGGAGCTGCAGCGGATAGGATATATTGCCAAATACACATTTGACAGCATACTGGGGGAAAGTGCCCTTATTAATGAAACCAAGATAATCGCCAGAAAACTCGCAAAAAGTGAGCTTCCGATTTTAATTTATGGGGAAACCGGTACTGGAAAAGAACTGTTCTCAAGTGCCATGCATAATGATTCGTCCCGAAAGAACAGTCCGTATCTTGCTGTAAACTGCAGCGCATTGCCTGAAGATCTATTAGAAAGTGAATTATTCGGCTATGAGGACGGAGCCTTCACCGGCGCAAAAAAAGGAGGAAAAAAAGGATTATTTGAACAAGCAGACGGGGGTACCCTGTTTCTTGATGAAATCGGTGATATTAGCCTAAAGCTTCAAGCGAGGCTCCTGAGAGTTCTTCAGGAGATGGAGATCAGACGGATTGGTGGAAACAAGAACATTCCTGTTGATGTCAGGATCATTGCCGCTACCAACAGGGATCTCCAAACCTTAATAATGGAAGGGACGTTTCGTGAAGATCTCTATCACCGTTTGAAAGTTCTATCATTGCAGCTCCCTAGTCTCCGGGATCGAAGCGAAGATATTCCCCTTCTCATCGAGAATTTCCTTCGTATGGAACATAGCAAAATCACCGCAATCGACGATGCTGTATTAAATGCATTGAAGAAAGCACCTTGGAGCGGGAATATCCGTGAACTTAAGAATACACTTCTTTACATGATCACCGTTGCTGAACAAAATCGGTTAACGGTTCATCAATTACCGAAAAATGATAATAATTTCTTTGAAAAGGAACATACTAAGGGTACCTTTTCCCTTCCTGCTATCTCAATGTCCAAAACCGGAGAGTACGTAAAAATCCTTACCGCGCTAGTTGAATTTTTCGAAGAAGGAAAGCGAGCCAGCAGACAAAAGATTTATTCTTCCCTGCAACGAAGCTCCACTCCTCTATCCGTTCAACAAATTCGGACGAGATTAAACGAACTCCAGGATCTCGGGTATGTATTGATCCAGAGGGGGAGAATTGGAACAGAAATTACGCCTGAAGGAGTAGCCTGGTTAAATAATAATGCGGAGTAGGTTTTAACTATCATTTAACAGGGTAACTTTACATTAACCGGTTAGTAATACAAAACATATTTCATTGATACTATAAGTCGAGGTGATTTTAATGGTACGTACAATCTTAATGGTCGTTGGAGCAATTGTTGTCATTGGTTGGATTATCAGCATGCTGTAATCAGAACCACTTAAACTAAACATTATTCTTGCTATTATATGATTTTAATCAAAAAGAAAGAGCAGAACGGATCTTCCCCCGTTCTGCTCTTTCTTTGATTAGCTCTTTTCGCAAAGATTGTTGCTATCTAACATAGGAGGTCTGGCAACCAGTTTGTGATTAAATGGAACATTATTTCTAATATACAAGCTAAAATATACTGCACTTTGAAAATGGTCTTTATATTATCCTATAGTAAGAAACCCAGACATAGAAAGTTGATTGGAACGGAAGGTGCTCGACTCCTGCGGGAGAAAGTCCGAAAAGCGGAGGGGCTTTGCCCAGGGGCGACAAGCATAAGACGAGTCTGCCGGAAAGGCGCTCTTTGCCTTTTTGGCAGACTCGTCTTATGACCTCGAGACCCTAAGCCCTGGAGCTAGACAGTTGAGACCCCACAGGGCAAAGTCCGAGGAGGCTCAACTCACGCCCCGCGGAAAGCGAGCACCGGGAGTGGAAACCAACCACTACTCGCTTTTTCAAAAGCAACAAAGTTTACGAAAACAGCCTTTTGTGAAAAAGCAAATGTTGAATCACTTTTAAAATGGTCTTTATTCCATTCATCGTTTTCCCGAAAAAGATTAAAAAGCTTAATATTGGGTAAATAACAGATATCCTATTGATGAGGTGATTTTGATGTATAAACATATTTTGTTAGCTTATGACGAAACCGATGGAAGCAAGAAAGCATTGGATGAAGTACAAAAATTAATAAAAGGTTCTATAGATACACAATTAACCGTACTCCATATATCAGATGAAAAGGTAGCAAATGAAAGTCATGACAACTATACCCCTACCCATGCATTAGCGGATACGTCACCAGGGTTTGATAACAATTATATGGGGAATCTGTCGGTTTCACCCGACAACAAGGTTCATACTTCGGAGGAAGAACGTCATGAAATTAAGACACCCTCCTCTACACATCACTTTTTAAAAAATGCGAAAGAAAAACTTTCTCCTTACGGGATTGAAGCAAATTATATTCACCTATCCGGTTCAGAAGCAAAACGCATATGTGAATATGCCAAAGAAATCCAGGCAGACCTGGTAGTAGTCGGGAGCAGCCGTAAATCCGGCATGAAAAAATGGGTGCTCGGAAGCGTCAGTGAAAAAGTCACTCAAAACTGCGAAACCAGTGTCCTGGTCGTAAAATAAATGGAACGAATGGAGGGACGGACCTATAAAAGGTTCGTCCCTCCATTATGTATTACTGACCCGTTAACTCATCAAAACGGTTATGGGCATTCTTCTCGTCAAAGCTGCTGTAAATCCGGTAGTCCTCGAAGTCCAAAATTCGGAAGTGCTGACTGAAAAGGTTCTGCTGAAGAATGTATTCATCATTCTTCTTTACATCTTTCCACCAGACCTTCCCGCCCAACGTTTTTTCCTTCCGATAATCAATGCCTTCCCGGGCAATGGTCTCTATTATTTCAAGGGGCTCCCCCCCAAGACTGGTGGTTAAGGTTTCACTATCTTTAAACAACGCACAAATGGCAATGACCGCGGTCCAGCCGGCCATGACTCTGCCTTTTTCAATTTGAACCAGGGTTTTTTTGGATAATCCGATAATGTTCGCCATCTTATCCTGTGTATAACCTGCCTCTGTTCGTATGAGCCTCAATTTATCTGAAATGATTAGAACGATCTCTTCTTTTGTCATCGATTCACACCTTACTTCTTTTATAGTGTAATATTACACTAAGTTGATTTCCATTTTCAAGTAAACGTTCGATTAAACCCATCGATTTTTGTATCACCCTGTTTATTTTACTATACTTTAGGTAAAGAATTGACGCATTTGACTTAAACGGAGGGATAAACATGACAAAACGCATCATTGTCCTTATTAGGGAAGATCTTCGGATTCACGATCACCCTGCTCTCTATAGAGCTTCTCAAGAAGGTATGGTGATTCCTCTATATATCCTGGATGAGGAGACCTCTCACTCCCCCTCTGGAGAAGCTAAGAAGTGGTGGCTGCATCAGAATTTAGAAGCCTTTCAAACATCCCTTCAATCGATTAACGGGCGACTTTGGATAGATAAAGGAAAAGTAGAAGATCTTCTCCCCCAATGGGTTCAGAAAACAAATGCACAGGGGGTTTACTGGAATAGAGTCTATGATCCAAGAGCCTATGAGGGGGATCTCGCTTTAGCCCGTTCTTTGTCCTCAAAGGGGGTAGATGTTCAAACATTCGAAGGGACACTTCTTCTTCCTCCTTGGAAAATCAAAAAGGATGACGACACCCCTTATAAAGTTTACTCAGCATTTTATAAATCATTAAGGAAGGAGGCAATCCCGAAACCTCTCCCATCCGTGAAGAAGATGGAGGTCCCGGACCTCGATGTGGAGTGTCTATCCCTGGGCGATTTAAGTCTCATGCCCTCTATTCCCTGGTTTCACATCATGGAAAGCATTTGGGACCCCGGCGAAGAAGCCGCTATTAAAAGGTATAATGCCTTTGTTAAAAAAAGCATCAAGGACTATTCAGAAGGAAGAGACTTTCCTGCAGAAGGCCATCACTCTACTTTATCCCCTTACTTAACCCTTGGGGTCATATCAGTGAGAAGTTTGTATCATTCGCTCCTTGAAATGGAAGAAGTGCAGGTTGAGCCCTTCATTAAACAATTAATTTGGAGGGACTTCTCCTACTCCGTCCTGCTTCATTTTCCTGAGTCCACCACACGACCTGTAAATGAGAAATTCAAGGAGTTCCAATGGCAGAAGGAGAGGGATCATTTGGAAAGATGGAAAAGAGGAGAGACAGGCTATCCCATCGTCGATGCAGGAATGAGAGAATTATGGGCAACGGGGTTCATGCACAACCGTGTCAGAATGATCGTCGCATCGTTCCTGACCAAGCATTTACTGATTCCTTGGCAAGAAGGCGCACAATGGTTTTGGGATACACTGATTGATGCAGACCTCGCCAATAATTCAATGGGCTGGCAGTGGGTTGCAGGATCCGGCTTTGATTCGGCCCCCTACTTCCGTATTTTCAATCCAACCCTTCAAAGTGAAAAATTCGATAAAGAAGGCACTTATATCCGGATGTGGGTTCCTGAATTAAAAGACGTTCCCCATAAACATATCCACAATCCTTCAGAAGCTTCCGTGGATATTCTGAAAACTGCGGGGGTGGCCCTGGGAGAACATTATCCCTATCCGGTCGTCGATCATAAAGCAGCCAGGAAAAGGGCTTTAGAGCGCTATGATGAAATAAAATAGATATAAAAAATCGAGTCTATGGCCTTTTAAGGCCATAGACTCGATTTAATGGAAACGAAAAGAGACTATGCCTCTCCTCTTTGTTCCTTGATCGTACGTTTCTTTTCAGATTCTGATACAAACAACGCACACGCTGCATCTCCTGAAATATTGATGGAAGTCCTCGCCATATCAAGCAGGCGGTCAATCCCCAGAATTAATCCAATTCCTTCTACCGGCAGGTTTACACTGCTTAAAACCATTGCAAGAAGGATCAATCCGACTCCAGGAACCCCTGCTGTACCGATACTGGCTAAAACAGCCGTTAGTACAACCGTAATCAGTTGTTCCAATGATAAATCAACACCATATACCTGAGCGATAAAGACGGTTGCAACCCCCTGCATAATCGCAGTACCATCCATATTGATGGTAGCTCCTAATGGTTGAACGAAAGAGCTTACTGATTTCGATACGCCTAAACGTTGTTGGGCAACATCCATTGAGATGGGAAGCGTCGCGTTACTGCTTGACGTACTGAATCCTACGCTCATCGCAGGACTGAAATTCTTGAAGAACCAAAGCGGATTCTTTTTTGCCAAAAGGAGGATCGTTCCACCGTAGGTAACGATAGCGTGAATGATCAATGCTGCAAGGACGACTACAAAATAAAGCCACATCGCCTTCAAGGCACTCATACCTTGACTTCCGATTGCAGAGGCGATCAATCCGAACGTTCCGTATGGAGCGAATTTCATTACGAGTGTCACAAGGTACATCATAAGATCATTACCTTGTTCAACAAGCTTTAATATTCCTTTTGTTTTATCTCCTAAAGTTGTTAATCCAAATCCAATAAAGATGGCGAATGCAATGATTTGCAGCATATTTCCTTCTGTCATCGCTGTAAGTGGATTTTTTGGAATAATGTTCATGAGAGTCTCTCCCACTGGAGGAGCATCTTCCGTTTCAAAGCCTTCTGATTGTGTTTTGTCGATTCCCTCTACCATACCGGGATCAATGACATAAGCAAGGGATAAACCAATCACGATGGCAATACAGGTAGTCAATAAGAAGAAGACAATGGTCTTCAACCCTATTCTCCCCAGTTTCTTAGGGTCACCCAGACCTGCAGATCCAAGAACGATGGATAGAAACACAATGGGTACCACAAGCATGCTGATGAGGTTAAGGAATATCTTCCCTAACGGTGTAAACAGATAAGGATCCAATATATCAAATATATCTTTAGCAAAAATATTAAGCAGTAATCCCACAATCGCCCCTAGTATTAAGGCAATGATAATCTTCGTTGTTAAATTAAATTTCATAGATGTACCTCCCCTATCTAATACAAAATAATTAAGAGATGTTTACCCTTAATTACTTTTAGCAAAACTATTATTTTTTAATTTTTTCTATTAGCTCTTCCTGAACTGCCTTCCCATCCATTTTTTTCGCTGCTTCTTCATTCTCCATTTCCTATTATACTGATTTTTTTAATAATTGAAGAAGATTAAGGGTGAATTAAAACATTTTTACTATGTTTCTCCTCACGCCCAACACAATATGTGGGAGTTGAATGATTCTATATGACTACAGATCAACTTCCAATCTTTTCTTTTTTACATTTAATGATTAAATGCTACGTGATTGGGTAAATAGTAATAACAGCATGAAAATAGAAAGGAACATACCTAAAATGAATAAAACAGTCTATTTTCTTTCAAGTAGTCAACAGCGCAGCTTGATAGCTGAAGGGTGGGCCGAGAAGCTCGATGTGTCAGATTGGTCTTTCAAAAGTGCCGGATGGGCTGCTGAGAGTCGTGCTGAATTCAGCGTTTTAGCAATGAAAGAGTTATGTATTGATATTAGTACATTCCCACTTACACGCATTGAGATGAATGAACTTGGTAACGCTTCGGTTATTGTTGCGATTCAGGATACAGAATTTGATGATAAGATAGAGATTCCTTCTGAATTAGAGGATAAAGTCATCTATTGGAATTTGCCTAATCCAAGGAAGCGTTCTGCGACACTTATTGAAGAATGGGTACACTATCAAGAAATTTGTGATGAAATTGCCATGCGGGTAAAAGATTTGGAAAATCTTCTACCACAACTACATTAAGAGGACTGATTACAACTGACATTGTATTGTAATCAGTCCCTTTTTTTTATGTGAAATACTCGAGCTTCGCTTTTGGAAAATGTTTTTCCATGTAGGCATACAGATGATCTTTCATTTCCTGCTCTTCATCCTTCTGATAGATATACTTGCCAATCCCGTATTTACCCCATTTATATCGCCGTTCTTCCTCATTAAGTTCAAGCTTTGTCATCGGATAATTTTTCTCAATGACTCTTTTAGCCGGTTTTGTGAAACGATGTTGAATGAATTCAAAGGTTAAATCCTTTTTCGCTTCTTCCGGCAGGTGAGCTTCCAAATGTTCAAACATTTGCCTATACCCTTCCTGCCATCCTTCGTGGATATAGATAGGTGCCACTATGAATCCTAATGGATATCCTGCTCTAGCTACCTTCCCCGCTGCCTCTAGGCGCTTATCCAGAGGAGATGTACCAGGCTCAAAATTCTTAATCACATAATCGGCATTGATACTGAACCGGAATCTGGTTTTTCCATTATGCTTCGCATCAAGCAGATGGTCGACGTGATGAAATTTCGTCACAAAACGAAGCTTGCCATGCTCGGATTCACCAAAATGCTCGATGGCTCGTTTTAGGGTATGAGTGAGATGATCAATTCCTACGATATCGGACGTACAAGCTGCTTCAAAGCGTGTGAATTCAGGAGCTCTTTCTGCAATATACTTGTCCGCCGACTCAAATATTTCATCCACATTCACATACGTTCGTATATATGGTTTACTCCCCATCGTTGTTTGCAGATAGCAATAGTGACAGTGCCCCATGCACCCTGTTGCAAATGGGATGGCATATTCAGCAGACGGTTTGGATGTATCAAATTTCAACGTTTTTCTCACTCCGACTACTAATGTGGATTTTGCTATCCGGTATTTCTGGAAATGGTTGTCCCCTGGCAAATTACGAACCTGGTTATGCGATGTTGTGTACCTGATTTCCACATCCATTTTTTCAAACTTTTCTTTGAGCTCTTTACCCAGGGGATATTCCAAGGCATTCGGTTCAAAGTAGACCAATTGTGGCACGAACGGTTTTACCATGATTCATCCCTCCTACAGGTCTCCAAATGATTGAGTATAGGCTTGCTCCGCTTCAGCTTCTGAAGAATAAACCGCCATTTCATGTGTTAACGGATAATAGGTTTCGTATAAAAATAATGCCAGTTCGTTCGGATTTTCCGGATCATGTACTACGGCTGCTTCCTGTACGTTGGCGACACTTTGTGTATGTGGATTGCGATAAATCACATATACGACATCGCCAGCTTGATAGGGCATATATTGATCATTCAGTTCCATTCTTTTCACCTTTTCCTAAACGTCATTACAATCATCTTTTGTTATCTCACTGATAAATATGATGGTAAATGATGTTTATAAAAAAACTTCTCCTGCACCAAGGATGCAAGAGAAGAATGATTTAGGAAATCCCATAAAATTCAGTTGTATTTTTAAACAGCTGTTTATATACTTCTGCTTCTTTGATGCGTTTTATTTCGGCGATTTTTTCAATGGACCGATGCATGATTCCGGGATGGGTCATCCTTCCCTGAAAGACGCCTTCAAAACGCCAAGGACCATCTGTTTCAACCATAAGTTTCTCGATTGGGTACTTCTTAACAAGCTCTTGTATCTCCTGCTCATAAAGGACATCAGGGGTGATGGAGATGAAATACCCATTTTGCATCATTCTTTCAATGGTCTCTTCATCTCCTTTAAACCAATGAAAATGTGCTTTTTCTATCGAGTGTTTTTCTAACAGGTCACAAACGATCGGTGCATGTTCATACACTGCATGAAGGATAATCGGTTTGTTCATCCTCTTTGATTCAATAATAAACTGTTCCAAGAGATCGATATACGGCTCCACTTCAACTTCAGGATGTTCTTTCAATTTATAATAAGGCAATCCTACTTCTCCAATTGCCACTATTTCCTGTTCATGCAGCTCAATCAATGATAGAAGCTCGTCGACTTCTCTTTCTGAAGGCAGTTCCTGCTCCGGATGGAAACCTGCAGCCGGTTTGATCCTTGCATCTTTTCTTGAGAGATCTATATTTGTCCTGGAAGATTGAAGGTGGAACGATACAGATATGAGCGCTTTTACAGAATACAGTTCAAGTTCCTGCAGAATCTTATCACGCTGATATCCTTCGTATAAATCCAAGTGAATATGTGCATCAATCAAGGATGGTTTACACATATTGAGAAAGCTCCTCAAAAATGCTCGTTTTCCATTTCAGAAACTCCTCCGTTAAGAGGATCTCTTTGTCGCGGGGACGTGAAAATGGTACTTTGAACTCCTTCTGCACCCTGGCTGGCCGAGTCGATAATACAATGATCCGGTCTGACAGGAACAGGGCTTCGTCAATATTGTGAGTGACAAATAGAACAGAACTCAAGTCTTCCTCCCAAATGGAAAGGAGCCATTTCTGCATGTCCAATCGTGTGAATTCATCAAGGGCAGAAAAGGGCTCATCCAGGCATAAGAAGGATTGGGGACTGACAAGGGCACGAATAAACGCCACCCGCTGCTTCATCCCACCGGATAATTCATCAGGATACGCATTCTCATATCCCTTTAGGCCTGCCCGTTCAATCATGCTCATTGCTTTATCCCTATCTTTCTTCCCATGTAACTCCTGGCCAAGCATCACATTCTCAATCACGGTCCTCCACGGCAGGAGGGACGGACTTTGAGGCATATAACTGATGGTTCCTCTTTGACCATTTATCGATTTTCCATCTAATTGAATATCCCCTGAATCGGGTGTGAATAACCCGCCGATCACGTGAAACAGCGTGCTTTTCCCGCTCCCGGAAGGACCGAGGATCGAGACAAACTCACCTTCTTCAACATGAATGGAAAGCTCATCGAGAATCAGCTCCCCATCGAAGTATTTAGACATATTTTGTATGGATAAAGTCGTCACGTTATCTGTCCTCCTTTCGGTTCCACTTAATCATGATCTTTTCTAATAACAAAATGATTCCAAAGAAAACCAGGCTGAGCAGCATAATCATAAAGATGGCTACAAATACCCTGTCTGTCCTGAAGGAAGAAGAGGCAAGAGTCATATAGACACCAATTCCTTTCTGGGCACCTAGCCATTCTGAAATCACCGCCCCCATCACACTATAGGTAGCTGAAATTTTCAATCCTGAGAAGATGGAAGGAAGTGCATGGGGCCATTCAACTTTTCGAAAGATTTGACCTTTTGTGGCTCCCGACATTTTCATGTAAAGGATGTACTCTGCGTTTGTCTGCCTGAATCCATCCAATGCCGAGACCGCTACCGGAAAGAAACAGATCAAGGTAATGACAATGATTTTCGGCAATAGTCCAAATCCAAACCAGATAACAAGTAAAGGAGCCAAGACGATAATCGGAATGTTTTGAGACAAAATCATAAGTGGATATATCGCTTCTCTTACTTTAGGCAGAAGGTGCAGACCCACTGCTGTCCCTATTCCAATTGTACATCCAATCACAAACCCTCCGATCGTAAGGAGAGTTGTCGAAGCAAGATGTCCTGTAAACGTTGACCAAGAGGCGACTCCTTCCGCCCATATTTCTGAAGGTGAAGGCATTAGCCATGCCGGCACCTCAAATACTCTTATGGTGAATTCCCAAATGATGAATAAAAGGATGAGGACCAAGAAGGGTCTCCATCCTTTCGATATCCATGCTTTCATCCTTTATACTTCTCCGTCAATTGATTCATTTCAATCCCGACAGGCTGATATAATACCTTGATTTGAGAAATGACGTTTGAGCTGCCCATTTCAATCATTCGTTCATTCATTTGTTCAATCACCTTAAATAAGTCAGGTAAATTCCCTTCCATTGTCGTTTCTAATGGATGGACTTCATAACGGACACCGGATTTTTCAATGATCGCGATGGCTTCATCCACGTATGGTATAACATCTTCACCATTTTTCGTCTTCGGAATAATTTGTATGCTTACGAGTGCGTTCCCCATTTTGTTCACCTCTTATTTTGGTAAGAATTCGTTTGTGAATGCTTTTTTACTGTCCAATTCCTTATCTAATAAATCGTTATCATACATCCATGAAGCATAGTTTTCCCAAACCTCCAGCTTCTGCTCTCCCCACCTGTCAGCGTCATCCTTGTATTTAGGAGCCAGCCATTCCTGACTCTTCATGACTAATTCTTTATCAAGATCCGGAGCTGCATCTAATAGGATCCCACCGGCCTCTTCCGGATTGTCGATTGCAAACTGATAGCCTTTTGAAGAAGCTGATAAAAATGATTTAACCGTTTCAGGGTCTTTTTCAATCATCTTTTCATTCGTCGTCAAGACAGGGGTATAATAATCCAGTTTTTCAGAGTAATCCTTTACGTACATCATATTCAAATCCTCACCGCGAAGCTCTGCTTCAATCCCTGTCCATCCATAGTAGATCCACGCAAAGTCAACATCCCGTTTCACGGCAGTAAAGAAATCTGTATCTCCCATGTTTACAAAATCCACTTTCTCTACATCTGCGTTTTCTTGTTTCATAATCGACGTCATGACGGCTTTTTCTACAGGTGATCCCCATCCTCCATAACTTTTCCCTTCAAAATCCTTTGGAGTCGTTATACCCTTATCCTTAGGTGAAGCAAACCCGGATGTATTATGCTGTATGACCGCAGCTATAGATACGAGTGGTACGTCCTGTACCCTTGCTTGCGTGACACTTTCCTGGTATCCAACTCCGAACTCAGCTTTACCCGAGGCAACGAGTTGATCTGCGCCTGCCTCACCAGGTAAGATGATATCCACATCCAGCCCCTGATCTTCAAAGTATCCCTTTTCTTTCGCAACGTATAATCCAGTGTGATTGGTATTCGGTGTCCAGTCCAGTACAACCGTAACCTTTTTAAGACCTTCTTTCTGTAATGATGTATTTCCTCCACCACTGCAAGCAGTTAAAAGAAAGACAGAACAGATGATATACATCCATTTTTTCATCATGATTCCTCCCCAAATCCTTATATGTAGTTGTAACGTTTATACTTATTCTTCACTTAGTAGAGAGAATGAATGTAAAACACCTTAGACCGTCAGGACACAACAACAAAAAAGCGCCCCAGGCTTCAGCGAGGGACGCATTGTTAAACATGATGATGTAATGTTTAAGAGAATGTTTCCTACGCTGGTATCAGCCAGTTCAGGTTCAAAGGGTCAGTATCTTATCAGGATACAATCTCAACCGGCCACACCGGTCCCCCTACACTTGTACTATGAAATTTAAACGTTATCTTCTTCCCTACTTTGCCACAGAAAAGATGGATATTCAAGCATTTCCTCTTAAATAGACTTACATTTGAAAGACCCTCTCATAATCACCGGAATTTACCAGCCTGTTAATGAACGGGATGTATGTAGATGCAACGTGTGAATACCCTTTTTGATTGTAAAAAAAGGTGTATTGAAGAAGAAAGATAATGACTAAGAATGGCATCAGTTCTTTTTCTTCCTGAGTTAAAGTTCCATCGGACTGATAGCCCTGCATAAAGGCATGGATACATTCAATTTGCTCATCCTCACCCTGCTTGACCTTGTCTTTAAGCATCCCTGCAAGAAAGTAACAGACATCTGCTATGCGGGATGCTTTTCGTATCCTCTCGAAATCTATGATCCCTGTCACCCTTTCCTCTTTCACGAGAATATTCCGCGGATGACAGTCGCTATGGACAAGTTGATGGGGCAATTTGCTATAAGAAAAGGACCAATCATTCAGCCTACCAAGAAACCCTTCCCCCCACCTTTCTATCACTGTTGAATCCTGCACGCTTATCCACTCTCTCAAATGTGTTTCAACTTTCCATTCTTCTACCTCGAATTTACAGACGTATTGTTTTAGACTGCCATGGAGTTGGGATAGGTATGTACCCACCATTTTCAAAGAAGTTAAGGAATAGACTTGTATCGGTACCCCCTTCAGCGCTTGATACAGGGAGTAGAAAACTTGATGTTGTCGTACATATGGCTGATGCGAGATCGTTAGCAGTGGCCTTTCGACAGGAAGTCCGTCTTCCAATAAAAAAGAAGTTAAGAGCAGCTCTTCTATTCGCTTCTCCACTGAAGAGTTCAATCTCTTCTTTAAATAAAACGTCTTCTCCCGACTCTTCACCTTATAAACATTGTGATGATGGCCCACGGTCTCTATGGAGGAAGGAGGAACCTTCCAGTTCAATAATAAATCATGAAGAGGTTGAATCATTTTTAATTCCTTTCGAAACATAGTAATATACGTTTAGTATGACTATGAAAGAATGTCTACATACCATATGAAAAGAGGTAGTATCGATGCAAAGAATACAAATGACGGAAGACTTATCATTCTCAAGAATCATTCATGGGTTGTGGAGACTTGCAGACTGGAATCAATCAAAGGAAGACACCCTTTCTTTAATCCAGCACAATATTGAAAACGGAATCACGACTTTTGATCACGCAGATATTTATGGCTCGTATACATGTGAGGCGTTATTTGGTGAGGCTCTTAACCTACAGCCGTCCTTACGAGCAAAGATGGAAATTGTGACAAAATGCGGTATTGTCCTACCTTCCGACAATCGTCCTGAACATAAAACACATCATTACAACACGAGTCAAAAGCACATTCTGGCTTCTGTTGAAAACTCCCTGCGGAACCTGAAAACGGATTACATCGATTTATTATTGATTCACAGGCCAGATCCATTTATGAATGGAGAAGAAGTGGCGGAAGCCTTCACTAAATTGAAAGAAGAAGGAAAGGTCCGTCATTTCGGAGTATCCAACTTTAAAGATCATCAATGGAATATGCTTCAATCCTACTTACCGTTTCCATTGATCACCAATCAAATCGAATTATCTGCATACAATTTAGAAAACTTTGAAGACGGTACGTTAAACCTTTGCCAAGAGAAACGTGTCGCGCCGATGGCCTGGTCACCACTTGCAGGCGGGGCGATCTTCAGAGGAGAAGATGAGAAAGCCGTTCGCCTTCAACATACTTTGAAGAAGGTACAAGAACAAACAGGTGCAAAGGGAATTGACGAGGTTCTATATGCATGGCTTCTTAATCACCCGGCAAACATTATGCCCATCGTCGGTTCAGGTAAAATGGAACGCATTCAACATGCAATCGACTCTATGTCCATTACATTAAATCACGATCAATGGTTTGAAATTCTGCAAACCTCTATGGGGCATGATGTTCCTTAAAGCTTTCAACAACAAAAAAGACGATCCTTTTCTAGTAAAAGGTTCGTCTTTTTTTATTGAGGTATATCTCCACCAACATAATATTCCAGATAAACATCTTGTAATTCATTCATTGAAAGCTCATAAAGCTGCTTTCCAAAATATTTATATACGCCAATCCTTAATAATTGTTGAATATAGAAGTCTTTTTTAAATTCCGGTGTCTTTTGTTGCTGTGATTTATTTTCTTGATGTAACATGTTCATCCCTCCAGTTGAAGATATACCCCACATCTGGAGGGAACTAAACATCCCCTTACACATTGGAAAGAATAGGAGAAAGAAAAGCGAGAGCTGTTACGTACAAACGTGATGATGGCCCTCTGTGACACTTTTTCCCTCAACTTGAATCGTAGAATGATGAATGCCAAATTCCTCTTCAAGAAAGGCTGAGAGTCGTAATAGAATGGTATCCCGATTCACTTCGTTTCCTACCACTACATGGCAGCTTAGGGCTGTGAATCCCGACGTGATGCACCACACATGAAGATCATGTACTTCAATGACTCCCGGGATGGCAGCCAGGCTATTCTTCACTTCTTCCGTATCGATCCCTTTTGGTGATCCTTCCATTAAAATATGAATGGAATCCTTCGTTACTCTCCATCCCGAAATAACGATTAGAATGGCAACCATGACAGATGCAATAGGATCCGCCAAGTTCCAATTAAAGAAATAAATCAAGAGTCCGGCTGCGATGGCCCCTACCGACCCCAACAAATCACCAAGTACATGAAGAAAGGCACTACGAACATTCAAGTTATGTTCCGTATCCCCTCTCATTAAGATCCATGCCACGATAATATTTACAACAAGACCTATGATGGCGATCACCATCATACCTGGTGAAACCATAGGAGTATCTATAAAACGATGATACGCTTCCCAAAAAATATAAAGGGAAACGAGAATCAACGTGATGCCATTAATGAACGCCGCCAGTATTTCAAATCGCCTGTACCCATACGTCTTCCCTTTATCCGACGCCTTCTCACCTATATAAAAGGCTGCCAGACTAAGACCTAAAGCGGCAGCATCACTAAGCATATGTCCCGCATCGGAAAGAAGAGCAAGACTATTTGTGACGATTCCCCCTATGACTTCGACGATCATAAAGATAAAAATAAATAGGAAACTGATTAATAATGCTTTCTTATTCTGATTGTGTCCATGACTGTGGTCGTGACCCACTTGACATCCCTCACTTTTGGTCTCTAACTCTTAATAGCCTTAGACCATTCAATGTTACGAGTAATGTTGCTCCCATATCGGCAAAAATCGCGATCCATAACGTAAGCCATCCTGGGATTACAAGTAATAAAGCAAGAAGCTTGATCCCAATGGCAAACGAGATATTTTGTTTGATGATGGTAAGCGTTTTTCGACTTAAGCGGATGATATATGGCAGTTTTGTAAGGTCATCGTTCATTAACGCGATATCTGCCGTTTCCAGTGCTGTATCGGTTCCTGCCCCACCCATGGCAATCCCTACATTTGAGGTTGCAAGTGCAGGGGCGTCATTAATACCATCCCCAACCATGGCGACCTTTCCATACTTGTTCATATAGCGTTTGACAAAGTCTAATTTATCTTGTGGCAGCAGGCCTGCTTTGATTTCTTTGACCCCTATTGTTCTCCCGATCGACCTGGCCGTATTTTCATGATCTCCTGTCAGCATCACCGTTTGCTCAATGCCCAAATGATGAAGGCTATCGATGATTTCGCGACTTGTTTCCCGCACTTCATCTGCCACGGCTACAAGAGCTAATGGAGTATCATCTATTCCGAACACCATGACCGTTTTACCTTCTCTTTGAAGGTTTTCAATTCCTGTTGTAGGGGAATTGGCGAAAAGGCTTTCCGCTCCAAGGAAGTATCTATCCTCACCGATCCGGCCACTGATTCCTTTACCTGTATGGGATTGGAACTCAACCACTTCACAATCCCCATACTCAATGTTCAGCTCTTTCGCCTTTTTCAGAAAAGCGTGCGCAAGTGGATGCTGGGAGTGGAATTCAAGTGCAGCCATTTTCGTCCACAACTCTTCTTCCTCTTCATCACCTATTAGGATGACATCAGTCACTTCGGGTGTTCCTTTTGTGAGTGTACCCGTTTTGTCAAAGGCGATGGCCTTTAATCTTCCTAATTCTTCTAAATACACTCCGCCTTTTATAAGAATGCCATTTTTCGCAGCGTTTCCTATAGCGGTTACGATCGCCACCGGAGTCGATATGACCAAGGCACATGGACAACCTACCACTAAGACAGATAGTCCCTGATAGACCCATGTCGACCATTCCCCTGCAAACAGCAGCGGTGGAATGATAGCTACAAGTAAAGCGATGACCATAATAATCGGTGTATAATATTTAGCGAATACATCCACAAACGCTTGGGAAGGTGCTCTCTCACCCTGCGCTTCCTCAACTAAATGACTAATTTTGGCGAGAGTCGTGTCTTCAATCCGCTTCGTTACCTTAACCTTTAAATACCCTTCTTCGTTTAACGTTCCTGCAAATACAGCATCGCCATGAAGCTTTTCCACAGGGACCGATTCTCCTGTGATCGCCGCCTGATTGACAAATGACGAGCCCTCAACAATATCACCATCCATGGCAATCTTCTGACCAGGCTTCACGATCATCATGTCACCGACCTCAATCTCCTCTGCATCAACTAACAGCTCTGCTCCATTCCGGATGATAAGGGCCTGTGGTGGCGCAATATCCATGAGTGATCGAATCGACTCACGGGCCTTATCCATGGAGTACGACTCCAGCACTTCACTGATGGCGAACAGGAGAACGACAATGGCTCCCTCACCCCATTCACCAATAAAAGCTGCCCCAATAATGGCAATCGTCATTAAGGTTCTCATATCGAACTCTAATTTGAATAAGTTTTTGAATCCTGTTTGAAATAATCGAAATCCCCCTACAACGATGGCTGTTGCAAATGAAAGAGTAGAAAGGATTTGATGGTTATCGATTTCTGTAAATGGAATGGAATAAGCAAGAAGGATAAAGAAAACCGAAAAAAGTAAATGCTTATATTTCTTGTAAAAAGGTTCTTTCTCTTCCTCTTGTTTTCTTATTCCGTCTTCTGTTAAGCGAAGTCCTTCAAATGCTCCTGCTTTTTCCACCGATTCCTTCGTGGTTTCTCCGTATACGGTAATCTTTGCTGCTCCAAAGTTCACTTTTGCATCTACCACTCCGTCGAGATGCTGAACGTTCTTCTCGAACTTGGCCGCGCAACCCGCACACGTAAATCCTTCAACCCTGTAGGTTTGTTTATGGGCTGGTTTACCGGTCACGATCCTCCACCTCCACTTGATGAGTCAACGCAATTTCAATTAACTGTTTCACATGATGGTCGTCTAAGGAATAATAAACGAGCTTGCCTTTTTTTCTGAATTTGGCTAACCCCTGCTTTTTTAATAAACGCAAATGATGGGATGCGGTCGCTGTTGAAGCATCCACGATATTTGCCACATCGCATACACATAGTTCTTCTTCGATGGTTAGTGCATAGGCAATTTTCGCTCTTGTTTGATCAGAAAGTGCTTTAAAGATTTCAGCTACCTTAGTGGTATTTTGTGATAAAATCATTGATTTTAAGCGATTGACCTTTTCATCTTCCACACACGCCACTTCACAAACATCCGTCTCTTTCATCTCGTCACCCCTCTAACATTCAAATACTCTTTTGAATATAGTATAGAAGAAATGCCAAAAATGTTCAAACATTCTTTTGAATGAGAAAGAAATTTCAGGTGTGAATTGACTGATGGGACGAATTCCAGGCACAGAAAAAGCCCTGGCTTATAACCAGAGCTAATGAAAAAAAACATATTAATTTTGCTGAAGCTTTTTCCGATCACGTTTCATAAAGAGATCCAGTGTTACCCAGAAAACAACAGATGAAATCGCAAAAATTGCAATTGCAAAGTATATCTCTTCTGTTTTCCAGTCTAATCGTGGAATAAGCAGGCCAAGTACGCCTGATAATATATAGTAGCCACCTATTAATTGCAGATATAAACGTCCTGTTTGAGATTGAATATTTTCCAGATAGCCTTTCCCTGCTTTGCCAAAGAAAATAGCTATTCCTCTTAAGATGACATAAACCGAAAAGGCAATGATAAGGGCTACAACAAATCCTTGGTTAAACACGTCTGCCATAATCGTTCTCCTTTCCAACTATCCATTGATTCGTATCCTTGTTTTGTCCATTTCTATTCTTTATGATGAAATTGTTATTTCTAACAATAACCGAATGACCTACACATTGCAACGCACTTTGGATACGGATAAGAATGTGATACTTTTAAAAGGATATACCCATTGCAACCGGATTTCAAGTGCTATCTTGCTTCATTTTTTTACGGAACCATGACTTTTCTATTCAGGAGGTGTTTGAAGCTTAAGAAGGGTCCTTTTGATTCGTTCCCTTTCTCAGCTTCTGCTCATTGGACATTCTACTTAATTTATTTCTCGTTGCTGTTTTAATTGCGCTGACTGCTTTCTTCGTTGCATCAGAGTTTGCCATTGTCAAGGTAAGAAGCTCTCGTATCGATCAGCTGGTATCTGAAGGAAACCAAACGGCCATTGCTGCTAAAAGGGTCATTTCCCATTTAGACGAATACCTTTCAGCCTGTCAATTAGGCATTACCATCACAGCCCTCGGACTCGGTTGGTTAGGTGAACCGACCATTGAAACGTTGCTTCATCCCGTGTTTGAGAAGCTCGATTTAAATACTTCCGTTACAAGCATCATTTCATTTGGACTCGCATTTTCCGTCATTACCTTTTTGCATGTGGTGATTGGAGAATTGGCACCGAAAACCTTTGCCATTCAAAAAGCAGAGAAAGTCACTCTATTATTTGCACGACCATTGATATGGTTTTATCGACTCGCTTATCCCTTCATATGGACATTAAACGGCTCTGCACGGGTGTTCACCGGGTTATTCGGTTTAAAACCCGCTTCTGAACATGAAATTGCCCATTCCGAGGAAGAGCTTAGAATCATTCTTTCCGACAGCTACAAAAGTGGTGAAATCAATTCATCCGAATTCAAGTACGTAAACAAAATATTTGAATTCGACGAACGGATCGCAAAAGAAATCATGGTTCCGAGAACGAATATCGTGACTCTTTCCTCAGAGTCAACCATCGATGAAGTATTAGACATCATTAAAGAAGAACGCTATACGAGATATCCTGTCGTGGAGGGTGATAAAGACAATATCCTCGGTATAATTAATGTGAAGGAATTGTTGACAACACTTGTGGATCATAAGGCTGAACACGAAGACTTAACTTTCTTTATCAAGCCTGTGATTCGCGTCATTGAAACCATCCCTATTCAAGCTTTACTCGTCAAGCTTCAAAAAGAACGGTCACCAATGGCCGTACTCCTTGATGAATACGGTGGAACTGCCGGTCTTGTCACGGTCGAGGACATCATTGAAGAAATTGTCGGAGAGATAAGGGACGAGTTTGATATCGATGAAATTCCTGAAGTGCAGAAGGTGAAGGAAGATCATTATATCTTTGACGCCGTGATGCTCATTGAAGATGTGAATGACCTTCTTGGCATCTCCCTTGAAGAAGATGAGGTCGACACGATCGGCGGCTGGTTCCTGACTCAGAAGTACGAAGTGAAGCTGAATGACAAGATCGAGGAAGAAGGCTATTGTTTCAGGTTAAAAGAAATCGATGGTCATCATATTCAATATATAGAAGTTACCAAAATGGATGGCAATCATCATGAAAAGAACGAGTCCGATTAACGGCTCGTTCTTTTCTCTTATGATGTTTAACAGGATTAGTTCAAGGTTGATGTGACTTGATTTCTTTTTCACTACTTTTAATCAATCGGACATTATTCGTTCATAGTTTGGACATATCTGATGGATAAGCTTTTACTGAGGCAAGCCAGGGATTTAAAAAACTTAAGTCCCACTATTTTGACCAGGAGGAGAGGAAAATGAATTTTATGAAACGTGCCTTTTGGAGTGTAAAAGCTCGCAAGGGGAAAAGCATACTATTACTGTTTGTCTTGACCGTCATATCCATTCTCGTTCTGTCGGGATTGACGATTCAAACCGCCGCTGATCAATCAAGCATTTTGGCTCGTGAGAAATTAGGCGGTGAAGTTTCTTTAACAGTTGACCGGGAAAAATTGATATCCGGCCAGCAGAACGAGGAAAGTGGTGGAAGATCCCGTTTCCAGCCTGTCCCCATCCCATTAGATTCTGCTGAGGAACTCATCGATTCCTCTTACGTAAAGGGCTACAATTATTATGCATCCACCTCTGCCCTTGCCAAGGACTTTACTGCTATCGGAAGTGAAGAAACAACAGAAGGTACTGAGCAGGAAGGCTTTGGTGGCGGTGGTAAAATGATGGCCGGTGATGTTTCCGTCGAAGGAATTTTATTCTCAGATTCAACGAGCTCATTTTTGAATGGGGATGCGTCCCTAGTGGAAGGACGTCATCTGACGGAAAAAGACATAAACAATGAAGTTACTCTTGTTGAAAAAAACCTTGCTGCAGAAAATGATTTAAAGGTTGGAGACTCGATAACCATAACAAATACCGAGAATACAGAGTCGACTCTTGAAATCGTAGGTATTTATGAATCGACTGCAGTTATGGATGAAAGAGCTCAAAATCTTTCTTTTCTGAATCCCTATAATCAGCTGTTCGTTCCATATACTGTTGCAAATGAATTAAAAGGGACTTCTGAAACGATTGATCGGGCTGTCTATTATATGAAGGACCCGGCAGATATCCAAACCTTTATTTCTAATGCAGAAAGTAGCTCATCCATTGATTTTGATCAATTTAAACTGGATGCAAATGATCAATTGTATCGGCAAATGATGGGGCCAATTGAGAATGTAGCCTCTTTTTCCAATAATGTAGTATTTCTTGTGGCAATAGCGGGAGCCATCATTTTGGCCCTAATTGTTATGATGACGATTCGTGAAAGAAAATATGAAATGGGCGTACTCCTTGCTATCGGAGAGAAAAAAGGTAAGCTCGTCAGTCAATTTTTAGTTGAGATTTTGATAGTGGCTGTTTTGGCAATGGGTATATCAACATTATCCGGCAATCTGGTTGCAAACAAAATGGGGGAACAACTTCTCCAGCAGGAAATCACTCAATCAGAAGAAACAGCAAATACACCCGCCTCCTTTAATTCACGCCGTATGCCATTTCAATCATCAAGCGTTCAGGATTTAGAAATGGTGAATGAATTATCCATCCATACGACAGGAGAAGACTTGATGAAATTGTTTGCCATCGGACTGATGGTGGTTCTACTATCCACATTGATTCCATCATTAACCGTGTTGAGATTAAATCCTAAAGCTATTTTAACAAAACAGGATTAAAGGAGACTAAAGAATGAGTACATTATTACACTTTAAAAATGTGAGTTATAGCTATAAGCAAGAATCCAAGTTACAGCCTATTTTGAGTAATGTTACGGCCGAATTTAAGAGGGGAATCTTCTATACTTGTGTCGGACCATCCGGATCTGGTAAAACCACTTTCCTCTCCCTCGCAAGTGCACTTGACTCACCAACTTCCGGACAGATCTTTTTTGAAGGAAAAGATATCAAGAAAATCGGGTTAACAACATTTCGAAATAGGCATGTTTCCATAGTCTTTCAATCCTATAACCTCCTACCATATATGACAGCACTGCAAAATGTCATCACTGCAATGGAGATCACGAAATCAACTAATAAGGATAAAAAATCATTCGCCCTTGAGATGCTTCAGAAGGTTGGAATTTCAGAGGATCAATCCCGTCAAAGAGTGTTAACTCTCAGTGGCGGACAACAACAAAGGGTTTCCATTGCCAGGGCACTCTCTTGTCAGTCGGAACTCATTCTGGCAGATGAACCTACAGGAAACTTAGACGAAGATACCGCCCGAGGAATCGTTGATTTGTTCAGGGAACTTGCTCATAAAGAAAACAAATGTGTCATTGTCGTGACCCACGATCAAGGACTTGCCCAAGTATCGGACACTGTCATTTCCCTTTCAAAGGGAGGTTTGGCATTCAAAGAAATGAGGATGATGGAAAAGTTTGTTTGATGTGAAATTTCACAAGAGGCAGTCGCCTATTCAATGCGACTGCCTCTTTGTATTTTCATGCAATATATCGAGGTTGAACTAGACAAAGAATAAATCCCTTCATAAATGGAAAAATAACTACAAACATTTATGAGAGGTGAGTTATGACTAGCATCATTGTTGGATTAATCCTACTTATGGTCTTGGCGTATTTAGGCTGGTCAATCATTTGGATCGCTCCCCTGGTTGCCGGTTTAGTGGCAATAATGAGTGGTCTCGACCTGCTTCCTGCGTATACAGAAACGTATATGACCGGGTTTGTGGATTTTGCTAAAGAATGGTTTCCTGTATTCCTTTTCGGAGCCATTTTCGGAAAACTGATGGAGGATGTAGGGGCTGCCCAATCTGTCGCGTACAAAATCACCAACATAATAGGCAAAGACAGGGCCATACTGGGTGTGTTGATTGCAGCTGCCGTTTTAACATATGGCGGTGTAAGCTTATTCGTTGTAGTATTTGCGATATATCCTCTGGCTATTGCCATGTTCAGGGAAGCGAATATCACACGGAAGCTATTGCCTCCAACGTTCGTATTAGGGGCTTTCACCTTTACAATGACGGCCATTCCCGGTACACCTCAGATCCAGAACTTAATACCTATCGATTATTTTAAAACATCCCCCACTGCCGCTCCTATTATTGGTATCGTCGGCGGATTAATAATGGCGGTTGGAGGGTATTTTTATTTAAGATGGCGTCAAAAACAATTTACAAGTAAAGAAGATACGTTTACCGAGCCTAAGGGTGGGAACGATGTGAAGGAAATTAACGAATCGGAGCTTCCTAACTTTTACTTATCATTTCTTCCCCTTGTCATTGTCGTCGTTACACTGAATGTCTTTAAGTGGAACATCCTGACCGCCCTGCTTGTAGGAATACTTTCGATATTAATCATTAACTTCAAGCATTACAAAAAATTCATCCCTGCAGTCAATGGCGGAGCAAAAGGTTCAGTCATGGCAGTCATTAACACAAGCGCTGCCGTTGGTTTCGGAGCAGTTGTCACAGCGGCACCCGGTTTCAAGACGTTAACGAAGCTTATTCTCGGCATTAAAGGGAACCCCGTCATATCTGAAGCCATAGCTGTTCAAACTCTTGCAGCTATTACTGGATCTGCTTCAGGAGGAATGGGGATTGCCCTCGAGGCTTTGGGAGATAAATATTATGAGCTTTCTCAAACGAGTGGCATCAGTGCTGAAGCATTCCATAGAATTGCTTCCATTTCATCAGGGGCATCGATTCTGCCTCATAACGGTGCCCTCCTGACCTTATTTGCCGTAACAGGGCTAACCCATAAAGATTCGTATTTGGATGTAGCTGTGGTCGGGTTGCTTATTCCTACGATTGCAGAAATCGTTTCAATCATCCTGGCCAATCTGGGAATTTATTAATTAGAGGAGGAAAAGAAGATGGTAAATGATAAAGTTGTATTCATTACAGGTGCTGCAAGGGGAATTGGTTTTGAAATCGGGGAACACTTTGCTCAAAATGGTGCGAAAGTCGTTCTTTCAGATATCAATCAAGAAGGATTGGATGAAGCGGTTGAAGAACTGAAAGACAGAGGCTTCGATTGCCTGGGCATTAAATGCGACGTTACCAGTGAAGAAGAAGTGAAAGCGGGAATTGATAAAACAGTTGAGCACTATGGCCGCATAGACGTATTAATCAATAACGCAGGTATTCAACACGTGGCTCCAATTGAAGAATTTCCTATCGAAAAATTCGAGCTCCTGATCAAAATTATGCTGACCGCTCCCTTTATCGCTACAAAATTTGCTTTCCCTCATATGAAAAAGCAAAAATTCGGTCGTATTATTAATATGGCATCCATTAATGGACTGATCGGTTTTGCCGGAAAAGCGGCATACAACAGCGCCAAGCATGGTGTTATCGGTCTGACAAAGGTATCAGCATTAGAAGGTGCCGAGCATGGGATTACCGTCAATGCCCTATGCCCCGGATACGTGGATACCCCCCTGGTCCGTAACCAGTTAAAGGATATTTCAACGACCCGTGGTGTGGAGCTTGAAAAAGTATTGGAGGATGTCATTTATCCTCTTGTTCCACAAAAGAGATTATTATCAGTAGAAGAAATTGCAGACTACACCATTTTCCTATCCAGTGACAAAGCAAAAGGTGTAACTGGTCAGGCCGTTGTCTTAGATGGCGGATATACTGCTCAATAATAAGCACGGGAAAAATCGGATCAGGAAACTGATCCGATTTTTCTTTAGTTCATATTTATAGGTAATTCACCTAAATCGATTCCCCATACAAGAGGCATGAAAAAATAAATCAAAAGTGTAATAAATACGATACTTATCAGATTCAACCATATACCCGCCTTGACCATGTCTCCCATTTTGATATAACCTGATCCGAATACGACAGCATTCGGAGGTGTAGCCACCGGCAGCATGAAAGCACATGAAGCAGCTAAGCCCGCGGCCACCATCAAACTATAAGGGTGAATATTCAAGGCAGCTGCAAGGGCAGCCATTATCGGAAACATCATCGTGGCTGTCGCCGTATTGGACGTAATTTCCGTCAAGAAAATAACAAAGGCCGTCACTGCAAGAAGAATGATAATGAAGGATATTCCTTCAAGAATCGTTAATTGCTTTCCAACCCACTCTGCCAACCCCGTCTCTTTGAAACCCTTGGCAATGGCAAGACCTCCACCGAATAAGAGCAGGATCCCCCATGGAAGCTTCTTCGCATCGTCCCAATTGATCAATCGGGATTCTTTTCTTCCTGGAAGAAGAAATAAAACGAGTGCCCCTGTGATGGCTATGATGGTGTCATCTAATGACGGAACCCATTGGTTCAATAGAAACGATCGAGTGATCCAGCATAGGGCTGTAGCGACAAAGACCGTAAGAACAAGCTTTTCCTCAAATGAAATGCGACCAAGAGACCGGTTCTCTTTCTCCACAATCTCCCTTCCCCCGGGCAATTCTTTCATCTTTAATGGAAAAGCCACCTTGATTAAATACCACCATGTAACAAATAGAAGAATAGTGGCAAGTGGAACTCCAAAAAGCATCCATTTCGCAAACGAGAAATCAATACCATACAACTGCTTCACTACTGCGGCAAATATCGTGTTCGGAGGCGTTCCGATCAACGTTCCCAATCCTCCGATCGAAGCACTATAGGCAATTCCCAGCATGATTACTTTACTGAAGTGACCTGTTCTTTTTGCGCCATCCTTTTCTAGACTTTGATTCACTTGATAAATCACGGCTGTTCCAATCGGAAGCATCATCATAGCCGTTGCTGTATTCGAGATCCACATAGATAAAAAACCTGTAGCAAGCATGAATCCAAGGACAATTCTTTCAGTGCCTGTACCAATCAATAAAATGATGTTCATGGCAATACGCTTATGTAAGTTCCACTTTTCCATGGCGATTGCAATGATAAACCCACCCATAAAAAGAAAAATCGTACTATCACCATAGGCAGACGTGACATCCCCGGATTGAAGAGCTCCTGTAAGCGGGAACAAAATGATCGGCAACAAAGCTGTGGCCGGAATAGGTATCGCCTCTGTTATCCACCATACCGCTATCCATGTTGTACCTGCAAGAACAGAAACAGCCTCTTTTGACAAACCTTCAGGTGAGAAAAATAACAGGATAAGAATAAACAGGAGTGGTCCTAAGAAAAAACCGATTTTCTGTCTTGGATTTGCATTTGGCTCCGGAACAAGATTTGTATCCATCGTTCGAGAAGCAGCAGGTGTACTTCCGGAACTGAAAAATTGCAAAGTATCCATCACATCCCCGTGCCATTTCCAAAGTGTCCCCCAAGCGTTTTTCACAGTAAGCATCTACTCATTCCCCCATTACTCGTCTTACTAAAACTCTATCGACCATCGAAAGCGCTGTCAATCACAACACCTCCAAATAATGTAAAAATCTGAATATTCACTCCCTTGTTCCTACTCTCCTTATGTTTTCTCCTTCAAAGGATATACATCTCTTTAAGGACCTTAGCCCTCTCTCTACTAAACGAAAAACAAACCATATCTTCATAAACCATTTCGTTGTAAAATATTGTTATAGAGTGTTGACTGTTATTTCAAAGGAGACAATATGAAAATCTATTGGCAAATAAGCTATTTTGTAATAGGGTTACTTATTTTCAGCTATGGGATCAGTATGTCCATCAAAGTGAAATACTTAGGGATCCATCCATGGGATGTGTTAAACATTGCCTTATTCGAGAAGTTCGGCTTAACGATTGGAACGTGGAATATCATGGTCGGTGCCACCCTGATTGCAGGCACCCTGGTTTTGAAAGGGAAGTATGTTCGAATCGGGACGATCCTTAACGGAGTAATGGTTGGCATGTTGGTCGACTTCTTTCTATTTTACGACCTGCTTCCTCCTCAAACAAACCTAGTCGCAGATATCCTGATTCTCTTATCAGCGATTATTTTAATGGGGATTGGCGGGGGATTGTATTCAGCGGCACATCTTGGTACAGGTCCGCGGGACGGGTTTATGCTGACCATTTCGGATATAACTAACCTCTCCATCAGCAGAGTCCGGATCATGTGTGAGTGTGCGATATTACTAATCGGACTGCTTCTTTCCGGTCCAGTCTTCGTTTTTACTTTTATTTATACGTTTATTCAAAGTCCCATCTTTCAAAAATCCTTTCTATTTTTCACCGATAGACTCAACACCCGTTTCGCCAGAAATAATGTAAGTATGTAAAAAGGACAAATGCCTGAGGCAGTTTGTCCTTTTTTACGTTATGACATCTCGCATGCCACTAAGCCGTATTGTTGATGGGGATTTAATTGCTTTATAAACTGAAATAGTTCCTGCACCTGTTCATTGTCCATATCCCGCTTATAGTATTCTTCCAAGACCGGCAGCATTTCATCCGGGTACATCAAACAGGTATGACTTCCCCAGTCTGTCTGCCTGCCTTCTATTTTATTATAGTAAATACCATCCAACAGGGAGAAGAAGAGTTCATACCCTTTCGGAAAAAACGGACTGATCCTTTTCGGGTAATTATGATTCCAGTCTCCCCCTTCATAATGAAATGTCTGGTCTGTTAAATCACCGATAAAGACTTCAACATTTGCCATTCCCGTCTCCTCCTAAAGTTTAAAATAATCTCTCTTTTTATCGTATAAGCCAGTCCATCTATTTAGAACCCCTTTAGCTTTTTAAAAAAGGCTCTTTTCGCAAAGATTGTTATTTTTTAAAATAGAATCTGCCAGGGCTCTGTCAACCAGGTTTATGCTGGATGGTGAGGGGAACTGCTCCGCTTTCCGCGGACGTTCGGCCGAGCCTCCTCAGCTTCGCTTCCGGGGTCTCGGCACGACCGTACTTCCGCAGGAGTCTGCGCAGCTCCCCTCACCATCTTTAATAGGATTTTCATGACAGAGCTTCAAGGTGTCCAAGAAAACAATGTAACGAGAAAAAATATTCTTTTTCTTAAAAGGAAGATCAATCTCTTCTTACCTTAAATGAGATGGTTTGCTAAAATTCTTGTTTTTATTGTTTTCCATTAAGGATACATGCTTAGAAAGTTGATTGGAGCGGAAGGATGCTCGACTCCTGCGGGAATAGCTGGACAGGTGAGACCCCGGAGGCGCAGCCGAGGAGGCTCACCGCCAGCCCCGCGGAAAGCGAGCATCCTGGAGCGGAAATCAACTATTACTTTCTCCTCTACAATAGCCACAAACTTTACGAATAGAGCCTTAAAAAAACAGCAGTTCCAGGATTTCACCTGGAACTGCTCTGCCCATTTACAAATATTTTCGTTGCACGCTTCGCCCATCATACGTAAACAACATATCACGGTTCTCCACATGCGTTTCGATATGAACCGGTCTTCCCCAAAGCTGATGCAGATAAGGTAAAACCTTTTCTAAATACTTAATATCGAGTTCCACGTCTTCGAACCAGTGCTTCAGATAAAGCTCCCCGCTCTTCATATAATCCCCATCATTCACGGTGATGTATGGGAACCCTCCATTGACCCTCATCCCCACCAGCTGGTCCCGTACATGGGTCCATTCTTTATCGACGATTTTGTAATCCTTTCCTTGCTTCTGGAATAAATACATATCTTCTCTCGTAACAAGATCCTTCGTTAAATAGTTCCGTAAGAAGGAAATGTCAGACTCAATCTCACGAACCTCAAACATTTTTTCACGGCCAGAATTTGGTTTCACCCCACGCTTTTTCATTTCATCCGTCGGGTTGTCGAAACGATCCTCAATATCTTCGAAAATCTTCAATCCTAAATAATATGGATTGATCTGCGTACGGGAAGGCTGTACAACACCTGCATTCAGCTTGGCAAACTCAATGGACTCACCACTCGTCAAATCCATTTCTCGGATGATGCGCTGATGCCAATACGAAGCCCACCCTTCATTCATGATTTTCGTTTCAAGCTGCGGCCAGAAATACAGCATTTCTTCCCTCATCATCGTCAATATATCCCGCTGCCAGTCAGATAACTCCCTGCTGTACTGCTCAATAAAGAGAAGAATATCCTTTTCAGGCTGTGGAGGGAACTTCTTCTTCACCTTTTTCTTCTCTCTGCTCTTCGGTTTTTCATCCAACGACCAGAGATCATCATAAGGAGTCGCATGACTCACTTCTTCCTCTACCCACTCCACATCGTCCATCGTCCACGACAGCTTCGGACGCATCAATGACGGATCAATATGTTCATCCACAGCAAGCACGGCATCGAGGAAGTTTTCAACCTCCTGCTTCCCATGCTCGATCTCATACCTTCGCACACGTTCCGCAGTAGCAGCCATGCTCTCTACCATATCCCGCTTCGTATTCTGGAATCTCACATTATTCTTAAAGAAATCACAATGAGCCAACACATGGGCAACAATCAACTTATTCTGAATAAGTGCATTCGAATCCAATAAAAAAGCATAACAAGGATCCGAGTTAATCACGAGCTCGTAAATTTTACTTAAACCCAAATCATATTGAAGCTTCATCTTATGAAATTGTTTCCCAAAACTCCAGTGAGAAAAGCGGGTCGGCATCCCATAAGCACCGAATGTATAAATAATCTCAGCAGGACAAATCTCATAACGCATCGGATAAAAATCAAGACCAAACCCGGCTGCAATCTCAGTAATTTCCCCTATCGCATTTTGCAACTGCCTCTGTTCCTCTAAATTCATCGTCATCCCCCTCTTTATACTCTTATCTAAATGTATGAAAAGAAAAGGCATTTGATGAAAAGAAAAGCGGAGCCGGGTTGGTCAGGCCCGACAAGCATAAGGCGAATCCGCACAAAAAAGCTGATCCCAATCACAAGATGGGAACAGCTTTTTCATAAATCTTATGTCCTTATATTCTTTTGAAGCAGCATTACCGGGATGAGAGTGCCCAGCAGCAAGAATGCTGATAGGGTGAAAATCATGGAAATACTTAGTACTTCAAGAAGCAGCCCTATTCCAACAGAGGATAACCCAAATAGTAATGTGGTTAACGCACCTTGGGCAGCATAGATTTTCCCCAGCTCTTCAGGTGGAGCACTTTCCTGCAAATACGTCTGAAGAACGACATTTTTAATTTGATCAAACAAACCGAACACAAAGGATAAAACGAGTGCAAGGAGCGCGACCTTATTCCAGGCAAACACGAGTGTCACACTTGACGTAAAGACCATGCAAATCGGGAGCCATCTATGCCTGTGTTTGGAAAACAAGCCGTGGAGCTTAAAAATCAAATACGAGGCAAGAACCAATCCGATAAAGAAGCTGGAGTTAATGAACCCCCACCATTCTTCTCCTCGCTGCAATTGCAGATCAACATACAAATACAAAACAGCCGCAATCCATACAGTGCCTGAAATCGACTCTAACCCATAAATCCAAAACACGGGAACTAATCCCTTTCTCTTAATCACTTCTGACCAGCCTTCTCCAAGCTGCTGCCACCAAACTTTTCTTACTTCTAAGCTTGTACTTGGGATGACAGGTAGCTTCAGCATGAAGAGCGTACTGGCGAGAAACAAAACAATGATCACGATAAAAAGATTCATTTCATTTATGAGCGATAGCAGGATTCCGCCTAATGCCCAGCTTGAAAATTGTATCGTCTGATCGACGGTAGATAAAAAACCGTTCGCTCCCATCAACTCTTCCCGTTTCACCAAAAAAGGCACATACGAATTCCGTGCAGGCAATGCCCATCCATCTAAAAATGAAATGATACTCGCACACCCTAAATAGAACCACACATCTTCAAAGTTGAGTACCATTAACAACAAAAAGAAGCATAGAAAGAATGTTTTCCCCATTTGAGAATAGGCAATTAAACTCCTCATTTGCATGCGATTCAGCAGAAGGGGTGCAGCCATGCTGCTTATGAATCTCGAAAACGTAATCACCAAAGGAACGGCCGTCATGTAAATAGCTGATCCTGTTAAATTGTAAACAAGGGAGATTAATCCTACGATATACAGCACATCCCCCATATTCGCCAATGCTTGACCGAACCACAGATTTCTAAATGCATTGGAATGCAATATCTCTTCCTCCCTTTATTCAGTTTTTAATTAGGTGAGAAAAGACCGTATCACATTGGATCAAAGAACCCCTTTCAAAAATTAAAACGATTTATGTATAGGTTTATTTTAGCAAAAGGTTTCAAATATTGCAGAGAATACTTTATTTTATGTTGAATACGGCGTAGCAGTTACATGATTTAGATACCACACGCACAACCCGAACAAAAAAAGCCTTCCTTTAAGAAGACTTTAATTGTTGCACCTATTCCTGCACCGTAATGTTCAGTATTTTTTCATTATCAAGATCGTGTACGACGACTACAAGTACTTTCTTCTCTGCACTGTTCTCTTGAACGGTAAATTCAAATGAGTCGGCCACTTTGTTTTCCGTCATTTTCTTTCGACCCTGGTATTGATAATCCTTCACAGGCTGACCAGGGTAGTCCTCTTTAATGACTGCTGTAGCAATCCGGCCAAATTTTTGATAATCCGTTGGTTGAGCATTTGCATGATTTGAAAATAAAAGAAAAAATACGGTTGATGCGATCACTATTGCTTTCTTCATTATTTATCATCACCTCTGTTTCGTTTCATTAATAGGATGAATTAAATTTACTGATTTATTCACCCAATAGTAGGAAAACAAGCATTTGCAACATAACCAACTTTTACAGAGAGATAAAAGCGGTTTTCTCCATACAATATGATTACCCCTTCAAAAGGAGGGAAACCAAGTGAACAAAGTCGATTACGATCGGGCCTTGTATTACACTCACCGATCAGAATGGGATAACCTGTTGATCCTCATGGTGAGAACGAAGGATGACCTTCTTTCGAAAAGAATTGAACACTTCTTACATGCGTATCATTTTTCTAATGATTACACGGTTGTAGAGCGTAGCCTATATACGCTATTACGATATGTTGAACATGCAAACTTCACCTATAGTGTCGAGCAACCACTTGAGGAAACCTTTGCAGAGATGTAACAAAAGAGAATTCCACCTACGGCTGATCCAATTAGTATGCGCTATTGGATCAGCTTTTATTATTTGGGTATGTATAGAACCATTAAAATTGAATCCAATCAAAAAAAATCGGCACAATGCCGATTTTCCCGATTAAGACGAAATTTCACTTTTCACTAGCTCAGCCGCTTTCACATACACCTTCAGTTCCCTCATTAAATCATCGACTAATTTAGCAGGTTCTTCTAAGAGTCCGTCCCCTTCATAATCAAAGCAGTGTGGATCAAGGATGAGCTGCTTCGGAATGACATTTGCATACACTCCACGGCCGACGATGCGAAGGTTGTTTAAGCAGTTGATCCCGCCTTTACCTCCACCCGCACATGCAAGAAGTGCCACTGGCTTGTGGGCAAATTGCTCGCTGCTCAGGAAATCGAGTGCATTTTTCAATGTCCCGCTCATACCGCTGTGATATTCAGGGGAAGCTAAAATGACGGCGTCTGCTTCCTTCACTTTTTGTTTAAGTGATTGAACGGTTTCAAGCTCTGATTGATTCTGCTCTCCGGTGTACAGTGGCAGTGATCCATCACTTAAGTCAATAAGGGCACAATCATACGTCCGGGCAATGAATCGTGATGCAATTCCAGTACGCCCGTGTTTTCTTGGACTTCCGTTAATAATTACAATACTCATAATAGAAAATCCTTTCCGGTTTAGTTTGATGTCAATTGATGTTTGACGGCATACAAAGCCGCTTGGGTTCGATCAGTTACTTCCAGCTTGGAAAAAATGTTTGAGATATGAGTCTTGACGGTTTTTTCCGTTATATAAAGGCTGGAAGCAATCTTTTTATTACTCTTCCCTTTCGTCAGCTCAATCAAAACATCCTTCTCCCGTTTGGTAAGTTCATGGATTTTGTGGGGTGGCTCTTTTCTGGAGATCCGGGTAAGTAAATGGTTGGTAGCCTTAGGATGAAGAGAATTTTCCCCGGACAAAAGCTTTCGGATGCTATTCACTAATTCATCGGGTTCAATATCTTTTAATTGGTACCCCGCTGCTCCTGCTTCAATGGCAGGAATCACGTGATTTTGATCAGAAAAGCTGGTAAGCATCAGAATTTGAATGGCGGGATGATTCTTCTTAATTTCCCTTGTTGCTTGAATTCCGTCCATGACCGGCATCATTAAATCCATCAAGATGATATCCGGTTCAAGTGTTTCAGCTAACCGGACGGCTTCTGCGCCATCCCTTGCTTCCCCCACGATATCCAGGTCCTTTTGTGTTTTTAAAAAGAAGACAAGACCTCTTCGTACGACGTGATGGTCATCGGCTATTAACACTCTGATCATGCATGGCACCTCCTAATACGGTATTTGAACGACAATCGTCGTTCCTTTCCCAAGTCCACTATCTATCGTTAGTTCCCCACCAATGCTTTTCACACGTTCTCGCATACCTTGGATTCCCACTGACGGCAGGGACTGTTTCCTGTCATATTGAAATCCGTATCCTCTATCTTCAATCGTTAATCGAATCGATTGAGCTTCACTCTTTAATGTATAGCATATGTTCTTTTCACCAGAGTGTTTTTTACAATTATTCAATGCTTCCTGACTGACACGCCACAATACTTCTTCAATCTTAGAGCTTAGGCACAGGACTCCCTCTACTTTCAATTCAAGGGTTAAACCGAGCATGTCAGCGTATCCTTTAACCGCTTCCACCACTCCGTTTTCCAAACCATGGGGTCTTAATTGCCAGATGAGGGCACGCATTTCCGATAGCGCTTCCTGGGCAAGACTTTGTATGGTCTTGAAGGTGTCCTTTACATCCTCTTCCATGGTCATCTCCGCTCCGCCTCTTGCCGTTAACGTAAGGGAAAACAACAGTTGGTTCACAGAGTCATGTAGATCTCTTGCCAATCGGTTCCTTTCGCCAATAAGAGCGACTTCCTGCTCCTTCTTAGTCAGCATAATGCGTTTAATGGCCGAACCGATTTGAAAGGCAACCGATTCCAGGAGAGCCAGTTCATCAGTAGAAAAGTGGGTCTTATTCGGAGCTGCGACATTCAATAACCCAAAGGATTCATTTCCGGACTGAAGAGGGACGGTTGCATGATACGTTATTTCATCCGTATCTCCTCTGTTTTCTTCGATGGCCTGCTCGATCCGCTGACATTCGATGATATTGGATGCTTTCGTCAGCTTTCCATTCCGAAAGCGATTGACACACCAGCAGCCGCCCTCTTTCATCAGTTCACATTTCCGGTCAGATAGTGACTTTGGGAGATTCTCATAGGAGACAAGCTCGTGACTTCCTTCCTTTTCAATAAAGAAAATCCATCCCGTCGTGAAGCTTGTTCCTCTGATCAACTTCTTCACTGCACCTGAAAGCATGGAAGATAGCTCTGTTTCATTGTTCAGCAATTCGGCTATCTCTTTTAAAAGCCCGATATTTGAAAGGGATTCTTGATTCATCTTCATCGTCCTCTCCGATCCTCCACTACTATTATATAGATTTTACACAAATCCGGTATTCTCAAAAAGAATGAAACGTTCTACGACCTTTGACTGAAAACATACGTTCCACTCCCAAACAAAAAAACAAGAGATGCACCAACACATCTCTTGTTTTGTATTAGACAATGCAATACTGCCGAAAGCCTCTATGCCTCTCCTACAGATGAACTTACCATCGTTTCCACTTTGGCCATGATGGCTTCTTGCAGAGCATGTAATTTATTATCGCTGTCGCTTTGCGTCTCACCAATCACGCTGAAGTAGAACTTGATTTTCGGCTCGGTTCCAGATGGGCGCAAGCAAATCCAGGATCCGTCTTCAAGATAGTATTTTAATACATTGGAAGATGGAAGGTGAATGGATGATTCTTCACCTGATTGTAAATCGACTTTCTTACTTACTTTATAATCTTCCGATGAAACGACCTGAATACCTGCCACTTCTTTCAAAGGCTCGTTTCTGAAGTCCTTCAGAATCCCCTGAATTTGTTCAGCGCCCTCTTTTCCTTTAAGAGTTAAACTCTTTAATCCCTCTTGATAGAAGCCATGCTGTTCAAATAAATCATTCAATACATTATATAGTGTTTTGCCTTGCTTCTTATAGAAAGCTGCAGCTTCTGCTGCCATCAGCACGGCTTGAATGGCATCTTTATCCCGGGCGAAGTCGCCGATTAAGTACCCATAACTTTCTTCGTAACCAAATAAGAATGAGTATTCGCCTGTTTCTTCATACTTCTTGATTTTTTCACCGATAAATTTGAAGCCTGTCAGTACATCTTCTACTGAAGCTCCATAATGTTCTGCCACTTTACGGCCCAATTCGGATGTAACGATGGTTTTGAATACTCGTCCATTTTCAGGAATCATATTCTTTTCCTGTTTACGTGCCAGAATATAATCCAGCAGAATTGCACCTGTCTGGTTTCCAGTGAGAAGGATATACTCGCCTGATTCACCTTTAACGGCTACACCTAATCGGTCTGCATCCGGATCTGTCGCAATCAGGATATCTGCGTCCACTTCCTTCCCGTCACGGATGGCATATTCAAAGGCTGCTTTATCTTCCGGGTTCGGGGATTTTACAGTCGTAAACTCAGGATCTGGAATGGCCTGTTCCTTCACAATATGCACAGACTCATATCCTAAAGCTTTCAGACCCTTTTCAGCCATCTTTAAGGCTGTTCCATGTAATGGAGAAAATACGATTTTCAGGTCGACTTCCTTGGCGATTTGCGGTTTTTCAGAAATCGAAATCAGATGCCCCAGGTAAGATTGATCAATCTCTTCGCCAATCATTTTAATCAAGCCGGATGATTTCAATTCTTCTTCTGACTTCACTTCAATTTCCAGCTCATTTTCCACTTCATTCACTTTATCGATAACGGCATCGGCTACGTGTGGAGGCAGCTGAGCTCCATCCTCACCGTATACCTTGTATCCATTGTATTCAGGTGGATTATGGCTTGCCGTGACCACAATTCCAGAGAATGCCTTTAATTGTCTAAGGGCAAATGAAAGCTCCGGAGTTGGTTTCAGTTCGTCGAACACATATGTTTGAATACCATGTGTAGCCAACGTCTTAGCTGATTCCATGGCAAATTCAGGAGATTTATAACGGGAATCGTAAGCGATTACAACTCCGCGCTTTTTAGCCTCTTCACCTTGTTCTTCTATGTATCGTGCTAATCCTTCAGAGGCCTTTCTAACTGTATAAATGTTCATTCGGTTGGTTCCGGGACCAATTTCTCCCCTCATTCCACCAGTACCGAATTCCAGGTTTTTGTAGAATGCGTCTTCTAAGGTTTTCTCGTCGTTTTTCAATGCTCCTAAAAGCTCGTTGATCTCTTCATCCAGATGCAAGTAGTTGCTCCATTTTTCCCAAGATGTTTTCCAACTCAAAACGATCCCCTCCTAATGCTGTATAATAATAAATTCTATCACATATTGTAGAAATCCTGCTAAAACAATCCGTCACATGTCGACAAGATTCGTTCAGACCTTATTTTAGCATAGTTTTTCTAAAAAGAATTTGTCTTTTTCCTCAAAAAAGCCTCGCTGAGCACTTCAGCGAGGCTTTTACTTTATTACTTCTTATAGGTCACTCCATACACATCATGGCGGCGATCTTTCAGCTGGCGGACCGTACCCGATTGACGCTGGCGTCGCAGCACTTCGAGATCCACGTCTCCGATCATGACCATTTCAATGTTCGGATTCGTCTCTCCGACAATTCCATCACGGGCAAATTCAAAGTCGGACGGAGCAAAAATACCTGATTGAGCGTATTGAATATCCATGTTTTCAGTCTGTGGAAGATTACCGACTGTACCGGAAATGACCGTATAAATCTGGTTTTCCACAGCACGGGCCTGTGCACAGTATCTGACACGGAGATACCCTTGGCGATCTTCTGTACAGAATGGAGTAAAGATGATCTTCGCCCCTTTGTCGGTTGCGATACGGGCAAGCTCAGGGAATTCGATATCATAGCAGATTTGAATCGCGATCTTCCCGCAATCCGTATCGAATACCCTTACGGAATCTCCCGGACTTATTCCCCACCATTTTCGTTCATTTGGTGTGATATGAACCTTGTACTGTTTCTCGATCGTTCCATCACGACGGAACAGGTAAGCGATGTTGTAGATTTCATCGTCTTCTTCCTTGACGAAGTGAGAACCCCCAATGATATTTACGTTGTAACGAACCGCAAGATCCGTGAATAATTCAATGTAGTCCTCAGTGAAATCTGTCAACCTTCTTACAGCAAGGCTCGGTGACTGGATGTTCAAGAATGACATGAGCTGTGTGGTGAAAATTTCAGGGAACACGACGAAATCAGACTTTGCATCTGATGCTACATCTGTGAAGTATTCAACCTGGTTCGCGAACTCTTCGAAGGAATTGATTTTACGCATCATGTATTGAACAACACAGATTCTGACAGGATAACTCGTTTTGAAATGCCTCTTGCTGGACGGACGGTAATCGACGTTATTCCATTCCATCAGTGTGGCGTACTTATGGGACCGCTTGTCGTCAGGCAAATAGTTAGGGTTGATCCGCATCAGGGTGAAGCCATTCAGAAGCTGGAATGAAAGCACGGGATCATAGATCTTATGACGCCCTACTGAATCCACGTACTCTCTTGGTGACATTTCTTCAGAGTGCTTGTGATAATTCGGGATGCGTCCCCCAATGATGATACTCTTTAGATTCCACTGCCTTGCAAGGTCCTTTCTTGCTTCATACAAACGGTGACCTACCTTCATGCGTCGGTAATCCGGATGAACCATCACTTCGATTCCATAAAGGTTATAGCCATCGGGATTGTGATTCGTTATGTAACCATTATCCGTTACATCATCCCAAGTGTGGCGGTCGTCATACTCGTCAAAATTAATGATCAGACTCGAGCATGATGCAATGATTTCCCCTTCTAATTCGGCGACAAGCTGACCTTCCGGAAACACGTCCAAATGACTTTCCAGGTGCTCAACCTTCCAGGGGTCCATCCCTGGAAAGCAGACAGACTGCATGTTGATGATATCTTGAATGTCCTTAGGTTCCATTGGACGAATGATCATTTTCTTTTCGAACTGTGATAAGTCTAGTTTTTCTGCCATCTATGATCTACTCCTTCATAAAATACCTGAATTATATACCCTTATAGTGCACTGTTGAAACGAAGTTCATGACAGTCCATCCCTTTTATTTTAGCAAAGGGGGGTGTATGATTTGAAGAAATTTGATTTGGTGTTAAATATTTTTAAAATAGCCAGTAGTGATTGATTTCCTCTCCAATCAACTTGGTTATTATTTATTTCATAGATCTTTAACACCAAACAAACTTCACAAAAAAATGTCCTTAAAAATAGAAGCACCCGATCATATGGGTTCTTCCTTCCATTACCCTTTAAAATAGTAAGCTGTTGCTTCCCAAGGATTTAATGTAAATGCATTATCTTTATTGTTTTCTTCGTTGGTGATCAGAACATCAGCCTGATTGATATCAAAGGAAGCCACGTTATCAATGACTTGTTTTTCCCCGGATACATTGCAAAGTACCAGGATCTTCTCGTTTCCATAGGCTCTCGTATAGGTATATACGGAGGGATGATCTGCATAGTGAAGCTCGAATGATCCGTATGGGATAATTTCATGCTCTTTACGAAGAGCGATCAATTTTTGGAAGTAGTAATAAATTGATTTTGAATCTTTTAACGCTTCTTCGGCATTGATTTCTTTGTAGTTCGGGTTAATGGCGATCCATGGATTTCCTTCTGTGAACCCGCCATGGTCCCCGCTGTTCCATTGCATAGGGGTTCTTGCATTGTCTCTTCCCTTTACATATATGGACTTCATGATTGCTTCCGGATCCATGCCTTTTGCTACTTTTTCACGGTACATGTTGAGGGTTTCAATATCCTTGTACTCTTCAATGGACGAGAATCGGACATTCGTCATTCCGATTTCTTCCCCTTGATAAATGTAAGGCGTCCCCTGCATCAAATGAAGAAGTGTTGCCAGCATTTTCGCAGATTTCTCGCGGTACTCTCCATCGTCACCAAGTCGCGACACAATCCTTGGCTGATCGTGGTTGTTCCAGTACAAACTGTTCCAGCCCTTCCCGTGAAGTTCTGTCTGCCACTTCGTTAAAATGGCTTTCAATTTTACAAGGTCGAAAGGAATGACGTCCCATTTCCCTCCTGGACCCGAGTCCACATCCATATGCTCAAACTGAAATACCATATTCACTTCATTGTGGTCTTCACCTGTGTAAAGGACGGCTTCATCCGGTGTCACACCAGGCATTTCACCAACCGTCATCGCATCATAATGAGAGAGAACCTCTTGATTCATTTCCTGGAGAAATTCATGAATACGGGGACCGTTCATAAAGTACTCATGACCTGAAGCATACGTTTTGCCTTCAGGACTCGGCGCATCTGGAAATGTTGGCACTTTCGAAATGAAGTTGATGACGTCCATACGGAAACCATCGATCCCTTTATCCAGCCAGAATTTCATCATGTCATAGATTTCCTGGCGCAGCTTCGGATTCTCCCAGTTTAGATCCGGCTGTTTTTTCGAGAAAAGATGCAGGAAATATTCCTCTGTCGTTTCATCATATTCCCAAGCAGAACCGCTAAATACAGACTCCCAGTTATTCGGCTCTTTTCCGTCTTTTCCTTCACGCCAAATATAATAATCACGATATGGATTGTCCTTTGATTTCCTTGATTCCACAAACCAGCCGTGTTCATCGGAAGAGTGGTTCACCACTAGATCCATCACAAGCTTCATATCACGCCGATGCATTTCCTCAAGCATTTCTTCCCAATCAGCCATCGTGCCGAACTCGTCCATAATCTTTTTATAATTGCTGATATCATAACCATTATCATCATTGGGAGATTCGTACACAGGAGATAACCAGACTACATCAACGCCCAGTTCTTTCAGATAATCCAATTTAGAAATAATTCCTCTAATATCCCCGACGCCGTCCCCGTTTGAATCCATGAAGCTGCGAGGGTAAATTTGATAGACGACCGATTCTTTCCACCATTGTTTCGTCATGTGTGTTTTCCTCCTGTTAGATCAAATCAAAGAATATAACACTTTCTGCAAGCGTTTGCACAAATCGTTAAAAAAATATCATATTTCTTCATAAAGTTTTCTCATTTTACATTTATAATAATAACATACTATAATTTGATAGAATATACGTAGAAAGGAATTCTATATGAATAAAAAAGCAGATTCTCTGTTATTCCTGGCATGGGCTTCCTCTCTTGTGGCATCTCTGGGGAGTTTATATTTCTCTGAAATCATGAAATATGAACCATGCGAATTATGCTGGTATCAGCGTATTTTAATGTATCCGATGGTCATTCTATTAGGAGTGGCTTATGTCCGCAAAGATTTTCAAGCGGCATTATATTCTACTATTTTATCCGGAATCGGCCTTCTCGTCTCCTTGTATCACTACTCTCTTCAAAAAGTATCATTCCTATCAGAGAGTGCACCTGCCTGCGGACGGGTCCCATGTACAGGCGAATACATCAACCTGTTCGGCTTTATCACCATCCCATTCCTGGCATTGACCGGTTTCATCATCATCTTTATCGCAAGTGTAATGGTATTAAGAGCATTAAAGGAGGACAAATAGATTGAAGAAAATCATTATATTTCTAGTAGCGATTGTCGCATTATTTGCTGCCATCGCTCTCATCACAAGCATGCAAAACAGTCAAAAGGCAGAGGGGAATAAGTTCAAAAAAGCGAACCTTAACCCGGCTACCGTCGAACTGCTGGACGACCCTAACTATCAGAATGTGATCCTGCCAGAGGAATTAGAAGAGAAATTAAAGAATAACGAAGATGTGACTGTGTATTTCTACAGCTCATCGTGTATTCATTGTAAGAGGACTACTCCTGTACTTGCTCCACTTGCCGAAGACATGGAAGTCGATATGGTTCAGTACAATCTACTTGAATTTGAACAAGGATGGGACCAATACCGAATCGAATCCACTCCGACACTGGTACATTTTGAAGATGGAAAAGAAGTGGCGAGAATCGTAGGAGAACAGCCTGAAGAAGAATTTAAGAAGTTTTTTGAAGAGAACGTTACGAAAGAATAAATAACAAAAAAAGAGGGGCTGACTTTTCCACGAGTCAGCCCCTTTCAAGTGAGGAGGAATTTCAAGATGAAGACACTTGAGTATCTTCAGGATTAACTTATTACAAGCTATTTTCCCCTCACAGGAATCTTCTAAACATTTTTATACGAATTTTCTAAAGTATCAATCTTTTCCCGGCGTGATTCACTTACACAAGCAGCTGGTTATCCGCTCTCGAATAGATACTTAAGCTATGTTTACAATCCGATTCTCCAGTGAATTGATCATAAGACAGCGGGAAAAACATACCAAATCCCTGAAGAATCTCAGCATTGTGGTAAAACATTTCTTCATACACATCTTCTTTTGATCCACTCTCGACAATGGAAATCAATGTTTGTAAGCTTGAAATCACCTGAAACGCTTCTTTAAGGGTTCCGAAGTATTCAAAGTTTCTCGTCGTCGTATGTAATACTTGCATATCATCAAATTGCTCAATTTCATCATCTGTGAAATAATCAGGGAAAATAGTACAATACATGTACTGTATGAGCTCTTGAATTTTGTCTTCCTGTTCATGTGTTGATGCTAGTAAAACTTTCACCGTCATAACCCACCTTTGTAATGGTTGTAATCTCTCTGTAATAGATATATTAAGGATAACATAGAAGTAGAACCCACTGCGTGGTAATTATACCCATGAATTGGGTTGAATAGGTGTTAAATTAGGTTTAAATACCCACACGTGTATAAGATTTTTGTCATTTGAAGGAGTTTTTTGATGAAAACACAGAAAAAAGGAGAACTATTTGAACTAGTCATCCCAGATAAATGGAAAAATGTAACGATTGAAACAATTCTTAGAAATCACTGGCAAGCACCTAAGAAACTGATTCATTCCTTGAGGATGGCGGGTGATATTAAAGTGAACGGGGAATCGATTTCCTGGACCCAGCCCCTTTCTCCGGGAGATACGCTTCAGCTTCATTTATTTAAAGAAGTAGAATACGATGTCCCCCCGACCTACGGAGAGATCGATGTGTTATTTGAGGATGACCATCTGATTGTCATCAACAAACCTGCGGGAATTGATACTCACCCAAACCATCCGAAGGAGACGGATTCCCTTGCAAATCTAGTGGCCTTTCACTATCAAGCCCTGGGAAAAAGCTGCCGCGTCCTGCACATTCATCGTTTGGATCATGATACATCTGGAGCGATCATCTTCGCCAAGCACCCGTTAAGTAAAGCGATTCTTGACCGCCTTCTCACTGAAAGGCAGATCAAGCGTACATACCACGCTCTCGTTCATGGTCGATTGAAGCAGAAAAAAGGCACCATCTCTGAACCGATTGGCAGGGACCGCCATCACAATACTAGAAGAAGAGTTTCACCTTCTGGTCAGAATGCAGTCACCCACTACAAGGTGCTGGAGTATAAAAACCCTTATACATTAGTGGAGGTCGAGCTTGCTACGGGTCGTACCCACCAGATTCGCGTCCATATGAGTCACATCGGTCATCCTTTGGTCGGAGACATATTATATGGAGGAAAGCCGATTTACAAAAGGCAAGCGTTGCATGCTGCACGGATTTCATTTCCTCATCCCCTGACCGGCGAATGGATTGAGTGTGAGGCTGATTGTGCCGATGATGTTGGGCTGTGAGAACAATAAAAAACGAGCCGCTCTCGAGCGACTCGTTTTTTATATGTTCATTATTTCAATCCGTTTTTCACCGCTTCAGCGATTTGGATTGTACGGCGAGTTTGGTGTTTCACTGCAGGCTCTACGGATTCAATCATATTGCCCTCTTGATCGACCGTTACACTCGTTCCATATGGGTTTCCTCCTGTAGTAAAGCTTGATTGGTCTGTATATCCAGGAGCTGCTATGATTGCACCCCAGTGCATCATGGTTGTGTATAGAGCCAGTACCGTCTGCTCCTGTCCACCGTGTGAGTTGCTTGCAGAGGAAGTGGCACTTACTACTTTATTTGCAAGTTTTCCGTTGAACCAAAGACCTCCAGTAGTATCCAGGAAGGCTTTGACTTGAGAAGGAACGTTTCCGAATCGTGTTGGAACATTGAAAAGGTAAGCGTCTGCCCATTCAAGATCGTCAAGTGTCGCAACAGGTACGATATCTTTTGTTTCATTATAGTGCTTTTCCCATGCTGGATTAGAAGCGATCGCTCCTTCAGGGGCCGTTTCTTCAAAACGAAGTACCTTCACTTCAGCGCCTGCTTCTTTCGCAGCCTCTTCTGCCCATTTTGCCATTTGATAATTTGTTCCAGTTGAACTGTAGTACATGATTGCTAATTTTACGTTAGACATAATCGAAATCTCTCCTTTAAATATGGTTTATATAGTGAAAAAGTGAAACACCGAATCAGACTGCAGGTGAATCAATCAATATTCACCTGCATTATTCATTTGCTGACTAATGAAAAGTAGTGATGTTGGATTGCATGCCGATTCTCTATGTTGGTTTTCCACATCAGATAATTTCTATTGAAAAAACTTAACTAAAATAAAAGTGCGTCTATAGAAAATGATCCTGCCCCTACCAGTGCTACTCCAAGAGCAACAACAATGAGCATCACATTATATTCTGTACCATTTTGTGTTACCCAATAACCATTTGGTCCGTGAACTTTCACGATCGCTACAATCATCGTCCCAATGATAAGTAACGCTGCTAATGGCGTCAGGAAACCTGCTGCGAATAGCAATCCGCCTGCAACTTCAGAAAGTCCTGCAAATAATGCCATCGTCTTTCCCGGCTTGATTCCAATGGACTCAAAGAAACCACCTGTTCCTTGTAGTCCATGTCCACCAAACCAGCCAAATAATTTTTGTGCTCCGTGAGCAGCGAAGGTTAACCCCACTACTAAACGAATGACCAATAAACCGAACGCAGCTAATGCTGTCATCTTACTTCCTCCTTTATGTTTTCCCATCGAGATGCAGCTTCAAACATTTCAAATTCAATTATTCTCAAATCATTTATCTTTAATTTGAGATATATGCGTAAAAAAATGAGTACACGTTATCTCGAATCTATTTATTTTGATTTCGAGATAATTGTATACTACTCTTCTCGTCCCTGTCAATAACTATTTTACAAATTAAATTTAAATGGGTGTCTGGAGGCAAAAGGGCAAAAACAAGAGGTCCGTCCCTCATTTGGAGGGACGGACCTCTATATATTGTTTGATCAAAAATCGAAGTTGTCCGGATCTGGGCCGAAGCGTTCGTCGAGATTCAATCCGTTGATTTGGTTCATTTCTTCCAATGATAGTTCGAAGTTGAATAGATCTGCGTTTTCTTTGATGCGGCTTTCATGCACAGATTTAGGAATGATGATGACATCATTCTGAAGGTGCCAGCGCAAAATCACTTGAGCAGCGGATTTTTCATGCTTTTCAGCGATGTGATTCAGTGTTGGTTCATCCAGTACACGCCCTTGAGCGATTGGTGACCATGCTTCCACGGCAATATTTTGTGATGCACAGAATTCTCTTATTTTTTCCTGATTCAGACGAGGGTGTAATTCGATTTGATTTAATACAGGCTTTTCATTGCTGTTCTTCATCAAATCTTCAAGGTGATGCTGATGGAAGTTACTTACACCGATCGATTTCACTAACCCTTCGCTATGCAGCCTTTCTAGTGCCTTCCATGTATCATTGTACTTCCCTTCTACTGGCCAGTGAATTAAATAAAGATCCAGGTAGTCCATATCAAGCTTTTTCAGGCTGGTTTCGAATGCTTTCAATGTCGTATCGTAGCCTTGATCACCATTCCATACTTTCGATGTAATGAACAGTTCCTCTCTCGCTACTCCACCTTCTTTCACACCTTGACCTACACTTTCTTCGTTGTCGTAGATCGCCGCTGTATCGATGGAACGGTACCCTGACTCAATCGCTGTTCGAACGGCCTGTACCGTTTCAGACGGATCTTTCATTTGGTAAACTCCTAAACCGACATAAGGAATTTCGATTCCGTTATGTAGTGTCTTCGTGCTCTGTAAGTTTTTTAACATATTGCATCCCTCCTGATTTCCTATTTTACAAATCCACTCAGCTTTTTGCTAATATTATGATTGTGAATTTCGTTTTTTTACTAGATTAAGGTCCGTCCCTCACCATGAGGGACGGACCTCTTTTGATCACCGGCCGATAAATTGATCTCTTCTCTTTCCAATAAACGCGAGCTTATGGAGGGGGCGTGTCATGGCCACGTATTGGAGCTTGATGTCGAGTTCGTTTTCCGGGTTGAATGCTTCATCAACCGCTGCGATGATGACGACATCGAATTCGAGTCCTTTTGACAGATAAGATGGGACGACGACGATTTGATCTTTCGGGATTGATTCCCGTTCTTCTAATAATTTCACTTTCCAGGGCTGCCGGTCTTGAAGGATTCCGCTGATTTTCACACAATCCTTCATGCTTTTTCCGATCACGGCGAAGGTTTGGAATCCTTCTTCCCGTCCAGCATCCACCTTCTCCTCGATAACGGAAGCCAATTCTTCCAAATCCACATACTCATCGAAGCTGGGAGAATCCCCGTGTCTCACGACTGGATTCACTTTAGGAAAATCATAGGGTAGCAGATTCAGCAGTTTATTCGCTTCCTCCATGATTTCAATCGTGGTTCGATAGCTTTTTTGTAGCTCGGTATAGGTGGCCCTCGGAAACACATCTCTATACACCGGTTCCCAAGACTGCAGTCCACGATAGGAGTGAATCCCCTGGGCAAGATCCCCCACCAGTGTAAACATGTCGGTTTCAAGTGCCCTCTTCAACGAATAAAGCTGCAAATAACTATAATCTTGTGCTTCATCTATCACGATATTCTTTGCTTTATAAAATTTATCGATTCCAAACAAGTGAGTTTGCAAGTAAAGAAGGATGGCTAAGTCTTCTACCTCATACTGTTTCTTCTTCGTGTATTTTAACGTATATTGACTAAGCTGTTCTGCCTGCTGCATGTTTAGCTCACCTTTCGAGTAAGAAGCCAGCCGTTTCGGATCTGAGAATAATTCCATGAAGTATTGATCCAGGTTTTTCTTTTCAAACTGCCTCATGTAGGCCGTAACGCTTGTTCGGATCGCCTTCTTAATTTCTTCAACCCGCTCACTTTTCTTGTCCAATGCTTTTGATACATAGTCCTTCCGGTTTGCTGCCTGTGTCCTTTGAAAAAGAGCTGTTTCGATCCGTTCATCGAAAAACTTCTCTACCTTCTCCACCATCTGCTTCTTGTTCGTCCGAACATAACTCTGTAAGAGAGCCTTGAGCTTTTCCATCCGGCGATAGATTGGCATATACGTATATTCCTCTTTAAAAAGGTGAGTGAATTTTTTTGCCGAGTAGAGCTTGTATTTATCAACATAGAAGTCCTTTGATGTATAAAAGCGCTGTTCAATTTCTTCTATATAATAATCAAGAATTCTCCTGAATGCTTTGGAGCCTTTAAACCCTGATATCCAGGAGGCAGTCTCTACTTCTTCACCGTGGGTTTCAATTAACTGAATGAGCTTGTTATCTTCTACTAATTTCAGCTTTTTCTCTAAGCAGGTCATGACATAATCCGTGAACGTCGTTTGCCTTACCCGTTCAACACCGAGTTCCGGCAGGGCTTCTGAAATGTAGTCGATAAACAAATTACTTGGTGCAAGGATCATCAGTTGTTTCGGGTCGAAATGCTGTTTGTAGTTGTAAATGAAGTATGAAATCCGGTGAAGGGCGATGGTTGTCTTTCCGCTTCCTGCCGCTCCTTGAACAATGATGGGCTTGTTTAAATCGGCACGGATGATCCGGTTTTGTTCTTCTTGAATGGTGGAAATGATTTCAGTTAAACGATTGCTGGAGCTTTTGGCTAATGAATCCTGAAGCAGTTCATCAGTGGTCGTTAAATCTATATCCCTGATTTCTTCTAACCAACCATCCTCAATCATGTACTGACGTTTTAATGAAAGATCACCCTCATATGTCTCGTCTTCCGCTTCATACGAAACATCGCCGATCCTTCCTTCGTAATATAGGTTTGCAATGGGAGACCGCCAGTCCACGATGATTTGTTCTTGATTCTCCCTCTGATACAGGGAGGTCTTCCCGATATAGTGCTTCTCCACCTTTTCCGAGCCTTCATGCTGAAAATCAATCCTGGCAAAATACGGTTTCGTTTTCGCTTTCGTTAGGGACTCCAGTTCTTCTTTAGACATCTCAAAGAAGCTTGAGTTCGTCAAGATATCGATGTACGCAGCACTCGATTCGCCCCAATCAATATCTCCAAAAGCTTTTTCCATGTTTTCCTTATACTTTTCCTTACTCGTCTGGGATGTGCTGATGACTACATCAATGTAGCGCTTCGTAAACTCCAGGCGTTCTGATTCAATTGAAAAATCGGGATGAATAGTCGATTCCTTCGTCATACATTTCTCCTTCCAAATGTTAGTAGCCGCAATGGAGAAAAAAACGTCTCATGAATCCCACCAAGGTAATGACTCTTGGTGGGAAAACGTTTATAACGAAAAGCGGAGGCGGCTCGATCAGGCCAGACAAGCATAAGATGAGTCTGGCGAGAAGACGCGTTTTGCCTTCTTGCCAGACTCAGCCTATGACCTCGGAGGGCCTAGCCGCCGGAGCTAGACAATATAAAGACATATCGAAATCTGGATAAATTATGTAGGCGTTTGGGAGCAGGAATATATATTATCAGATAATTCGAGAAAGTTCAATACACAATTAATAATCGCTGACCTGGAGGCGTTGGGGGTCAGTAAAATATAAAAACCCTCCACCTATAAAGATGAAGGGTCTTTCATACGATCCGAAGGAAATATAATCTGAAAACTTGTTCCCTTTCCAATTCTACTCTCAACTGTAATGACGCCTCTCATCGCTTCAATGATGCGATAGGATACCATAAGCCCAAGGCCGGTTCCTTTTTCCTTCGTAGAAAAATAAGGCTCTCCCAGTCTGGCGTGTTGTTCAGAGGTCATCCCTACTCCAGTGTCAGTGATGGTGATGTTGACGTTCCCTTTTTGAACCTTCGAAAGTATCGTAAGGGTACCTCCTTTTGGCATCGATTCGATCGCATTTTTGATGATGTTGAGAAATGCTTGCTGAAAGCTCCTTGTATTACCGACGATGGTGGCGTCCATGATGCTTTTATGTACGTCCACCGATTGCTGGTTGCTCAGGGGCTCTACCATATCAACGAGTTTATTGAGTTGTTTAGAAATTGAAATGTTCTCTACTTGATCTGGGTCCGGCTTGGCAAACGTGAGATAGTCATTGATGATCTCTTCTGCCCGGTTCAATTCTGATGATGCGATCGCTAAGTATTGCTCTTTTTTTCCAACTGGAAGATTTTCTTGTTTGAGCAGTCTCAGAAACCCTTTAATAACGGTTAAAGGATTCTTCACTTCGTGTGAAATGCTGGCTGCGAGTTGAGCAAGTACTTCCATTTTCTCTATCTTCACGAGTGCTTGTTTGATTTGAATTTGTTTAAGCAATGTTTCACATATGTATGTCAGGATAAGCATCCCCACTGAAGGGAGTAAGATGAAATTGATGAGATAGCTTTCATCAATCACAAACACGGTCATGGCATTGGCAATAAGGGCCGCCACTATGGAATGAACGGTAAAGAGAATCACTGAGAATATAATCTTCTTGCGGCTCGTTAACCGGTCAAAATCGAACCACTTCATCCAGATAACCGTCAAGAGGTAGATCACCATATAAATAACAAATGCTACTAAACTCCAACTATATATCATTGTCCTGGATACCAATAAAATAACTAAAAGTGCGAGCCCTGTATATGGTCCTCCATACATGATTCCGAGTACGAAAGGAATCATCCGCAGGTCATGAACACAGTATGGATTCTGATAAATCGGGGAAAGCATGCACAGGATAATGGCCATACTCAAAGAAACAAGGGTTGCTAACCTTGTATACCAGCCATGTATCATCTTTCTTTCAATAAGGAAAAAAATTAAAAAAATACTCAATATGATATAAAAGAAATTATTAATAACATCCTGATTAAAGATAATCATACTTACCCTTTGACCTTTCACAGATATTGTCTACTTTATAGAAATTCTACCATACTACTAAACAAATCGTTACAATTATATAGGTAATCGGGCATTTATATAAGAGAACTCTCCTGTACATGTACAGGAGAGTCATCAACTTATACAGTTTTCAATTGTTCACCAAGAAATTTTGCCAACTCAAGCATCCCGTATTGTCCTGACTTCGCCTCGGCATCCTTGTTGTAATTTGTATTGGTGTTCACATCATACGTGTAGATGGTGCCTTCATTGTCTTGAATGAATTCGATCCCGGCTACAGCAATCCGGTTCTCTTTTAAAAATGCTTCGTAAGATGAGAGGATGCCATGGGAAAAGTTTTCCCTGATTTGGAATTTGGGTTTCTCCTCTTGCTCTCCCACAGGACAGAATAAATCATCGACCTGGCAGACATCGGCCGGACATAATTCAAATCCTTTTGACGTATCCACCCTCACAGCATACATGAATTTGCCGCCAATGAATTCACAGCGTGTGATCGAAGCGTCCGGTGCTTCAATGTACTCCTGGATAAGCGTTGTGCCATCCAGCGGTTCTTCAAATGTATCACTGTAGACATAGTTTTTCAGTGCGTCCACTGAATGAAACAACTGAACACCCAATCCTTTCCCTGCACGGTTATGCTTGGTGATGAAGGATGGCTTGTTGAGCTTTTGTGCGGCTTCTATGATCTGCTCTTTTCCAACGGCTGCAATGGTTTTCGGTGTCTTGATGCCGGCAGCGTTCAAGGCCATATACTGATTCACTTTACTCACTTCCAACCGGAGGGCACGTGTCCCGTTCAGCACCTTTCTTTCATATCTCTCTAACCATGAAAGAACGCTTTCCGTTAACTCAGGTGCAAAACGATGGTTTCTCGTATGAGAAGATGCACTGATCCGATTATAGAAAACACCTTCTGGAGGATCTGATGATAAATCGACGAGACCTTGATTGAGGAACCATTCCTCATAAGGCAATTGAAGCTCGTCGAGACGAGTCGTTAAATGATTGGTCCAATCACTATTTTCATGAATGATATGAATTTTTTTCACGATCATTACCCCATTTGTCCGTATGATTTTTTTAAAATAGCCGTACAACACAAAGTAATCCTACTATAAAAGTAGGATTTAGGTCAATGATGATGAATTTATTTGGTCTTTCTGTCGGTTCTCATCTGAATTTTCATACCACTTTTGGTAGGCTGATCGATTGCTTTCGGGAAATCATCGCTATGGGAAGGGCTATGATCGTCCTTCAAGATATCCCTGATTTCCTGTAAGACTTCAAGGTTCGTCGTTTGCTTCACTTTGTATTGCTGCTCTCCGCCTTTCAAGCGGTTGACCACCTTTATCATCAGAAAAATGCTCATGGCCACGAGAAGAAAGTCTACAAGGGCTTGTAGGAACTTTCCCAATTCAATCACCTCTGCTCCAATTCGAAGGTGCAGGCCTTCTAAGTTAATGCCGCCAAATAAAATGCCGATTGCCGGCATCATCATGTCTTGAACGAGAGACTCCACAATCTTGCCAAACGCTGAACCAATGATGACTGCAATCGCTAAATCAATTACATTCCCCCTTGAAATGAATTGTTTAAATTCAGACCACATGATGAATTCACCTACCGCTTCATTACTCTTAACATATGGCAGAAACAAGTGAGTTATGAAGACAAGGGCAAAAAAGCTACATTAGATATTTCCAAGCAATGGCAAGCAACACAATAAAAGCGACTACCCCCATTAGGATGATCAACATTTTTTCTTCTTTATTCCCTAACATCCTTATCGCTTCCTCCATTTCTTAAGGAACTTACACGGTCCCTCTTTCAAATAACTTTGTTTCCAATATCACGTGGCCAGGGGCCGTATTTTCAAGAAATAGTTTAAACGACTCTTCTCCTGCTTTTCGTATCGGCACTTCAAAGGATGTAATGTCCAGGGCATCCGCAATAGGATGATTATCAAAGCTTAAAATAGCCAAATCATCGGGTATCCTGATCCCTCTTTTCCCTGCCTCTGTCACCATACCGGCTGAAACCTGATCACTGGTTACGATAAGGGCTGAAGGCTTTTCTTTCAGTTGTTCCCAGTTCTTCACCACGTCTCTTCCATCCTCCAGATGATAGCAGTTATTGAAGATCCATTCATCACGCACAGGATGGCCGGCAGCTTCTGAACTATCGTAATACCCCCGGATTCTCTCTTCACTATTCGTCCCAAACATTCGATGCAGGCATAGCCCTATGCGGGAGTGACCTTTTGAATAAAGATATTCGAGACCATTCCTGACTCCTTGATAGTGATCGATATATATTTTTTTACACGAGTGCCCGTACACATTTTCACAAAAAACAACATTTTCATTTTCCATGAACGGAGTGAGGACATCCAGTGAATTTGAGCGTGACGTTAAGATCAATCCGTCTACTTCCTTCATTTGCAGACGATGAAAGGCATCAAGTTCGGCTCCCTTATCATAATTCGTTTGAAAAAGTTGAAGATGATATCCATGCTTTAATGCTTCCCCTGCAATACCTTGAAGAATTTCTCCGAAGTAAGGAAGATTTAAATATGGCAAAACAACTCCTATGCTATAGGTCTTGCCTTTCGATAAATGGACAGCGTTTGCGTTTTTTATATAATTTAATTGCTCGACGGCATCGAGAACCTTCTGACGTTTTTCTTTTTTTACGTAAGGGTGTTCATTTAATACCCTTGAAACCGTTGAAACAGATACTCCCGCAAGCTTCGCGATACTGCGAATATTTGTCATCCCCATACCCCTCATTAAATAGTATGAACGGCCTACCTGTCCCTTTTGCGCAAAACTTTTAATAAACGCTTGCTCTGAAACGCGTTTCACACTTTAGAGTTAATCATGCAAGGGGTCACATTGGAATTTCCTACCCCTAAAACATGATAAGGAGGCTATATTATGTTTGGTATTTTGTTCTTACCCGTTCTGTGTATCATCATCATTGGAGGAAGCTACGCCGCATTAAAGCCCATCCATTTCTATACTCCCCACGATCAACAGGATCCATTTGAGCATATATACAATCGTGAACTCGACTAGTTCACCTGCCTGCCTTCAATGAAGCAGGCTTTTATTTTACCCATTTGACTGCCCACCCCTGGACGGCCTCCATCACGGGCTCCAGTTCACTTCCCTTTTTCGTCAGGCTATAAAGGACTTTGACTGGCTTTTCGTCGAGAACTTCCCGATAAACGATTCCGTTTTCCTCCAGCTCCTTTAATCTGTCGGTTAACACCTTTTGACTGATATTTGGTATTTCTGCATTTAAATCTTTAAAACGGCACGTTCCTTCAAATAATACCTTTATGATCATACCGACCCAGCGCTTGCCTAATAATTCAAAGGCAGCAGCATATTTCGGGCAAAGTTTTGTTTCCATATAAGTTTTCACATCCTAAATCGTTATCCCTTGACGCATACTAAAACGTCGGTTATATTGTTCATATTGCTTTAAACTTACAAAAAGTAAGTAACATACAAATATATACCATATTATAACACTTTCTTAAACATCAAGGAGGCTTTATCATGGATAATTTCTTTCAAGTCGTCGATGAACGACGCTCAACGAAAGTATACGATCCTCAAGTGGAGATCCCCCGTGAGGAATTAGTCAGCCTGCTCGAAACTGCAGGAAAAGCACCATCTGCCTGGAATCTTCAACAGTGGAAATTCCTGGTGTTCGATCAGAAAGAAGTTCAAGAACGCTTACTTCCGATTGCTTATCATCAACAACAGGTACATGATGCTTCTGCAGTTGTGGCTATACTTGGTGACCTGGAAGCCAATAAGAACGTCGACCCTGTCTTTGACCCTGCCATTGAAAAAGGTGAAATGACGGCTGAAATCAAAGAGGTACTAAAGAAACAAATTGACGGTGCATACAGCCGTGACGAATATCCGAGAGACGCCGCTTTCAGTAACGCTTCCTTAGCCGCTATGCAATTCATGCTTGCTGCAAAAGCGAAAGGCTGGGATACTTGCCCGATCGGCGGTTTCAATCCGGCAGCTCTCGTTTCCGAATTCAATGTGTCGGACCGTTATATCCCGATTATGCTGATTACAATAGGAAAACCACTTCAAGAAGCACGAAAAACAGATCGTTTAGATATCCGCAACTTAATTGATTGGGCGGAATAAACCTATGAAAAAGCCGCATCCTTAAGGGATGCGGCTTTTTCATACTGTTAAAAGAGTACACTTTTTTCAATCTGTTTCATTTCATAGAAGTAGCCTTTTTTCCTCATTAGCTCATCAAAACTTCCTGCTTCTACAACCTTCCCATGATCCATGACGACGATTTGATCCATGCTTTCAAGACCGATTAAACGATGACAAATCAGAATCAATGTGTCTCCACCGGCCGCTGTATAAAGATGGTCAAAGATCTCCTTTTCCGTCAAAGCATCAACCGAAGAAGTCGGTTCATCCAGCATCCATAAGGGGGAGCCCTTCAAAAGAGCCCTTGCAATGGCCAATCGTTGCTTTTCTCCTCCAGATAGATTCTCTCCTTTTTCCAGTACAATGTCCTCTAACGAAAAGTGGCACAGCTTCACTTTTTCTAATGCTGATTCCATCTCCCTGTCTTCCAGTCCGTCATGCACCAGCATAAGATTATCCTTTATTGTGCCGTAGAAGAAATGATTTTCTTGAAGAACCACATTGGCATGCTCCCACAACGACTCTTTATCGATATCTTTAATTGAAACATCATTCACGAAAATCGACCCATGATCCGTTGAGTAAAAGTTTAATAACAATTGAAGCAATGTTGATTTCCCTGATCCCGAAGGTCCTACAATCGCTGTTTTCGAACCTGCAGGCAGCTCAAGATCCACACCATCCAATGCCTTTCTTTCCTCTCCCTCAAAGGAAAAGCTTACATCCTTCAGGCGAAAGGACGGAGCTTCCCCGTCAAGTTTCCCGCCAAATGAAGGTCCGTCCCTCTCGATGCTTTCTTCGGGAATAACCGAAGAGAGCCTGGCTGCCGCTCTGCGGGAATCTTCATAGTGTGTAGGGAGGATTGCCATGGGTGTGGCGTTTTCGAATACGGTCAGTGAGATCATGACAAGCATAGCAAGGTATATTCCATCCAGTTGACCTGCTCCCACAGAATATGCCCCTACGGCTAAAACGATCCATGAAATAAGAAGCGAGACCAGGATATTGGTTGAATGACTAAAGAGGGAATGGATATTCTCCCGTTCCTGCTCACTCACATAGCTTGTTGATGCATGAACGAGACTCCTCTCTTTATCCTCCAGTCTTTGATAGATTTTCAGGTCTTTGAATCCATACAGAAATTCCGTTACCTCAGTAGACAAGTCCCCTCGACTTTCTCTTAACGTCATTTCAATCTTTCTCTGTTTAAGAGCGAAATAAGCAGGAACGATGAATCCCGTCAGCAGAAGGCCCAAGAGAAGAATCAATGCAACAGATACCGAATAAAACATCGTAAATAAAATTGTACTTAAGAACACCATCACCAGAATAATCGGTGGATAAAAGACCCTGAGAAAGAAGTTCTGGAGGCTCTCTACGTCTCCGACAATTCTTGAGAGAAGATCTCCACTTCTGTATCGCCCGAAAATCCCCGGAGCTAACGGCTCGATTGCTTCATAAATCGAGACTCGTAAGTTGGCCAGAATCGTGAATGTAGCACGATGGGAAAAATAACGTTCAGCGTAACGGCTTAACGCCTTTGTAAAACCGAACAGCTTCAAGAGCGCAATCATCACCGTCAGAGCGTAAAGAGGTACTTCCAGAGCCGCTTTAGAAATTAAATAGCCACTGGAAGCAAATAATCCGACAGCGGTCATTCCAGCCAAGAAGCCAAAAAGAATAGAATACACAATATCCTTCTTTTCCTTCATCATCAGCTTTACGACAAATCTTAGCTCTTTCATCCTGTATTCACTCCTTGCTGTGCAGTCACCATCTCATGATAGCGTGAAGAGGACTTCATTAACTCCTCATGATTTCCTATGCCCGCTAATTTTCCGTTTTCCAAAAACAGGATTTGATCCGCTTCACGAATTGTATGCAGGCGGTGAGCCACTGTGATCACCGTTGAATTTTTGGATAATTCCTGAATGGAGGCTTGAAGGATTCCCTCAGTTTTAAGATCCAATCCCGTTGTCGGTTCGTCAAAAAGAATGAGAGAAGGGTTTTTGAGAAAAGCCCTGGCTAAGGCAATACGCTGCTTCTCTCCTCCGGACAGTCCTCTCCCCGCTTCACCGATCGGTGTGTCATATCCTTTATCGAGACCGGCAATCATTTGTGAGATTCCTGCTTTTTCAGCAGCGTATTCGATCTCTTCCCGGGTCACGCCCTCTTCTCCTCCAAGCACAATGTTCTCTAAGATTGTCCCTGAAATTAAATACGGATTCTGTGAAATATAACTCAGATGATCAAACCAGTCACTTTCCCTATATTCACTTCTTGAATGTCCATTAATCACGATGTTTCCTTCAGAGGGATCAAGAAGTCCGGCTAAGAGATGAAGGAGCGTTGTTTTTCCTGCTCCACTCTGACCGACGATCGCCACTTGGCTGCAGGGAGGAAAAGCAGCCGTCATGCCTCGAAGATCAAATCCCTTATCTCCGTAGGAAAACCCGACATTACGCAATTCCATTGTGGCAGGAGTGCCGTTTGTTTCGAGCTTCTTCTCTCCCCATTGCACGGGTCGATCTTTTTCTTCAAGCTCTTCCATGACTTTCTTCGCGGCACCCATACTTCCCCGGCCAGTATGAAAGGCTTGCCCGAGCTCTTTCAATGATAGGTAGAATTCCGGGGCAAGCACGAGAACAAAGAAAGCTGTGAAGAATGAAATACTTTGGAAGACGACTAATCGCAGCCCTGCTTCCAGAGCAATCAGTCCAATACTTAACATAGAGATAAACTCAAGCATTAATGAAGATAAGAAGGCGGTCTTTAACACTTCCATCGTGGCTTCACGAAAGTCAAGACTGCTGGCACGGATCCCGTCCTTCTGTTCTTCCCCTCTTCCCAGGAGCTTCAAGGTAGTCAGTCCTTGCAGTGTATCTAAAAATCGTCCGGAAAATGCCGTCAGCTTATCCATTTGCTTCTCTGATTTGTTTTTTGTCATGACTCCGATAATCGCCATAAACAAAGGAATGAATGGGGCCGTTATGACCATGATCAGACCGGTATAAATATGCTCAGTAAAAATAGTGATCAACAGGATCAACGGGACAATGGTCGTTTGAATTCTTTGTGGTACGTACTGACTGTAATACCCGTCCAGCCCATCGACGGCATCCATCATTGTACTGACCTTTTGTCCAGACTGCCCTTGAAGGGAGGCTTGCAGTGGATTCTTTGCCCACTTATTCAAGAGTCGTTTTCTCAAGTCGCTCTTTACCTTCGTAGCCATTCTGATTCCTGTTCGTCCATTCACATAGGATAGTACCGCTCTCCCCACTAAAAGAATCAGTAAAGCACCAAGCATTGGGAGAACGTCTTGAAATTCTGCCCCTTTTATAAACATTTTATCTACAATGCTAACCAGCAAGTAAGCTTGTCCAATCACGACTCCCCCCATTAATAGGGATGTTCCGTAAAGTGTCATCATGGATGATTTTTGCTGCTTAGCCAATCGATTAAGCTCTATCATAACTTCTCTCAACTCCAAAAGTTAAAAGTTAGTGAAACATTTCACAAATCCGATGACTCTATTATAGTAAACTTGTTCCCTTTATGCATCTTTTAGGATTGACCTTTTTGTGACAATTCCAGAACAAAGGTAGTTTTGAATGGGGGTGAGTGTCCTACAATTAAAAATCTGCTCGATTCATAGGAAATATGGATACTTCATTTTAAAATCTACTTTTTCAAGGGATTCTTGGCGTTCTTGGTCTGGTATTTCATTGATTTCCTTACTTATACAGCCGAAATCACAGATAATCCGGCCGCTTTTCTGAATAATTCGGCGGAAATCATCAATAATCCAGCCGATTCTGGTGATAATCCAGCCGTTTTCTTAATTAATCCAGCCATTTTACAATAATTGAAAAAAACGAAATAAATTCACATCAATAAAAAGAGAGAGGCACATCCCTAAGCGAATGACCTCTCTCTTTGTTCAGTTATACTCGGAACATCATATCTTCAATAAATCCTTCGTCACACGCTGGATAATCTCCGGCAGTACTGAGAAGGTGTAAGGTTTATACACTCTCTCCGTCCACTGATGTCCATCCTTTCCATAAACTCCGATATTAATAGAAGGGATGTTCAGCTTTCTGATCATATCGATGGGAACAGGATACAGCTGATCGATCAGCGGCAGGTTCTTTTTGAATACGTCAATATCCTCGTCTTCTTCATGAAGAGAGAGAAAACTGCCATCTGCGAGATAAGGGAAAAACCGTTTAATGACAAATTCTTCGCCGGTTTCTTTGGCTATATCGTTTAAGCATGAGCCCAACGCTTCTCTTACCCTCTTTCCATACTCATTTTCTTCATTCACAAAGTTATGAGGTAAAAACGGCGGTGCGAAGAAAATGATCACTCTTGGCGTTCGATCGGGATCCAGATGCTGCAGTGCTTCCACCATGGCATATGCAATCGTCCTTCTGTCTTCTCCCTCCAGATCATAAAAGACCTTTTTCATAACAGGATCCGGATCGATGCCTCTTTCCTTCAGCCAGAAGATATACTCCCGTAACGTCAGAACTTCTACTTCCCAAGAAAACTCCCTTTCCGGGAAACCATGATAGCTCCGATATTGCTCAAATTGTTTTTTACTCCGTTCTTCCAGCTCACTTACTGCCTTTAATGCTGCCTTTTTCATATCGTAGAGCACTTCTCTGGCGGTTCTCTCGTATACAAAGTAATTGAAGTAAAGAGAAGCGCTAAGAGGGGTTTGAACATTATACGTATGCTTATCATCTTTGAAATACAAGCACGATGGAGGCAGGGTGAATTCTCCTGGTATATCCTCCAGATAATCAAAGTTCTGATTGATTTCGAGATTGATTTTGGAAGCAATCACAGTAGGATCGATGGATGTCAGCACATCCCCTACATGCGCTTCTCTTCCATATATATAAAAGCTTGGCAGGAGCTTTCCTGCAGCACCCGTGTAAATATATCGTTTACAGTCCCCATCATAGATCGGAGAAATGAAATCGGTATTGATCGCGGCCAAATAATCAAAGCCCTCTTTTTTCAAACGATAGAGATCACTTAAAGCTGCAATCATTCCGGCATGTTCACTTTCTTCATCACCATTAAATAGGAAGAGTAAATGTCCGTCGGGCGTTTCCTGTCCCGTATAGTACAAGAGATTCGCCATGTGTACGGCAATTCCGCTCTGCATATCCAATGCCCCTCTTCCGAACAGCCAGTTTCCAGAGAGGGCATCCTCTCTCACCTTTTCCTCTCCTTCATAGTCCATAAAGAACTTCTGAAGAAAGTCGGGATCATGAGCCATATCCTGCAGTGCACCATAATCATCGGTTCCCACCGTATCATAGTGGGCATGGAATAAAACGGTTTTAGAAGACGCGCCTTTCACAAGGGCAAATACGTTTTTCCTTCCAATCGGGTCATTCGGGACTTCTTGCAGCCAGACCTGATCCGGATGCTCTTTAAAATAAGGGAATGAAGAAATCACTTCATATATAAATCGGGCTTTCTCACTTTCGCCTATTGTTCCGTTATAACTTTTCAGAGCGACTAAGGATCGTGTGATGTAGTCAATCTGCTGGGAGATTGATTTGTTTTTCAATTGAGTATACACGTTAGTACCGCTCCTTTCCGTAAGAAATGTCACTATTGCGTGGTAACGTTTACGTCATGCCATTATAGACACTGATTCTCTATAATTGATAACATCTTATCGAAAATGAAAGGGGTTTGGAAGGGGTTTCAGGATTATTTCTTAAAAAAAATTCCTATCTTTCTATTGAAATCCGACCTAATACCGAATATTATAGAAGTTGCGCGTTTTTAATGTTCGTTTTTATTGGAGGTATTACGATGTTTAAATTAAAGGAACACGGCACTAATCCTAAAACTGAAATATTGGCTGGAATTACAACATTTCTAACAATGGTTTACATTGTCGTTGTCAATCCCATTATTTTAGCCGACGCAGGTGTCCCATTTGATCAAGTATTCTTAGCAACCATTATTTCAGCCGTAGCCGGAACGTTATGGATGGCCTTGTTTGCAAACTACCCGATTGCCATCGCACCAGGGATGGGATTGAATGCTTACTTTACCTACTCTGTAGTAGGAGCGAATGATGACATTTCTTATATTGTTGCATTCTCCGCTGTTTTTGTAGCAGGTATCATCTTTATCATTCTTTCATTAACCCCATTCAGAAAAAAATTGATCGAAGCCATTCCACAAAATCTAAAGCACGGCATCACCGCAGGCATCGGTTTGTTCATTGCTTTTATTGGATTACGACTAACAGGATTGATCCAGGCTCACCCAACGAATTTAGTACAGCTTGGAGATCTTCATTCATCTTCAGCGATCTTAGCATTAATCGGGTTGGCTGTTACCCTTATCCTTATGGTGTTACGCGTCCATGGAGCATTATTTATCGGAATGATTGTCACTGGGCTTGTTGCCTTCTTCACAGGAGAGTTATCATTTAAAGAAGGATTTGTGGCTCTTCCACATCTTCCAGAAGGACTGATCGTAGCAAATCCTCTTACGGCATTTGCTGATGTCTTTCAATATGGACTATATGCCGTTGTGTTCTCGTTCTTACTTGTAACCATCTTTGATACAACGGGAACCATGATCGGAGTGGCTCAGCAAGCTGGACTTATGAAGGGCAATACGATGCCTAGAGCCCGTGAAGCACTACTGGCGGATTCCATCGCTACAACTGTCGGGGCGATGTTTGGGACAAGTCCTACGTCCGCTTATATTGAATCTTCAGCAGGTGTCTCTGCTGGGGGAAGAACAGGATTAACGACACTAACTGTTTCGGTACTGTTTATTGCCGCTGCTTTCTTCGGACCACTCGTGAGTGCAGTGTCGGGAATCTCAGCTATTACAGCTCCTGCCCTCATAATAGTCGGAAGCTTGATGATGGGAAGCATCTCTCAAATTAATTGGGATCAGTTAGACGAAGCCTTCCCAGCATTCCTAATCATTCTAAGCATGCCATTAACCTCAAGCATCGCAACAGGTATTGCATTAGGATTCATTTCGTATCCACTACTGAAAGTTGTGAAAGGACAATGGAAGCAAGTACACCCACTCGTGTATATCTTTGCTGTCCTGTTCTTCTATCAGCTGGCATTCCTGCCTCATTAACTCGATATAGATACTCGAAAGACCGTTCATAATGAACGGTCTTTTTGTGCGGCAAATTAAGCTGATTGGGTCCATATTCTCTTAACGATCTTTAAATTTTTTTCATCATCAAAAGTTAGACAATATACATCCGGCATTTCAAGCTTTCTCCAAAACCTGATATCATATTGAGGATCAAAGTAACTCATGATCAGAACCATGATATTACCGTGTGTTCCAATCACAACGTTTTTCCCATTATATTCTTCAATGATCTTAAATATCCCTTGTACGCCTCTTTTTTGAGCGGTGAGATTCGACTCTCCACCTTCTAAGGAAAAAGCAGGATCCTCCCACACCAATGAAATTGCCTCATCAAAGTTTTTCACGGGTTTACTTGATAGAGTCCGTTCCCTCATCTCTTCATAAATACTGATTTTTTGATCAATGTGCCGGGCTGTTCCTTCAACGGTTTCCACCGCTCTTTTGTATGGACTGGAACATACTGCATCAATTTTTTCCTTCTTTAATAATTCCGTTACATGCTCAGCATCCACTTTTCCTATGTCAGATAGGGGCCTGGTTAATTCCTCGGGGGTGTATTCGGAGTGAGCATGCCTCACCAGATACAGTTGTGTTATTGCCAACTTCATTCACTCCTTTTTTTACTTTCTGAACAAAAAGAGCTGTCATGAAGAACTGCTACCCTTATTTCCACACCGCGTCCAATTGACCGGCATAAAATGATATCGCCTTTTTATAAGGTTCAATGGTGGGGTCTTGTGATGATTCTCCAATGCATGTGAGCAGCAGCTCCATTGCTTGACTGTGTTTGTTCAAATTGTAGAGGGTCATGGCATAAAAGACCGGCATCGCTTTATTTTCAGGAAATCGTCCGATTCCTTTCTCGAACACCGATTTGCTTTTTTCATACTCACCCAATGTCCGATATGTACTACCTAGTCCAAGAAAGGCGCATTGTAAATCTTTATCATCCAGGCCCAATTGAATCGAATTCTCGTAATAAGGAACTGCTTCACTTTCGAGTCCCAATGTGTCATGGCTCCATGCACATTGGTAATGCAGAAAACCATTATCCGGTTCTTCCCCAATCAATCGCTTCCACCTTTCAATGGAAGCTTCGTATTCTCCCGACTCTCTCAATGCAATGGCTTCTTCTATTTTTCTATTCATCTTAAAGTCTCCCATTTATTCGGGAATGAACTCCATCAGCCAGGAATCATGATGTTCCCCTTCATGAAGCTCATGCTCCCGCAGTATTCTCGCTTTACTATATCCACATTTCTCATAGCATCGGATCGCCCTGGTGTTCCAGGTCATGGGATCCACCACAAGGCGGTGGACCCCCTCTTTCTTGAGCAGGTACTCCACAACAGTTCGAATGAGTTGCGTCCCTATCCCCCTGTTCCAATATGTCGCTTCTCCGATGAATTGATCCGTACCGTAGATCACTTCATCTAAATTCGTATAACCATACCGGATCATGGTTTCTTCATCGAGCTGATAATACTGGAGATAACCGATTTCATTCCCCTCAAACTCCACCAGACAACCCGAGACGTCCCTCTCTGCAAGGAATTTCTCCTCCACCAGCTGAAGGGTGAAGGGGCGGTCCCTGCCTTCATAAAACTCCAGTACCTCGGGATCCTGTAACCACCTTGCCAACGTGTGTTTATCCCCTTCCACTAAAGGACGGATAAATAATTCCCCACTCCTGACATTCATACACACACCTCCCATAACTCTCCTCTTCCTCTATACATTCATCACACATCAGAAAAAACCCTTTTTTATTTGAGGGACAAGTCACCTGGGTAAGTCCCTGAGTATGACAAGTTTGTGAATTAATTCACAATTAAGTATGTTATGCTATATTTCAGAGTAGAATATCAATGTGTTTCATGTTATCATTTGGTTGTGAATTACTTCACAATATATAAACCAAATATCTTACAGCCCTCATTTCATTCTTTAAAGACGGAACATTGCTATGAATCATGCTAACAAAAAACTCATGAATAGGTGATGACGTATGACAATCAAATGCACAAACAAAGTAGCTTTAATCGGTACAGGATTTGTAGGCTCAAGTTATGCCTTTGCTCTTCTCAATCAAGGTATCGCACATGAGCTTGTGATGATCGATCTGAATAAGGAGAAAGCTGATGGAGATGCACGTGATTTAAATCATGGCCTTGCTTTCGCTTCTCCTATGAAAATATCTGCAGGGGATTACAGTGACTGCAAGGATGCTGACTTGGTCGTGATTACGGCAGGAGCGAACCAGCAGCCCGGTGAAACCCGTCTGGACCTGGTGGAAAAGAATGTGAAAATCTTTAAAAACATTGTAGACTCCGTCATGAATAGTGGATTCAACGGCATTTTCCTTGTGGCAACGAACCCTGTCGACATCTTGACGTATGCAACGTGGAAGTTTTCCGGTCTACCTAAAGAGAGAGTCATCGGATCTGGAACGATTCTAGATACAGCCAGACTTCGTTACTTAGTCGGAGAGCATTTTGATATTGATACACGGAATATTCACGCCTATATTATGGGAGAACACGGCGACACGGAGTTTCCCGTTTGGAGCCACACGACTGTAGGAGCGAGTCATTTAAGTGAGTTGATTGATCTCCACCAGGATGATGTGCAGAAACAACTCGACGACATATTCGTCAATGTAAGAGATGCAGCCTATCACATCATTGAACGAAAAGGCGCAACCTATTACGGCATTGCCATGGGTCTTGCCAGGATTACCAAAGCGATCTTTAACAATGAAAATAGCATTTTAACCGTTTCTGCCCTCCTTGAAGGAGAATATGATCAAGAAGACATATACATCGGTGTTCCTGCCATCATTAATGGCGAGGGCATCAGAAAAGTCGTCGAGCTCCCATTAAATGATAAAGAAAGAACTCAATTCGCCCACTCTGCAGAAACGCTAAAAAATGTGATGAAGAAAGCGATGGACACTTGATTTACACCCTTCGTTAATAGTAATAGACACGCACGCCCACCCAACCTCCTCATAAGATAAAGAGAATTCTTTATGAGGAGGTTCTTCTATGTACGATCACAGACAACTATTCCCTGGTTTTCCCGGGGGAGGCAGCGGATTCCCCGGCTTTCCTGGTGGAGGTCAAGGATCGGGCGGCGGTTTTCCAGGCTTTCCAGGTGGAGGACAAGGCGCACCAAGCTCACCACCACCTACAGGCGGGCAAGGCGGACAAAATCAACCACCACCCGGACCACCACCGAACTTCCAACCGCAAAAAACGATGATGCAAGGAACACAAGGTGGACCAAGTGTCTTTGCAGTAGACCCAGGTGCCATCAGAAGATGTTTATTCCGTTACACGTATATTTGGTTAAGAAGAGATGCTTTCTGGTTTTATCCTGTCTTCGTTGGACGCCGTTCCATTGCCGGGTGGAGATGGATCGGATTCACATGGGTATACTTCGGCATCGATTTAGATAAAATTGAATCCTTTACGTGCGTGTAGGTTTGCTCATGTATTCATATCCTTACTATAGAACCGGCAACACCAATGGGACAATTACTGTGACTGGTGAGCATACACTCTATGTGGATCCCGATCAAGCCATCGTCTCTATCGGTGTTGTCACTAAAGATGAAGAACTTGAAGCGGCACAAAACGAGAACCAGCAGCAGTCCAGTCAAGTCGTACAATCAATATTAAATAACGGTGTGTCACAAAAAGATATCCAAACCTCCACCTATCAAGTATTCCCGCAGTATAACTATGAGGACGGGAAGCAAATTTTCACAGGATATGAGGTTCGCCAAGTATTTCGCGTTACTATAAAAGATATTGAAAAAGTAGGTACGATTATAGATGATGCTATTAAAAGCGGAGCCAATCGGGTAGAAAACATTCAATTTGTCCGTTCAAACCCCAACGAATCCTATCAGTTAGCCCTTACCTCCGCATATCAAAAGGCATACCAAAAAGCACTCACATTATCGAGCCAATCAGGGCAGCAGCTCAATCCCCAGCCAAAGTCCATCACAGAGCAATCAAGCCCAATCGTCACCCCCTTTGTAACAACCGGATTTGTGAAAGCCGCTGAAGAAAGTACAGCCGTCCAACCAGGACAAATCAGCGTCACAGCCATCTTGACAGTCGAATACCAAACCCGATAAACAACAAACTGCCAAAGTATATCAATACCTTGGCAGTTTGAATAAAGTTGAGAGGGACGGACCTCCTGAGTTGGTTGAAATTTTGTTAGATTGAAAAATTTTCAGTTTATAAGTGTGTATTTTGGCAGATTTAGAGTTCTTTAACGGCTTGAGGTCAATGCCTTCCACTCTACTCGCCCAAGGACTTCGATTTACGGCTGCATGCTTCCATGGCCGTTAAAATGGCTCCTTTAAAATTATTCTTCTCCAGAGCTGATACCGCTTCAATCGTTGCTCCTCCCGGTGAGCAAACGGCATCCTTCAGTTCTCCTGGATGAGTGCCCGTTTCAAGGACCATTTTTGCTGCTCCAAGTACAGCCTGCGATGCGAGCTGATAGGCCTGCTTGCGGGGAATGCCTTGCAGAACCGCTCCATCAGCCAGCGCTTCTATGAACATAAACACATACGCGGGAGAAGATCCGCTCACTGCCGGAATGGCATCCATCAGGCTTTCCTCTACCATTTCAGCCTTTCCGAAGCTTTCTAAAATGGCTTGTACATCTGTAAGATCTTCTTCGGTTACTTCATTATTTACACAATAGGCTGTCATGCCTTCTCCTACAAGAGACGGGGTATTAGGCATGGTCCGGACAATTTTCATTGATTCAGAAAGCTGACTCTCCATCCATTGAATCGTGATGCCTGCTGCAATGGTAATGATGATCGCATCCTCTTTCAGGGAACCCTTTATCAATTCGATGATGCTCCGATAGTGGTCAGGTTTCACTGATAAAAACACAATATCCGAAAAGGCTGCTACACTTATATTATCACTGGTAACCCCCACTCCAAATTCCTCTGCTACCTTATCCAGTGTCTCCTGAGTTCTGGCACTGGCTTTAATCGCATGTTTATCCACTAATCCAGACCTCAGTATGCCCCCCATGATCGCTTGTGCCATATTTCCGCATCCTATAAACCCAATGGTTTTATCCATTTTTTCACCTCATCAGTTTGTATGTAAATCGTCTTTAGCATCATACCAAATTTATCTCCACATATAAAATAAACGCCATTAAAAAAGGCTCAAAGGAGAAATCCTTCAAACCTTTCATCATTCCACCAGCTTCCCGCAATGGGGACAAAGAGATTTTTGATAATCCTTTGGAATCCTCCTGTGACAATGAATGCATGTCTTTACATACACAGGCTGATCAAATAAATCCTCTGACATCCCATACCCACTCTTAAAGGTCGTCCTCATAAGACGGACTAATATTCCGATGATCACACCTGTAATAAGTAGTGCCCAAATCATTTTGCTCGCGCTTTTTCAATAATTTCACCATAGTCCAGATCGACGATTGGCTCATCATGGAGCAATCTGTCCCTGATTTGAGAAAGAAGCGACTCCTCGACATCCGATAAATTCTCAAGATCCCATTTTTTATGAAAGACAGAATACAGTGTTAAATCCCTGAGCAGCAGGAAATGGGGGATCCGGTCCACCCACTCTTCTTCTAGATCACACTCCGTCAAATATCCTTTTAAAAATGAAACGAGAAACTTTCCGCCAAATTGGCTACGGGTAACTAAATTCTCATTACGAAGCTTCCACCACACAGAATAGTATAGAGGAATGGCAACGTCACTTATAAAAAAGAACTGTGTACTATCGTCAAAGTCAAACACATGAAGATCACCCTCATGATAAAAAAAGTTCCCTGGATGGATGTCTGAGTGAATCAGCCCAAAAGTATCTTTCGTTTCCACAAAGCTTCTTATCATCTCTTTGTTTTTATGACCTTTTTCAATGATGGACCCGTCTTGTACCGATAAATATTTCTTGAATTCCAGCACATCGTCCTGATCCCATCGAAGACGGTGGATGCCAGCCTGCCCGTATCCTTTTGTTACCCGGTGCATATGTCCTGTCATTTTCCCCCATTTATAAAATAGTTCTTCATCGAATAACGGATCATTCACTTTCACAGGACTGCCTGGAGCTTTATTAAATAAACACACATAGAAATACGTGTCTCCTGCTTTGATGACTTCTACGAGCTTTCCTTTATCAGAATGATTGACTAATGATACATTCACACCGTGTTTATGTAAGTAGTTCATCCATTTCAGCTCAGCTTCCACTTCACTTTCCGTTCGATGAGAACTGTGAGTGAGGCGGAGGATATAGGGGGTGTCTCCCTTATGCACCTCATACACATAGTTTTCAAAGTCTCCGAGTTTCTTCGCTTTGGCAGTGTAACAGCCATATCTTGAGGCTGCTTCCGCAAATAGCCCCTCTGTAAAAAGTTCTTCGATCCATTTTTCCATAATACCTTCTCCTACTCTACTAAAGTATTGGTTTCTTTTCTCAGGAGAGCCACTCGATATGGAAACAGTTCTGCTGTCATAATCCCTTCTTTTACGGTAGGGTCTTCCTTCATGAACTCTCTGGCCTTTTCCACATCTTCCGCTTCAAAAACAACGATTCCAAAAGCATTTTCTTCTTCATTCAATGTTCTGCCGGCAAGGATTACCACTCCAGAGTCCGTAAGCTCCTTTAGCCTCTCAAAATGACGTTGAACAATTCCCTCATCTTCGGTTGTCCAATTTTCTTCCTTATGTAAGCGCGGAATCAGCTTTAATACATAGATAAATTCCATTGTGAATCAACCTCCTTCTCCACTATATATACGACCTCTCTTACCAAGATTCCTTTATAAGCAAAAAAGCTGTTCAATATACTCAACAGCTTCTGAGTTTATATTAAACTGAGCGAGGCAACCTGCGCTCTACTCAACCATTGACGTAATTCTGCTGCTTTCAGGATGAAACCTCAATTAAAGAAAGGGGGATACGAATGGATATCAGATGTTTTCACGATATGAATTTCCTTTCGGACATTGATGGAAGCATAGAATACCTCATCGATTGACGTGAATCCCTCTTTTCGCATTTCATCCCGAACCCATTTTTCCTCCACGTTTAATTTATCTAAAACGCCCGTATGCAATACGCCATCTACAATAAGAGGAAATGCAAGGCTCGTCCGCTTCATCACTCCCGCATCCTCCACTGTAACCGTTTGTTTCGGGGGGATCTTATGAATCGATAAACTCCCATTCGATTCAATGATTCCAATTTCCACATCTTGCAATGAGAATACTTCTTTCTCCCGAAGAAGCATCAGGATATTATCAATCGTATAACCGGTTTTCTTTAAGTCTTCTTTTAGAACCTGACCGTTTTCAATGACCACAGTAGGTTCAAATGAAAGCAGTTTCCCTATTTTTCGTGAAGAGATTTTCATTTTGGTCAAGATCTTTTGTAATATGCCGATCAGAATCATTGCGACGATGGTATGGATATGTTTGATGTCAGGATCCGCAATATCCGCTCCTACGACAGAACCAAACACAAGGACCACTAAAAAATCAAATACCGGCAACTCCCCAATGGAACGTTTCCCCATATATAATGTGACAAAAATCATAAATGGAAGTATCGTAAAGATTCTTAACGATACAATACCTAAGTCTTTAAAATCAATCATGAGCTATTCAAATCCTTTTTTATCTGATAGGGGTAGTTTCCCCTATCACAGAACAAACATGATGGTTGTTTGCATAAAAAAAGAACCAACCGTGTAGGCTGGTTCTTTTACTCATTTATCTTCTGGAATGTAATTTCCTTTTCCCTCATCAAATATTGCAAAGCTGTCCGAAATGTGAGGAAGCTTTTAATCCCTTTAAGCTCTCTCACTCCTGAATTGATCATCACTTGAGTAAGGGCAGGCGTAAACCCGACAAATAAGGTTTCGATCCCCATTAATCCAATTGCCTTGGCCATGTTATGGATATAGGTGCCGAAGATGTCCGTTTCCCCGATTTCTTTTTCTGATATGGCTGAGAAATCTACAATGATTGTGTTGATGTCCCCACCGTACGAGACGTCTAATATCTTGGAAATGATCGTTTCAAAGCGCTCAGGACTGAGTCTGCCCGTAATGGGGATCAGGATCGTTTCAGGGACGATGGAGGGGATTATGGGTGCTGAGATCTCCATGATGAGTTGTTCTGATTGAACCAGCTGTTCTTTTAATTCTTTAATTTCATTCTTTAGTTGTTGAATTTCCTGCTTTTCATCTGTCATGATAAACCTCACTGCTTATAGAATGTTTTTAAAAGTACCTCTCTCTATTCTAGCACTATGCATACAGAATAACCTAATATTTTCATATGTAAATAGATACGCAGATGACAGTGAAAAACCAGCCTCATCGGCTGGTTTTTCTCAAGCGAATGCTTTTTCCTGCTCATTGTGGAAGAAGCTTTTCATGGCATGGAATACATCGGCTTTTTGTTTGAGAATGTAGTAACGGAAATCGTCGTTTTTAATATTTTTGTAGGCTGACATCAAGGTGGAGTGACGGTTATACTGGTTCACTTCCCCGTATCCGAACATGCTGGATACTTTCATTAATTCTTCTACAAGCTTGACGCACCGGACGTTATCAGACGTCAGGTTATCTCCATCAGAGAAATGGAACGGGTAAATATTATAGCGGGTTGGAGCGTACTTACCATCGATGAGTTCCAACGCTTTGCGATAAGCAGATGAACATATGGTTCCTCCGCTTTCTCCTTTCGAGAAGAAGTGTTCTTCTGATACCACTTTGGCCTCGGTATGATGTGCAATGAATTCAATTTCTACGGTTTCATACTTTGTTCTCAAAAAGCGTGTCATCCAGAAGAAAAAGCTTCTTGCCATATATTTTTCCCAAACTCCCATGGAACCACTTGTATCCATCATGGCCAATACGACCGCTTTAGATTCAGGCTTTAATACTTCATTCCACGTTCTGAACTTCAAGTCTTCGGTATATATCGGATGAAAGCTTGGTGCTCCTTTCATGGCATTCCTCTTAAAGGCAGACATCATCGTCTTCTTTTTATCTATATTCCCCATTAGGCCTGTTTTACGGATATCGTTGAATTCAATGTGCTCGACGGTTTGAACATCTTGCTCCTTCTTCTTTAGGTTCGGTAGTTCCAATTGGCTAAATAAGGCTTCTTCAATCTCAAGCATCGACACTTCTGCTTCATAGTAATCTTCACCGGCCTTATCTCCGGCCCCTTGACCTTTTCCTGGACCCTGCTGCTGCGGTGAGCCGTCTCTTGCAATGACGTCTCCTACCTGACTCTCACCGTCACCTTGCCCGACATGTTTATTCTTATCATAGTTATAACGAATTTTATATTCATCTAAAGAACGAATCGGGATCTTGACGACGTCTCGACCATTGGACATGACAATGTTTTCTTCCGTAATCAAATCAGGTAAGTTGTTTCGAATCGCATCCTGTACTTTCTCTTGATGTCTTTGTTGATCATCGTGACCTTTGCGGTGGAGGGCCCAATCTTCCTTGGAAATGACAAACTGATGATTATCCATTTGACTCAAATTATTCCCCTCCTTAAAATTTTTTCACATTTTTTCAATCTCCTGCATACACTATGTTGACTGTCTAAACTGCATGTATCCCATGAAGTGAAACGGGGATTACTCTATCCTATGCAGAAGTATTGATAAATTTACAAATAATTTCGACAATTAAACGTTCTTTTACGGTTGGACGAGCCTATTTTTCTGACAGGTTGTGGAGGTGTCCGTGAATGACCGATTTCCTCCCAAAAAAAATAACCAGGCGGAATCACCTGATTAAGCTTCTTCTTCATATTGAGCCGGGTCTGATACTCGATTGTGTATCTTTAATTCGCCACTGGAACGTAATTTTTCCATCTGCTTCCCTAGCTTAATGACTTCCTCCATATTGGAGGCCATGCTTCCGTTAAGAGGTTCTGCTTCTTCTCGACGCTGAGGTTTAGAAGACATCCTCTTCACCCACTTTCATTTAAGATAATGGGCCCAGCTCTCTATTTATAGACTATTATATTCAGAGTTTTCCGTCAACTATTACTTATTCCTTGTCTTTTTCTTTATATTGAGCAGGATCGGGCTGCTTTTTGTCCTCTTTCAGCTCTTCATTCGTTCTTAGCTTGTCCATTTGCTTTCCCAACTGCTCCATCTCTTCCATATCAGATGCCATGGAGCCATTTTCAGGTTCATAGTTTTTATCCAGTTCATGTTTGTTTTTGCTCATATCATTCACCTCTTGGCTACTACTTTTCCCTTTACCAGAAAAAATAAACCACATAGAAAAATCGGAAGGTGCTTGGCACCTCCCGATTTCTTTGTTTTTAGCGATTCAACAGGCTGCCCACATAGCGCAGTAATTCATTGGCGGATGTTGAGTTGTAGCCATGTTCATCGATGAGGCGGGCAACCACTTCGTTGACTTTCTTCAGCTGCTGTTCGTCTGGCGTTTTCGATGATGTCGTGATTTTCACAACGTCCTTCAAGTCAGCGAATAGCTTCTTCTGAATGGCTTCTCTCAAGCGATCATGTGAATTGTAGTCAAATCGCTTTCCTTTACGGGCATAGGCAGAGATACGGATAAGGATTTCTTCACGGAATGCTTTCTTCGCATTTTCTGAAATACCGATTTGTTCTTCAATGGAACGCATCAGCTTTTCATCTGGATTGATTTCTTCACCGGTCAAAGGATCATGAAGCTTTGCCTTATTGCAATAAGCTTCAACGTTATCAAGATAGTTATCCATAAGCGTTTTCGCAGACTCTTCATATGAGTACACGAAGGCTTTTTGAACTTCTTTCTTGGCGATGTCATCATATTCCTTACGGGCGAGGGAGATAAAGTTCAAATACTTATCACGAAGTTCATTCGTAATGGATGGATGCTGATCCAGTCCTTCTTTCAATGCCCGAAGAACGTCTAAAGCGTTAATAGTCGGAATCTCTTTTCGAATGATCGTAGACGAGATCCGGTTAATGACATAACGCGGATCGATTCCGCTCATTCCTTCATCCTGGTATTCCTTCTTCATTTCATCCACATCTGCGGAGTTAAAACCTTCGACATTTTCACCGTCATATAAGCGCATTTTCTTGATTAAATCAATATCACCGCGCTTTGGTTCCTTCAATCGGGTCATAATGGTGAACATCGCCGCTACCCGTAACGTATGAGGAGCCACATGGACGTTCGACACATCACTTTCGTTGATCATTTTCTCATATATTTTCTCTTCCTGGGTGACCTTCAGGTTGTAAGGAACCGGCATGACGATAATACGTGAGTGTAAAGCTTCATTCTTTTTATTTGAAATGAAGGATCGGTACTCAGTTTCATTCGTATGGGCTACAATCAGCTCATCAGCCGAAATCAGTGCAAACCGCCCTGCCTTGAAGTTTCCTTCCTGAGTAAGGGATAATAAGTGCCATAAGAACTTTTCATCACACTTCAGCATTTCCTGGAATTCCATCAATCCACGGTTCGCTTTATTTAATTCCCCGTCAAATCGGTAAGCCCGTGGATCTGATTCAGAACCAAATTCGGCAATTGTGGAGAAGTCGATACTTCCTGTTAAATCGGCAATATCCTGTGACTTTGGATCAGAGGGACTGAACGTACCAATTCCAACACGTTTATCTTCAGAGAAAAAGACTCTTTCGACCTGAACGTCTTCTATGCGGCCATGATATTCTTTCTCCAAACGCATAGTATTCAATGGAGAGAGATTTCCTTCAATGCGAATGCCATACTCGTTGTAAAAATCTTCTCGTAAATGTTGAGGAATCAAATGCAATGGATCTTCGTGCATCGGGCAGCCTTTGATTGAAAAGACGCCTCCTCTTTCAGTCCGGGAATAATGCTCCAGCCCGCGTTTCAGCATGGAAACAAGGGTTGATTTCCCTCCACTGACCGGCCCCATCAGCAACAAGATTCTCTTCCTGACATCTAATCGCTTCGCAGCAGGATGAAAGTATTCTTCAACGAGTCTTTCCAGCGCCTCTTCTAAGCCAAATAATTGATTGCTGAAGAATTTATACTTTCTTTTCCCCTCGACCTCTTCAACTCCGGCATCCTTGATCATATTAAAGACTCTTGAATGAGCGGATTGCCCAACCCAAGGCTTCTCTTTCAGCAGGTCTAAATACTGAGCAAACGTCCCTTCCCATTTCAGTTTCTCTTCTTCTTCTCGGTAATGTTCGATTTTTTTTAAAATATCCATAAGGACCTCCCCCTGTCGCTTAATGAGAGACGATTAATATACTCTATGCGCTTGTTCACCTGAACATGTTAACAAGATATATTTATTACAGACAAAGGTTCCGTATTCACTATAAACAGTAGGATGAGTATTTTAGAATAAAATGGTTTCATTACCATTTCGTCAAGCTGTCACAAATCAACAAAAAATTAACCGATTTCATTCACATCAAATTAAAAATAGGCTATACTAAAGACAGACTGTGGAATAAGTGAAACTGGGAGGTTACCAAACATGGGTACTATAATGATTATAGGTGTATCTTTAGCGTTCTTAGTAGCGATTTTCACTGCTGGATATGATGATAAACCGGGTTCAAACTAATCCATAAAAACCGAAAAAGAACTGACCTTCACAAGGTCAGTTCTTTTTCATTTGACTAGATTATTCCTCTGAAGCCTATCTCTTATTAAAGCCTTTTTTCTCCACAAATTCCTTCATATACATCCTTTTCTTACCGGACAGCATGTTGGCCATTTGCTTGGTCCAGCGATCTGATCGTTTGCCGGCCGTTCGTGCATGATAATAGGAAGAAATGGTTTCATCATAACGATCGAGTTCCTTTTTCATGGATTCTTCATCACTTTGGTAGGAATCCTCATGGTAAATGGCTTCCATAGGCAACCTCGGCTTCACATCAGAATTTCCTTCAGGAAAGCCGACTGCCAAACCGAATAAAGGAATGACCCGATCAGGAAGCTCCAGCAGTTCACTCACTGATTCCAGATCATTTCGGATTCCCCCAATATAACAAATGCCCATTCCCATCGATTCTGCGGCAAGAGACGCATTTTGGGCCGCCAGTGACGCATCAATTAATGCCACCATGAATTTCTCTGTGCTTTCAAGTGTTGGAATGACATCTGCACTTTCCCACTCACCGATTTTCTCGTGGCGATACAAATCGGCACAGAATACGAAGAAGTGGCCATTTTCTTCTACATATGTTTGTGGACCTGCAAGCTCTGCCAACTTCTTCTTTTTAGCAGGATCCTTCACCCCGATGATTGTATATGCTTGAATATAACTGGACGTACTCGCAGCCTGGGCACTCGAGACAATTGTCCGAATTTGCTCCTCTGTTAATGGCTCATTCTTGAAATGACGAATGGACCGATGCTTAAGAATCGTTTCAATGGTTTCGTTCATTATGTACTCTCCCCTTCACATTCTTTCCCTTAGTATAATCCAAATAAAAAAAGGAATGAAAATCATATGATTCCCATTCCTCTTTTTTTTATAAAAGACCCGGATAATTTCTTTGTCTTAATGCTTCATAAATCAGGATCGCCGCTGTATTGGAAAGGTTCAATGAACGGACGTTTTCGTTCATTGGAATGCGCAGGGCACGATCTAAGTTATTTTGGATGATGTCATCCGGCAGTCCGGATGTTTCCCTGCCAAAAATAAAGAAGTAATCCTTTTCTTCCACACTGTAATCAAAGTCAGTGTGAGGGATCTTTCCGTACTTTGTTAAGTAGAAAAATTCTCCGCCGTCATTTTTCTCGAAGAACTCTTCAATTGAATCATAGTATACAATGTTTACAAACTGCCAATAATCAAGGCCAGCCCGTTTTAACATTTTATCATCTGTTGAGAACCCGAGTGGACGAATCAAGTGCAGAGTTGTATCCGTTGCTGCACACGTTCTCGCAATATTCCCTGTATTAGCAGGGATTTCTGGTTGATATAATACAACATGTACTCCCATGTTCCTGTCACCTCATTCATAAAACTCTAAGTGACATTATACCATTTCCTCCCCATAGAACAAGACTTAGCCGTCATCTACTATTGTAAAAAATCGATATTTGATATGGGGTGTATACGCAGTCGAGTCCTCATACTTCCAATATCGCATTCGGCTGTTGAACGTATGGGCATTCACGAGAGGCTCTCCTGCAGCATCTTTACCGGTCACAATCGTTGTATGGTCAAAACGCCCATCCCCTTCGAAGTCATAGCAAATGACATCTCCAAGCTTTAACTCTTTAGCGTCATTCACCTGTCTTCCCCTTAACCCGGCCGTCGAGTTCGGGATATACCATCTCATGGAATTCGCCACCGTCCAGCTATAGCTCCAGTTCTGATTTCTCATCCACCAGCCCTTCCCCTTCGCCGGATACCCCCGCATGGGAGCATCCCCGGCATGAAGGCACTGTGAAATATAGTTCGTACAATCATTCTCAAACTTCTTAAACGCAGGGTTATAATTGTTCCACCACCGTTCAGCATATTGCACCGCACTCAGACGATCATATTGATACACCGCTCTAGCCTCTTTCTCGCCGTAGGTTGAACTCTCTTCACGTACGACATTCTCATCATATTGAATCGGAATCTCACTGTCTTCATAAATTTTATCCTTATAAAAGGATGCATGTCTATTCTCTACTTCTTCTTCTAAATAAAGAAGATCGCCCTGCTTAATAAGATATTTATAGTGAACATCATATAAAATGGTTTGTGTTTCATTTCGCTGAGGTGTCATGCTTTGGATTTTCCCTGCTGCATCCACCTTTACAATTTCCGCATTTCGCTGAAGACAAGATTCCTTCTTTCTTTTCACTTTGTCACTGTGATAGTCTGACTGACTGCGAGATGTATATTCATCAATCACATGTTGGACCTTTTCCATTAACAGCTTTCTGATCATTGTCTTCCCTCCTCCCTAATTGTTATGCGAGGAAGGGACTGTTCAAAACAAAAAAGGATAAACTCAGGTGGATTTGTGAGTTTATCCTTTTGGTCTATTTGGTTATAAGGTTAAGACCCTTTTGAATTTCGTTTAGTACATCGTCATCCGTTTCTACTGACTGTTGTTTCAGTAATGCCTGCTGTGCTTCTTCACCGCCGATTTTGCCCAGGGCCCAGGCAGAGGTCCCGCGAATGACGGGCCTCACATCTTTTTTCATCACATCAACCAGATCGTCAATGGCTGTTGTATCCTTATAATGGGCGAGTGCGATGATCGCGTTTCGCTGAATCGGCTTCTTACCTCTCCATGAACCGGATACATGACCGTACTTTTCTTTGAACTCACGGTTACTGATCGTTAAAAGCGGCTTTAATAGCGGCTTTGCGATTTCTGGATCCGGCTCCATCTCTTCGTGAAAATGAAAGTCCATTCCTTTATTTTCAGGACATACGGTCTGGCAGGTATCACATCCATATAGACGGTTCCCAAGCTTTACCCGGTACTCATCCGCAAGAAAGCCCTTTGTTTGCGTCAAAAAGGCAATGCATTTCTGGGCATCCAATTGACCGCCTTCGATAAGAGCTCCCGTTGGACAGACATCCACGCATTTATTGCATGTACCACATTGGTCCTCCATCGGTGTATCAGGGGCAAACGGAAGGTTCGTCACCATTTCCCCGAGATACACATAGGACCCGAACTCAGGCGTGATAATCGAGCAGTTCTTTCCACTCCAGCCAATGCCTGCCCGCTCTGCCACAGCACGATCCACGAGTTCACCTGTATCCACCATTGATTTGAAACGTGCTTGTGGAACTCTTGATACGATATATTCTTCCAGCTTTGAAAGACGATCCCGAAGTACATGGTGATAATCCGTCCCCCATGATGCCCGGCAAAAGATCCCCCGTCTTTCTCCCCGTTTGCTTTGTGGAGCGTCCTTCATCTTGGAAGGATAGGCGAGAGCAATGGCGATGATCGATTTCGGTTTATCGAATATCAAAGAAGGATCAACCCGCTTTTCTATGTCCTTTTCCTCGAACCCGGATTGATACCCGAGCATTTCCTGGCGCAGGAGTCTGTTTTTCATTTCGGAAAACGTATCCGCCGTTGTAAAGCCAATCTTATCAATGCCGATTTCCTTGCTGTACGCCATAATATCCTGCTTTAATCGATCCATATCCATTGCCCTTTCCTCCTTTCTGATTCTGATGATATATTTTATAACGCTTTTAAATAAGCTTACGTGAAATGGCAATGTGTATTATGATAAACTATTTTAAAACAAATGTGGAGGGAAAATAAGTGGAAATCACGATCGATTCATCCATAACGTCTAAAATCCCTGATTTTAAAGTAGGATTCATTCAATACCATCATATCGAAGTCGGCGCTTCTCCTCAAATGCTGAAAGGCAGACTTCAGCTATTCCAGGAATCCATCTTCTTTGATCTTCATGATAAAAATGTGACGGAAATAGAAGGGATTGCCGCGTGGCGGGACATCTTCAAGAAAACAGGAAAAGACCCGAATCGCTACCGTCATTCTGCCGAAGCCCTTTTTCGCCGGGTCAAAAAACAGAACTACCTGACTACCATTAACTCTAGTATCGATCTCAACAACTTCTTCTCCCTTCAATACGAAGTGCCCATCGGCATTTACGACTGTGCAGGGCTCAAGGGGGATAGCATCGAGTTAAAAGTAGGGGGAAAAGGACAAACCTACATAGGCCTAAACGGCCGGGAAAATTCCCTAGAAAACCTGATTGTCGCATGTGACGGGGACGGACCTTTCGGAAGTCCATTCGTCGACTCAGACCGGGCCCCCGTCGGCGAAGAAACCAAAAATGCCGTGCAGATCATCTTTCTGAAGCCTTCCCTTTCTATAGAAGAAAGCGGGAAACTGACGAAATCGTTGATGGATATGTTCATCGGGATTCATGGCGGGGAAGGATCGTTTGAAGTGGTGGGTGGATAGAAGTTTGTGCAGGATCCCCTGGTTGGTGGGATCCTGTTTTTATAGACAATCTTGTACGAGAACCATAGCTAATCTCAAGAAATCTCTTCATACTGGCTTATTCCTTAGATGAATGGAAATATCCACCCCGATTTCGACTGTGGCCGGAGTCAATCCGGCCGAAATTCACGATAATCCGGCCGTTTTTTCAGACAATCCAGCCGAAATCACGATTAATCCGGCCATTTCTTGTGAAAATCCAGCCGTTTTTGCAAATAATCCAGCCGATTGACATTAACTGTAAATTAAACACTACATATTTGAGACTCACACACTCACGCCACTCCACAAAAAAGAGAGCCCAATGGACTCCCTTTTTACCAATCTACACCCACCACATATCCGAAGGCTGCTCTTCAATCAAGATAGATTTCAAGTTCTTCACCGCACGTCCGAAGCCTTCTTCAATCGACATGATCGGATCCTCGTGCTCGATGCTTACTACATAATCGTATCCGAATGTGCGCAGCGCACTCATCATATCGGACCATTCCTGCAAGCTGTGCCCACAGCCCACTGAACGGAATGACCAAGCTCTTGTTTGGATGCTGCCGTATGGCTGCATATCCGTCAGACCGTACATGTTGACGTTGTCCTGATCGATATACGTATCTTTCGCATGGAAATGGTGAATCGCATTTTCTTTACCCAAGATTTTAATCGCGGCAACCGGATCGATTCCTTGCCACCAAAGGTGACTGGGATCAAGGTTGGCACCGATCGCATCACTTGTTTCTTCACGAAGCTTCAATAACGTATACGGAGTATGTACAAGGAAACCTCCGTGCAGCTCGAGACCGATTTTTACGTTATGATCCTCTGCAAGCTTCCCTGTCTCTTTCCAATAAGGAATCAGCTTTTCTTCCCATTGCCATTTGAGAATATCTCCGTATTCATTCGGCCAAGGGGACACAGGCCAGTTCGGATGCTTTGCTCCTTCATGGTCGCCTGCTGTTCCTGAGAAACAATTCACGACAGGTACGTTCATCAGACCGGCAAGCTTGATCGTTTTCTGAAGTGCCACATGTGATTCTTCCGCAAATGCTGCATCTGGAGAGATCGGATTTCCGTGACAGCTGAAGGCACTGATTTGAAGTCCTCTTGATGTTACTTTTTCTAAGTATTCGTTTCTCTTTTCTTCACTTTCTAAAAGGGCGTCCAGGTCACAGTGGGCATTTCCGGGATATCCTCCCGTGCCGATTTCGACTGCGTGAAGCCCGGCTTCTTTTACATAATCAAGCATTTCATCAAGATTTTTTTGTGAAAATAATACAGTAAATACGCCTAGTTTCATTTGTACTTCCTCCTATTTCAACCGGATGCTTTGTCCGGTTTCACTGCTTTTGTAGATGGCATCTATTATTTGAGACACTTGCATAGCTTCCTGGGGCTTCACAACCAGCTCTTCTAAACCGAGACAGCTGTTGATGAAGTTCCGGGCTTGTGGAAGACTCGGATCATCTTCACCGGGAACCCAATCCGCTTCACTATTCAGAAGCATGCCGTGTTTCATTTGATTCATTTGGAACGGGAATAGATCGATTCCCCCCGTTTCCCCTGAGATGCTCATGCTTTCTTCATCGCTCTTGACATTTGCAGACCAAGACGTTTCGAAGAGCATGGATGCACCGTTATCGAACTTGATATAAGCCGTAACATGGTCATCGACTTCAAATTTCTCTTTATCAAAGTCTCCCCACTGATTTACTTGATCTGGCATTCTACTAAGCTTGTTATAGGTCGTCCCTGTTACTTCTACAGGTGCCGGGTTCCCAAGGAGCCATAGGGATAGATCCAGAAAGTGACATCCGTAGTCGATCAAGCTGCCTCCGCCTTGCAGCTCCTTGTTGGTAAACACTCCCCAGCCAGGTACTTTGCGGCGACGGATCGCTCTTGCCCTTGCCACCATTGGTTCGCCAATTTCATCTTCCATGATCACTCGCTTCGCAGCACGTGAGTCCTTCATAAAACGATAATGATAAGCGATAGCCAGAAGCTTCCCTGACTCTTTCGCAGCTTCGATCATCCGTTCACATTCTTCAGGAGTCATGGCCATCGGTTTCTCACAAAACACATGAAGACCTGCTTTGAGCGCGGCAATCGTAATTTCCGCATGAAATTTATTCGGGGTACATATCGTCACAGCATCCACATGCCCGAACATGTCCCGATAATCACTGAACACGTTCGGAATGTTAAAGGTTTCTGCCACGGTTTGAGCAGTGACAGGATTGATATCACTGATTGCTTCTATGGATACAGAATCTGATAGTTTTATAAAAGTAGGGATGTGACGCGTTTGGGCAATGCCCCCAACGCCGATCACTCCCATCCGAAGTTTGTTCATCGATGCATTCACCTCTATAGCTTTACGATTCGCTTAGTTTCACTTGATTCCAGAGCAGACAAAACAACCTCAAGAGATTTCTTTCCTTCTTCACCCGGTACAGGAGGCTCTGCATGATGAAGGATACAGTGAACAAATTGATCGATCACACGCGAATTCGTCTGGCCGCCATCGTCATTTGTTTGAATGCCTCCAAGCTCATACTTCACTACTTCTCCGCTTGAGTATTGAACGATAAGAGAGTTCACGGGATCATCCTCTAAGCGGAGAATCGCTTTCTCTCCATAAATGATTGTAGAGTTGTCTTCTTTAGAAACATAAGACCAGCTTGCAGCCAGGGTACCGATTGTACCGCTTTCCGTTTTCAATACACAGACAGCCGTATCATCCACATCTGCATTTTCCTTTGCACTTGTTTCAACGAAAGCACCGACTTCTGCAAATTCTTCCCCTAAGATGTAACGAAGGAGATCGGTTTTGTGTACACCAAGGTCTCCCATGGCCCCAATGAACGCTTCATCCTTTTTAAAGAACCAGCTGTCCTTCCCATCAGCACTCCAGCCTTCAGGTCCACCGTGACCAAATGCAGAACGGAAGCTGTAGATTTTACCAACTTCACCACTTTCAATCAGCTGCTTCGCTTTTTGATGCGAAGGGACAAAACGCTGGTTATGAGCAATCATCAATTTTTTACCGTTTTTAGCAGCGGCATCGATCATGCTTTGAGCTTCTTCACTTGAAGTGGCCATAGGCTTTTCACATAATACATGCTTTCCAGCGTTTAGGGCATCGATGGAAATCGGTGCGTGCAGGTAGTTCGGTGTACACACACTCACAGCTTCCACTTCAACGTTTGCCAGTAGTTCTTTATAATTGGTATACGCTTTCACTCCCACTGCATCGGCTACTTTCCATGCGCGTTCTTCCACGATGTCACACACCGCTACCACTTCAACGTTTTCATTGTTTGCATATTCCGGCAGATGACGATGCTGTGCGATACTTCCACACCCGATAACGCCGATTTTCAATTTACTCATGATTTTTCCTCCTCTTGTTCTTTAGTTAGATCCTTTGATTTCTTCTAACGGTTGTGCGTTTCCGTATACCGGTCTTGCATGATCTACAGGGGATGCCCATTTCACTGCATTGACGATGACCTTCTGAACGTCTTCATTGTAATAGGTTGGATACGTTTCATGTCCTGGACGGAAGTAGAATACTTTTCCGTTGCCACGCTGATACGTACACCCGCTTCTAAACACTTCCCCACCTTCGAACCAGCTCACCATCACAAGCTGATCAGGAGTCGGAATGTCAAAATGCTCTCCATACATTTCTTCCTTCTCAAGCTCGATGTATTCACTTAAGCCCGCTGTAATCGGATGACTTGGATCGACAATCCAGATGCGTTCTTTCTCATCAGCTTCCCGCCATTTCAGGTCACAGGAAGTACCCATCAATGTTTTGAAGATTTTAGAGAAATGACCTGAATGAAGGACGATCAATCCCATCCCATCAAGGACACGCTGTTTCACTCTTTCAACTACTTCACCTTTCACTTCATCATGGGCGATATGTCCCCACCAAACCAATACGTCTGTTCCATCTAATACTTCCTTTGTCAGTCCGTGGTCACCCTCGTCCAATGTAGCCGTTTTCACATTGAATGATGCTTCTCCAAGGAAGGAAGCAAGGGCACCATGAATTCCTTCAGGGTACACCTCTCTCACTTTCGGATTCTTCTGTTCATGACGATTTTCATTCCATACAGTAACGTTCAACATTGTAAAACCTCCAAGTTAAGTGTTTGATTGTAAGTGCCGGTATTCATTTGGTGTCATACCGACGTGCTTTTTAAATACTTTACTGAAATACTTTTCATTCCCATACCCTACACCATAGGCGACTTCATAGATCTTTAAATAAGGGTTCTCAAGCAGTTTCTTCGCTTTTTCCATCCGGATATTCGTAACGTAATCCGTGATGGTAGATCCATAATCCTGTTTGAACTTACGTGAAATGTATTCCCTGCTTAAGTAAAAGCGATCGGCAATGTCCTGAAGGGTGATATCCTCTTGATAATGCTGCTGAAGATATTCTTCAATCTGCTGCATATTGTTCTTTTCCCGCTGATACTTTGCCTTTGAAAGGGTTTGAATTAATTCACTGAACTCTTTCGCCTTTTCCTCTTTAAATTTCCTGAACGAAAACGAGCCGTCTTCATTCCAATAATCCAGGCCCCTATAGAATGGTGCTTGATGCTGAATCTCATACTCTTTCAACCAATTATTCCGTAATAACTCAAATTGATTTTCCCACACCTGGAGCTGTTCCAGTGAGAGGGCATGCCCCGTTTCCATCTGTGAGAATATCCCCTCCAACTGGGACCGAACCTGATCGCTGCTGCCTGAACGGATTGCCCATTTTAATTCATTGGAGTGATCCAATAGGTGCAGCAGGGGCCTCGGTTTCACATCTTTATGGGTAACGATCTTCTTTTGATCGAGCAGGGTATGCTTAAGATAAACTTGTAAAGCAGATTCATACGCTTCGTTAATTTTCCTAGACTTCTGCCCAAGTGCAATGATTGTAAAGAGTTTACTATATTGATAGATCAATGAGTAGATTTCCTCTAACAGATACGTCACATTTTTATCATTCCAGAAGAGAATCACAAGCTCTTCTTCTTTGTTCCCATTCCGGAAGCAAACCCCATCATTTTGCTTTCGCAGCAATTCATTGCAAATATTGCTAAGGGTAAAAAAGGCCAGGTCCCGGTCTCCTTGAAAGAGTTTCTCCACGATCGGTTTGATGGGGATGAGGGCAACGGTCTTTGCAAGCTTTGTAATGGCAATCCCAAACTCCTGCTCCACCTTTTCTACCATCTCTGTGGTCATGCTCTCCTTCGCACAGAGACTTGAGAATAACCGATCCCAATAGAGGGGCTTCACTTCATTCATCACCCGATTTTCCTCGACCTGGGATTTTCTTGATTGAGCCTGTTCATTCCACTCTTTTACCGCTTTATCCAGTGTTTCATTTAACACATCCGGTTCAATCGGCTTCAGAATATAATCAAAGCTTTTGTAATAAATCGCGTTTCTCATATACTCGAAATCATCATACCCGCTTACAACGATGGTTTTGCTTTTAAGGTCAGAGGCATGAAGCCATTTTAAAAGGGTGATGCCATCCCGCTTCGGCATCCTCATATCAGTGAAAATGATTTCCGGCCGGTGCTTTGTGATCAATTCGATGGCTTGGTCTCCATCTTCCGCCTCCAGAATGGTGTGGATTCCATGCTTGTCCCATTCCGCTAATAAAAGTAACCCCTCACGCACATGCTTTTCGTCGTCAATGATGATTGCTTTCATTTGCTTCACCTTCCATTCTTATTGGCAGCCTCATGGTGACCATAAAGCCTCCCCCATCATGATTTTCAAGCTGTAAAGTGGCCTGGTGGTCATAGTAGAGCTTTAAGCGAACATACACATTCTTCAGTCCAATATTGGTCTCATCCCCCGTTTTATTCCAAGCATCTGCTTTAAAATGATCCCCGATTTCCCGAAGTCTGCTTTCGGTTACGCCGACTCCATTATCACGGACCATCATCACCAGTTCTCCCTCATCCCGAAAGCAGGATAACCATATACGTCCTACCCCGTCCCGGATATCGAAGCCATGTTTGAAGTAGTTTTCAATGAGAGGCTGAAGGATCATCTTCGGTACCGGGATCTCCTTCACCTCTTCTTCTACCTCTACATTGTAATCCAGATTCTCACCGAAACGCTCTTTTTGTAAAAGAAGATAGGCGTTCGTGTAATTGATTTCCTTGCTTAATGGAACCATATCCTCCTCCATGTTCATCCCGTACCTCATTATTTTGGAAAGGTGGGTGATCAGGGAGTAGATTTGCGGAACCTTGTTCTTCAAAGCAATCGTCCCTATGGATTGCAGGGCATTATAGAGAAAATGCGGATTGATTTGAGACTGGAGGACCTTTAATTGATTCGTCTTGTTCTCGAGCTCCAGCTTGTACTCACGGTTGATCAGATGATTGATCCGCTCGATCATTTGCTGAAACCGGAAGCCGAGGATCCCGATTTCATCGGAACCGAACGATTCAGACTGTACCTTCATATTCCCTTTTTCAACCTGCTGGATATTTTGAAGCAGAATGCGTATGGGTGACGTGATCTTAAAAGAAACAAATAAGGTCGCCAGCACCACAAGGGATAGTCCAAGAACTCCGAATAGAATATTAATCTTCGCGACACTAAATGCGCTTTCATAAAGATTCACGTAAGGAACCCTTTTCACTAACAACCAACCTCCAGCCGAAGCAGGTAGCTGGTCGTACATCATCACCCCGTTGAAGGAACCCTCTTTCCACTCTAGCGTCCCTGATACATCTTTCGATTCCATTATCCGCTTAATCCATTTCTGGTTGCTGCCATCGTCCGACACATCCCTGTCCGAGCTATAAATCATTTCCCCTTCGGAAGAAAGAAGGTAGAATTCTTCTGACTTAGCGTTATACAGATTTCTGCTCAAATCAATGATCTTGTCAGGAGAAACCTCCAATGAAATATAGGCAAGCACCTCATCACCGGGAACGTTTCGGAATGCCCGGTGAATCGTGACAATATCCTTCGACCGGTTAATATTCTTTTCTTCCTGACTATGGGTTGGTTCAATATACATGTTATAAGGGCTACGCTCGGCATTTCTGAAAGATTCCCATTGTGAATCCCTTACCTTATTGGAAAATACAACGGTAGAGCGCTTGGTTGCCGAGATGACGCGGTCACCATCTGCGAAGGAAATACGTACCCCGTTAATTGTATCACCCGTGTAGAGAATCGTTTGCACAACATTTTTTACAATGCCGATCGTCAAGTAATTATTCTCTTGACCGGGTGATCTCATGAAGTTAATAAAATCAGGATTATTATAGAGTGATAGAGTCAATCCGTTGAGCTCATTAATATAGCTCTCCAGATTCACCTTTCCCTGATAAAGAAGATTGCTGCTCTCCTCCACCACCTGTTCCTCTATGGAATCCTTCGTATACAAATATGTAATAATAATCGAACTGCCAAACGGCACAATCGTCGTAATCATCAACAACACAATCAACTTATTCCGAATGCTGGTCTTTAACATGAGGGACGGACCTCCCAGGTCTCACTTATACACTAGTATAAAGTGTTTTTCCCTGCTCTTGGAAGTGTTTTTTCGAAATATTCCTATTTAACTTATAAAATAGAAAGCATGCCTTTAGTAGACATGCTTTCTATTATTCGATTTACTTCAAGTTATCCCATGTTTGCTGGAATCGCTCAAGTACCGTATCGTAATCAATTTTCCCTGCGGCATATTCCTGGATCGTTGCAGCGAATTCCTTATTCGCTCCATCCGGCCATTTGAACCAAGTCCAAGGAATCGTCTTCTCTTCTTTAGAGTAGTCAAGGATAGACTGACCCAAGTCTCCAAGACCATTTGGCTCGATGTTATCGAATGCCGGGATGAATGCAAACTCTTCCGTGATATAACGCTTACCAGTTTCAGATGAAACCATCCATTCCAAGAATGTTTTCGCTTCTTCAAGATTCTCGGAGTTCTTGTTTAATACCCAGTTATTCGGTACACCTACAGGAAGGCGATCAGCACTATCATCATTGCTGATAGGAATTGGAAGGAAGCCCATGTTGATCTCAGGATTGATCTCAGTGATCATGTTTTCAGTCCAGTTCCCTTGTTGCAGCATCGCCGTTTCACCAGAAGCAAAAAGCGTTACTTGTGTATTGTAATCCGTCGTTAACGGATTATCATTTGCATACTTAAGCTCAGCATCTAAAACTTCTTTGAACTGCTTGAACTTTTCGTTTCCTACAATCTTCTCAGAACCATCATAAAGCCCGGCGATGAACGCATCCGGATCTTCCTGCTGAGCAAAAGGAATGTTAAGTAAATGTTGACCAATTACCCACCACTCGCCATAACCCGCTGAGAAAGGCGTGATTTTCTTCGCTTCCAGCTTTTTCGCAGCGTCTTTTAACTCATCAATCGTTGCAGGCGGCTCAGTGATCCCCGCTTCTTCAAATAAATCTTTATTGTATACAAATCCGTAACCTTCAAGGTTAACCGGCATACCATAAAGCTTGCCGTCTTCATCCGTCATCGGAACTTTACCGATCGGAAGAACATGTTCAACCCATGGCTCTCCAGAAAGATCCGCTAACTTCTCTTTCCAAAGCTCTAATTCTTTAAAACCACCGTTGTTGAAAATGTCCGGCTCTTCACCAGAAGCAAATTTCGCTTTCAAAGCTGCACCGTAATCGGCACCTCCACCCACTGTTTCAAGCTTGATCTTAATGTTTGGATGCTCAGCTTCGAACTCCTTGATCATTTCTTGCAGTTGATCGGCAATTTCAACCTTGAACTGGAAGAAATTAAGGGTTACTACATCGTCACCTGATCCGGACTCTCCACCTGATTTGCTTGTCGTGTCTTTAGAAGAACAGCCAGCAATAATTCCAAATACTAAAACCAAAGACATACAAAGTAAAAGTATACGTTTCATAAATGGATTGACCTCCCTGATATAAATTATTTTATATAAATTTCTGTATCAATGATAGACCATCTCGACAGAAACTTTATATCTACTTAATGGACCCTGAAGCAATACCTTTGATGATATGCTTCTGTAAAAATAAGAAGAAAATGATGATCGGTGTAATGCCAAGCACCAACGCTGCAAGACCCATATCCCATTGCTTCGTATACTGAGCGAAGAACGAACTCGCTGCGAGTGGAATCGTACGCAGTTCCGCATCCTGTAATACAAGAAGTGGAAGCAGATAGTCATTCCAAATCCATAAGGTGTTCAGAATGATCACGGTCACTGTGATTGGCTTAAGTAATGGGAATACAATTCTCCAGAACACACCAAACTGACTGCATCCATCAATCATCGCGGATTCTTCAATCTCAATCGGAACGGTTTTCACGAACCCATGATACAAGAACAGAGAAAGTGGGACCCCAAATCCGAAGTACATAATAATCAGACCTGGAATGCTATTCGTAAGCCCTAGAGTTCCTCCAACCTTCATTAGAGGAATCATCACCGTCTGGAATGGGATGACCATGGCTGACACAAAGATGACAAATAAGATTTTGCTGAATTTCCCTGGCGTACGTACCATTTTCCACGCCGCCATGGAGCTGATGAGCACTAATCCAATGTTGCTGAATACAGTGATGACCAAGGAGTTCCAGAATGCACGGGGGAAGTTGATGATCTCCCACACCTTAGCATAGTTAGAAAACATAAATTCCTTAGGCCATGCTGCCGCATCAATCAAGATTGCAGCGAATGGTTTCACCGAGTTGACCAGTACAAAGTAGAAAGGGATAAGGAAAATGAGCCCGATGACAATCCCGATGATCTCTAATACAAATGTTCTCTTCGTATAGCGATTGCCCATTACGCCTGAACCTCCTTCTTCTTCGTCACCATCACCTGAATCGTCGTAAACACTGCCACTACCACAAAGAACAGAATCGATTTCGCTGTTCCCAGGCCATAACGGTTGTTTTGAAACGCTTCTTGATAAATATTGATCGCTACAGATTGAGTAGAATTGAATGGTCCCCCACCTGTTAACGAGATATTTAAATCGAATATCTTAAAGGCCATTGAAATCGTCAAGAAGAAACAAATCGTGAATGCCGGTAGAATCAACGGAATGATAATCTTCGTCAACAATGTCCAGTTTGATGCCCCATCTATCCTCGCTGCTTCCAAAAGTGAATTGTCCACCCCTTGCAATGCCGCAACATAGATGACCATCATATAACCACTGATCTGCCATGCAAACACGATGACAATCCCCCAGAATGCCGTCGTCTCATCACCAAGCCAAGGCATTTTAAAGAATCCGATATCCGTCATATTCCCGAGTGATGCAAACCCTTTAACAAAAATGAACTGCCAAATGAACCCGAGTAGCAGTCCACCGATCACGTTCGGAATAAAAAACACTGTACGTAAAATATTACGGGTTTTCAATGCCGCGTTTAACAGTAACGCAAACCCAAAACCTATTAAGTTACTAATAATCACTGCCGCAAACATAAACTTCGTCGTAAACATAAAAGAATTAAAGAACGTCTTATCATCCGTAAAGATCTTCTTATAATTCTCAAACCCAACCCACTCAACAACCGAGCTGACACCATTCCATGAAGTAAAGGAATAATACACTCCCATCAAGAACGGAAGAATCTGAATCACTAAGAAAAATAAAAGTGCCGGTCCAACAAAGGCAGCATACGTCAGCAAGCTCTTATACTTAAACTTCTTCTTCGTCACTGCCTTCATTTGTACGTCTGGGCTTACTGGTCCAGTCTGAATCTTTGGTTCCACCCGTATCACCACCCTAACTGTGTAATCGCTTTCTTTCATTATAATGGTAGCGCTTTCTTTAATAGGGGAACTCAATTGACTAAGAAGGTGCAAAATTTTGACTAGATGGGTTTGTATTGGTTTCGGATGGGTAAATGGAAAGGTTGGGGTTCTTTGGTTAGGTGACCGTAGGGTGCAATGCGTTTTTGAAAATAAAATCGTGGTATTGAAAATAAATGGTCCAGTTTTGAAAATATATTGATCAGCAAATGGACCTAAGTCGATCAGATAAACGTCAATAATGTTAAAAATGATGCTAAATAGATGACTTTTCATAATTAAACAATAAAAAAAGACTCCCTCTAATGAGAAAGTCTATCGTATGTAAGTTGGAGCGGGTGAAGGGAATCGAACCCTCATCATCAGCTTGGAAGGCTGAGGTTTTACCACTAAACTACACCCGCGTATGGTACCGGTGGCCGGGATCGAACCGGCACTCCAGAGGAACACGATTTTGAGTCGTGCGCGTCTGCCAATTCCGCCACACCGGCATTACATTTGGAGGCGGCAACCGGATTTGAACCGGTGATCAGGGTTTTGCAGACCCATGCCTTACCACTTGGCTATGCCGCCTTAATATTGGAGCGGAAGACGGGATTCGAACCCGCGACCCCCACCTTGGCAAGGTGGTGTTCTACCACTGAACTACTTCCGCACTACTGGGCTAGCTGGATTCGAACCAACGCATGTCGCAGTCAAAGTGCGATGCCTTACCGCTTGGCTATAGCCCACTGATAGTATATGTCACGGAAATGAAAATGTGACTTTTATGGGGCGACTGATGGGAATCGAACCCACGAATGCCTGAACCACAATCAGGTGCGTTAACCACTTCGCCACAATCGCCATAATGAAATTGGCAGGGGTAGTAGGAATCGAACCCACACCAAAGGTTTTGGAGACCTTCGTTCTACCTTTAAACTATACCCCTAAAATAAATGGTGGAGGGGGGCAGATTCGAACTGCCGAACCCGAAGGAGCGGATTTACAGTCCGCCGCGTTTAGCCACTTCGCTACCCCTCCACATATTAAATTACTCGGGTGGTGCCGGCAAGAGGACTTGAACCCCCAACCTACTGATTACAAGTCAGTTGCTCTACCAGTTGAGCTACACCGGCATCAAGTAATAAATGGTGGCTCAGGACGGAATCGAACCGCCGACACATGGATTTTCAGTCCATTGCTCTACCAACTGAGCTACTGAGCCACTATGTAAAAATAAAAATGGCGGTCCGGACGGGACTCGAACCCGCGACCTCCTGCGTGACAGGCAGGCATTCTAACCAACTGAACTACCGGACCAGAGTTTTTTGCGTCAGCAAAATAACTTTCATTACCTTGACGACAGTCAAAATAACTATCCATGCGTGACTCATAAAGGATTATCCTATCCCAAGTCAAAAATGGTATTGCGGGGACAGGATTTGAACCTGCGACCTTCGGGTTATGAGCCCGACGAGCTACCGAACTGCTCCACCCCGCGACGATATAAGTGTTAAGTTAAACTTATAAATTAATGAAGATTATTTTACTCCGCTTTCGTTTCGTAAAAAATCATGGTGGAGGATGACGGGATCGAACCGCCGACCCTCTGCTTGTAAGGCAGATGCTCTCCCAGCTGAGCTAATCCTCCAATATAATGATTGTTTTATTTTCACTTTCAAAAAAAGTGTTGGTGACCCATACGGGATTCGAACCCGTGTTACCGCCGTGAAAGGGCGGTGTCTTAACCGCTTGACCAATGGGCCTTGATAAGAAGAAATGTTATGGCGGAGAGCAAGGGATTTGAACCCTTGAGACAGCATTAACCGCCTACACGATTTCCAATCGTGCTCCTTCGGCCACTCGGACAGCTCTCCATATGATGGCTCCGCAGGCAAGATTCGAACTTGCGACCGATCGGTTAACAGCCGATAGCTCTACCACTGAGCTACTGCGGAACGATATGCCTGGCGACGTCCTACTCTCACAGGGGGAGATCCCCCAACTACCATCGGCGCTGAAGAGCTTAACTTCCGTGTTCGGCATGGGAACGGGTGTGACCTCTTCGCCATTGTCACCAGACTATTTCTTGTCTCTTTTTTAAGGACAAGTACTATTATATCGCGTAAATATATTTTTTCAAGGTTTTTTTATATTTTCATATAAAATTTATTCCCTGAAAACTAGATAAAGAATTGATGTCAAGAAAGCCGAATATCGACCAATTGTTGCAATCTAGCTCCGGCGGCTAGAGACTCGAGGTCATTTCAGTTCAATCAGCTGAGGGTAAAAAGCACCCTCTTCTGATTGCCCAGAAATGCTTGTCGTCTCTGTTCAAGCCGCCTCCGCTTTATAATGTGGTTAAGTCCTCGATCGATTAGTATCAGTCAACTCCACATGTCGCCATGCTTCCATCTCTGACCTATCTACCTAGTCATCTTCTAGGGATCTTACTCACTTACGTGATGGGAAATCTCATCTCG